>CAYRUH010000028.1:0-45640 GCA_964427415.1 uncultured Woeseiaceae bacterium | reverse complement strand
CGCTCGTCCAGATTCGTTTTGTCGTTGTCAGGTCCGTCGTTGTCAGGTCCGTCGTTGTCAGGTCCGTCGTTGTCAGGTCCGTCGTCACCAGAGATGACCGGTCGCCGCGGACAGATATTTCACGACTGCGGGTCCATCAGCTCAGCCGGCGCAGGCGCTCCAGATAGGCGGCTTCGGCCGCTGCCGTGCCGGCACGCTGGGCCTCCCAGAGCGTTTCCGCCAGAGGTTCGATCATACGGTGCTCGGCCTCGTGGGCGTCGCCGAGGCGTGCGGCGAGCACCTCGAATATCCCGCGTATGCCGGGCGGCCGGTCGGTGGCGACCTGCTCGCGCAGGGCCATGTGCAGCCCCATGTGCAGGAATGGATTGGTCGCTCCGTCCCCGCCGGTGTAATCCCGGTCCAGCGCCCCGCCGGCCAGCGTGCTGTGATATTCCGGGTGCGACGCCACCACTTCGGCGATTTGCGTCTCCAGCGGGCTCATGGGCAGGAACTCCCGCGCCTTGCGCCACGCCTCGGCATACATGCGCCGGAGTTCCTCCCGGTCCTGGCCGAACACCATCAGGCGGCCTCCGTTGGTCTGGTCTTGTGGCGGTACTCGCAGAGGTCCGAGATGATGCAGTTCGGGCAGTCCGGCTTGCGCGCCTTGCACACGTAGCGCCCATGCAGAATCAGCCAGTGATGCGCGTTCTTCAGGAACTCCTCCGGTGTCAGCCGGCTCAGTCGCGTCTCGACTTCGAGCGGCGTTTTGCCCCTCGCCAGGCCGGTACGATTGGCGACGCGGAAGATATGCGTGTCTACCGCGATCACGGCTTCGCCGAAAGCCGTGTTCAGGATCACGTTCGCGGTCTTGCGGCCGACGCCGGGCAGGGCCTCCAGCGCCGCGCGGTCTGTGGGCACCTCGCTGCCGTGTTGTTCGATCAGAATGCGGCAGGTCTCGATGATGTTCTTCGCCTTGCTGTTGAAGAGGCCGATCGTGCGGATGTAGCGGGACAGCCCGTCCACGCCCAGCGCCAGTATCTCGGCCGGCGTATTGGCGACGGGGAAGAGCTCGCGGGTGGCCTTGTTGACGCCGACGTCGGTCGCCTGGGCGGAGAGTATGACCGCGACCAGCAGCTCGAAAGGCGTCGAATACTCGAGCTCGGTGGTGGGTCGTGGGTTGGCATCCCGCAGCCGCCGATAGATGGACGTGCGCTTGTCCCGGTTCATTCCATCTCACCCGCCGATCTCAGCGCGGGGGCGGCCGGCTGCCGGCGGCGGCCGTCCAGGAGGTTTTTGCCAGCTACCAGCAGGGCCAGCGTCAGGAAGGCGCCCGGCGGCAGTATGGCCAGCAGGAAACCGCCGTCCGCGGCGCCCTGGCCGGCCGGCGCGGCTACCGCGCCGCTCAGCAGGTGCCAGTCGGCGAACAGCGTGCCGCGGCCGACCAGCTCGCGGATGCCGCCGACGGCGACCAGTACCCACGCGAAGCCGAGACCCATCACCAGGCCGTCGGCGGCGGCGGGCAGCGGCGGCTGGCGCGATGCCACGGCCTCTGCCCGCGCGACGATGGCGCAATTGGTCACGATCAGCGCGATAAAGATGCCGAGCGCGCGGTCCAGCGCCGGCAACCAGGCCTCGAAGATCATCTCGACACAGGTCACCAGCGAGGCGATGACGAGGACGTAGACGGCGATGCGGATCTCGCGGCTGAGCGACCGGCGGAGCAGGGAGACGAGAGTGTTGGTGACGATCATCACGAACGCTGTGGCCAGCCCGAGCCCGAGTCCGTGCACGGCGCCGGTGGTCACCGCCAGGAGCGGGCAAAGGCCCAGCAGCTGCACCAGTCCCGGGTTGTTGTCCCAGAGCCCATTGCGCAGCCATGTCCCTCGGCCGCCGGCGCTCACTGCGGCGGTCTCCCCGGTGGGGTGGCCTTCCTGGCCGACGGTGGTGGCGTCGGTCTGTTTCATCCGGCGTCCTCCTGCACGCGCTTCTCGAGATCATCCCGGTGAGCGGCAAAGTATATCAAGGTGGATTTCACCGCCCGGACCACCGCGCGGGGAGTGATGGTGGCTCCCGTGAATTGCTGGAAGCGACCGCCGGAACTCTCGAGCGCCCACTGGTCGGCGGGCGGATCACCGAGGGAAAGCCCCGCGAAGCGACGGATCCAGTCGGAGCGGGAGGTTTCTATGCCGTCGCCGAGGCCGGGTGTCTCGCGGTGTTCGAGCACCCTCACGGCGGTGATGGTGCCGTCGGGGCGGAGCCCGATCAGGAGCCGGATGGGACCGGAGTAGCCGTCCGCGGATACCTCGAAGATCCAGGCACTGGTTCGCCCGCCGTCCAGTGCCCGGTAGATCAGGGCGGCCTGGCGTCCCGGCAGGTCGTGGGGCGGCGCGAAGCGCAGCGGCTGGTTCAGCGTAATGCGGTCCCACGCCACATCCTCGAGCAGGGGCGCGAAGCGCTGCTGGCGCAGCGCGGCCCGATTCTCCGCGATGCGCTCCCGGGTCATTTCCCAGGTCAGCGAGACCGCCCCGGCACAGACGGCGGCGAACACGGCCAGCACCAGGCCGGTGCGCCAGGGCGTCAGGCTGGCGGGCCGGTCATTCATGTGGAGCGCCCGTGGCCCGCGATGCGCGGACGCGTGTAGCGGTCGATGGCCGGGACGGCCATGTTCATGAGCAGCACGGCGAAGGCCACGCCGTCCGGGTAACCGCCCCAGCTCCTGATCGTCCAGATGATCAGCCCGATGCCGAAGCCGTAGACGAGTCGGCCCGCCGGGCTGGTGGCCGCGGAAACCGGATCGGTGGCGATGAAGAAGGCGCACAGCAGGGTGGCCCCGCTGAAAAGGTGGAAGCCGGGTGTGGGGGCGAGGCCGGGCTGCAGGAGCGAGGCGACGGTCGCGGGCACCAGCACACCCGCCAGCACCGCCACCGGGATATGCCAGCGGATGATGCCCCGGTACAGCAGCCAGAATCCGCCCAGCGCGATGAAGTTGTCGATCCACTCCCAGCCGCGGCCGCCGAAGTCGCCGAACAGGGGATTGCTGCGGATCTCGGCAAAGATCTGCATCTCCCTGAGACCCTCGCGCACGGAGTCCAGGGGGGTGGCCCGTGTGATGGCATCCAGGGTAACGCCCTCCGGCAGATGGCCCGCGAGCACATAGCCCAGGGATTCCAGGAGCGTTAGGCCCTCGTAGTCCAGATCGCCCATGCGGGGCGGCAGCCAGGCGGTCATGGCCACGGGGAAGGACAGCAGCACGGCCACGTAGCCGGCCATCGCCGGGTTGAAGACGTTGTAGCCCAGCCCGCCGTAGAGATGCTTGGCGAAGACTATCGCGAATACGGCGCCCGTGGCCGTTACCCACCAGGGCGTGAGTGGCGGCAGGGCGAAAGCGAGCAGCACCGCGGTGACCAGCGCACTATAGTCTTCCAGCGCCGGGGCGACCGGCATACCCCGCATCCGCTGGATCAGCGCCTCGCTGCCCAGGCAGAAGACCGCAGCGACGAGGATGTTGAACAACAAGCCCGGACCGAAGAACCAGACGTAGGCCGCGGCGGCCGGGGCAAGCGCATACAGGACCTGGCGCATCACGGTGCCCACGCCGGTGCGCGGGCGGAGCAGGGGCAGGCGGACGGTACGGAACCGCACCGGCTCAGCCTTCGTCGTCGCGGCTGCCGTGGCGGCGTTCGAGGATCTCGCGTATCGCCTCGGCGCCGGCCTGGCGCCGGAGGTCGTCCTGGTGTTCGCCGACGGCCTGCTCGTGTTCGAGCAGCCGGCGCTCCCGGGCCTCGAAGCGGTGCCTGGCGCGCTCGGCCTTGCGGCGCTCGTGGGCCTTCAGCCGCAGCGCCCCCTTGGCCCGGCGGAACCCGCTGGTGAGCGGGATGTGGCTGGGGCATACCAGGTCGCAGCAGCCGCACTCGATGCAGTCGTCGAGTCCGAACAGGGCGAGCGCGTCCTCGTCGGCCGGACGGGCATAGCGGTGCAGCTGCTGGGGCTGCAGCCGCACGGGGCACACCCGGGCACATTCTCCGCAGCGTATGCAGGGACGCTCCGGTTGGCCGGCGTAGACCGGCTGCTCCCCGGTGCAGATCAGGCAGTTGGTCCCGCCGACCACCGGCAAGTCGTCGTGTGGCAGCGAGATGCCGGTCATCGGCCCGCCCATGATGAGGCAGGCTGCCCGCTCGGTGTAGCCGCCGGCGGCGCGTGTCAGCTCGGCGATCGACGTCCCCAGACGCACGCGGTAGTTACCCGGCTCGGCGATGCCTTCGCCGGTGACGGTGACCACCCGGCTGATGAGGGGTTCGCCGGTCGCGGCGAGGCGGGCCACGGACTCGGCAGTGCCGACATTATGTACCAGGTAGCCGACATCCGTGGGCAGGCCGCCGCTCGGCACCTCCCGGCCAGTCAGCAGCTTGACCAGCTGGTCCTCGCCGCCGGACGGATAGACGGAGGGTAGCTGGACCAGGCTGATGCCGGCCGGCGCTCCGGCCGCCGCCGCCTTCATGGCCCGCCAGGCTTCGGGTTTGTCGCTTTCGATGGCCACGATGCAGCGGCGGATGTCCAATACGGTCAGCATCAGGCAGGCACCGGCGACGACATCCGCCGCCTGCTCGCGCATCAGGCGGTCATCGCAGCTGATGTACGGCTCGCATTCGGCGCCGTTCAGTATGAGCCCTTCCAGGTCCGCTCCCAGCCCCTCGGCGAGCTTCGGTGCCGTGGGATAGGCGGCGCCGCCGAGCCCGAGGATGCCGGCCGCCTCGACGGCGCCGGCCAGTGCGGCCGGGTCGCGGGTGATCGACGACGGCAGGGGACGGCAGTCCTCGTGCAGGCGGTCCTCGCCATCCGTATCGATCAGGATACAGGGTACGACGGCGGTGCCATCCCGCGCCGGCACCGGCCGGTCCTCGATCCCCGTGACGGTGCCCGATGAGCCGGCGTGCACGTTGGCGCTGAGCGGAGGGCGGCCCTCGGCGATGCGCTGGCCCCTTGCCACCCGGTCTCCCGCGGCGACCAGCGGGCGGGCGATCGCAGCGGGTTTGCGGCCGAGCGGCATGATCAGCCGTGGCGGCACCGCCAACTCGCGGATGGACGCAGCCGTGGAACGCGTTTTGTGCGCCGGCAGGCGGAGCCCGCCGTGCAGGCGCGACAGGCCTTCCGTCGGCGCGGTCACGCGCTGCCGCCTGGTGCCGGGCGAGCCGGCACGAGGTCGATACAGTCCACGGGGCAGGGATCCAGGCACAGCTCGCAACCGGTGCATTCGCGCTCGATCACGGTATGCAGATACCGGGGCGCGCCGACGATGGCATCCACCGGGCACGCCGTCAGGCAGCGGGCACAGCCGATGCACTCGGCCTCCCGGATCACCGCCACCCGGGGAGCCGGCTCGATACCGCGCGCCGGGTCCAGGGGCAACGCCTCCCGCCCCAGCAATTCCGCCAGCGCGCGGATGGTTTCCGCTCCGCCCGGCGGGCACTGGTTGATCCCGGCGCTGCCCTCAGCAATGGCCCGGGCGTAGGGGCGACAGCCGGCGTAGCCGCACTGGGCGCACTGTGTCTGGGGCAGAGCTGCATCGATGCGCTCGACCAGTTGCTCTTCATCGGCCGGCAGCCGCCGCGCCGCCCACGCGAGGCCCACGCCGGCGGCGAAGGCCGGTATCGCGAGCGTGAGGACCGCACCCAGCATCGCTCAGAGCCCCGCGAAGCCGGCGAAACCCATGAAGGCCAGTGACATGATGCCCGCCGTGACCAGGCCGATGGCGGCGCCGCGGAAGGCGGCGGGCACCGGTGCCGTTGCCAGGCGCTCGCGGATCTCTGCGAACAAGACCAGCACCAGCGCGAACCCGGCCGCAGCGCCGAGGCCGTAGACCACTGACTGGACGAAACTCTCCGCCTGACGCGTATTCAGCAGGGCGACGCCCAGCACCGCGCAGTTGGTCGTGATCAGCGGCAGATAGATGCCCAGCACCCGGTGCAGCAGCGGACTCAGGCGCCGCACCATGATCTCGGTGAACTGCACCATGCAGGCGATGACCAGGATGAAGGCCAGCGTGCGTAGATACTCGAGGCCGAAGGGTACGAGCACCCAGGTCTCGGCCAGGTAGCTGAACGCCGAGGAAAGGGTGAGTACGAAGCCGGTGGCGAGCGCCATGCCCGCCGCGGGTTCCACCCGCGTCGAGACGCCCATGAACGGGCACAGGCCGAGGAACTTCACGAGAACGAAGTTATTGACCAGTACCGTGGCGACGATGATCAGGAATAGATCGGTCATGTCCGGGACCCCGAGTGTCCCGCTATTGTAGAGGCTCACGCCGGCGGCTTCAGGCCGGCGGCGCTACTTTACGCGCATGCCGGGTTCGGCACCCTCGTCCGGCGCGAGCAGGAAGACGTCTCCGCCGCCCGGTCCGGCCGCCAGCACCATGCCTTCGGACGTGCCGAAGCGCATCTTGCGCGGCTTCAGGTTGGCGACGAGCACCGTCAGCCGGCCCTCCAGCGCCGCTGCATCATAGGCCGATTTGATGCCCGCGAACACGGTCTTCTCACCGCCGCCCGTGTCGAGCGTGAGGCGCAGCAGCTTGTCGGCGCCCTGCACGGGCTCGGCCTTGAGGATCCGGGCTACGCGGAGGTCCACCTTCATGAAGTCGTCGATGGTGATCTCGTCGGGCCCGGATGCGGCAGGCTCCTGCTGCTTCGCCGCACTGTTGCCGCCCTGGCGGGAGTCGTCGATCATGGCGTCCACCTGTTTCGAATCGATGCGGGTGATCAGGGGTTGGTAGCGCTCGATGGCCGCGCCGAGCAGTGGGCGCACCGCGTCGTCCCAGCACCCGCTTTGTTCGCCGAACTGGCGCGCCGCGCTGGCCGCCAGGTGCGGCAGCACCGGCTGCAGCCAGACCGTCAGCATGCGGAACAGGTTCAGCCCCTGGGTGCAGATGCCCCGGACTTCGGGCAGCCGCTCGGGGTCTTTCGCCAGTATCCAGGGTTTGTGGGTGTCGATGTACTGGTTGGCCCGGTCCGCCAGCGCCATGATCTCGCGCATGGCATGGCCGAACTCGCGGGCCTCGTAACGGGCCGCGATCTCCTCGCCACGGGCGGCGAACTCGCCGTACAGCGCCGGGTCCGGCAGCTCCGTCGCCAGCTCGCTGTCGAAGTGCGCCGTGATGAAGCCCGAGCAGCGGCTGGCGATGTTCACCAGCTTACCCACCAGGTCGGAATTCACCCGTGCCACAAAATCGTCCAGGCTGAGATCGATGTCGTCGGTGCCTGGCCCGAGTTTCGCCGCGTAGTAGTAGCGCAGGTATTCCGGCGCCAGATGGGCGAGATAGGTGCGGGCGTTCACGAAGGTGCCACGGGATTTGGACATCTTCTCGCCGTTGACGGTGAGGAAGCCATGAGCGAAAACGCCGTCCGGCGTGCGGTAGCCGGAGCCGTGCAGCACGGCGGGCCAGAACAGCGCGTGGAAATAGACGATGTCCTTGCCGATGAAGTGGTACAGCTCGCCGTCGGCGTCGGTGCCCCACCAGGCGTCGAAGTCGAGTCCTTCCCGGTCGGCCAGGTTGCGGAAGCTCGCCATGTAACCCACAGGTGCATCCAGCCAGACGTAGAAGTACTTGTCCTCGGTGCCCGGTATGCGGAAGCCGAAATAGGGTGCGTCGCGGGAGATGTCCCAGTCCTGCAGGCCCTGCTCGAACCACTCGTCCAGCTTGCGCACGATCCCCGCATCCAGCTTAGCGGACGCCATCCAGCCGCGCAGGAAATCCTCGAAGCGGGAGAGGCGGAAGAAGTAGTGCTCGCTGTCCCGGTAGACCGGGGCGGTGTCCGAGAGTATCGATACCGGATTCTTCAGGTCACGGGGCGTGTAGGTGCTGCCGCAGGCTTCGCAGTTGTCGCCATGCTGGTCGGGCGCACCGCACACCGGGCATTCGCCGCGCACGAAGCGGTCCGGCAGGAACATGCCCTCTTTCTCGTCGTAGGCCTGATTGACCACCTCGGTGTAGATATGGCCGGCTTCCTGCAGCCGCTCGTAAATGCCGGTGACGATGGCCTCGTTCTCCGGCGTGTGGGTCGAGTAGTAGTTGTCGAATTCGATCTGGAAGTCGGTGAAGTCCCGCTCATGCTCGGCGCACATGCGTTCCACCAGCGTCTCGGGACTGATACCGTCCCGGCGGGCGCGGATCATGGTGGGCGTGCCGTGAGCATCGGTGGCGCAGACATAGCGGCACTCGTGACCGCGGGACTTCTGGAAGCGTACCCAGATGTCGGTCTGCAGGTATTCCACCAGGTGGCCCAGGTGGATGGAACCGTTGGCGTAGGGCAGGGCGCTGGTAACGAGTATCTTGCGGCGTTGTTCGGCCATTTCGTAGTGTCTTTCTCGGCAGGCGGGGATTATGCCAGAGGCGCGGCAGCGGGCGGGCGGCGGGCCGGTTCGGCTCAGTTCTCGTCCTTCATGGGCTCGAACTTCGACTTGTTCATGGCTTTCTGGTAGGCCTCGTTGCCGCTGATGAAACGCCGTTCGTAGAGTTCGCGCAGGGCCGTGTCCATGGTCTTCATGCCCATGGACCCGCCGCTCTGCATCGCGTTCTCGAGCTGATCGATCTTGCCCTGGCGGATGAGATTGCTGATGGCGGGCGTATTGACCATGATCTCGAGCGCGGCTACCCGCCCCGGCTTGCCCTTCGTGGGCACGAGCTGCTGGGAGATCACGCCCCGTAGAGAGGTCGAGAGCATGGTGCGGATGTGCGCCTGCTTGTCGTGGGGGAAGGCGTTGATCATGCGGTCGATGGTCTGGGCGGCGCCGTTGGTGTGCAGCGTACCCATGACCAGAATGCCCATCTCCGCCGCCGTCACCGCGATACCGATGGTCTCGAGATCACGCAGTTCGCCCACCAGGATCACGTCCGGGTCCTCGCGCAGGGCCGAGTGCAGGGCGTCGGCGAACGACGGACTGTGCACGCCCACTTCCCGCTGACTGATCAGGCAGCCCTTGCGCTGGTGCACGAACTCGATCGGATCCTCGATGGTGAGGATGTGGCCCTTCAGCCGCAGGTTGATCGCGTCGATCATCGCCGCCAGCGTAGTTGACTTGCCCGAGCCGGTCTTGCCGGTCACCAGGATCATGCCCTGGGTCTGGCGGCAGAGGTTCTTCACCACGTCGGGCATGGCGAGATCATCCAGCGTTCTGGCCGCGGAAGGTATGGCGCGCAGTACGGCGCCGATGCCGTTGAGATGGCGGAAGGCATTGACCCGGAAGCGGGCCAGCCCCGGCACCTCATAGGCGAAATCCACCGCGTCGTCGGCCTCGAAGTGCTTCTGGGCGATCCCGCTCATGATCTGGTAGAGCGCCTCCTGGACATGGCCGGGTTCCAGTCGCTCGTCGCGCAATTCGGTGAGATTGCCGTAGACGCGCACGCGCGGCGGGTCCATGGCGAGAAAATGCAGGTCCGAGCCGTCCCGGTCCAGCGCCTCGCGCAGGTAAGGGTCGATCAGGTTCATGTTGGCAGTCTCGGTGCTCATCGGCCGCTTACGAAGTCGCGATATCGAGTTTCGGCAGCACGTCCGTGTTGGTCACGAAACGCTGGAAGCGCTTCTTGTCGTGGGCGAAACGGAACGCATCGTCCGGGTCGATGAACTTGGCATCGATGGCCTCCAGCAGTGCCTGATCCATGGTCTGCATGCCGAGATCGCGGCCGGTCTGGAGCTGGGCCGGAATCTGGTGGGTCTGGTCGCTCATGATGAGGTTAGAGATGGCCTTGGTGTTGATCAGTATCTCCAGTACCGCCTTGCGGCCGCGGCCGTCCGGCGTCTTCACCAGCACCTGGGTGACGACCGCGTTCAGGCTCTGCGCCAGGAAGCTCTTGGTCTGCTCCCGGAGTTCGCCGGGCAGCGCGTCGATCATCCGGTCGATGGTCTTCACCGCGCCGGTGGTGTGCAGCGTGCCCAGTACCAGGTGGCCGGTCTCGGCCGCCGTCATGGCCATGCTGATGGTTTCGGCGTCTCTCAGCTCGCCGACCAGGATCACGTCCGGGTCCTCGCGCATGGCCGAGCGTACGCCGTCGGCGAAGCTGCGCAGATGGGTGCCCAGCTCGCGCTGGATCACCTGGCAGTTCTTGCTCGGATGCACGAACTCGATGGGGTCTTCCAGGCTGATGATATTCAGATTCCGGTGCCGGTTCAGGTGGTCGATCATCGAGGCCAGCGTGGTCGACTTGCCCGTCCCGGTGGAGCCGGTGACCAGCACCATGCCCTGGTGGTAGTCGCAGAATTTGCCGATCACCGCAGGCAGGTCCAGCGACTCCATCGTGGGTATTTCCGTCGGTATGTGGCGGAAGGTCGCGCCGATGCCGGTGTCCTTGCGGAACAGGTTGACGCGGAAGCGTCCACCGTCCTCGCTCACGTAGGAGAAGTCGAGGTCCCGGCCGCTCTCGAACTTGTCCTGCTGGGATTTGGTGAGGATTTCGGCCACATAGGTGTCGAGTTCGGTGTCCGAGAGTTCGCGGAACTTGATCGGCATCAGGTCGCCGTGCATGCGCAGCATGGGTGGTACCCCTACCGCCAGATGGACGTCCGAGCAGCCCTGGGCGAGGCCGAGTTTTAGGAATGCGTCTATGCGTGCCATGTCTGCGCCTGATCTCACCGCACGGGCCCGATCGGTCCGCGCAGCCCTATGCTAGGGCCTATTGGCGCGGATGACCAGTGCGGCCGCGGTGTCAGAGCTTGATGGCCTCGAGCTCGTCTTTCAGCTCGACCATAGAAGCGTGGCGCTTGTTCTTGTCGACGGACATGGTGCGGTTGACCAGCGCCGCCAGGTCGTCGGGGATCTTCGGGTTGACCTCCTGGCACTTGCGGGCCTTGCCCTGGACGTGCTGGTACATCACCGACATGTGGTCGCCCCGCGTGTAGGGCGGCGTGCCGGTCAGCATCTCGTAGACCATGACGCCCAGGCTGTAGATGTCGGCTTTCTCGTCCACCCGCTTGCCGAGGATCTGTTCCGGCGCCATATACTTCGGCGAGCCGATGACGTACCCGGTCTTCGTGAGCTGGGTATCACCCGCAGTAGCCGCCGCCGCCACGCCGAAGTCCACGATCTTCAGGATGCCCTCGTTGTTGATGAGGATGTTGGCGGGCTTCAGGTCGCGATGAATGACGCCGGCCTCGTGGGCCACCATCATGCCTGTCGCGATGTCCTTGGCGAACTGCAGCGCCTTGGCGAACGGCATCGGCTTCTGCGCCGCGATCTCGGCGCCCAGCGTATGGGACGGAAAGTACTCCATGGAGATGGCGTACAGGCCCTGCACGCTCAGAAAGTCGTAGATGCGGATGACGTTCGGATGGGTGATCTTGCGCGAAAACCGGAGTTCATGGACGAAGCGCTTCATCATCTCCTCGTCCGAGGAGACGTTCGGGTTCAGGAACTTCAGGATGAGCCGTTCGTCGACGACCTTGTCCTGCATCAGCAGCACCGTGCCGAAGGCGCCCTTGCCGATCTTCTCCACGAAGATGTAGCGGTCGTCGATGACGTCGCCGGGCTCCAGCGTGGAGATGTCGAGCGGTTGCTTGCCGCCGACGTCCTGGATGATGCTCTCGATGTCCTCGTTCTCGATCAGCAGCGTCCTGGCGGGTTCGGCGGCCAGTCTCTCCGCCTTTATGTTCTGGTGGCGCACGTCGGAGGAGAAGCGGGCCTCGATCTCCTTGATCGCCTTGTCCGCGGTGTTGACGATGACCGAGTCGTCCAGCTGCTTCATCTTCTCCAGATAATTGCGGATAGGCTCTGCCTTGGACTCGTCGGTGAGATGCGCGATGGCCTTGATGGCTTCCACCCGGATCTCGCGCTCCTGGCGGTTCAGCATGGGCAGCAGTATCTCGATCACCGAGGCGTTGCCGATCTTCGACAGCGCGCGCACGACCGAGGCGTCGGACTTGGGGTGCTGGCCCAGCATCTTCGTGAGCGCCGGCAGCGCTTTGGTGCTGCCGATGCCGGCGAGCGCGTCCACAGCCCGCTCGCGCACCCACCAGTCCGAGTCCCTGGTGGCCTCGATCAGTTGCTTCACCGCACTGTCGTCCTTGGTGGCGTTCAGGATCTCGATGGCGGCGCGGCGGATCTCCTGGTCCTCGTCCCGGATCAGGGCCAGCGCTGCGTTCATCACCTTCGGCCCGCCGATCTTGGCCAGCGCGTCGGTGGCCCGCGCGCGCACCCACCAGTCGTCGTCCTGCAGCGCCTGCAGCAGGTCTTTCACCGAATCCCTGGTGCCGATCTCGTTCAGGACCTCCACCGCTGCGCGGCGGGGATATTCCGACTCGTCCTTCAGCGCCGGGATGAGGTGGCGTACGGTAGCCGGGTCGTTGATCCTGATCAGCAGGTCCACGGCCTTGGTCTGAACGTCGTAGTCCGGGTCCTGCAGCAGCGTGGCGATGAGTTCGACGTTCTGCGCGCCGTCCATCCGGGCCAGCGCGGTCAGGGCCGACTGGCGGATCATCTTGTTGTTGCTCTTCAGCTGCCTCTCGAGAGCCGCGGCGACATCCGGCCGCCCGAACTTGCCCAGGATGTTGATGAGGTGCACGCGGACAAAGGGATCCTTGCCCTCCAGCCGGGCGATGAGTTCCGGCACCATGTCTTTGTCGACGACGTCGTCGATGATCCTGAAGATCGCCGCCTTGTCGTTGTGTTCGAGTTCGTAGGACTTGGTCAGCAGGTCGCGCACGTTCAGCTTGCGCTTGTGCACGTTCAGAATCTCGATCACGGCCGATTTGGAGACCTCGTTGTCGTCCAGCAGGGCGACCAGATCGTTGGGGTTCAGGTTGCGGGTGCTGGAGAGCGCCCACGCCGTGCCCGAGACGACCCGCTGATTGCCGTCGGACAGACCTTCGACGAAATGCTTCAGGCTTTTCGGCCCGGCCAGTTCGGCGAGTACCTCGACGAACAGGATGGTCTGCTGCTTGGTACTGTTGGCAAGGGCGTCGATCACCCGGGGCACCGCCGACGGTCCCATGGTTTTCAGCTTGCTGGCCGCCTTCTGGGCGGCCGGCGAATTCGTATCGCCCGCGCCGACGATATCGGCGATGAGGCGATCGGTTTTGAATCCGGTGAGTAGAGCCATCCTGCCTCGCTGTTGACCGGGCGACGTCCGGAGACGTCCGGAGACGTCCTGGGGCGTCCCGCCCCGCGCCTGCGTCGCGGCCGTCCCAGCCGCTCTCCCGGCCCGCAGCCCGCCGGCAGCGATGCCGACGCTCGCTGGTGGCGGGCGGTCGGTCCGCGGACTCGAAGTTGCGGGATGCCGGCAATCCGGGTCGTCCCCCGTGGTGGCCCGATTATGCCACAAGCCTGCTGTCCAGCTGCCAAATCCGGCCATCAACGTGACGCCCGTCACGCCGGCGCCGCGGCTGTGACCCGGCTGCGGGCCGGCGGGTCCGGCGGGCCCGCCGGCCCGCAGGCCGATGTCCCGCTCCATTCTCCGCTACAATGTCGCGCCGCGGAATCCACCCCCGAACCGAGCCGAGTACCGTGACTGCCGAAAAAGACCCCGACATCGCCGCCGCCGCCGAAGCCGTAAGACTGCCAGTCGCCGACATTGCGCTGACCCGGGTGGGCAGCATCGACCGTGCCGTGAGGGACGGCGGGACTGCCCGTCTGGCGGTCACGCTGAGATTACCGGCGGACGGCATCCGCGCGGACCTGACCGAAGCGCTGCGGGCGGCCGTGACCGCGCTGCCCGGCATCGAACAGGCAGAAATCGAGGTCGCCGCGAAGATCCCGATCCAGTCGGTGCAGCACAACCTGAAGCCGCTGCCCGGCGTGGGCAATATCATCGCCGTCGCCTCGGGCAAGGGCGGCGTCGGCAAGTCCACCACCGCCGTCAATCTGGCGCTGGCTCTTGCCGCGGAAGGAGCCCGGGTCGGCATCCTCGACGCCGACATCTACGGGCCAAGCATCCCGCTGATGCTCGGCCTCGAGGGCGAGAACCCGGTCAGCGACGACGGCAAGCACCTCGAGCCGCTGCAGGCCCACGGTCTGCAGGCCATGTCCATCGGCTTCCTGGTGGACGCCATCCAGCCCATGGCGTGGCGCGGGCCGATGGTGACCCAGGCCCTGAATCAGCTCCTCTCGCAGACCCGCTGGCGGGACCTGGACTACCTGATCGTGGACATGCCGCCGGGCACCGGGGACATCCAGCTCACGCTGTCCCAGCGGGTGCCGGTGGCGGGAGCGATCATCGTGACCACTCCCCAGGACATCGCATTGGCCGACGCCCGCAAGGGTCTGGAGATGTTCCGCAAGGTGTCGGTCAACGTGCTCGGCATCATCGAGAATATGAGTACCCATATCTGCAGCCAGTGCGGCCACGAGGAACGGATTTTCGGCGCCGAGGGCGGCCGGCGGCTGTCCGCAGCGACGGACACGATGCTGCTCGGCGAACTGCCGCTCGATATTGCCATCCGCGAGGATGCCGACGGCGGCAGACCGTCGGTGGTGGCCCGACCGGACGGGTCGATCGCCGCCGCCTACCGGGAAGCCGCGCTGCGGGCGGCTGCCGCGCTGGCCACCGCCGGCCGGGACTACAGCCGCGCTTTCCCGAATATCGTCGTGGAGGATTCCTGACCGATGAGCATCAAGTCCGACCGCTGGATACGCCGAATGGCCGGGGAGCAGGGCATGATCGAGCCCTTCGAGCCCGGTCAGGTGCGCGCCGCGGGAGACCGGCCGATGGTCTCCTACGGAACGTCGAGCTACGGCTACGACGTGCGCTGCTCACGGGAATTCAAGATATTCACGAACATCAATTCGGCGATCGTCGACCCGAAGGCCTTCGACGAGAACAGCTTCGTCGACGTGACCTCCGACGTCTGCATCATTCCGCCCAACTCCTTCGCGCTGGCGAGTACCGTCGAGTACTTCCGCATCCCGCGCACGGTGCTGACGATCTGTCTCGGCAAATCCACCTATGCGCGCTGCGGGATCATCGTGAACGTGACGCCGCTGGAACCCGAGTGGCAGGGTCACGTCACGCTCGAGTTCAGCAACACCACGCCCCTGCCGGCGAAGATCTATGCAGGCGAGGGTGTGGCGCAGATGCTGTTCTTCGAGTCGGACGAGCCCTGCGAGGTCTCTTACAGGGACCGCCAGGGCAAGTATCAGGGGCAGCGAGGCGTGACGCTGCCTCGTGCGTGACCCGGAGCCTGAGGGTCGGACGGCACGCCGGGTCGGTAATTTTTCAGCCGGGCGGTGACCTGCTTCTTGTCGCCCTTGAACTGCTCGATCATTACGGGCATCCAGTCGAGCTTCGGCGCGTAGTGGATCAGTACGCTGCGGCTCGAGCCTACCCGCTGCCGACGGAACGCGACGGTGTGGTAGCTGCCGGCGGGCGAGTCCACGACCCGGCTCCCTTCCGGGAGGTACTCGATGGTGCGGTACTCGTTGCGCTCGATGGTCGTGTAGGGGCCGATTTCGTGGACGGCGGTGGCGAGTTCGTGGCGCACCGCCATTGTCTCGGTGGCCCGGTCCAGGGCGCCGTCGCGCAGCTCCAGGGTGGTTTCGCGGCCCTTATGGCTGGCGACCGCGACGCCTTCCTCCCGGCGGAAGCGCACGGTGCTGGAATCCTCACCCGCATCCTCGTGATAATGCAGCGGCTCAAAGCCGTTCTCGCCGTAGCGGAAGCGGCTGCACTCCACCTCCTCGCCCACGACCAGGTTCGCGAGACCCCGGGGATCGGTGATGTTGCGGAAGACGAAGACTCCCGGCGTCTCCGCCGGCGCCAGCTGCATGATCACGTCACCGCCGAGACCGAGCACCGTTGCCTTCGCCTCGTACACGGCGACGAACGGGCGGAGCGCGGGCGGCGCGGTCTGCGTTCCCTGCGACGGCTCGCTCCGCGCCGGCGTGCCGGCGAAGGCCGCAGTGATCAACAGAAGCAGCAGTCGGGTAATGGTGGTCATGGCAGCGATTCAGTCTCTCGTATCGACAGGTACGTGTTCACAGTAACGGGTTCACGAATACCGGTTCGTGCAGCGTGCGCCCGTCCAGTTCGGGCACGCCGTCGTTCAGCTGCAGCCTGCCGCTGGCGAACCAGCCGGCGGCCCGGGGATAGATGATGTGCTCGGCCGCCTGAACCCGGGCTGAAAGCGAGGGCTCGTCGTCGCCGGGCAGCACCGGTACAGGCGCTTGTATGACAGCGGGGCCGCCGTCGAGTTCGCCGGTGACGAAATGCACGGTGCAGCCGTGCACCGGATCGCCGGCGGCGAGGACCCGCCGATGGGTGTGCAGCCCACGGTAAGCGGGCAGCAGGGACGGATGCACGTTCAGCATGCGGCCGGCGAACTCCTGCACGATCTTGCTGCCCAGGATACGCATGAAACCGGCGAGCAGCACAAGGTCGGGGTCGTGGCGGCGGATCGCTGCCGCCAGTGCCGCATCGTAGGCCTCCCTGTCCGGCGCGCCGGCGGCCGGCACGGCGGCTGCCGGGATGCCCGCGCGCCGCGCGCGGGCGAGCCCAGGCGCATCCGGCCGGCTGGCGAGCACTGCGGCGAGGCCGAGTGGCAGGTCTCCCGCCGCAATGGCGTCGATGAATGCCTGCAGATTGGTGCCTTCGCCGGAGATCAGTACCACGGCCCGGCTGGTGCTGTCGTCTCCCGCAGTCAAGAAATGATCGCGCCGCCGTCGCCGGCGGCGATCTCGCCGATGGGCCAGGCCTGTTCGCCATGCTCCGCCAGCAGGGTCAGTGCGTCGTCCGCGCGTTGCCGCGGCACGACGACCGCCATGCCGATGCCGCAGTTGAAGGTGCGCAGCATCTCTGCCGGTTCAACGTTGCCGGCCGCGGCCAGCCAGTCGAAGATCGGCGGCGCCGTCCAGGCGCTGCGATCGATTCGGGCCTCGGTGCCGGGCGGCAGGACGCGCGGCAGGTTCTCCGGCAGGCCGCCACCGGTCACGTGGACCAGGCCGTGCACAGGCAGGGCGCGGAGCAGCGCCAGCAGCGGCTTGGCGTAGATACGGGTGGGGGCGAGCAGCGCCTCGCCCAGCGGCTGTCCGCCTGCGGACTCGGCGCCATTATCGCCGCTGCCGATCGCGGTGCCGCTGGTCTCCAGGATGCGCCGGATCAGGGAGTAACCGTTGGAGTGAGGGCCGGAAGAGGCGATGCCCAGCACCGTGTCGCCGGGCACAATGCGGTTGCCGTCGATCATGTCTTCCCGGTTGACGACGCCCACGCTGAAACCGGCCAGATCGTAGTCGCCGCAAGGGTACATTCCGGGCATCTCCGCGGTCTCGCCGCCGATCAGGGCGCAGCCGGCGCGCCGGCAGCCCTCGGCGATGCCGCCGATCACTGCGGCGGCCTGGTCCACGTCGAGGGCGCCGCAGGCATAATAGTCGAGGAAGAACAGGGGCTCGGCGCCCTGAACGACCACGTCATTCACGCACATGGCCACCAGATCGATACCGATCGTGTCGTGCCGCTCGAGCATGCCGGCCAGCTTCAGCTTGGTGCCCACGCCATCCGTGCCTGCCACCAGGACCGGCCGCGGGTAGCGCCCCAGATCCAGGGCGAACAGGCCGCCGAAACCGCCCAGCCCGGCCAGCACCTCGGGCCGGCGCGTGCTCTCCACGGCTTCGCCGATGCGCTCCACGAGCGCGTTGCCCGCGTCGATGTCGACGCCGGCGTCCTTGTATGTGAGTTGCTTGTCGCTCATCGACCGATGCGTTCCGGGCGGTGGCCTCAGCCGGGGGTGAGGACGATATAATAGAGCTTGAAGTCCTGTTCGGAAACCGCGTCTCATGTATCCAGCCGCACGAATTACCCCCGGCATGACGGCAATAATCATGGCAATTGTCCTGACGCTGGCCGCGCCGGCCCGCGCGGCGGCGGCGACGGATCTCTATACCATCCAGGTGCCGATAGACCAGCGCGAGCCGGACTGGCGCGAGCAGGCCTATCGGCGTGCGCTGTCCCAGGTTCTGGTGCGTGTGACCGGCCAGCGTACAGCGGCCGGCGATCCCTCGCTCGCCGAGTTGTTCGAGGATCCGGCGCGGCTGGTGCAGGGCTATCGGCGTGGCGCGGACGAGACCCTCTGGGTGAGCTTCGACGGCCGCGCCATCGCGGCGAGGCTGCGGCAGGCCGATCGTGCCGTGTGGGGCAGCGAGCGGCCGGTGACGCTCCTGTGGCTCGCCGTTGACCGGGGCGGGGGCGAGCGTGAACTCGTCGCCGCCGAAGGCGAGCCGGCTCCGGCGGCGCGCCCGGGACGACCGGCGCAGTCGGCAGACGGGGCAGACGGGGCAGACGGGGCAGACGGAGATACCGACCGTTTCCTGCGCCAGCGCGTCGAGGACGTGGCGCGCGCCAGGGGTTTGCCCCTGGTGTGGCCGCTGCTCGATGCCGAGGACCGCGCCAGGGTGGCGTTCAGCGACGTGTGGGGCGGGTTCGAGCAGCCGGTACTCGAGGCGTCCTCCCGCTACGGTGCAAACAGCATCCTGCTCGGCCGGATCGACGCGGACGGGCGCCAGCTGCCGCGCTGGACCTGGTATTTCGGCGGCGAGCAGCGCCAGTGGCGCGCCTCGATAGAGGATGCTCTGCACCGGGTCGGCGATCTCATGGCGGGACAGCTCGCGGCCGTGGGTGATGAACGGGCAAGCTCCGTGCGTCTCACAGTGACCGGCGTCGAAGATCTGGCGGGGTACGCCGACGTCACTCGTTACCTGGCTTCCGTGAGTGTGGTCCGGGACGTGCGCCTGGAGCAACTCGCCGACAATGCGCTCACCTATCGCCTGGAAATGCTCGGCGCCAGCGACCGGCTCGGCCGAGTGCTGCGTCTGAGCGGGCGCTTTGGCACCCTCGAGGAGGTAGTGAATCCGACCGGGACGGGCGCGATGCCGGACCTGACCGTTGCCTACCGACCCTGAGCTACCGGCGGATCCCATGACCCTGAGCTGGCTGCCAAATCTCATCTCGGTGGTCCGCATCCTGCTGATACCGCCGACGCTCTATGCGATCGCTGTGGGTGCTTACCCGGTGGCGCTCGCCCTGTTCTTCTGCGCCGGCTTCTCCGACGGGGTGGACGGATTCCTCGCCAAGCGTTTCGCCTGGCAGAGCCGGCTCGGCGCGCTGCTGGACCCCGCGGCGGACAAGCTGCTCATGGCGGGCGTGTTCCTCACGCTCGCGGTGACGGGGCTCGTGCCCGTTTGGCTCGCGGCGGTCGTTATCGTCCGCGACGTAGTCATCGTGGCGGGGGCGCTCGCCTACAATTTCCTGATCGCGCCGGTGACCGGCCAGCCGACGAAGATCAGCAAGGTGAACACCGCGATCGAACTGCTCTACGTGCTCGGTGTGCTGGGCCATGCCGGCTTCACCTGGCCGCCCGACATCACCCTGCTGGTGCTCGGGGCCGGTGTGTTGGTGACGGCGGTGGTGAGCGGTACCGACTACGTGCTCTCGTGGGCCCGGCGGGCCAGCGAGGAGGCCGGGGCGTGAGTGCCGAGAATCGCATTTTCTGGCTGGTGGGTGCGGCCATCACCGCATGGCTGCTCTATCTGCTGGCGCCGGTGCTGACGCCTTTCGTGGCGGCGGCCCTGTTGGCCTATGTCGGCGATCCCATGGCGGATCGCCTGCAGAAGCTGAAGCTGCCGCGCTCGCTGGCCGTGCTGGTCGTGTTCCTGCTGACCTTCGTCGTCATCGGCGCGATCGTCCTGCTGGTCCTGCCGCTGGTCCAGGCCCAGATCGCCGCGCTGCTGGACGCGCTGCCGCGCTACATGCAGTACGTCGAGGAGCGGGTGCTGCCCCTGGCCCGGCAATACTTCGATGGCGAGGGCACCGGCCAGGGTATCGGCCTGGCCGCCTTCCTCTCCGACTACGGCAGCATGGCGGGACAGTGGGGCAGTCGCGTGCTGACCTCGCTCGGCCGTTCGGGAGGCGCGCTGGTCGCCGCGTTGCTGTCGCTCTTCCTGATCCCCATTCTCACCTTCTATCTGTTGCGTGACTGGGACGTGATCGTGGCGCGGCTCGGCAGCCTCGTACCGGCCTCGCGCCGGGATACCGTTTTCCGGCTGTTCCGCGAGACCGACGAGGTGCTGGGCGCTTTTCTGCGCGGCCAGCTGCTGGTGATGGCCGGGCTCGCCTTGATCTATACGTTGGGTCTGATGCTTCTCGGCCTGCAGTTCGCGCTGGCCATCGGCGTGGTGTCCGGTCTGGTCAGCTTCGTGCCTTATCTGGGCTTCATCTTCGGCATCGCGCTGGCCGGGCTGACGGCGGTGAACGAGCCGAACGCGTTGCTGATGCTGCTGGGCGTGGTCGCCGTGTTCTCGGTGGGCCAGTTCATCGAGGGCAGCGTGCTCACGCCGAAGCTCGTCGGCGATCGCATTGGACTGCATCCCGTCGTCGTGATTTTCGCGGTGATGGCTTTCGGTCAGCTATTCGGCTTCTTCGGCATCCTGCTGGCCCTGCCGGCAGCTGCGGTGCTTTCGGTGCTGGCCCGGTTCGCCTATCGCAGTTACCTGGCGGACGTTTACCGCGCGGAAGACGCCGGTCCGGGTGCGGACAGGAGCGGGGATGGCTGAGGATCCGGCCCGCGGACAGCTGCCGCTCGCGTTGACGCTGCAGGATCATGCGGTATTCGAGACCTTCCACGCACCCGGGGACGGCGCGGTGGTGGCGGCGGCCAAGGATCCCGCTCCGCCGGGCCTGTGGATCGCCGGCCCGCCGGGCAGCGGCAAGAGCCATCTGTTGCAGGCCATCTGCGCCCATCGGCCGGAGCGGCGCTGTGCCTACGTGCCGCTTGGCAGCGCGCCGGCACCGGAGATGCTCGAGGGGCTCGATGCGCTGGATCTGGTCTGCCTGGATGATTTCGATCGGGTGGTGGGCGAGGAGCGCTGGGAGCGGGCCCTGTTCCGGATGGTGAACGGGCTTTCGCTGGCAGGCAGCCCGCTGGTCATTGCAGCCGCCGGCCGGCCGGCAGAACTGGGTATCCGGCTGTCGGACCTGCTCAGCCGTTGCCAGGCGCTGGCCCGCTTCCGCCTGCGTTATCTGGATGACGCGGAGCGCCTCGAGGCATTGCGGGCCCGGGCCCGGTTCCGCGGTTTCAATCTGCCGGCCGACACGGCCCGCTATCTGCTGCGCCGGGTGCCCAGGGACATGGGGCGGCTGACCGTCCTGCTGGACCGGCTGGATACCGCGTCGCTGGCCGCCTCTCGCCGCTTGACCATCCCCTTCGTGCGCGAAGTGCTGGGGACCAGGGACACTAATTCCGGCTGCGGGTGATCCGCACCACCGGGACCAGCAGGAAGAACGCCAGCAGGGATACGGCCGCCACGGTGGCGGCCAGCAGCCGCGCCGGCGGGTTGGCGATCGATTCCATCAGGCCGAATCCCGCGTAGCCCGCGCTGCCTAGCAGCGCCAGCAGGAATGCATCCGGCCGACGCAGCAGCATGAACGGCAGAGTGAGCCCCACCGGCAGCGCGGTTAGGATCCAGGCCCATACCGGCGCGGTGCCGGTGCCCGCCGCAACCAGCGCCATCGACAGCACGCCCGCCGCGAGCCAGGCCAGGGTGGCCGGTAGCCAGAGCGAGATCGGCAACACCGAGCGACTCAGCCGGCCAGCCGGAGGGCGGTCCGGGCCACGCGGCGGCCAAGGGCGCGGGCCAGCGTGATCTCGTGCGCGGTGAGACGCGGGTTGGCGTCGGCGCCGGCCACGTGACTGGCACCGTAGGGTGTGCCGCCGCTGGTCGTCTCGGTCAGCGCCGATTCGCTGTAGGGGAGGCCGACGATGAGCATGCCGTGATGCAGCAGGGGCACCGCCATGGTGAGCAGCGTGGCTTCCTGCCCGCCGTGCATGCTGCCGGTGGAGGTGAACAGGCCGGCGGGCTTGCCGATCAGCTTGCCGGACAGCCACTGCGCCGAGGTGCCGTCCAGGAAATACTTCATCGCGGCGGACATGTTGCCGAACCGGGTCGGGCTGCCGAGTACCAGTCCGTCACATTCCACCAGGTCCTGCGGCGTGGCGTAGGGCGGGCCCTCGACCGGCACCCGGGGCGCGCTCGCCTCCGTCTGCGCCGAGACACTGGGCACCGTGCGCAGGCGTGCGGCGGCGCCATCCACGCCATCGACGCCCCGGGCCACTTCCCGGGCCAGTGCCTCGGTGGCCCTGGTGCGCGAGTAGTAGACCACCAGGATCTCGCTCACGTCGGCAGGATCCCGCGAACGTTTTCTGGCGCTCGGCCGGGCGGCGCCGGGGATCCGGAGCAGCGAGGATTGCGAGGGTTGCGAGAGCCCGGGTATGCCATCTTGGTTGTCTCGTTATCGGCGTGCATGTGCCGCCGGCGCGGACCGGCGCGTAATGTACCACCAGGACGGTCTCCCGTCAGTCCCCATTCCTGCCATAAACCGCCGTTTCTGGTCGGGTTTTGCCTGCTTGACGGTCCCCGTGGCTGCTGCTAGCGTTCCGCTGTGATCTCGAAGACCTCATTCGCTGAAGCGTATGTCGCCGTCTGGGCAGCGGTGGTGGCGCTCCTTTTGGCGGCCGGCGGCTGTGCCTCCGGTGGGCCGCCCGTGCAGGAGATGAGTGATGCCCGCCAGGCCATCGAGGCTGCGCGGGAGGCCGGTGCCGGCGACCTGGCGGCTGGCGAGTTCCGTTCGGCGCACTCCAGACTGGTCAGCGCCGAGACCCATCTGAAACAGCGCAGCTTCCGAGCGGCGCGCCGCGACGCACTGGCTGCGCGTGATCTGGCCGTGCATGCCCGCGCCGTCGCCGAAGCGGCACGCACCAGCGGCAACGAGCCCGAGGAACGGCTGCCCTGAGATCCGCTCCCCCGGGAGGTTTCTGAATGGCCGATGAGATGGCTGGCAAGCAGGCTGACCCTCAGTGCCTGCGGTTCTTCGTCAGCGGCAAGGTACAGGGAGTCTGGTTTCGCGCCAGCACCCGGAAGGAGGCCCGGCGTAATGGCATCACCGGCCACGCCCGCAATCTGCCCGACGGCCGTGTCGAGGTGCTTGCCTGCGGACCGCCCGCGGCGCTCGGCCGCCTCGAGGAGTGGCTGTGGCAGGGGCCCGATTCGGCCCGGGTCACCGGCGTGGCGCGAGAGGAGGCGTCGGTTACGGCTCCCGGGGATTTCAGTACGGGCTAGTGTCTCTCGCCGGCCGGAGCAGCGGCCCGGCCTTCAGATCCGGCGCCAGGTGAGCCGCAGCTTGTCCAGCACCCGGTTCGAGTACCAGGACTTGCCCAGACTGCCGTTGTAGCGGGCCAGAGCACGCTGCAGGTCG
Source organism: uncultured Woeseiaceae bacterium (assembly GCA_964427415.1). Taxonomy (GTDB): domain Bacteria; phylum Pseudomonadota; class Gammaproteobacteria; order Steroidobacterales; family Woeseiaceae; genus Lentisalinibacter. The sequence continues at coordinate 22,446 of CAYRUH010000028.1, read as the reverse complement.
CCGGCCTCCCTGTCGTAGTAGTAGCGCAGGATGGTGCAGCCGAGGCGCAGGTTGGTCTCGATATGAAACAGGTTGTCGTCGGGCCGGCCGATCTCGTCCAGCCAGAAGGGCATGACCTGCATCAGTCCCCGGGCACCGGCCCTCGACACCGCGAAGCGATCGAAGTTGCTCTCCACGTCGATCACTGCCAGCACCAGTTCCGGTGGCAGATTGACCCGCCTGGCCTCGTAGTGGACGCGTTTCAGGATGCGCACACGCTCTTGCGGATCGTCAATCCGGTTGCCTAGCCGCGTGGACATGTCGGCCAGCCAGACCTCGGCGTGGAAGCGGTCGTCGAAGCTGTCAGGGTCCGCCGCGGCCTCGCGCAGCAGCTCCCTGAGGACCGGATCGGGAGCCTGCCGGTCGGCGATCGACGGGGTGGCCGCGGCGAGCAGCAGGCCGGCCGCCAGCAGCCCCAGGGAGCGCCGGCGCGGAGCGGTGCCGGTTGCCGTGGGCCTGTCCATGGGCGGTCAGCTTAGCGCCGGCTCCCGCAGCAGGGCGAGAACGGCATCACGCTTCAGGTTCCTCGATTCGGTGTCGCGGCGGTGCCGGTATTCGAGCTCGCCCGCATCAAGGCCGCGCTCCCCGATAACGACGCGATGGGGGATGCCTATCAGCTCGGCATCGGCGAACTTCACGCCGGGCCGGGCGTCGCGGTCGTCCAGCAACACGTCGATGCCCAGCTTGCCCAGCTCGGCGTACAGCGCATCGGCTGCCTCGCGCACCCGCTCCGAGCGGTGCAGGTTGATCGGCACGATCACCACCCGCCACGGCGCTATCGGTTCCGGCCAGATGATGCCGTCCTGGTCGTGGTTCTGCTCGATGGCGGCGCCCACGATGCGCGTGACGCCGATGCCGTAGCAGCCCATCTGCATGGGCCGGTCGTTGCCGTCCTGGTCCTGCACCGTGGCGGCCATCGACTCCGAGTACTTCGTGCCCAGCTGGAAGATGTGCCCCACCTCGATACCACGGGCGATGCTGAGTGTGCCGCTGCCGCCAGGCGTGGGATCGCCTTGCACCACGTTGCGGATATCGACGCTGTCCGGCTCCGGCAGGTCACGGCCCCAGTTCACCCCGGTCAGATGATGGTCCGGCTCGTTCGCGCCGCAGGCGAAGTCGGCGAGGTGGGCGGCGGCATGATCCACGTAGACCGGGATATCCAGGCCGAGCGGGCCGACGAAGCCCGCTGCACAGCCGGTGGCGGCGAGCACCTCGTCCGCCTCGGCCATGCGCAGCGGGTCCGCGACGCCGGGCAGTGCCTGGGCCTTGACCGCGTTCAGCTCGTGGTCGCCGCGCAGTACCAGGGCAACGGCGCCCTCGTCGCCGGCGACCACCAGCGTCTTCGCCAGGCGCGCGGCGGGCAGCTGCAGGGCCGCGGTCACCGCCTCGATGCTGCGCGCGCCGGGTGTTCGCACCTTCTCCAGCCTCGCGGATGGCGCCGGCCGGGGCTCGGCCGGCGGTTCCGTGCGCGCCATCTCCACGTTGGCGGCGTAGCCGTCCTCGTCGCAGTAGGCGATCGCATCCTCGCCGGAATCGGCCAGCACGTGGAACTCCTGGGAGCGGCTGCCGCCGATCTCGCCGCTGTCCGCCTCCACGGCACGGAATTTCAGCCCCAGCCGGGTGAAGATGGCCTCGTAGGCGCGTGCCATGCGCTCGTAGGCTGCCGCCATCCCGGCCTCGTCCAGGTCGAAGGAATAGGCGTCTTTCATGATGAACTCGCGGGCGCGCATCACCCCGAAACGGGGCCGGATCTCGTCGCGGAATTTGCTCTGTATCTGGTAATAGTTCACCGGCAGCTGACGGTAGCTACGGAGTTCCCGGCGGGCGATATCGGTGATGACCTCCTCGTGGGTGGGCCCGAAGCAGTAGTCCCGCTCGTGGCGGTCCTGCATGCGCAGCAGCAGCGGGCCGTACTTCTCCCAGCGGCCGGATTCCTGCCACAGCTCCGCCGGCTGCACGGCCGGCATGAGCAGTTCCAGCGCGCCCGCCCGGTCCATTTCCTCGCGCACCACCGCCTCGATCTTTTTCACCACCCTGAGCCCGATCGGCATCCAGGTGAACAGGCCGGAGGCGAGGCGCCGGATCAGCCCCGCGCGGAGCATGAGCTGGTGGCTCGGGATCTCGGCTTCCGCCGGCACTTCCTTCAGTGTGGTGAGATTCAGTTCGGAGGATCGCATCGGGTGTCCCCGCGGTTGTGGAGGCGCCCCGGATTCTAGCCCGAATAGGCAGCATACACACGGGATGGCGGGCAGAAGGGGCCGCCGGCACGGTGGCATCTGACCGCCATTCGGCGCATGCTCCGCGCATCTTCCCGACCGACCGGGTACCGATGCCGAGAACGGATTATCCACGTATAGCACCGGAAGGCATGCCCTGGATACTGACGGGCCTGGCCGCGCTCGCAACAGGCGTCGCCCTCGTCGGCTGGTGGCTCGCCGTGCCGCTGGGCGCGCTGACGGCGGCGCTCGTTCTGCTGTTCCACGATCCGTGGCGCGACATCCCCGCGGCGCCCCTCGGCGTGCTCGCGCCGGTGGACGGGGTGGTCATCGGGATCACCGGCAGCGGCCCGGGTATCCTCGATCGGGAGGCCGTGCGCCTGACGATGCGCATCAACAATTTCGGCGCCTACACGGCCCGCAGCCCCATCGAGGGCAAGGTCCTCGACCCCCGGGACAACCTATCCGACCACAGCCGCTGGCTGGATGTGCACGGGATGTGGGTGCGCAGCGACGAGGACGACGATGTGGTGGTCCTCATCCACGCTCTGAAACAGGCTCCGAAGTGGTTCGGCGCGCCGCGGGCCTTCCTGGGCTACGGGGAGCGGGTGGGGCAGGGCCAGCGTTTCGCCTTCATGCGGCTCGCGAGGACCGCCGAGGTGTACCTGCCGGCAGATGCCCAGGTGCGCGTAAAGACGGGCCAGCGGGTGCGCGCAGGGACCGATTCGCTGGCGGAACTGAGACACCGATAGCGAGCCGGGCGCGCCCATCTTGTATGATTGCGCCGTGGCTTCATCCGAAAAAAATCCGCGCCGCGGCATCTATCTGCTGCCGAATCTGCTGACCACCACGGCGCTGTTCGCGGGCTTCTACGCGATTGTCGCGGCCGTGGACGGCAACTTCGAGGCGGCCGGTGTAGCGATATTCGTGGCCATGGTGCTGGACGGTCTCGACGGCCGGGTGGCGCGCCTGACGGCCACCGAGAGCGACTTCGGCAAGGAGTTCGACAGCCTCTCGGACATGGTCTGCTTCGGCGTGGCGCCGGCGGTCGTTGTCTATCAGTGGGGCGTGGCCCGGCTGGCCGAATACAGCGTCGCCTGGGGACGGGTGGGCTGGCTGGTGGCCTTCCTGTTCGCGGTGGCGGCCGCCATGCGTCTGGCCCGCTTCAACACTTCGCCGGGTTCCCAGGACAAGCGTTTCTTCGTCGGGCTGGCCAGCCCCTCGGCGGCCGGCATGGTGGCCGGGTTCGTCTGGCTCAGCGCCCGCCACAACATCGCCGGCCTCGGCGGACTGGCACTCGCCTTCGTGATCACCGCCATGGCCGGCGCGCTGATGGTGAGCAACCTGCGCTACTACAGCTTCAAGGAGCTCAATCTCGGCAGCCGCATCTCCTTTGCGTATCTGCTGGTCATCCCGCTGGTTCTGATACTGATCTCGCTGGAGCCGTCGGTGGTGCTGTTCTCCCTGTTCACCGGCTACGCGCTGTCGGGCCCGGCGTTCTGGCTGTGGCGCCGGCGGCGGGGACGCCGGGCCGGGGAAGACGAGACATGACGGGCAGCGAGGGGGAGCGACTGGCCTATCTGCGCGCGCTCGGGATCGACGTCTGGGTGCTGCGCGGCGAGGAGACCGGCGAAGTGGCCCGGGAGGCACCCGCGCAGGCAGACGCAGGGGTGCCCGCCGACCCGTCGGCCGACGGCTGGGAGGCCCTGCGGGCACGGGTCAGCGGCTGCATCCGCTGCGCCCTGCACGAGGGCCGCACCCAGACCGTGTTCGGCGTCGGCAACCCGGACGCCGACCTCATGATCATCGGCGAGGCGCCCGGCGCCGAGGAAGACCGCCGCGGCGAGCCCTTCGTCGGCCGGGCCGGCAAGCTGCTGGACGAGATGCTGCGCTCCCTGGGTCTCGGGCGGGACGACGTGTTCATCGCCAATATCCTGAAGTGCAGGCCGCCGGGCAACCGGGATCCGCGGCCGGAGGAGTCGGGCGAATGCCGCCCCTACCTGCGCCGCCAGATCGCCCTGGTGCGCCCGCGGGTCATCCTGGCAGTCGGGCGTATCGCCGCCCAGGACCTGCTGGAGAGCGACGAGCCGATCGGCCGGCTGCGCACCCGGGCGCATCGCTTCCCGGACGCCGACATCCCCGTGGTCGTGACCTATCATCCGGCCTATCTGCTGCGCAGCCCGAGCCAGAAACGCAAGGCCTGGCAGGACCTTTGCCGGGCCCGTGAGCTTTTGGCCGGGGAGCGCGCATGAACTCCGTCGTTCGCGAGCCGCTGCCGCAGATGCGCGCGATGCTGCCGGGCGACCTGGCGCTGGTCGCCGACATCGAGCGGCGCAGCTACGAGTTTCCCTGGAGCCGCGGCATATTCCGCGACTGCCTGCTGGCCGGCTACACCTGCCTCGTGATCGAGGCGGAGGGCACCCCGCGGGGTTACGGCATCCTCTCGGTAGCCGCGGGCGAAGCGCACCTGCTCAATCTCTGTGTGGATCGGGACTGGCGCCGCTACGGCTTCGGCGAGTTGCTGCTGGCCGAGCTGATCAGCCGGGCGCGCAACGCCGGGGTGCGCCAGATGCTGCTGGAGGTGCGTCCTTCCAACGAGGCGGCGCTGCGTCTCTATCGAAAGTACGGCTTCCGGCCGATAGGTCGCCGCCGCGGCTACTACCGCGCCGACGATGGCCGCGAAGACGCCATGGTGTTCGCGCTGCGCCTCATTCCGGACGAGTAGTACGGGATGACTGGTCGCGCATGAACGGGAGCTGCCGGGCCGCTCTGGCAGCGCCTCGGCCCATCGGTTAGACTCGCCGCCTTTTTACCGACCCCTGATTGACTCATGGCCACTCTGGAACAGGAGGTGCGGCGCCGGCGCACCTTCGCGATCATCTCTCATCCCGACGCCGGCAAGACCACGCTGACCGAGAAGCTGCTTTTGTTCGGCGGCGCCATCCAGCTTGCCGGTACCGTCAAGGGCCGCAAGGCGCGCCGCCATGCCACCTCCGACTGGATGAAGCTCGAGCAGGAGCGCGGCATCTCGGTGACCTCCTCGGTGATGCAGTTCCCGTACCGGGACCGCATCGTCAACCTGCTGGACACGCCCGGCCACGAGGACTTTTCCGAGGATACCTATCGCACGCTCACCGCCGTCGACTCCGCCATGATGGTGATCGACTGCGCGAAAGGCGTCGAGGAGCGCACGGTGAAGCTGATGGAGGTGTGCCGCCTGCGCGATACGCCCATCCTCACCTTTATCAACAAGCTGGACCGCGAGGGCCGCGAACCCATCGAACTGCTGGACGAGATCGAATCCGTGCTCGGCATCCAGTGCGCGCCCGTGACCTGGCCCATTGGTATGGGCCGGGACCTCAGGGGTGTCTATCACCTGCAGGACGACCGTATCTACGTGTACGAGAGTGCAGGCCGGGAAAAAGCGGGCGGGACCCGGGTCATCGAGGGCCTCGCCTCCGACGAGGCGCGGGAGTTCCTCGGCGACCGGGCGGCCGCCTTCGACGAGGAGATCGAGCTCGTGCGCGGCGCTTGCCCGGAGCTGGATCAGCAGGCCTATCTGGCGGCGAAGCAGACGTCGGTTTTCTTCGGCTCGGCCATCAACAACTTCGGCGTCCGCGAGCTGCTGAACGGCTTCGTGGAACTGGCCCCGGCGCCCCGGCTACGGCAGGCGAATGGCCGCATCGTCGAGCCCACGGAAAAGTCGCTGAGCGGTTTCGTCTTCAAGATTCAGGCGAACATGGATCCGGCGCACCGGGACCGCATCGCTTTCATGCGGCTGTGCTCGGGCCGTTTTACGAAAGGCATGAAGGTCCACCACGTGCGTCTCGGCAAGGCGGTGAAGGTAGCCGAGGCCATCACCTTCATGGCGGCCGACCGCCAGTCGGCGGAAGAGGCCTGGGCCGGTGACATCATCGGCATCCACAACCACGGCACCATCAACATCGGCGACAGCTTCTCGGAGGGCGAGGATCTGGTCTTCAGCGGCATCCCCAGTTTCGCGCCGGAGATCTTCCGCCGCGCAGTGCTGCGCGACCCGCTGCGCCTGAAGGCGCTGCAGAAAGGCCTCGACCAGCTGTGCGAGGAGGGGGCCACCCAGCTGTTCCGGCCCCTGCGCAGCAACGAGCTGATTCTGGGCGCCGTCGGTATCCTGCAGTTCGACGTGGTCGCAGCCCGTCTGCGTGACGAGTACGGTGTCGAGTGCACCTTCGACAAAGTCAACGTGCATACCGCCCGCTGGCTCGAATTCCCGGACGTGAAGAAGCGCGACGAGTTCACCCGACGTAATCACGACAACCTGGCCCTCGACCACGCCGAGGCGCTGGTCTACATAGCGCCCACCCGGGTCAACCTCCAGCTCGCCGAGGAACGCTGGCCGGACGTCCGCTTCCACGCCACCCGGGAGCTCTGATCCGCCGGGCCCCTGCTATAGTCGCATCGTCGCGGCAAGCCTCCGGAGCCCGGTTATGACGATGACGATGGGGATGATGCTGGCAATCACGACAGTGCCGGCCCGCAACCGGCCGGCGGCCGGGCGATGAGACACCGCCTGCTGCGCAAGCCGGTCCTCGCCTGGGCCTTCTACGACTGGGCCAACTCCGCTTTCGCCCTCACCGTGCTGGCGGTGCTCTTCCCCATCTTCCTGGGGGAGTACTGGAGCACCGGCGAGGTGGGCGCGGACGTCACTTTCCGCCTCGCCGTGACCAGCGGCGTCGCGAGCTTTATCGTCGCCGTGCTGGCGCCGGTACTCGGCGCCATCTCCGACCGGGGCGGTACGCGCAAGCGCTTTCTCACCGCTTTCGCCCTGCTCGGCATCGTCATGACCGGGGGGCTGTACTTCGTCGCCGAGGGCGCCTGGCCGGTGGCGATCGGTCTCTATCTGCTGGCCTCGGTCGGCTTCTACAGCGCCAATTCGTTCTACGACTCCCTCATCCACAACGTGGCCAAGGCCGGCGAGTTCGAGTCCGTCTCGGCCTTCGGCTTCGCGCTCGGCTACTTCGGCAGTGCGATGTTGCTGGCACTGAACACCTGGATGGTGCGCGATCCCGCCGCCTTCGGCCTGGCCGGCCCGGAAGTCGCGGTGCGGGTCGCCTTCCTGCTGGTGGCTGTGTGGTGGGCGGTATTCACCATCCCGCTGCTGCTCTACGTGGAGGAGCGCAAACTGCCGCAGAAGCCCGTGGCGGGGGCGGTGCGCGAGGGTTATCGACAGCTCGTCGACACCTTCCGCGAGATCCGCCGCTACCGCCACGTGTTCCTGTTCCTGATCGCCTTCTGGCTGTACATCGACGGTGTGCACACGATGATCCAGATGGCGACGAACTTCGGACAGCGGCTCGGTTTCTCGAATGCCGATCTGATCACCGCGCTGCTGGTCACCAATTTCGTCGGCTTCCCGGCGACCCTGTTCTACGGCTGGCTCGGCGAGAAGATCGGCGCGAAGCGCGGCATCTATATCGCCCTGACCGTCTATATCGGCGTGAGCCTGTGGGCGTTCTACCTGGAGCACGTGTGGCAGTTCTATGCCATGGCCATCATGATCGGCACGGTGCAGGGCGGCGTTCAGAGCATGAGCCGGGCCTACTACGCGGGCATGATACCGCCGGACAAGGCCGCCGAATTCTTCGGCTTTTACAACATGATCGGCAAGTTCGCCGCGGTGCTGGGTCCTCTCCTGGTGGCCGTGACCAGCACACTGACGGACAGTCCGAAGGCGGTCATCCTCGCCATCGTGCCGCTGTTCATCGTCGGCGCCACCCTGCTTTCGCGCGTGCATCCGCCCAGGCGCCGCGAAGTGGAGACCAGTGTGGTCTGATGGCCGCGGCCAGCTCATCGGTCCGCGGCTGCCCGGCGTATCGGGTGTCGAGGTAGAGAGCGGTTACCCGACGTATGTCTCCCGCCAGTTCCGGCAGTGCGGCCGATGCCCGCGCCGCGTAGCCCAGCGGCGGCTCGGCGGGTCCGCGGGGCAGGCCCGTGGCGCGGACGAAGCGCCGGTACAGCCGTTCCGCCCGGTCCGGCTCCGGTCGGCGGTGACGCCAGGCGAGCCAGCCCGCGAGCCCCGCGAGCAGCAGAGCCATGATTGCGACCAGCCACAGGACCATCCGCCGCCAGTCCGGACTTTCCATGCCGAGCCAGCGCAGGAAGTCCTCTTGAGTGGTGGGGCCATAGCCGAGCACCCACTCGTCCCAGCGGGCATTGGTGAGGTCCCAGTAGAAGCGCATGGTCTCCACGAAATCGGCTCGCCACAGGCGGTCCGAGACACCGAATTCCGCGGCGTCGAGTGCATCGTAGAGGCCGGACTCGATGCGCTCGGGGGCCACAGCGGCGGTAGGGTCCACGCGCATCCAGCCCTCGCCGTCGAACCAGACCTCCGCCCAGGCGTGGGCATCCGACTGGCGCACGATGTAGTAGGGATCCTCCGTCTGCAGCGGATTCAGCTCGCCGCCCTGGTAGCCGGCGACGACGCGGGCCGGTATACCGGCGGCGCGTGCCAGCGTGGCGAACGAGGTCGCGTAGTGCTCGCAGAAGCCGCGCCGGCTGGAAAACAGGAACTCGTCGGCCGCGTCCCGGCCGAGAGCCGGCGGCGACAGGGTGTAGTAGAACGGCTGCTCACGGAACCAGGTCAGCACTCGTCGGATATAGTCCCGGTCGCTGCCAGCGCGAGCCCTGAGTTCAGTCGCAAAGGCGCGCGTGCGCGGGTTGGTCCCGTCCGGCAGCCGCGTCATGAAGTTCCGGTAGCCGGGGCTGAGCGCCGGCTCGAGGGCCGCGCCGGGGAGCGAGGTGGCGCTGTAGACCAGCTGCCGGTCCACGGGCCTCGAGCGCGCCACCTCCAGTCGGCGGGTCAGGAAGGCGCCCTCCGCATCCACGTCGTAGGGGCGCTCCAGCAGGAACAGATAGCGCTGGCTGGTGGCGTCCAGCCGGACGCGGTAGCGCAGTGCCCCACCGGCTGGCTCCAGGAGGGCCGCCGCGTCCGGATACCTGAGCACCTGTTGGGCGCTCCAGGTGCGCCCGTTCAGCACCTGGTCCATGACGATGCCGCGCCAGTAGCGCTGCGGCGGCGGCGGCACCTGGCCATCGAACCAGACCCGGAATGCCCGTGCGTCGGAACGGCCGAGGCTGGTGATGTCGCCGGGACTCATACGGTCGCTCAGACCCGTGACGGCGCTGCCCTGCTCGTTGGGGATGGCCCAGAACGGCCCCGGCACCCGGGGGAACAGCACCCAGAAGACCATCATCAGCGGCAGCGCGTGCAGCAGCAGCCGGCCCGCGCTGCGGATCGCAATGCGCGGCGCCAGCGCGCTGCCCGAACGGCCGGCATTCAGCCAGGCGGCCGTGATGACGAACACCGAAGCGAACAGATACGGCAGGGTCCACAGGAACTGTTCGCGTAGCAGCGTGGCCAGCACCAGGAAAAAGGCGATGAACAGCAGTACGAACTGGTCACGCCGCGAGCGGGTCTCCAGCAGCTTCAGCGACGCCATGAGCACCAGCAGCGCCGTGCCGGGGCCGACGCCGTTGATGCCGCCGTAGGCGAACAGTACTGCGAGGAAACCGCCGAAGGCGAGTGCGATCCGGAAGCCTCGCCAGGGCAGCGGCCAGCGACGGATCTCCACGACCCAGCGCCACAGCCCGCAGCCGAAGGCGGGCAGCAGGACCCAAGCCGGCAGGGCGGAGGCATGGGGGATGACGGCCAGCATAAGCGCAGACAGCGTCCACGGCAGCGTATCGAGCAGCCGGCCGTCGCTGCGCCGGTCAGCCTTCACGGTCGGTCTCCGGCTCGTCGTCGTGGTACCGGGCAAGCGCGTCCAGGCAGCGGCGCCGGTGGCCGCTGCCCCGGGCCGGTTCGATGGTCTCGCCGCCGAGGCGAAGACCGTAATGCCGCCCGGCGTTTTCGGCATCCAGGACCCAGCGGCACAGCACCGAGAGCCTCGCTTCCAGATCCCGGCCCGGTGCGTCGCGGAGATCGAGCCAGGCGAGCGACGCCGTCGCGCCCGCGAATCGCTTCGACTTGAGCTCGCCGGTACGCGCGTAGGTCTTCCACGCGACGTGGCGGGGCGGGTCGCCGGCGTGGAAGTCACGCAGCCCGGCGAAGTCGTCTTCGCCTTGCGCGCAGGCGCGGCGGTGGCCGCGGCTGGTCGCGCTCGACGGTGGCGGTGCTGGCGCGTCGGCCGGCTGCGGCCACACCAGGCAACCAGCGTCGGCGTGGATCCATACCCAGGCCCGGAACAGGGTCAGCGGATGAGTGGTGCGCACACCGTAGCGCTCGAGGCGGAGGCGGCCGCGCCGCTCGGTCGGGATCGCCACCTCGGCGACTGCATGTCCGCCGGCCGGCGCGTCCAGCCGGCGGGAGGAGCTGTCGCCGGCGTGTACGCACAGCTCGTAGCGGGGCGCCTGCCCGTCGTTGGTCAGGTGGAAACGCAGGCGGGCCTCCTCGCCGGCGAACACCGGCTCCGCCCCGGCGTAGGCCACCCTGAGCCCGGCCAGGTTGCGGTGGCAGTGGTGCATGGCCACGAGGCCCAGTGCCGCCAGCAGGAAGGTCAGCGCGAAGCCCATGCTGTTGTTGTAGTTCATGGAACCCAGCAGCATGGCGAACACCATCAGAGCGTAGGTGACGCCCACCCCGGTCGGCAGGATGTAGATCCGCCGCGAGGCCAGCCGCACGGGCACCGGGTCCGCTCCCTGCCGGCGGCGGGCCCAGCGCGCGGCCCAGTCCGCGGCGAGCCGCCGGGGACGGCGCCAGCCGCGCCGCAGCACCTCAGGGGATAACGACGGACTCCAGGACATGGCGGCCGATCTCCTCCGGGTGGCGGCGGCGGTCGAGGTCATCCGTCGTCAGCCGGTGTGCGGCCACGGCCGTGAAGACGGCCTGGACATCGTCCGGGAATACGGCTTCGCGGCCCTCCACCAGGGCGACCGCACGGGCCGCCCGGGTAAGCGCGATTGCCCCGCGGGGCGACAGGCCGGCCGGGAAGTTGCCGGATTCCCGGGTGTAGCGCACCAGTGCCTGGATGTAGTCGATCAGCGGTTCGCTGACCTTGACGGCGTCCACCGCCCGCTGCAGGCGGACGACGTCGTCGGGTCCCAGTGCCGGTTCCAGCTCGGCCAGCGCCACCCGGGTGTCGTGCCCGGCGATCAGCTGTCTTTCGGCCGCCTCGTCCGGATAGCCGAGCTCGATGCGCATGAGGAAACGGTCGAGCTGGGACTCGGGCAGCGGGAACGTGCCGATCTGGTTGCCCGGGTTCTGGGTGGCCACCACGAAGAAGGGCTCGGGCAGGGCGTGGCTGACGCCGTCCACCGTGACCTGTCCTTCCTGCATCGCTTCCAGCAGCGCGCTCTGGGCCTTCGGTGTCGCCCGGTTGACCTCGTCCGCCAGCACCAGCTGGGAGAACACGGGGCCCGGATGGAAGTCGAAGCGGCCGTCCTCGGGGCGATAGATGGATACGCCGACGATGTCGGCGGGGAGCATGTCGCTGGTGAACTGGATGCGCTGGTAGCTAAGGCCGAGCACCCGGGCCAGGGCATGGGCCAGCGTCGTCTTGCCCACGCCGGGCAGGTCCTCGATCAGCAGGTGGCCGCGGGCGATCAGGCAGGCCAGCGCGAGGCGCAGCTGCGGAGCCTTGCCGAGGATGATCGAGTCGAGCGACGCCAGCGCCGACGCCAGTGCGTCGCCTGTCCCGTCGGCTATTCCTGCGGCTATCCCGCTGTCTTTCTCGAGCACGTTCCCGATGTGCATCCGGCTTTCTCCTTTGCGACGCCGCCGTTATGTTGACCCGTCGCGGCGCGGATTGCACCCGTCTCGCGGCCGGAATGTGACCGGATACTCAGATTGCGCGGTCAGCCGAGGCGGTCCAGACGACCGAGCTGCTCGCGGATCTGGTCTAGCTGACGGCGGAACTCGGTCTGGCGTTCCCGCTCTTTTGCCACGACCTCTGCCGGGGCATTGTCCACGAAGCGGGGATTGGCGAGTTTGGCCTCGGCCCGTGCGAGCTCGGCCTCCACCTTCTTCGCCTGCCTGCCGAGACGCTGGCGCTCCGCTTCCACGTTGATGAGTCCCGCCATCGGCACGAAGATCTTCATCTCGCCGAGAAGCGCGGTGGCGGCCGGCGGCGCCTCGGATTCGTCGTCCAGGAAGTCGACGGAATCGATGCGCCCCACCTCCCGGACCAGTCTGCCGTGGCGCTCGAGCAGGCGCCGGTCTTCCTCGCCGGCACTCTGCAGCAGCACGGGCAGCCGGCGGCCGGGGGCGATGTCCATTTCGCCGCGGATGCGCCGCACACCGAGGATGAAGCCCTGGACCCACTCCATCTCCGTCTCGGCGGCGGGGTCGATGTCGTCGGTGTCGGCCCGCGGGAAGGGCCGGACCATCACCGTATCGCCTTCCTGCCCGGCTCTGGGCGCGACCCGCAGCCAGATCTCTTCGGTGATGAACGGCATCAGCGGGTGGGTGAGCCGGAGCAGCGTCTCCAGCGTCCCGATCAGTGTCCGCCGCGTGCCCCGTTTGCCGGCCTCGCCGGCGTCGCCGGACTGCAGCACCGGCTTGGACAGTTCCAGGTACCAGTCGCAGAACTCGTGCCAGGTGAACTCGTAGATGGCCTGGGCGGCCAGGTCCAGCCGGTAGGCGGCGAACTGCGCGTGCACGGTCTCGATCGTCCGCGCCAGGCGGGAACGGATCCAGTGATCGGCGGCGGAAAGCACCTCCTCGCCGTCATCAAGGCCGTCATCGAGGTCTTCGGTGGCCATCAGCACGTAGCGCGAGGCGTTCCAGAGCTTGTTGCAGAAGTTGCGATAGCCCTCGATGCGGCCGAGTTCGAAGCGGATGTCCCGACCCGTGGTGGCGAGTGCGGCGAAGGTGAAGCGCAGCGCGTCGGCGCCGTACTCCGGGATGCCGTCCGGGAACTGCTGGCGCGTGGCCTTCTCGATCTTCGGTGCGAGGTGGGGCTGCATCAGGCCGCGGGTGCGTTTGGCGATCAGCGTTTCGAGGTTCACCCCGTCGATGAGGTCCAGCGGGTCCAGAACATTGCCCTTGGACTTCGACATCTTCTGGCCGTCCTGGTCGCGGATCAGGCCGTGGATATAGATCTCGTGGAACGGCACCTCGCCGGTGAATTTCAGCCCCAGCATGATCATGCGGGCGACCCAGAAGAAGATGATGTCGAAGCCGGTGACCAGCACGGAGGTGGGGTAGAACGTGTGCAGTTCCTGCGTGTCCTCCGGCCAGCCGAGCGTACTGAACGGCCACAGCCCCGAGGAGAACCAGGTGTCCAGTACGTCCTCGTCCCGGACCAGCGCCAGCGAGGCGTCCAACCCGTGCTTCTTGCGCACTTCTTCCTCGCTGCGCCCGACGTAGAGATTGCCCTCGTCGTCGTACCAGGCCGGGATACGGTGGCCCCACCACAGCTGGCGGCTGATGCACCAGTCCTGGATTTTGTACATCCAGTCGTAATAGGTCTTGTCCCAGTTGGCCGGGACGAAACGGATATCGCCCTGCTCGACGGCGCGGATGGCCGGCTTCGCCAGCGGCTCGATGGCGACGTACCACTGATCGGTGAGGTAGGGCTCCACGACGGCGCCGGTGCGGTCGCCCCGGGGAACCATCAGCTTGTGGTCCTCCGTCTTCTCCAGCCGGCGCCCAGCCTCCATGTCCGCGACCACCCGCTGGCGTGCCTCAAAGCGGTCGAGGCCCCGGTAGGCCGGCGGCACGGCCTCGTTCATGCGGGCGTCGTCGGTGAGCACGTTGATGATCTCGAGGTCGTGACGCTGGCCGATCTCGTAGTCGTTGAAGTCGTGGGCCGGCGTGATCTTCACGCAGCCGGAACCGAACTCCGGGTCCACGTACTCGTCCGCGATCACCGGGATGCGCCGCTCGGCCAGCGGCAGCAGGATCTCCCTGCCGATGAGATGGCGGTAACGCTCGTCCTGCGGATGTACCGCTACGGCGGTATCGCCCAGCATCGTCTCGGGCCGGGTGGTGGCCACGGTCAAGTGCCCGCTGCCGTCGGCCAGCGGATAGCGGAAATGCCAGAGGTGTCCGGTCTCCTCCTCGCTCAGCACCTCCAGGTCGGACAGCGCCGTATGCAGCACCGGGTCCCAGTTCACAAGCCGCTTGCCGCGGTAGATCAGCCCCTCGTCGTACAGGCGCACGAACACCTCGGTGACGGCCTCGGACAGGCCCTCGTCCATGGTGAAGCGCTCCCGGGACCAGTCCACGGAAGCCCCCAGGCGGGCGAGCTGCTCGGCGATGGTGCCGCCGGACTCCGCCTTCCACTGCCAGACCCGTTCCACAAAGGCCTCGCGGCCGAGATCGTGGCGGGTGAGTCCCTCCGCGTTCAGCTGGCGCTCCACCACCATCTGGGTGGCGATGCCGGCGTGGTCCATGCCGGTCTGCCACAGGGTGCGCCGCCCGCACATGCGATGGTAGCGGGTCAGGGCGTCCATGATCGTGTCCTGGAATGCATGGCCCATGTGCAGCGTGCCGGTGACGTTCGGCGGCGGGATCATGATGCAGTACGGCTCGCCGTCACCGGCGGGTTCGAAGCAGCCGTTGTCCCGCCAGCGACGGTAATGCTTCATCTCGATATCGCCGGGGCGATAGGCCTTGTCCATGCTCATTGCTCTCGCGCCGGCGCCCGCGCGCCGGTTGTTCTCGTCGTTCATCTTGCCGGGCCGGGCGTCCCTGTCAGGACGTCTCCTCGAAGTGCTCGCGAATGATCCGCGCCACAAGGTCCGGCAGCTCGGCCCGCAGCCGGTTCGACACCTGCTCGAACATCGCCGCCTCCATCTCCTGGAAGGCGGTGTGCAGCAGGCGGTCCGTCAGGTCGAGGCTGGCGGAGGCCAGCCGCACCTCCAGTTCCGCCAGCGCTGCCCCGTCGATGGCCGCCGGCCGGGCGGGTGCGCTCTTGGCTACCACCGAGGTGAGTGTCGGGATCTGGTCGGAACCGCCGCCACGGTCGCCGCCGGCGTCGTCGATGTCATCCGGGTTGCTGATGGTCCGCTCCGCGCTGTCAGCCGATCTCGTGAGTCTCGAGAGGATAGCCGTTCTCTCGATAGAAGATAAATCGCCGCCGGGCCTCGGACCGGGTCTGCTTGTCGCCGCCGACCAGCTCCGCGATGCGGGGCAGCTGCAGCGCGAAGGCGGGCACGCCGGCGGACAGATTGATCACGAGGTCCGCGGCCTCCGGCGCGGCTTCGCCGCAGCCGATGGTCACCGGAGCGCCGCTCTCGTTCGGCAGCGCGTCGTGGGGCAGGAAGCTGCCGTCGCGGAAGGTCCACAGCAGCTCATCCAGCGCCTCGGCCGCGGCCGGGTCGTCGGCATGCAAATGCACGCGGTGGTCGAGACGGTAGGCTTTCTCGGCCAGGCGGCAGGCGAAGCGCCGGCGCGCGTCTTCACCGCCGCTGGCGAGGATGTAGAAGTCGACCCGCGGCGCGGACACGGCGCCAGTCAGTCCCGGGCGCCGGCGCGCTCGATGAGGTAGTCCACCAGCAGCGGCACGGGCCGCCCGCTTGCGCCTTTGCGGTTGCCCGAGCGCCAGGCGGTGCCGGCGATGTCCAGGTGCGCCCAGGTGGCGTCCCGCGTGAACTTCGACAGGAAGCAGGCCGCGGTGATGGCGCCGCCCTCGCGGCCTCCCACGTTGGCGAAATCCGCGAAATTACTCTTCAGCTGCTTCTCGTAGTCTTCGCCCATGGGCAGGCGCCAGGCGGCGTCGTCCGCCCGCCGGCCGGCCGCCAGCAGTTCCTCCGCCAGCCCGTCGTCATTCGCCATCAGTCCGCTCATGTGGTTGCCGAGAGCGATGACGCAGGCACCGGTGAGCGTCGCCACGTCGATCAGCGCCGCAGGCGCGTAGCGCTGGGCATAGGTGAGGGCGTCGCAGAGGATCAGACGGCCCTCGGCGTCGGTGTTCAGGATCTCGATGGTCTTGCCCGACATGCTCTTGACGATGTCGCCGGGCCGCGTCGCCCGGCCGCTCACCATGTTCTCGCAGGTGGGCACGAGCACCATCAGGTTGATCGGCAGCTGCATCGCCGCCACGCTCTGCATGGTGCCGAGCACGGAAGCCGCTCCGCACATGTCGAACTTCATCTCGTCCAGGGCCGGGGCCGGTTTCAAGGACACGCCGCCGGTATCGAAGGTGATGCCCTTGCCGACCAGGACGATCGGTGGTTCGCCTTCGGCGCCGCCGCGATAATCCATGACGATGAGCTTGGCGGGTTCCTCGGTGCCCGCAGTAACCGACAGAAAGGCGCCCATGCCGAGGCGCTCCATCTCTGTCTCTTCCAGTACCTCGACGCTGAGCGGGCGGTACTGCTTTTCGAGCCTGATCGCCTCCGCCGCCAGATAGCCCGGCGTGCAGACGTTGGCAGGCAGATCGCCGAGCTCACGAGCGAGGTCCATACCGCGCACGATCGCCTGCCCGTGCCGGGCGCCTTCCAGCGCGGCGTCGGCGTCGGTTTTTGACGCCACGCCGAAGCCGAGCTTCTTCAGCTTCAGCCCGCCGTCGCGCGTGCTCGACTTCATCTTCGTGAAGCGGTACAGGCGGTCGCCGAGGGTTTGCGCGGCGTAGCGCGCCAGATAATACGCGTTGGTGTCGGCGACTTTATCCCGGTGCAGGTAGGAGACGGCCTCGGTGACGCCGGTGGAGGATAGTGCCGCGAACGCCGCGTCCAGTGCCTTGCGATACTGACGGACGCCGAATTCGCTCTTCTTGCCCAGCCCGACGACGAGCACGCGCTTGCACTTCACCTTCGCCGGCACCGGGATCAGGCTCGCCTGGCCGAGTTTGCCCGAGATGTCACCGGATTTTTTCAGCTTGCCCAGCAGGCCGCCGCTGCCCTCGTCGATCTCGATGGCACCGGCATCGAAGGCGCCATTCGAATACAGGCCGACGATGGCGCAGTCCGTTGCGCGTTTCGCGGCGTCGCCGCTGGTGCTGAAATATTCCATGAATGAACCTCGCTGCCGCGTCCGTATGCCCCCGCCCCGGAGCCGCCGGGCCTCGCCCTCGCTTGACTCCATGGTGCAGCGCACCGGATCATGCAGTTTCTTGTTGTGTACCGGGAGCTTAGGGCACGTCGCCGTGCCGGCACGCTCTGCGGGAAAGGCGCGATTCTAGCCCAATTGTGGCCGCGAAGTTAAGCGCAGCCTTAGACTGCGGGATGTCAGCGCGATGAAGATACTCGATCGCTATGTGTTGCGCGAAGCGGCCCGCACCTGGGCTGCGGTAACCGCCGTGCTGCTTTTCATCCTGCTCAGCAACCAATTCGCCCGGGTGTTGGGCGATGCCGCCAAAGACAAGCTGCCCCGGGACGCCGTGTTCAGTGTCATCGGCCTGACCGCGCTGCAATACCTGACCGTCCTGATACCGTTCGGCCTGTTCCTGGCGATCATGCTGGCGCTTGCGCGCCTGTACAGGGACAGCGAGATGCCCGCCATGATGGCCTGCCGTATGGGACCGGGCGCGATGTATCGCCCGCTCGCGTGGCTCGCCGTGCCGCTGGCGCTGCTGGTGGGCTGGCTGTCGCTGGATCTCGGGCCGCGCGCGTTGCGCGAGGTGCAGCGGATCGCCACGGCCGCAGAGCAGCGGGTGGATCTCAGCGCCATCGAGCCGGGGCGCTTCACCAGTGCAGGGCAGGGGGATACGATTATCTATGCCGAGCGCGTGGACCGGGACGGATCGCTATCCAACGTTTTCCTGCAGCGCCGCATCGGCGGTGCGCTCGAGGTAGTACTGGCGGAGAGAGGCAGCCAGCGCCCCTCCGCAGACGCGGGGACGCGTTACATCGTCCTCGAAAACGGCCGGCGCTACGAGGGGCGGCCCGGGGAACATCAGTTCCGCATCGTCGAGTTCGCCGAACACGGCATCCCCTACAAGGTGCCTGCACCCCGTGAACCGGACTTTGATGCGGAAGCGCGAACCACGGACGAACTGCTCGCCTCGAACGACCTGCAGGCCGCGGCGGAGTTGCAGTGGCGTGTCTCGGTGCCCGTCTCGGCGCTCCTGCTGGCCTTCCTCGCCGTGCCTCTGGCCAAGAGTCGCCCCCGCCAGGGCCGCTACGGCAAGATGCTCGCGGGCGTGCTGGTGTACTTCATCTATTTCAATCTGCTCGGCGCCGCCCAGGTCTGGGTGGAGCAGGGCGAACTCTCTCCCGCCTTCGGTATGTGGTGGGTGCATGCGCTGATATTCCTGCTCGGCCTCGTTCTGCTGGGGGCGCAGAACGGCTGGTTCTGGCGGCTGTTGCCAGGACGGCGGGCATGAAGGTATTCACACTTTATCTGGTGCGCTCGGTGGTCTCGACCACGCTGATCGTCGTCGCGGTCCTGATCGCGCTGGCCGGCTTCTTCGAGTTCATCGGCCAGCTGGACGATACCTCGGTGGGCCGCTACGACACCCTGGACGCCGCCGTCTATACCCTGTTGCGCCTGCCGCTGTTGGCCGTGGAGATGCTGCCGGTGGCGACTCTGCTCGGCGCGCTGCTGGGTCTCGGCGCACTCGCCACCCACAGCGAGCTGGTGGTCATGCGTGCCTCCGGGATATCGCACTACCGGCTGGCCGGCTCGGTGGCGGTGGCCGGCGCGCTGATCATGCTCGGCACGGTGGCGCTCGGCGAGTACCTTGCGCCGCCGCTGGACCAGTTCGCGCGCAAGTACCGCAGCGCGGCAAAGAACGAGGAGGCGGGCCTGACCGGCGGACGCAGCACCTGGGTGCGTGACGGCAGCACCATCTTCAATGTGGAGCGCATCAGCCGCGAGTTCGAGTTCGGTGGCGTCTATCTGTTCGAGCTGGGCCCGGACCGGCGGCTCGTGTCGGTCAGCCACGCCGACAATGCCGGTCTGGATGCCGAGGAACGCTGGGTGTTCGAGAACTTCGCCCGCACCCGCTTCACCGCGGACGGGGCGACGGCGAGCCGCCAGCCCCGCACGGTCGAGGATTACGGAGTGGATGCCGAGGTGCTGGGCATTGCAGTGATCAGGCCCGGCAGCCTGTCCGTGCGCGGCCTGCGGAGCTACATTGGCTACCTGACGAAGAACGAGCTGGATGCGACGACCTATCAGACCGAGCTCTGGAACCGGATCGCCTCCACGCTCACCATCACCCTGATGCCGGTGCTCGCCATCGGTTTCGTATTCGGCTCGCTGCGCAGCGCCGGCGCAGGCGGGCGGCTGATGGTGGGCGTACTGATCGGGCTAGCCTACTTCCTCGCCAGCCGCATGCTCGCCAACACCGGTGTGGTATTCAACCTGAACCCGGCAGTGCTGGCCTGGCTGCCCACCGTGGCGCTGCTGGCGATCACGGTATTTGTGCTGTCCCGCGTGCGCTGAGGCGCGCCGGCCTAGCGGCGTTTCACCGAGCGCACCAGCTTAGTGCCAGAGAGGCGGTCGTGCCAGGCGAGGCCGTCTCCGTCGAGCAGCGACCAGAGGAAGCCGGCGCCGCAGGGCAGCCAGGACAGCACCGCGGCGCCGGCGCGCAGCATCGCCCGTCGCACGCCCACGGGTCCGCCTTCGCGGCTCACGATCATGATGCGCCAGGATTTCATGCCCAGCGTCTCGGCGCCGCGGACCCAGAAGAAAATGAAATAGCCGCCGACAATGGCCAGCAGCCAGAGCCGGTACCACGCCCTATGGGCCGGTATCGCCTCGCCGGCGTTAAGGATGACCAGCGGCAGGGTACCCAGGAAAATCAGGGCCAGCACGAGCAGGCCGTCGTAGATGATCGAGGCAAGGCGCAGCAGCAGGCCGACGGGTGCGTCGCCGGCCGGTACGGCGCGCGTCACAGGGACTCGATGAACGAGACCATGCGCCGGCGCAGGTCGGTATCGGGCAGGGTGCCGGTGCCGGCACCGAGATTGTCCCCCATGTGCTTCGGTTTTGAGGTGCCCGGGATGACGCAGGTCACCGCCGGATGGGCGAGCACGTACTTCAGGAAGAATTGACCCCAGCTCGCAATGCCTGCTGCCGTGGCCCAGTCCGGAACGTCCTGGCCGCGCACGGCGCGGAACAGATCGCCGTCCTCGAAAGCACGGTTCACAATGACCGCCACACCGCGGTCGGCGGCCAGCGGCAGCAGCCGGTTCTCGGCGGCGCGGGTCACGATCGAGTAGTTCAGCTGCACGAAGTCGGGACTCTCCGCCTCGATGACCTCAGCGAGGTCGTCATGCTCGCTCACCCGGTAATGGGTGATGCCCGAGTAACGGATGCGGCCGGCGTCCTGCAGCGCACGAATGCTCCGGAGCTGCGTTTGCGTGTCCACCAGATTATGGACCTGCATCAGGTCGATCATGTCGGTGCGCAGCAAACGGAAGGACTCCTCCATCTGTGCAAGACCTTCTTCCCGGCCGCGGGTCCAGACCTTGGTGGCGAAGAAGAGTTGGTCGCGCACGCCGAGATCCTGCGCCACGCGCCCGACCACCGCCTCCGCGCGCCCGTACATCGGCGAGGTGTCGATGACGGAGGCGCCTTGCTCGACCATCAGCGTGACGATCTCCCGCCGCGCGGCCAGATTCTCCGCCGTCGCCTCCACGTCGAACACGCCGGAGGTACCCAGTCCGACGACCGGCAGCATCTCGCCAGAGGCTGGTATTTTCCGGCGCATCACCGCCTCGTCGGCGGCCAGTACCCGCGGCGCGATCAGACTGCCGCCGGCGGCGGCGCCCATGGCGATAAATTCTCTGCGGTTCAGTGGCCACTCACTCATGTCGTTACCTCCGCTATCGGCCTCTCTTCCCTTAGCCGCTGATCATAGCGCTTGCCATAGCCTTTCCCGAGGGCGAACGCCACTCCGAGCCAGGCGGCGCAGACGCCGATGACGATGGCGAGGATCGCGGACAGACCGGCACCTGCCGCCTGCAGGCCGCCGATGATCTGGGCAGACAATGCGTCCCCGCCCCGGTAGATCACCGTGTCGATGAAGTTCTTGGCCTTGTACTTGGCGGCGCGGGAGACGACGGTGAACAGCACCTCCTTGGCCGGACCGGCGATGCCGTAGTTCATGGCGCGGCGCACGACCTGCAGTGCCAGGATGACGCCGAGCACCGGCGTCACCGCCAGCGCCAGGAAACCGGCGATGCTGACTGCCGGCAGCAGCGCGAGCGTGATGCCCAGCCCGAATCGCCGCATCACCCGGCCGACCACCAGCCCCTGCGCCACCAGTGCCAGCACATTCACGCTCAGGTCCACGAGAGCGAACACCCGGGTGCGCTGATTGGAATCGGCGAAGGCCTGCTCGAGGAACTGGGCCTGGAAGATGTACAGGGCGGTGCCGGCGAAGACCGCGAGCAGCATCATCGCCGAGACACCGGCAAGATACGGGCGGCGCAGCGTCAGCGAGATGCCCTCCAGCGCGCCGCCGCCGAGCGCCTCGTCCGTATGGGCCCTCGCGTGCCGGGGCTGCGTGTGGGCCCAGTTTCTGAGCCGCAGGATGCAGGCCACGGTGAAAGTGAGCAGTGCCGCCGAGATGAGCAGCATCTGCTGATAGCCGATCTGCGCGACCACGAGGGCGGTGAGCGCCGGGCCGGCGAGCGCCCCTACGCTGCCACCGGCGGCGACGATACCGAACAGCCGTTTGGCCTGGTCCCGGTCGTAGAGGTCCGCCATGAAGCTCCAGAACACGGACACGACGAACAGGTTGAAGACGCTCAGCCAGACGAAGAAGGCCCGGGCGACCCAGACGCCGAGTTCGCCGGCGCTCACGAAGGCAAGGTAGAAAAGGACCAGGTTGCCGGCGCAGAACAGGTTCACCCAGGGCAGGAAGCGCGCCCGCGGCCAGCGCGCGGTCACGAAGCCGAACAGGGGCACCACGGCGAGCATCGATAGGAAGGTGGCGAGGAACAGCCAGCGGATGTTTTCGGTGCCGCCGAGGATGGCCATCTCGTCGCGGATGGGCCGCAACAGGTAGTAGCTGCAGAGCAGGGAGAAGAAGTACAGGAAAGACCAGCCGACGGCGCCCCGCTCGCGGGGCTCGAGGCTGAACAGGCGTTTCAGCAGGGGAGCGTCCCGGCCTTCGTCATGCGGATTCAAATCATCCTGATTCAAGTGCGACCCCCGCCGGGCAAGATTCGCTCCGGGGAAGTGGCGGGATGGCTGAGCCGCATCGACTGATCCTGTGAGGCCACGACCGGTGAGGCACCGGGTGCCTCGGAGGGTGGGGCAGGTTGGCACTCCCTAGGGGAATCGAACCCCTGTTTCCGCCGTGAGAGGGCGGCG
>CAYRUH010000027.1:44252-46193 GCA_964427415.1 uncultured Woeseiaceae bacterium | reverse complement strand
TCACCCGCAGCACCAGCCTGGCCGACAACTAGCGTAGGAGGGGCTTCAGCCCCGACCCGGCTTTAGAGGGGCTTCAGCCCCGATTAGCGCGATGTCGAGAAAGCGCCAATCGGGGCTGAAGCCCCTCCTACAGTCTTTAGCGGTTGAGGATGCGCAGCTCCACGCGGCGGTTCTCGGCACGGCCCGCTGACGTCGCGTTGTCCGCGATGGGCTGGGACTCGCCGTAGCCACGGTAGCTCAGCATGCCGTCATCGACGCCGCGACCGATCAGGTAGTCCATGACCGTGCGCGCGCGGCGCTCGGACAGGCCCTGATTATATTCCGCCGCGCCCTGGCTGTCGGTGTGGCCGGCAACCTCCACCTCCAGACCCGGGTTGCGCTTCAGCGTCTCGGCCGCGTCATCCAGCACGTCCTCGGCGCCCGGCCGCAGCCGGTCGGAGTTGAGCTCGAAGTTGACGCCCGACAGGCGGATGACGTCCTTGATCTCGCAGCCGCGGGTGTCCACCGGCACGCCGGCTGTCGTGTTCGGGCACTGATCGACGCTGTCAGCCACGCCATCGCCGTCACTATCGAGCTCGCAGCCGACCTCGTCCACAGGCGCACCAGCCGGGGTGCCAGGGCACTGGTCCCGGCTGTCGACGACGCCGTCGCCGTCGCTGTCACGCTCACAGCCCCGCGCGTCCACGGTGGCGCCGGGCGTCGTGTCAGGGCACTCGTCGACGCTGTCCGCCACGCCGTCGCCGTCGGAGTCGAGCTCGCAGCCGAACCGGTCGACGGGCGTGCCGATGGGCGTGCCGGGGCAGCGGTCGGCGTCGTCCGGCACGCCGTCGCCATCGGTATCCACCACCCGCGGCTTGCCACCGGCGAGCGGGAACTGGATGCCGAGGGTGGCGATCTGGTCCTCGAATTCATAGCCGGCGAGCTCGGTGCGGTAACGCCACTCGGCCCGCAGCGTGGCAGGCGTGTCACCAAGATCCAGCATGAAGCCCGCCCCGAGGCTGGCTGCCGCCTCGTTGTTGCTGCCGCCGAGAGGCTCGTCCGTATCCGTGTGGCTGATGCCGGCCAGCAGGTAAGGCGAGAAAATGCTCTCGCGGTTGAGTACGCCGAGCAGGTTGGCGCCGATCTCGTACTGATCCAGGTCAGGCGCGCCGTCGAGCTGACCGACGTTGACGAAGCCTTCGATGTTGATGAAACGGCTCCACGCATAGCCGATGGCCAGCTGGCCGCCGGTGACGCCGTCATCCACGTTACGGGCTGCGTCGTCGTCCATGTAGACGATGGACGGCGTGATGTAGACCTCACCGACATTGTCTCCGGCCAGCGCCTGACCCGTAGCGAGGAAAGCGATGTAAGTCGCGGTGAAGACTGCGATGGTCCTGATCATTGGGATTCTCCCTGAATACTCGAGGCAGTCGTATGTGCGGGCAGCGTCCTGCGCGCTTCTGTAAACATTGTCCGGCCGCGCAACAAGACAAGTCAACAGCCGTGGTAGGAGCGCCTTCAGGCCCGACCGGGTGATGAATCGGGGCTGAAGCCCCTCCAACATGCCCGGTAGCGCGTCGGGCCTGAAGGCCCTCCTGCATTCTCATTTCACCAGCAGGGCGACGAACTCGTCGACCGGCGTGCCCGCCAGTTTGTCCTTGTCGGCGGACAGCTCGGAGAGCTGCTTCCACTGGTCGCCGGCCAGCTTCTTCTGCAGGCTTTTCCTGAACTTCTGCATGAGCACCGGGATGCCCTCTTGGCGACGCTTGCGGTGGCCGATGGGGTATTCCACCTCCACCCGCTCCGTCTTCGAGCCGTCCTTGAAGAACACCTGCACCGCGTTACCGATATAGCGTTTGTCCGGGTCGTAGTAGTCCCTCGTGAACTGCGCGTTCTCGCGGACTTCCATCGCATCGCGCAGCGCGTCCACCCGCGGGTCGCCGGCCACATCGTCCTCGT
>CAYRUH010000027.1:0-44152 GCA_964427415.1 uncultured Woeseiaceae bacterium | reverse complement strand
TCCATCGCATCGCGCAGCGCGTCCACCCGCGGGTCGCCGGCCACATCGTCCTCGTAGTCGGCGGCGGTGAGCCGGCCGAAGATCAGCGGAATGGCGGTCATGTACTGGATGCAGTGATCCCGGTCGGCCGGGTTGTCGAGGGGGCCGGTCTTGTCGATGATGCGCACGCCCGGCTCCTGGGTCTCGATCACGATCCGCTCGACCTCGTCGACGCGCTCGCGCACCTCCCCGTGCAGCTTCATGCCGGCTTCCACCGCGGTCTGCGCATGGAACTCGGCCGGGAACGAGATCTTGAACAGCACGTTCTCCATGACGTAACTGCCGTAGCCCTGGGGGAAGGTGAACGCCTTGCCCTTGAACAGCACGTCGTAGAAGCCCCAGGTCTTCGCCGACAGCGCGGACGGGTAACCCATCTCGCCCGTAAGCGCGATCAGCGCGTGACGCACGGCCCGGCTGGTGGCGTCGCCCGCGGCCCAGCTCTTCCTCGAGCCGGTGTTCGGCGCATGGCGGTAGGTGCGCAGCGCGCCGCCGTCGATCCAGGCATTGGAGACGGCATTGATGACCTGCTCCCGGTCGCCGCCGAGCATCCTGGTGACAACGGCGGTGGAGGCGATACGCACCAGCAGCACGTGGTCGAGGCCCACCCGGTTGAAGCTGTTCTCGAGCGCGATCACGCCCTGGATCTCATGGGCCTTGATCATGGCGGTGAGCACGTCACGCATGTTGAGCGGCTTCCTGCCGTCCCTGCGCGCCTGGCGGCTGAGATAGTCCGCGGTGGCCAGGATGCCGCCCAGGTTGTCCGACGGGTGGCCCCATTCGGCCGCGAGCCAGGTGTCGTTGAAATCCAGCCAGCGGATCATGGCGCCGATATTGAACGCGGCCTGCACCGGGTCCAGTTCGTAGTCGGTGCCGGGCACCCGGGCGCCGCCCTTCAGGGTCGCGCCCGGCACGACCGGGCCCAGCAGCTTGGTGCAGGCGGGATAGTCCAGCGCCTGGAAACCGCAGGCCAGCGTATCCAGCAGACAGTAGTGGGCGGTCTCGTAGGCGGCATCGCTGTCGATCTCGTAACCGGTGACGTAATCGGCGATGTCGACCAGGGCCTGATCGGGATCAGGCCGCCTGGCAGAGCGGGTATCGGCGGACATGGAGGTCTCCTGTCAGTCTCTCTCGTCGATGGGCGTGAACGGCCTCAGGTCGGGGCCCACGTAGTCGGCGCCCGGGCGGATCAGCTTGTTGTCGGCGCGCTGCTCCATGATGTGGGCGGCCCAGCCCGTGATGCGCGAGCACACGAAGATGGGCGTGAACAGATAGGTGGGGACGCCCATGAAGTGATAGCAGCTCGCGGAGAAGAAGTCCGCGTTGGCAAACAGCCGCTTCTCGTCCCACATGACCTTCTCGATGGCCTCGGACACGGCATACAGATGGGTGTCGCCGGTCTCCTCGGAGAGGCGCTTTGACATCTTCTTGTTGACCGTGTTGCGGGGATCGGACTCGGTGTACACCCGGTGGCCGAAGCCCATGATCTTGTCCTTGCGCTCCAGCATGGCCTCGATGCCGGCGGTGGCTTCCTCGGGCGAGGAGAACTTCTCGATCAGCGCCATGGCCGCCTCGTTGGCGCCGCCGTGCAGCGGGCCGCGCAGCGCACCGATGGCGCCAGTGACCGCGCTGTGGAAGTCCGACAGCGTGGCCGTGATGACCCGGGCCGCGAACGTGGAGGCGTTGAACTCGTGCTCGGCGTAGAGGATCAGCGAGGTGTCCAGGGTTTTCCTGTGCAGCTCGCTCGGTGGGCCGTCGTGCAGCAGGTGCAGGAAATGACCGGCGACGCTGTCGTCGTCGGTCTCGGTGTCGATGCGCTTGCCGTCGGCGTGGAAGCGATGCCAGTAGAGCATGATCGAGGGGAGCACCGCCAGCAGCCGGTCGGCGACCCAGTGCTGGTTCGACGTAGCGCCCTCGGGCTCCACGTTGCCCAGCATCGAGACGCCGGTGCGCAGCACGTCCATCGGGTGCGCGTTTGCGGGGATCATCTCCAGGACCTGCTTCAGTTCGTCGGGCAGACCCCTCAAGCCCTTCAGGCGGGTCACGTAGGCGTCCAGCTCGCTGCGGTTCGGCAGCTTGCCGTGCATCAGCAGATAGGCGACCTCCTCGAAATTCGCGTTATCCGCGAGGTCGTAGATGTCGTAGCCGCGATAGGTGAGTCCGGCGCCTTCCTGGCCCACCGTGCAGAGCGCCGTCCTGCCCGCCACCACACCGGCGAGACCGCCGGTCTTCTTGTTAGCTGCCATAGTGTTCGGTCCCCGTATCGTTATGTCGTCGTTCCGGTAATGGCGGGCGCGTCATTTCTTCGCGAGCCCGCTCTCTGCAAACAGCTCGTCGAGCCTGGCCTCGTACTCGTGATAGCCAAGCACATCGTAGAGTTCTGCCCGGGTCTGCATGCGCTCCACTGCCGACTCCTGGGTGCCCTCGGAGCGCAGCGTGCGGTAGACGTGCATGGCCGCTGCGCTCATGGCCCGAAAGGCCGACAGCGGGTACAGCGCCATCGCCACGCCGGCCTCGCCGAGTTTCTCCGCGGAGAACAGCGGCGTCTTGCCGAATTCCGTCATATTGGCCAGCACCGGCACGTCGATGGCGGCCGTGAACTGGCGATACTCGTCCAGCGTGGTCAGTGCCTCGGCGAAGATCATGTCGGCGCCGGCCTCCACGTACCGGGCGGCCCGGTCCAGCGCGGCCTGCTGACCTTCCACGGCGTGGGCGTCGGTGCGGGCCATGATCGCGAAGCGATCGTCGCTACGCCCGTCCACCGCGGCCTTGATGCGATCCACCATCTCCCCGGCCTCCACCAGCGCCTTGCCCGGGCGATGGCCGCAGCGCTTCGCCGCCACCTGGTCCTCGATGTGGCAGCCGGCCGCGCCGGCCCGGATCAGCTCGCGCATGGTGCGCCCGATCATGAACGCGCTGCCCCAGCCGGTATCGGCGTCCACCAGCAGGGGCAGGTCGCTCGCGTAGCTGATGCGGCGCACGTCCTCGCACACGTCGTTCAGTGTGGTGATGGCCAGATCCGGCAGCCCGAACGAGGCGTTGGCTACGCCGGCGCCGGACAGGTAGATGGCACGGAAGCCGGCTTCTGCGGCCAGCAGGGCGCTGTAGGCATTGATGGCACCGACCACCTGCAGGGGCCGCTCATCCTCCAGCGCCTGCCAGAATCTGGCGCCGGCCGGTTCCTTCTGCATCCCGAATTCTCCAGTGCTTCCGAACGATCCCGGGGTCCCGGGCGGGGCCGGCGATTCTAAACCAGTGCAGAGCGCTTTCCCAAATAGACCAACCGGTATATTCGCGGCGCGGGCGTCGCCTATGTGCCGCCGATGCGCACAATCGTGCGTCCGGTCACCCGCCCCTCGACATAGTCGGCAAACGCCCCCGGCAGATCGTCGAAGGCGATCTCCCGGTGGCCGATAGTCTCCAGGTGACGCGGCTTCAGATCCGTGCCGATGCGCTTCCAGACGTCGAGCCTCAGGGGCCGCGGCGTGTCCACCGAATTGATGCCGAGCAGACAGACGGCGCGCAGGATGAACGGCAGCACGGTGGTCTCCAGCTTCGGGCTGGCAGCGAGGCCGATGCTGGCTATGTTGGCGCCGTAGTCGGCGCTGCGGGTGAGCCAGGTCAGCATCTCCCCGCCCAGGTTGTCGACCGCGCCGGCCCAGCGGGCCTTCTCCAGCGGGCGCTTGCCCAGGTCGATCTCGTCGCGCAGGAGCACCTCGGTGGCGCCGATGGATTCCAGATAGCCGCGCTCATCGCCCTTGCCGGTCACCGCCGCCACTTCGTAGCCGCGCCCCGCCAGCATGTCGATGGCCAGGCTGCCGACGCCGCCGGTGGCGCCGGTCACCGCCACCGGCCCGTTCTCCGGCACCTGTCCGTTCTGCTCCATGCGGTGGATGGCCAGCGCCGCGGTATAGCCCGCGGTACCGATCATCATGGCCTCCCGGGCGTCCATGCCGTGCGGGACGGACACCACCCAGTCGCCCTTCACCCGCGCGTACTCGGCATAGCCGCCGTCATGGCTCTCGCCGAGCCCGCAGCCGTTCACCAGCACCGGAGTGCCGGCCGGGAAGCGCTCGTCGTCCGAGCTCTCCACCACGCCGGCGAGATCGATGCCGCCCACCAGCGGGTAGCGGCGGAGGATGGGGCTCGTGCCCGTGGCCGCGAGCGCATCCTTGTAATTGATGGTGGACCAGCCGACCTTTACGACCACATCGCCTGCGCCCAGGTCCTCAAGGCCGATTTCCTCGAAACCGGCAGTGATCGCGTCGTCCTGTTTGTCGATGCGGTAGGCCCTGAATCTGTCCATGCTCGCTCCCGGAGTGGTGGCTCGGCATAATACTCCGCGGATCGCGGGTCGCCGGGCGGGGACTTGCCCTGTGCAGAGGCCCTCTGCACAGGCCCTGACCAATTCTACGCCCTCTGTACCGCATCGCCACCCGGGTTAGAGTGCCGGTCCACTGACGGAGAGAGCGATGACGGATTGCAATTGCCGGGACCTGGTACTGGTGCTCGGCGACCAGCTGGACCCGCGCAATGCTGCCGTCGCCGGCGCCGATCCGGCGCAGGACATGGTCCTGATGGCGGAGACGGCGGGCGAGGCCGCCGCCGTGCCCAGCCATAAACACCGCATCGCCCTGTTCTTCGCGGCCATGCGCCATTTCGCCGCCGGCCTGCGCGAATCCGGCTGGCGGGTCTGCTACCGGGACGTCGACGAGGGCGTGACCAGCCTCTCCGCCGCCATTGAGGAGGCAGCAGCCCGTTACGGGCCACGCCGCGTGGTGGCGGTCGAGCCCGGCGAGTGGCGGGTGCGTCACGCGGTGGACAGCGTCTGCGGTTCGCTGGATCTGCCGGTGGCGTGGCTCTCCGACCGGCATTTCCTCTGCACGCGCGAAGAGTTCGCCGAATGGGCCGGCGGCCGCAAGCGCCTGGTAATGGAGTACTTCTATCGGCAGATGCGCCGTCGCCACGATGTGCTGATGAACGGCGACGAGCCGGCGGGCGGCGAGTGGAACTTTGACGCCGACAACCGGCAGTCCTTCGGGCGAGACGGGCCGGACGATCTCCCGACGCGAACCGGCTTCGCACCGGACGCGGTGACCCGGGATGTGCTGGAAGCGGTGGAGCGCCATTTCCCCGACCACCCGGGCAGCACGGAGAATTTCCGCTGGCCGGTGACGCGCGGGCAGGCGCGCGACGCCCTTGCCGCTTTCGTCGAGGACCGCCTGCCGCTGTTCGGCCGCTACCAGGACGCGATGTGGCGGGACGAGCCATTCCTTTATCACTCCCTGCTCTCGTCCAGCCTGAACCTGAAACTGCTCGACCCGCGGGAGGCGATCGACGCGGCCGTGGAGGCCTGGCGAGAGAGCCGGGCGCCGCTGAACGCAGTGGAGGGCTTCGTGCGCCAGATCCTCGGCTGGCGGGAGTTCATCCGCGGCGTCTACTGGCTGAAGATGCCGGGCTACGCCTCCCTGAATCATTTCGGCCACGAGCAGCCGCTGCCGGATTTCTTCTGGACCGGCGACACGGCGATGAACTGCCTGGCACAGAGCATCGGCGACACCCTCGACAATGGTTACGCCCACCACATCCAGCGCCTGATGGTGATCGGCAACTTCGCCCTGCTGGCGGGGCTGCGGCCGTCAGAGGTCTGCGACTGGTACCTCGCGGTCTACGTGGACGCGGTGGAGTGGGTGGAGCTGCCCAACACGCTGGGCATGGCCCTGCACGGCGACGGCGGCATCGTCGGCTCCAAGCCCTACGCGGCCGGCGGCGCCTACATCAGGCGGATGAGCAACTACTGCAGCGGCTGCCGCTATGATCCGGGCAAGCGCACCGGCGAGGACGCCTGCCCCTACACGCTGTTGTACTGGGACTTTCTCGCCCGCAACCGGGAACGGCTGCGGCAGACGGGCCGCATGAACATGATCCTCAAGAACCTGGACCGCTGGAGCGAAGAAGAGCTGGACACTATCCGCGGACAGGCCCGGGATTTCCGGCGATCGTTGCCGCGGGGGTCCGGATAGCCGGCAGCTGGCCGCTGCCGCGGCGAGGCCTCTGTGCTAGTCGTCGATGGTGGTGAACACACCCTTCTGTTCGGCGAAATAGGCCGACAGCGCGCGGATGTCCTGCCGCGTCAGTGCCGTAACGATGCCCGCCATGACCGCGTTTACCCGGGTGCCGTCCTTGTACTGCTCGAGCGAATGGGCAAGATAGCTCTCGTGCTGCCCGGCCAGGTTCGGCCACTCCGCCGACTGGCTGATGCCGTTGCCGCTGTGGCAGGCCACGCAGGTCGAGAGCTTCTCGGGCGCACCCTCCGGCACGTTCAGCTGCGGCTCGGCATCGGCCTCGCCCCAGGTGGCGAAGTACGCGGCGATGTCCTGCATGTCCTGGTCCGACAGCGAAGTCGCCTGGGCCTTCATGGTGTCGTGGGGCCGCTCGCCGGCCTGGTAGGCCTTCAGCGCGGCCACGATGTACTCGGGATGCTGACCGCCCAGCTTCGGCACGCGGAAGGAAGGATAGGCGTTTCGGTAGCCCTCGATGCCATGGCAACCGAGACAGGTATAGGCGAGCAACCCGCCCCGCTCAGCATCGCCTGCGGCGCCGGCGATGAAGGGGACGGACAGGGGGAGCAGGGCTGCGGCGAGCAGCGCCGCATGCTTGAAGGTCAGTGTGAACACGCTGATACCCGTGTGATGACTGGGGGTCGAATCAAGGCGGCTATGGTAGTGAGTGTCAGCAGCGATTTCTAGGGACTATCCGTCCACCTACCGGGCGCCGGTGCCCCGACCGGGGCGTGCGGGCCCTGTGATAGCATCGGCGGCCTGCCATGGTGCCCGGAGCGGCCGTGAAGAAATTCCTGTTCTTCCTCGTAGTCGGACTTTTCGCCGTGCTGCTGGCGGTGCCCTGGTTCCTCGGCTCGTTCACCGAGCGCAAGCTCGAGGAGCGTCTGGATGCGGGCGCCGACACCCGCCCAGGCATGGCCATCGTGACCGAGGAGTACCGCCGCCGCTGGTTCTCCAGCGACAGCCGTCACCGCATCGTGATCACCGAGCCCCGGGCCACCGAGGCCGTGCGCTCGCTCGCCGGCGGCGAGGTGTTCGCCGACGAGCCGGCCATCGTGATCGACACCCGCATCGAGCACGGGCCGTTGCCCCGTGGCGCGGACGCGCCGTTGCGTCCCGGGCTCTCCCGAGCCGAGTCCACGTTCAGCCTGCATCCCGGCACCGACCGGGATGGGGTGCCGCTACCCGGTCGCCTGGTGACGACCATGGCGCTGGACGGCAGCACCCATGCGGAATTCCGCCTGCAGGCAGGGTCACGGGAACTGCCGGACGCCGAGGGCCGCGTCAGCTGGGAAGCGGCCGGACTCGACGCCGACATCAGCGCCGACGGCCGCCGCATTCACACCCGCGGGCGCATGGGCGGCTTCGAACTGGTGGCGCGGGAGGGACCGGACGGTGGCAAGGCCCGGATCCGCATCGCCGACGTCGAGGGCGACAGCGTCCAGCGCTACACCGCCAACGGCATCCCGGTGGGCCCGATTGCCGTGACCATCGGCACGGTCTCGGTGACCGGGGACGACGCGGACGTCTCGATACGGGACATCCGCCTCACCTCCGACGGCGAGCTGGTCGGCGAACTCCTCTCCGGCACCACCGAAGTGCGGGTGGGGCGCATCGAGGGCGGCGGGCCCGGCCCGCTCTCCCTTACGCTGGAGCTGGCGATGCAGAACGTGCACGAGCCCAGCCTGGCGTCGCTGTCGGAGATCATCCAGACACTCGAGGGAGCGGGTTCGCAAATATCGCCCGGGGAAACCTACCGTCTCATGGCGCCGGACCTCGCCCGGCTGGCGGCCGAGGGGCCGGTGCTCGATCTGCGCAAGCTCGGCATCGCGCTCCCGGACGGCGAGGTGCGGCTCACGAGCTACCTCGCCCTGGCCGCGGGCGGCGATCCGGCCGCGCCGCTTGAAGCCCGGGAACTCCTGGAGCGGCTCGCCGGGACCGTCGAGCTGCGCATCCCGACCCGTGTGGTGGAGCAAGTTCGCAGCATCGCCCCCGATGCCGCCGCGCAGCTCGAGATGCTGATCGCAGCCGGCATGCTGCGCCCCGACGGCGCGGACTACCGCATGCAGGCGGAATACGGCAACGGCCTGCTGACCGTCAACGGTCTGCCGCTGCCGATTCCCCTGACTTGGTGAGAGGCATGGCGGCAGACAGGTCGAGTTCTTCCGCGCGGTGACAGGCGACCTCGCCGCTGCCCACGGAGGTGAGCAGCGGCACCTCCGCCGCGCATCGCTCCACGGCCCAGGGGCAGCGGGTGCGGTAGGCGCAGCCCGCGGGCGGATTCCAGGGCGCCGGCAGGTCCCGGGCCGCCGGCGGCGGCGAGCGGCGGCGCTCCAGCGCGGGGTCCGGCACGGGCACGGCATCGAGCAGCGCCCGGGTGTACGGATGGCGCGGGCGCGCGTAGAGCTCGCCGGCACGGTTACGCTCCACGACGCGGCCGAGATACATCACCATTACCCGGTGGCTGACCCGCCGCACTACGGCGAGATCGTGGGCGATGAACAGAATGCCGAGACCCATCTCCTGTTGCAGGGACAACAGCAGGTCGATGATGCCGGCCTGCACCGAGACGTCGAGAGCGCTCACCGCCTCGTCGCAGATCAGCAGCCGCGGCCGGGTCACCAGCGCGCGGGCGATGCCGGCGCGCTGGCACTGGCCGCCGGAGAGTTCGTGGGGATAGCGCGACAGGGTCTCCGGCCCCAGGCCCACGCGTGCCAGCATGGCCTCCACCCGTTCCCGGCGCTCGGCCCGGCGCAGGCGGCGCTCGTGCACCGTCAGCGGCTCGGCCACGATCTCGCCGATGGGCATGCGCGGGTCCAGTGAGCCGAGCGGGTCCTGGAACACCAGCTGCAGATCCCGGCGCACGGCGCGCATCGCCCCTCGATCCAGCCGGTCCAGCAGCCTTCCCAGCAGCGCCACCGTGCCTTCCGTCGCCGGCAGCAGCCGCAGCACGGCTCGCGCCAGGCTGGACTTGCCGCAGCCGGACTCGCCGACCACGCCCAGGGTCTCCGCCGCTGCCAGCGTCAGGTCTGCGTCCTGCACGGCGCGGAAGTACTCCCGGCGCGCCAGCAGCCGCTGGCGGGGCAGCGGGAAGCGCACGCCGAGGCCCGTGACCTCCAGCAGCGGGGCGGCGCCGTCGGCCGCCAGCATCGGACGCAGCGGCGTACGTTCGTCGAGCCGGGGCACCGCCGCCAGGAGCTTGCGGGTGTAGGGGTGCCGGGGACTGGCGAAGATCTCCGCCGTGGCGCCTGCCTCAAGACGCTCTCCGTCCTGCATCACGATCACCTGGTCGCAGTTGCCCGCCACCACCCCGAGGTCGTGGGTAATCAGGATCAGCGCCGTGCCAAAGGCATCCCGCAGCTCACGCAGCAGGGTCAGTATGCTCGCCTGCACGGTGACGTCCAGCGCGGTGGTGGGCTCGTCGGCAATCAGCACCTCCGGTCGGCACAGCAATGCGCCGGCGATCATCACCCGCTGGCGCATGCCGCCGGAGAATTCGTGGGGATAGCTGGACAGGCGCCGGCCCGCCGCCGGCAGCCGCACGGCGTCGAGCATCTGTTCCACCTCTTTCAGGGCGTCCTTGCAGGAGCGGCCGCGGTGCTCCATCAGCACCCGCGCCAGCTGACGGCCGACGGTGACGTGGGGGTTCAGCGAGGTCATGGGATCCTGGAACACCATGGCGATGCGCCGGCCGCGCACACGGTTCAGCTCCGCCGCCGGCCGGTTCAGAATCTCCTCGCCGTCCAGCTTCACGCTGCCCTCGGCACGGCCGTTCTCCGCCAGCAGGCCCATCATGGCCAGCACCGCCTGGCTCTTGCCCGAGCCGGACTCGCCGACGATGCCCAGCGTCTCCCGCGCTTCGAGCCGGAAGCGCAGGTCACGCACCGCCGCCACCGGCCCGGCGGCGGTCTCGAAAGTGACGTCCAGGTTGGTGACCGAGAGCACGCTCATCGGGGCCGGTCCCTGGGGTCCAGCGCGTCGCGCAAGCCGTCGCCGAGGAAGTTGAAGCAGAACAGGGTCGTGGCCAGGAACAGGCCCGGGAAAACCAGCATCCAGGGCGCGGTTTCCATCAGCCGCGAGCCCTGCTGCACCAGCGAACCCCACGAACTCATGGGTTCCTGCACGCCGAGGCCGAGGAAGCTCAGGAAGGACTCCACCAGGATCACCTGGGGGATGGTCAGCGTGGCGTACACCACCACCACGCCGAGCAGGTTCGGCACGATGTGGCGGCGCAGGATGGAGAAAGTGGAGACGCCCGTAGCCTCGGCCGCTTCCACGAATTCCTGCTGACGCAGGCTGAGTGTCTGGCCCCGCACGATGCGGGCCATGTCCAGCCAGTTAACGGCGCCGATGGCGACGAAGATCAGCAGAATATTGCGGCCGAACACCACCATCAGCAGGATCACGAAGAACATGAACGGCATCGCGTAAAGAATGTCGACGACGCGCATCATCAGGTGATCGATGCGCCCGCCCAGATACCCGGCTACCGCTCCCCAGGCGACGCCGATCAGCAGGCTGACGGCGGTGGCCACGATGCCGACGGCCAGCGAGATACGCCCGCCCGTGAGCGTGCGCACGAACAGATCCCGTCCCAGGTCGTCGGTGCCGAACAGGTGGCCGGCGGCCAGTGAGGGCGGCGCCAGGATGCGGTCGAAGTCGGTCTCGAAATAATCGTGCGGGCTCAGCCAGGGGCCCGCGATGACCAGCACCACGATCAGGCCCAGCAGGCCGGCCGAGACCACGGCGGCCCGATTGCGCCGCAGCGCGGCGAGCGCGTGGCGGCCGAGGCCGCCGGACGCGGCGGCGGCGCTCATCGGTAACGCACCCGCGGGTCAAGCAGGCCGTAGAGCAGGTCGACCACGAAATTGAACAGCACGATCAGCACGCCGTAGAACACGACGACCCCCATCACCAGGGTGTAGTCCCGGTTCAGCGCGCCCTGGACGAAGAAGCGACCGAGTCCCGGCAGGTTGAAGATCTGCTCGATGACCACCGAGCCGGTGAGGATGGCGGCCGTGGCCGGCCCCAGATAGGACACCACCGGCAGCAGCGTCGGCTTCAGCGCGTGCTGCAGCACGATGCTGCGCTCGGAAAGGCCCTGGGCGCGCGCGGTGCGGATGTAGGGGCTCTTCAGCACGTCGATCATGCTGGCCCGGGTGAGCCGCGCGATGTAGGCGAGCTGGGGCAGGGCGAGCGCGATCACCGGCAGTACGTAATGGGCGGGGGATGCGAGATCCCCGGCCGGCAGCCAGCGCAGCACGACGGCGAAGACCAGCACCAGCACGGGCGCCACGACGAAGTTCGGCACCGAGATGCCGGTCATCGACAGCGCCATCACCAGGTGGTCGGGGAACCGGTTCTGGCGCAGCGCCGCCAGCGCCCCGGCGGCAATGCCGAGAAGCACCGCCAGCAGCATGGCGAGGCCGCCGATCTTCAGCGACACCGGGAAGCCGTCCGCGATGAGTTCGCTCACGTCCGACTGGCGGTAGCGGTAGGAGGGTCCGAGATCGCCCTGCAGCAACCCGCCCAGGTAACGCAGGAATTGCTGCGGCAGCGGCTCGTCGAGGTGATAGGCCTCGGCCAGGCGCTGCTCCATCGCCGGGCTGAGGCGCCGTTCGGTATCGAAGGGGCCGCCGGGGGCGGCGCGCACCAGCACGAAGGCGAGCGCCACCACCAGCAGCAGGGTCGGGATGGCGCTCGCGAGCCGCGTCAGCGCATAGCGCAGCAAGGGTCAGTCTCCGGGGTCCGGGGCTTTGGCTTCGATCTCGCGCAGGCGCAGATAACGGGAATAGTGATAGTCGAGGGGGTTGTCCACCCAGCCGCGTACCCGCGGGTGCACCAGGTGCTTGCTCACGTAGAAGAAGAGCGGCAATACCGGGTGGTCGGCCAGCAGCACCGTCTCGGCATTCGCGAACAGCGAGGCCCGTTCCTCTTCGCCCTGTTCGCGCATCGCAGCCGCCACCAGCGAGTCGTAGGCCGGATTGGCGTAGCCGAACTGGTTGGCGCTGCTGCCAGAGGTGAGCACGGAGAGAAAGTTGCCCGCGTCGTCGTAATCGGCGACCCAGCTGCCGCGGAACATGCCGGGCACGTCGCCGCGGCGGGTCTCGGCGATCAGCACCCGGAATTCCTGGTTCATCAGCTCGACCTCGGCACCCAGCACCTCCCGCCACATGGACTGCAGCGCGGCGCCGATGCGGCGGTTTTCGTCGCTGGTGTTGTAGCGCAGCCGGAAGGCCAGCGGCCGGTCCGGGCCGTAACCGGCCTCCCGGTAGAGACGCCGCGCCTCTTCCGCCCGGTCCTCGGCGCCGGCCCGGGCGTAGCCGAAGCGCGGCGGCGAATAAGCCTGCACCGCCGGCGGCACCCAGCTCCAGGCGGGCTGCTCGCCACGGCTCATGACGGCCTCGGCGAGGCGCTCCCGGTCGATGGCGAGCGACAGGGCCTTGCGCAGGCCGGGCGCATCCGCAAACGGCGGCTCGGTCAGATTGAAGCCCACGTAGTACACGCCGAGATACGGCGCCACCCGCAGCTCACCCGGCCGCTCGATGCCCACGTCGGCGAACACCGGCGCGGGCACCCGGGCGGTCACGTCGAGTTCGCCGGCGCGATAACGATTGTACTCGGCGGTCTCGTCTTCCAGCGCGTCATAGCGCACCCGCTCGATCGGCACCGACAGGGGGTCGCGGTAGAAACCGTTCTTCACGAGGCCGATGTGGCCGCCGATGACACGCTCCGCCAGCCGGTAGGGACCGTTGCTCACCAGCCGCTCCGGCCCGGGATGGTCGTCACCCCACTGCTCGACGGACGGCCGATGCACGGGCGCCGCGCTCGGGTGAGCGAGCCGGTGCAGGAGATCGCCCAGCGGGTGCGCCAGGCGGATCACCAGGGTGCGGGCATCCGGCGCCTCCACTCCGAGGGTGTCCGGGGCCGCCTCGCCTGCGATCACGGCCCCGGCGCCGGCGACCGGCGACAGGTTGCTGGCATAGAACGCGCCAGTGGCCGGATCGACCAGGCGGCGGAAGCTCCAGACGAAATCCCCGGCGGTGAGCGGATCGCCGTTGGACCAGCTGAGACCCTCGCGCAGGCGGAAGGTCCAGGTGAGGCCATCATCGCCGGTCTCCCAGCCGGAAGCCGCGCCCGCCTGCAGGCTGCCGTCGGGCCCCAGCGTCAGCAGTCCCTCGAACAGGTCGCCCAGCACCTTGGTCGCGGGGACGCTGCGCGCGAGGTGGGGGTCGAGTGATTCCGGCTCGGCGGAGATGGCGCGGCGGAGGACGTCCGGGCCCGAGTCGGCGGCGGTCTCCGTTGCGGCCTGCCGCAGGGCCTGCTCTGGCCTCTCGCCGGCAGTGTCGCCGGACCCGCCGCAGGCAGACAGCAGCAATGCCGCCGAGGCCGCTATGACTCTCGTGGCGCTCATGGGGTTCTTCATCCGGGCCTTGTCCATCAGGCGCTGCGCCTGAGGGCACGTTTCTTCAGATGGATCAGCAGCAGCGAGACGGCGGCGGGGGTCATGCCGTCCAGCCGGGAGGCCTGGCCGATGGTCGCCGGCCGCGCCGCCGCCAGCTTCTGGCGCACCTCGTTGGACAGCCCCTGCACGTCCGCGTAGTCCAGATCCGCCGGCAGCGCCAGGTGCTCCTGGCGGGCGTGGCGCGCGATCTCCCGCTGCTGGCGCTCGATGTACCCTTCATATTTCACCGCCACCTCCACCTGCAGCCGGATCTGCTCCGCCTCCTCGGGAGGATGCGCGCCGTCCAGGGCGTCCGGACCTACCGCGGCCAGCGCCGTGACCGCGGCGTAGTCGAGCTCGGGGCGGCGCAGCAGCTCCAGCGCCCGGGCGTCACGGGTCAGCGGCCCGCCGAGCAGCCGCCCGGCCTCGTCGGCGCTCACCTCGCCCGGGCGGACCAGGCACGCCTGCAGCCGGCCGCGCTCGCGTTCCACCGCTTCGCGCTTGGCCTCGAAACGCCGCCAGCGCTCATCGTCCACCAGGCCCATCTCGCGCCCGACCGGGGTCAGGCGCAGGTCCGCGTTGTCCTCCCTGAGCAACAACCGGTATTCCGCGCGGCTGGTGAACATCCGATAGGGCTCGCTGGCGCCGCGGGTGTTCAGGTCGTCGATCAGCACGCCGATGTAGGCGGCCTCGCGGCCCGGAGTCCAGGGCGATTTTTGCTGCACTTTTCGTGCAGCATTCAGGCCGGCCACCAGCCCCTGGGCAGCGGCCTCCTCGTAGCCCGTGGTGCCATTGATCTGACCGGCAAAGAAAAGCCCTTGAATTTCCTTGGTTTCGAGGCTCGGTTTCAGGTCCCGCGGATCGAAGAAATCGTATTCGATGGCGTAGCCCGGCCGCGTGATGTGCGCATTCTCGAAGCCCGGAATGCTGCACACGAAGCGCTCCTGCACCTCGAACGGCAGGCTGGTGGAGATGCCGTTCGGGTACACCTCGTGGGTGGTGAGGCCCTCCGGCTCCACGAAGATCTGGTGCGAGCTGCGGTCGGCGAAGCGATGGATCTTGTCCTCCACCGACGGACAATAGCGGGGCCCCACGCCCTCGATATTACCGCTGAACATGGCGGATTCGCCCAGCGCCGCGCGGATGATGTCGTGGGTGGCCTCGCCGGTGTGCGTGATATGGCAGGGCACCTGGCGGGGATGCTCCTCCCGGCTGCCCAGGAAGGAGAACACCGGCGCCGGCTCGTCGCCCGGCTGCGGCTGCATGCGCTCGAAGTCCAGCGTGCGGCCGTCCAGGCGCGGAGGGGTGCCGGTCTTCAGCCGGCCGACCCGCATCGGCAGCTCCCGCAGCCGCGCGGCCAGCCTGAGCGCCGGAGCGTCGCCGGCCCGGCCGCCGCCGAAATGCTCGCGGCCGATATGGATTCGTCCGCCGAGGAAGGTGCCGACGGTCAGCACCACCGTCTCGGCATGCAGGCGCAACCCCAGCCGTGTGACGATACCGCGAACCTGCTCGCCCTCGACGATCAGGTCGTCCACGGACTGCTGGAACAGCGCCAGGTTGGGCTGGTTCTCCAGCATGCCGCGGATCGCCTGGCGGTAGAGCCCGCGATCCGCCTGGGCGCGGGTGGCACGCACCGCCGGGCCCTTGCTCGCGTTCAGCGTGCGGAACTGGATGCCGGCCCGGTCGATGGCGCGGGCCATGGCGCCGCCCAGCGCGTCCACTTCCCGGGTGAGGTGACCCTTGCCGATGCCGCCGATGGCCGGGTTGCAGCTCATCTGACCCAGGGTCTCCAGGTTATCGGTCACCAACAGGGTGCGGGCGCCGGTGCGCGCGGCGGCGAGCGCGGCCTCGGTGCCGGCGTGGCCGCCTCCGATGACGATGACTTGGTAATGACGTCCGTTGTCCATGGCAATGAGTCTGGTTTTCCCGGGCCGCGGTGCCGCGGCCGCGTGTGGCGCGCGCCGACAATGCGACGGCGCGGCGGCGGGACGATGGTTGTCCTGGCAAGTGTGGCAAGAGTGACCCGCAGCGGCAGGCGGCACATTCTAAGTCGCTGACTACGCGGAGCAAAGGGGAAACCGCCTTTACAGCAGACGGGCCCGGCCGCAGTATTGCCCACTTTCGTGCGGACTGCAGGGAGTGGTCGTGCCCTTCCCATTGATAAGCATCGCCGGAACGTTGTCGCTGTTATGCGCCGCGGGCATCCTCGCGGCCGCCGCTGCTGCCGCGTCGGAAACACTGACGCTGGAGGACTGCCGCCTGGACGCGGGGCCTGGCCTGCCGACGGTGAAGGCCCGCTGCGGCACGCTGGAGCGGCCCGAGAATCCGGACGATCCGGACGGACGCCGGATCGGACTGCGGGTGGCGGTGGTGCCCGCGCTGTCGGTGGAACCGGCGCCGGATCCCCTGGTGCCGCTGGCCGGCGGGCCCGGCCAGGCGGCCACCGATTTCTACGTGGCCTACCGGGGCGCGTTCGAGGCCCTGCGCCGCGAGCGCCCCATCCTGCTGGTCGACCAGCGCGGCACCGGCGAGTCGGCGCGGCTGACCTGTCCCGAATCGGAAGACATGCTGGAGGAGATGCCGGAGCCGGAGGAGATCGGCCCGCTGGTGAGGGAGTGTCTGGACGGGCTGGACGCGGATCCGCGCTATTACACCACCAGCGTCGCCGTGCGGGATCTCGAGGCCGTGCGCGAGGCCCTCGGTTACCCATCGCTGAACCTCTACGGCATCTCCTACGGCACCCGGGTGGCCCAGCACTATCTGCGGCGCTACCCCGACCGGACCCGCTCGGTGGTGCTCGACGGGGTGATACCCGCGGGCGAAGTGCTCGGCCCCGATATCGCCCTGTTCGCCCAGGCGGCCGTCAGCGACATCTTCGAGCGCTGCGCGCAGAGCGAGGCCTGCGCCGGCCGCTTCCCGGCCGTGGAGACCGAATTCGCCGCCCTGCTCGAGCGGCTGGCGGCCAGCCCCGAGGCGGTCACCCTGAATCATCCCGTGACCGGCGAGCCGGCCGAGCGTCGCTTCTCCAGCCAGGAACTGGCCGGGGCCGTCAGGCTGCTGGCCTATGCGCCTGCCAGCGCCGCCCTGCTGCCCCACCTCATCCACGAGGGCGCCCGGGGTAACCTCGGTCCGCTGACCGCGCAGATCATGATGATCGAGGCGTCGATGTTCGAGTCGCTGGCCATCGGCATGCACCACTCGGTGGTGTGCGCCGAGGACATGCCTTTCGTGACCGATGCGGACATCGACCGGGAGGCGCTGGCGGCGACTTTCATGGGCGAGCAGCAAATCGACATGCTGCGCGAGATCTGCCGCCACTGGCCCCGGGGACCGATCGATCCGGACTTCCGC
This sequence comes from uncultured Woeseiaceae bacterium, assembly GCA_964427415.1. GTDB lineage: Bacteria > Pseudomonadota > Gammaproteobacteria > Steroidobacterales > Woeseiaceae > Lentisalinibacter. The sequence continues at coordinate 27,259 of CAYRUH010000027.1, read as the reverse complement.
GAGCCGCTGGATACGGACGTGCCCGTGCTGCTGCTTTCCGGCGAGTTCGATCCGGTGACCCCGCCGGCCTGGGGCGACCGGGCCGCCGCGCAGTACGACAACGCCCGCCACGTGGTGGGGCCGGGACAGGGACACGGACTGCTGCCCCACGGCTGCACGCCCCGCCTGGTGGCGGATTTCATCGCCGACGCCAGCGTGGAGGAGCTCGACGCCGACTGCGTCTCGCGCCTCGGGCCCATGCCCTTCTTCCTCGACTTCAACGGACCCCGGCCGTGATCCGCGTGGAGAACATCGCCAAGTCCTTCGGCAAGGTGCAGGCGGTCCGCGACGTGAGTTTCAGCGCCGGGGACGGCCGCATCACCGGCCTGCTCGGCCCGAACGGCGCCGGCAAGTCCACCACGCTGCGTGTGCTCTACACCGTACTGAAGCCGGACGGCGGCAGCGCCAGCATCGACGGCATCGACGTCACCGCCGACAGCCTGGGCGCACGCGCACGGTTCGGCGCGCTGCCCCATTCCTCGGGCCTGTATCCCCAACTCACCGCCCGCGAGAACATCGCCTACTACGGCGCGCTGCACGGGCTCACCGGCGCGGATCTCGAACGGCGCGTGCAGTCCATGATGGACCTGCTCGAGATCGGCGATTTCGCCGACCGGCGCACCAAGGGCTTCTCCCAGGGTCAGCGCACGAAAGTGGCGCTGGCCCGGGCCATGGTGCACGAACCCCGCAACGTCATCCTGGATGAACCCACCAACGGGCTGGACGTCATGGCCACCCGCTCGCTGCGCGAGCTGATACGCCGGCTGCGCGACGCCGGCAAGTGCGTGCTGTTCTCCAGTCACGTGATGCAGGAGGTGGCGGCGCTGTGCGACGAGATCGTGATCATCTCCGGGGGCCGTGTGGCACTGTCCGGCACCCCGGCGGAGATCCGCAGCCGCACGGGCAAGGAGAACCTGGAGGATGCGTTCGTGAGCGCCATTGGCTCGGCGGAGGGTCTGGAATGAGCCGGCTTCTCACCGTCTGCGCCAAGGAAGTGAAGGACAACTTCCGCGACCGGCGCACGCTGCTCTCCGCGCTGGTGTTCGGGCCCCTGTTCGGCCCGGTGTTGTTCCTGGGCGTCATGACCCTCTCGCTCGACCAGGCCATCTCGGACTCGGGCAAGCCGCTCGAGCTCGCCATCGCCGGCGCCGACCGCGCGCCCAACCTGGTGGGCTTCCTCACGCAGAACAACGTGGAACCGGAAGCACTCACGATGGACCGGGACGCCGCCATGGGGGCGGTAAAGGCCGGCGAACACGACCAGATTCTCTACATCCCCGAGGTCTACGGCGAGCAGTTCCGCGCCGGCATCCCCGCCCGGGTGGAACTCATCATCGACGAGTCCAACAGCCGCGCCACCGGCGACATCCGCCGCGCGCGCGGGCTGGTGAGCGCCTGGGGCCGGCAGATCGGCATGCTCAGGCTGCAGGTGCGTGGCATCGACCCCGCCATCACCCGGGCCGTGCAGCTGCAGGAGATCGACGTCTCCACACCCACGGGCCGCTCCGCCATCCTGCTCGGCATGATGAGCTACTTCCTCATCTTCTCCATGCTCATGGGCGGCATGTATCTCGCCATCGACACCACCGCCGGCGAGCGGGAGCGGGGCTCGCTCGAGCCGCTGCTCACCCTGCCCGTCCGGCGCAGCACGCTGATCGGCGGCAAGATCCTCGCGACCTGCGTCTACATGTCCCTGTCGCTGGCCGCCGCGCTGATTGCCTTCTCGATATCGCTGCAGTTCCTGCCGCTCGAGAAGGTGGGCATGACCGCGAACTTCGGCCCGGACGTGGTCGCGAGCGCGTTCCTGATACTCGTGCCGTTCACGCTGCTCGGCGCCTCGCTCATGACCGTGGTGGCCTCCTTCACCAAGAGCTACAAGGAAGCGCAGAGCTACATGACCGTGGTGCTGCTGCTGCCCACGCTGCCCATCATGATTGCAGCACTCCTCACCGTGCGGCCCACCCTGCAGTGGATGGCGGTACCGAGTCTCAGCCAGCACCTGCTGGTGACCGACCTGATCAAGGACGAGGCGCTCTCGCCGCTGTTCGTCGCGACCTCCGTCGGCAGCACGCTCGCCGTGGGCGTCGCGCTGACCTGGCTTGCCATGCGTCTGTATCACCGGGAAGGCATCCTCGGCTGAGGCGCCCCCGCCGCCGCGAAGTTGCCCTCCCTTCAGCCTCCGTTAAGGCAGAGCGGCCTAGCCTCGACGCTGACGGCCCGCCTGCGGCCATCCCGTGACGGAGGAAGACATCATGGCAAAACGACACCTCGGCTGGCTCGGCGCCGGCCTGCTCGGACTGGCACCGGTGCCGGCGGCCCAGGCCGGTACCGGTTTCTACCTGGGCGGCGACCTCGGCGAGGTCAGCGCCGAGGAATTCTTCGACGGCTTCGACTTCGACGCCAGTACGGACGCCTGGCGGCTGTACGGCGGCTGGCGCCTGAGCGACTACCTGGGCGCGGAAGTCGGCTACGTCAACTTCGGCGAACTGGATGAGCGCATCGACACAGGGACGACGTTCGTGCCCTTCTCCGCCGACGCGGAAGGCTACACCGTGGCCGGCACCGTCGGCTGGCCCGTCTCGGACAGTCTCGTCCTCACCGGCCGCGGCGGCTTCCTGTTCTGGGACAGCGAGAACCGTGTGGACGACGTCCGCTTCGACGAGAGCGACGAGAACTTCTTCTACGGCGCCGGGCTGCGGGTAGACTTCGGCCGAAATTTCTCCGTTACGGGGGACTGGACCCGCTACGAGCTCGACGAAGTGGAGGTGGAGATGGTCTCCGCGGGCATCCAGTTCCGATTCCGCTGACCGACCGGGCGCGGTAAGCCGGAGGAAGACCCTCAGCAGGGTCGGGCCTCCGGCTCATGCTGCGCCTCAGTCGAGGCCGCCGCCGAAGGACTCGCTCAGTTCGATCTCGTGACCGTCGGGGTCTTCGACGTAGACGGACCGTGACCGGGGATACTCGATCACGCCCCGGGGGTAGACGTCGGTGAAGCGGATTTTCACGCCGTCGGCCTCCAGCCGGTCGAGGACCGGGTCGAGGTCGCCCACGACGAATCCCCAGTGGTTTATGGCCGGATGTGCGGACGTGCCGGCGTTCTCGCTCTCATGCAGAGCGAGATAGGCGACGCCCGGTTTGCCGACGATGACGAAGGGACGGTCGCGGGACCTGCCGTCCTCCTTCATCTCCAGTCCGAAGGTGTTCCTGTAGAACGCGATGGACCGGACGAGATCCCGCACCGACAGATTGATGTGGTCGATACCGGTTACCTGAATCATGGCTTGCTCCTCTGTTCGGCTGATGTCATCAGAGTGCTCGCTTCCTGGCAAGATACCAACTTTTGCGCCAGTATATTGGCAACTTGCCAAGGTGGTAGCGTATGAGCGAGTCGCGTGCCTCCGAATATCTCGCGGTCAATGTGAGGAGCCTGCGCCGCAGGCAGAATATGAGTCAGGAGCAGCTCGCCCTTCGGGCCGGGATGCCCCGTTCCACGGTAACCAATATCGAATCCGGCGGGGCGAATCCGTCGCTCGGCAACCTGGCGCTGTTGTCTACGGCGCTCGGCGTGGGTCTCGAGGAGATACTGTCCCGGCCGCGCTCGGAGTGCCAGTTGCTCAGCGCGGACGGCGTCCCCGTGCGGAGTCGCAGCCACGGTGCCGTTCGCGTGCGCAAGCTGTTGCCGGAGCGGGTGCGCGGCCTGGAGCTCGATCGGCTCGAGATCGCCGCCGGCGCCTCGATGACGGGCACGCCGCATATCACCGGGACGAAGGAATACCTCCACTGCCTTGCAGGTGAAGTGACCGTGCTGGTGGCCGGCGAGGCCTTTGTGGTCGGCGCCGGCGACGTCCTGGCATTCCCCGGCGATCAGGCGCACTCGTACCGGAACCGCGGGAGGAAGACGGCGGAGGCCCTCAGCGTCGTCGTGCCGATACCGTTCTGAGGCGCCCCGCTATGCGGCGTCCGCCTCGTCCCGGGCGGCCGCCGGCGTGCCGGAATCCGCGAACTCGAGCACCCCGTCTTCCAGCGGGGCCTCGAGGAAAGTCCTGCGGTCGCTGCGGTAGTCCTGGGGATTCGTCCACGGCTCCCGGTCGCCCTGCTTCGGGAAGAGGTGGATCACCCGCAGCATGTAACCCGGCGTGAAGTCCTCCACGTAAGGCTGCAGCGTCATCTCCCGGTCCGCCGGTCTGAGGCGCGGCGTAACCCGATCGGTATCCGTCGCCTCCAGGTGGTTGATGAGCCGGCAGGCGAAGCGCTCGATGAGGTCCGCACGCAGGGTCCAGGAGGCATTGATGTAACCGAAAACGGAGACCATGTTCGGCACGCCGGAATACATCATGCCCCGGTAGGTCACGGTCTCGGCGAAGTCGACAGGGGCGCCGTCCACGGTAAAACTCACCCCGCCGAGGACAATCAGGTCGAGCCCGGTAGCGGTGACGATGATGTCGGCCTCGAGTTCCTCCCCGGACGCCAGCCGGATGCCGGTTTCGGTGAAGCACTCGATCTCGTCGGTGGCGACCGAGGCCGTGCCGGCCCGCAACGCGCGGAACAGGTCGCTGTTCGGCACCACGCAGAGACGCTGGTCCCAGGGGTTGTAGTCCGGAGTGAAGTGCTTCTCGACGTCGAAGTCGTCGCCCAGCTCGTCCCGCACCCATTTCAGGAGCTGGCGCTTCACCTGCCCCGGCGCCCTGCGGCTGCGCCCGTAGAACCAGCGCTGCAGTGCGATGTTCTTCCAGCGGGTGAGCGCGTAGGCGGCCCGGCCCGGCAGCACCTTGCGCAGGAAATTGGCAACAGCATCCCGCTCCGGGCGCGAGACCACGTAGCTCGGGGAGCGCTGCAGCATCACCACGTGGCCGGCGTCCCCGGCCATCGCCGGCACCAGCGTCACGGCGGTGGCGCCGGAACCGATCACCACCACCCGCTTGCCGGCGTAGTCGAGGTCTTCGGGCCAGTCCTGGGGATGCACGATCTCGCCGCCGAAGCGCTCCCGGCCCGGAAAGTCCGGCGTGTAGCCGTGTTCATAGCTGAAGTAGCCGGAACACATCATCAGGAAATTACCGCACACCACGACCGTCTCGCCGGTATCGGTCTTCTCCGCCTCGATGGTCCAGGCGGCATCGGCGCTCGACCAGCCCGCCTTCGTCACCCGATGGCCGTAACGGATGCGCGGGTCGATGTCGTGCTCGGCGGCCGTCTCGCGGATGTAGTCGAGTATGGCCGGCCCGTCCGCGATTGCCTTCTCCGCCCGCCAGGGTTTGAAGTCGTAGCCGAGGGTGTGCATGTCGCTGTCCGAGCGTATGCCCGGATAGCGGAACAGGTCCCAGGTGCCGCCCAGCCGCTCCCGGCCCTCGAGAATCAGATAACGCTTGCCCGGGCATTCCTGCTCGAGGTGGGCCGCGGCGCCGATGCCGGAGAGACCGGCGCCGACGATGATGACGTCGCAGGATTCCGTGTTCACGCTGGCATCAACTCCGTCTGGCTGCACGTTGGTCCGCCGGCTCTCCGGCCACCGTCGATTCTGACCCCTCGGCGTCGGCTCCGGCTACGGAGATCCCGGCGATCGAGAGCAGGAATTCAGCGGAATCGATCATGTTTTCATTTTCCGATGCAGAAACTCGCGAAGATGCGGGCCAGCAGATCGTCGCTGGTGAACTCGCCGGTGATGCGGCCCAGCGCCATCTGGGCCTGGCGCAGCTCCTCCGCCATCAGTTCGCCGGCCCGGCTCGTCTCCAGGTGCCGGCGTCCGGCGTCGAAGCGGGCCCGTGCCTCGGCCAGCGCCTCGAGGTGCCGGCGCCGTGCGGACAGCGCGCCCTCGCCGAAGTCGGTGCTGCCGGCCAGCGCCCGCAGGTGATCCCGCAACGCGTCCAGCCCCGCCCCGGTCTTCGCCGAGATATGCAGGGCGCCGTCCGACGCCGGGCCGGCCGGCTCCCCGCTCAGGTCTATCTTGTTGACCACGACCGTGCAACCAGGGTCGTCCGCGAGTTCGCCCAGCAGTTCGTCCGCCACGGCCTGACGGGGTGCCGAGGTGTCGGCCGCATCGAGCAGCAGCAGCGCGTGGTCGGCCGTGGTCAGCGTGGCCCGCGCCCGGCGGATGCCTTCCGCCTCGATGGCGTCGGCATCCGCCCGAAGGCCGGCCGTGTCGGTGAGATGCACGGCGAGGCCGTCGATGATCACGGTCTCGCGCAGCAAATCGCGGGTGGTGCCGGGAATATCGGTAACGATGGCGGTCTCGGTGCCGGCGAGCGCGTTCAGCAGGCTCGACTTGCCGGCGTTCGGGCGGCCGGCGATCACCACGGTGATGCCGTCGGCGAGCAGACGGCCCTGCTCCGCCCGTGCGGTGAGTTCGTCGAAAGCCGCGGCCACGCCCTGCACCCGATCGGCCAGCGCCCGATCGGTCAGGAAGTCGATCTCCTCCTCCGGGAAATCGATCGCCGCCTCGACGTACATGCGCAGCTGGGTCAGGAGTTCGGTCAGCTGATGCACGGCGGCGGAGAACTCGCCCTGCAGCGACCGCAATGCGGCCCTGGCGGCCTGCGCCGAACCGCTGGCGATCAGATCCGCGACCGCCTCGGCCTGGGCGAGGTCCAGCCGGTCGTTCAGGAAAGCCCGGCGGGAGAACTCGCCCGGCTCGGCGAGACGGGCGCCCAGTTCCATGAACCGCTCGATGGCGAGCTGCATCACCACCGGCCCGCCGTGGCCCTGGAATTCGAACACGTGCTCGCCGGTGAACGATTGCGGAGCGGCGAAGTACAGCAGCAGACCGTGATCGATGGGCGCATCGTCGGCAGCGGCCAGGTGGACCAGCCGGGCCTTGCGGGACGGCGGCACGACACCGAACAGTGCCTGCACCATCTGCGGCACGCCGGGACCGGAGACGCGCACGATGCCGACGCCGCCGCGGCCGGGCGGTGTCGCGAGTGCGACAATGGTGTCATCCTCGGGGGTCACTGAAAGCTCTGTTTTCGCATCGGGCTGGCACGGAAGGAAGGAAAGACGACATGAAAACCCGCAGCGTGAAATTCCGCAACGACGACGGCGACACCCTCACCGGCCTCATCGACGAGCCCGCCGGGCGGCCGCGGGCCTGGGCACTGTTCGCGCATTGCTTCACCTGCACCAAGAACGCGAAGGCCGCGGCCAACATCGCGCGGGTGATGGCCGATCACGGCTACGCGGTCCTGCGGTTCGATTTTACCGGGCTGGGCCAGAGCCAGGGGGAATTCGCGGAAACCAACTTCTCCAGCAACGTCTCGGACCTGTTGGCCGCCGTGCGCTACCTGGGCGAGGAGCACGAGAGCCCGCAGCTGCTGGTCGGCCACAGCCTGGGCGGCACCGCTGTGCTGCAGGCGGCAGCGGAGCTGGAGACCGTGCGCGCGGTCGCCACCATCGGCGCTCCGGCAGACCCCGAGCACGTGGCGCACCTGTTCGCCGGCGACCGCGACCGCATCGAGGAAGAGGGTGAAGCCGAAGTGGACCTGGGCGGCCGCACGTTCCGCATCCGCAAGCAGTTCCTCGAGGATCTCGGCAGACACGAGCTGCCCGGCTCGGTTGCCGGGCTGCGCCGCCCACTGCTGATCCTGCACTCGCCCGTGGATACCGTGGTGGACATCGAAAACGCCACGCTGCTGTTCACGAACGCCATGCATCCGAAGAGCTTCGTCAGCCTGGACCAGGCCGATCACCTGATGAGCGACGAGCCGGACTCCCGCTACGCCGGCCGGGTGCTCGCCGCCTGGGCGGCAAAATATCTCGACATCGATCGTCCGGTGCTGCGCCTCGGCGCCGATCCCGGCGAGGCGGTGTCCCGCACCGGCGCCTCCGGCTTCAGGAGCGACGTCAGCCTGTCCGGACACACACTGACCGCCGACGAGCCCGAGGACTACGGCGGCACAAACATGGGCCCCACGCCCTACGATCTGCTGAGTGGCGCGCTGGCCACCTGCACCAGCATGACCATCCGCATGTATGCCGATCACAAGAAGCTGCCGCTGGAATCCGTGACGGTGAGCGTGCGCCACGACAAGATTCACGCGAAAGACTGCGACGAGTGCGAGCAGCGCGACGGCAGGATCGATCGCTTCGAACGCCAGCTGACGGTGAAAGGCGACCTTACCGACGAGCAACTGGAGCGCATCACCGAGATCGCCGACCGTTGTCCGGTGCATCGCAGCCTGCACGGAGAGATCCACGTGCAGACGCGGCTGCGCCGCTGAATGGCGCCCGCTCCGTCAGCCGTCTTCGCCGTTCTTGCCGCTTTTCGTCTTCGGCTGGCGCGTCTTGCGATCCTCGGCCTCGACCACCCGGTTGACCTGCCACTGCTGCGCGATCGAGAGCAGCGTGTTGGTGAGCCAGTAGAGCACCAGGCCGGCCGGAAAGAAGGCGAAGAAAACGGTGAACACGATTGGCAGGATGCTCATCACCTTCGCCTGCACCGGGTCCGGCGGCGCCGGGTTCAGCTTCTGCTGGCCGAACATGGCCGCGCCCATCAGGATGGGCAGGATGAAGTACGGATCCCGTGACGAGAGATCCTGAATCCAGAGCATGAACGGCGCCTGCCGCATCTCCACGCTCTCGAGCAGCACCCAGTAGAACGCCAGGAAGAACGGCATCTGGACGAGGATGGGGAGACAGCCGGCGGCCGGGTTCACCTTCTCTCGCTTGTACAGCTCCATCATCGCCTGGGAGAGTTTCTGGCGGTCGTCCTTGTAGCGCTCCTGGATCGCTTTCAGGCGCGGCTGCAGCTTGCGCATCTTGGCCATGGAGCGGCCGCTCGTCTCGGTGAGCTTGTAGAACACCAGCTTGATGAGCAGCGTGACGATGATGATGGACCAGCCCCAATTGCCGACGAAGTCGTGTACCTTGGCCAGCAGCCAGAACAGGGGCTGCGAGAGGATGGTCAGGAAACCGTAGTCGACAGTGAGCTTCAGCGTCTCGGCCACCCGGGTCAGCTGATCCTGCATCTTCGGGCCAACGAACATCGTCATGCCGATGCTGCCGGTCTCCCCCGGCGCGAAGCTGTAGGCCGGGCCGATGGCGCTCGCCAGGAAATTGTCGCCACGAGCGCTTAAGTCGAAACGGTATTCCTGGCCCGCCGGCGGCACGATGGCCGACAGGAAGTGGTGCTCGATGGCGGCCAGCCAGCCATTCTCGGCCCGGGCCTGCACGGGCCCGTCGTCCTGCAGGTCGTCCGGCTTGATCTTCTTGTAGCTCTCGCCGTTATAGAGCACCGGCCCGTCATAGGAGTACGTGGCGACGTCGAACATGGACCGCTCCGGGGCGTGCACGCGGTGTGCGATCTGGCCGTAGGGCGCGGCGGCCCATGTCTCGCCCGTGCCGTTGGTGACGCGCTGCTCCATCGGGATGATGTAGCTGCCCCGCTCGAAGCGGTAGATTTTGGTGACGGACAGGCCGTCTTCCCGCTCCCAGGTGAGGGGTACCTCGAGCGTGTTCTCATCGTCGGCGAGCCGGTATTCGCTGCGCCGGGCGGTGAATTCGGCCCGGTGGTTCGGCTCGGGCCGGTCGGTGTCGCCGGAAACGCTGCGCAGGCCGCTGCGGAATACCGCCAGTTCGTTCGGCGAGGGATTCAGCACCTGCACGAGCTCGTCGGGGCGATCTTTCGCCACCGGGTAGCGGCGCATGATGGCCGAGACGATGTCGCCGCCGCGGCTCGAGATCAGCACCTCCAGCACATCCGTGACGACGCGGACGCGGGTCTCCGCAGGCGCGGCGATCCTGTCCGCTGGTCGTGATCCGGCGGCACCGCCGGCGGCATCCACCGTCGGCACGCCGCCGACGTCGGGCAGATCCGCGGCCAGCGTTTCGTCCGGCACCAGACGCTCCGCGGCCTCCTGAGACGACGGATCCGCGGGCTGCGGACGCAGCGCATAATCCTGCTGCCAGGCCGTCCAGGTCATGAAAGCCATGAGCCCGAACAGAGCCCAGATGAAAAGGCGTTGGTTTTCCATGGGCGCTCGTCAGGCAGTCGTTTAGCGGTGTTCAGCTCAGCCCGGGCGGCAGCGCGCGAGCGTGGATCATCCCTGTCCCGGGCGCCGGCTACAGAGGCGACGCCAATGGGTTTCGAGACTATTGGTTAACGTCTTGTTGCCGGCCTCGGCAGCCGGCGGTCGGCTGATGACAACTATATCAGCGCAGGGCAGTCGGTCGCACGCGTGACGGAAGGATTCGCGGATGAGTCGCTTGATGCGATTGCGCGCCACCGCGCTCTTGGCGGTGCGCCGGGAGACGGCCATGCCCAGTCGCGGACAACTCCGATTATCGACCCGATCGTGGAAATGGGCGAGCACGGTGAAGTAAGCGTCGGCACTGCGGAAGGCGCGGCGGAATACACGGGAGAATTCGGCGCCGGTGGTCAGCCGCGCCTGCGCCGGGAATTGCCGGCCGGCGGGTCGACAGACGGATCGAGGTGTCGACGAGGGAGCGTTCCGGCCGTCTTGGCCGGATGAGCCGTCGGACGGACTCAGGGCGTGAGGCGGGCGCGGCCCTTCGCCCGACGACGCTTCAGCACCTGCCGGCCGGCCTTGGTTGCCATGCGGGCGCGAAAACCGTGGGCTCGCTTCTTTTTGATTCTGCTGGGCTGGTAGGTACGTTTCATCGTCTTCGATCCCGGGGTTGAAGGTACCCGTCACAGGGGGCGAGGAAGGTTACGCACGGGGTGTGGTCGTGTCAACTCGTGCGGTCGGGTTTCGCGGCCGGCCGGCTGCTAGATTAGGGGAGGGGATGCGGTATAGACTTGACGGTCCTGCCGCGGATTTCCGCGCGCCTGCGCGGCGGTCCGGGACAGCTGCATAACAATCTTCATCCAAGTCATCGAAGTCATCCCGGGGATCCCGTTGCAGACTGACACCACGCTATGGAACCGCTGCGTCCGTCAGCTGCGATCGGAGCTGACGGAACAGCAGTTCAATACCTGGATCCGGCCGTTACAGGCGGTCGAGCAGGATGACGTGCTGCGGCTGCTGGCACCCAACCGCTTCGTGGTGGAGTGGCTGCGAGAACATTTTCTGCAGCGTATAAGCGAAGTGGTGACGAGCTCCGATGCAGAAGCAAAAGTCATAATCGAGGTGGGATCCCGTGGCGGGTCACCTCCCGCAATCCGTACCAACGTGGCGCCGCCGCCCGGGACCGCGGGAGGCAGTCCCCGGCCGCAACCCATCGAAAGCCGGCTGAACCCGGAATTCACCTTCGAGAACTTCGTCGAGGGTAAAAGCAACCAGCTCGCACGGGCGGCCGCCTCGCAGGTGGGGGAGAACCCCGGCAAGGCCTACAATCCCCTGTTCATTTATGGCGGTGTCGGACTCGGCAAGACCCATCTGATGCATTCGGTGGGAACCCTGATGCTGACACGCAATCCGGAGGCGCGGGTCTGCTACGTGCATTCCGAGCGCTTCGTCGGTGACATGGTCAAGGGCCTGCAGCACAACACCATCAGCGATTTCAAGCGCGCCTATCGTTCGCTCGACGCCCTGCTGATTGACGACATCCAGTTCTTCGCCGGCAAGGAGCGCTCGCAGGAGGAGTTCTTTCACACCTTCAATGCGCTGCTGGAGGGCCAACGGCAGATAATTTTGACCTGTGACCGGTATCCCAAGGAGGTTATCGGCCTGGAGGAGCGACTGAAGTCCCGTTTCGGCTGGGGGCTGACGGTGGCCATTGAACCGCCCGAGCTGGAGACCTCTGTGGCAATCCTGATGAGCAAGGCCCAGGGCGAGGGGGTGATCCTGCCGGAAGAGGTCGCCTTCTTCATTGCCAAACGTATCCGCTCCAACGTGCGCGAGCTGGAAGGCGCGTTGCGCCGGGTGGTCGCCAACTCCCGGTTCACCGGGAGAGCCATCACGCTGGACTTTACCAAAGAGGCATTGCGGGATCTGCTGGCGCTGCAGGACAAGCTGGTCACGGTGGAGAACATCCAGAAGACCGTGGCGGAGTATTTCAAGATCCGGGTGGCGGATTTGCTGTCCAAGCGACGAAGCCGCTCGATAACCCGGCCGCGTCAGATCGCCATGAGCCTGGCAAAGGAACTGACCAGTCACAGCCTGCCGGAAATCGGCGATGCTTTCGGCGGCCGGGACCATACGACGGTGCTGCATGCATGCCGCCGGGTGAAGGCGCTGCGCGAAACAGAAAACCGGGTGGAAGAGGATTATCTGAACCTGTTGAGAACCCTGACCGGATGATGTGGATAAGTTGTTGGCAACTCCTGACGAAGATTTTATGCACAGGCTGCACACAGGCGCCGATGAGGTTACCGGCCGGGTTACCGGTAAAAAATAATTAACTAACTAACTGTTTTAAAAGTTGTTTTAGCAGTTATGCACAATCCGGAGTCGGCCTAATAACTATAATAGAATTCTGAATACTCAATATTTATTAACAGGTGCAATCGATGAAGTTCACTGCTCCCCGGGAGATCTTGCTGAAACCCCTCCAGGCCATTATCGGCGTGGTGGAGCGCCGCCAGACGATGCCGATTCTGGCCAATGTGTTGCTGGTGGCAAAAAACGATCAGCTCCTGGTGACGGCCACAGATCTGGAGGTCGAACTGGTGGCGAGCGCGGACGCCGACGTGGAGAGTGAGGGTGAAATTACCCTGCCGGGACGGAAACTGCTCGATATCTGCCGGGCATTGCCGGATGGCGTCACGGTATCAGTGGCCGTGAAAGGGGATCGGGTGCAGGTGCAGTCGCGGCGAAGTCGGTTCAACCTGTCCTCCTTGCCGGCGTCAGAATTCCCGACGGTGGAGGACATCCAGGCGAGTCAGAGCTTCAGCCTGCCGCGGGAGGCGGCGGAGCGTCTGCTGGAGAAAACCCATTTCGCGATGGCACAGCAGGACGTTCGTTATTACCTGAACGGCATGCTGCTCGAGACCGGAGATCACTATTTGCGAGCGGTGGCAACGGACGGTCACCGGCTTGCGCTCTGTGAGGTGGCGGTGCCGGATCAGACGCTGGCGGCGCAGCAGGTGATCGTGCCGAGGAAGGGCGTAATAGAGCTGCAGAGGTTGCTGGACGGGAGCGGCGATCTGACCATCAATATCGGCTCGAATCACATCCGTATCCAATTGGATGGTATCCGCTTCACTTCGAAGCTGATTGACGGGCGCTTTCCCGAGTATGAACGGGTGATACCTCAGGATCCGCCGAATGTGCTGACGGCGGATCGCGGGACGCTTCGGCACGCGTTGCAAAGGGCAGCAATCCTGTCCAACGAGAAATACCGGGGTATCCGCCTGGATATCAAAGATAGCGGGGTGGTGATTCAGGCGCACAATCCGGAGCAGGAAGAGGCCGAGGAAGAGGTGGAGGTCGAGTACAGCGGGGAGGATATCGAGATCGGCTTCAACGTGAATTACCTGCTGGACGCGCTGGCGGCGGTGGAGTCGGAATCGGTAAAGCTCGGGTTGATGGACAATAACAGTAGTTGCCTGGTCACTGACCTGGACCGGGACGACAGCAAATTCGTCGTTATGCCGATGCGGCTGTAGACGGCGGCCGGGGATTGGCCCGGTGAGTCTGGTCAGGGTTGATATTGTCGATTTTCGATGTATCCGTGCAGCTCGTCTGGAGCTGACGGGTCGTCACAACCTCATCTACGGACCGAACGGTAGTGGTAAGACGAGCGTGCTCGAGGCGATCGGCTTCCTGAGTCGGGGTCGTTCTTTTCGGGGAACTCGTACCGATGGGCTGGTGCGCCACGGGACAGGGCATTTCACGGTCGCGGGCCTTGTACAGGTCGGGTCGCGTGATCGGGAGCACAGGCTGGGAGTGGAGGCGGGACGCGGTCATCTTGCGATCCGGGTGGATCGTCAACCCGCAGAGAGTCTGGCGTCGTTGGCGGAAAAACTGGCGGTTCAGGTCATCGATCCGGAAATTCACAGGTTGGTGTCGGACGGTCCGGAAGTGCGGCGGCGATTCCTGGACTACGGGGTGTTCCACGTGGAACACGGATTCCTGGGAGCCTGGCGTCGTTACCGGCGTGCGCTGCGCCAGCGCAACGCTGCGCTGCGCGAGGGGCTCACCGACGAGGCGGTGAGGGCTTGGGAGCCGGAACTGGTGCAGGCGGGTCAAGCGGTAGACGGTCTGCGTCGCCAGCATGTCGCAGCGCTGTCCGCTGTGTTCGTCGGCCTCGGCGAAAGGCTGTTGGCGGCGACGGTCGACTGCGAATACCGGGCGGGCTGGGGCCAAGGGACAGGACTGGAACAGGCCCTCGACGCAGTTCGGGACAGGGATCGGGAGCAGGGCACCACGACGGCGGGCCCGCATCGGGCCGATATCCGGCTCGTCTACCGGGGCAGAAGCGCCCGGCAACAAGTGTCCCGGGGCCAACAGAAACTTTTCGGTGCGGCACTGGTGGTGGCCCAGACCCGGCTGCTGGCGGAGCGATTGGGGAGGCCACCGGTCCTTCTGGTTGACGATCCGGCCGCGGAACTGGATAGCGCGTCGCTGGCAGGGCTGATGGAGTGTGTGCTCGAGACGGATAGCCAGCTTATCGTGACTGCGCTCACTCGAAATGCAGTATCGCTTCGCGATGGCACCCGGGTGTTCCACGTGGAACACGGTAAGGTTACGCGCCGGTCCTGATTCCGGGAGCGCCATCGGCTCGCCCGGTGTCGCGTGACAGCCCCGTCGGCGGCTCAGGGATGCTATACTGGCAGGCTTGATCCGGAGGGTGCCGCATGGCCGACCAGAAAACCTACGATTCCAGTAATATCAAGGTGTTAAAGGGCCTCGAGGCCGTGCGTAAACGGCCCGGCATGTATATCGGCGACACCGATGACGGCACGGGTCTGCACCACATGGTTTTCGAGGTTGTCGACAACAGCATCGACGAAGCCCTCGCCGGTTATTGCAACAATATCGTCGTCACCATCCATGCCGATGAGTCGGTGACCGTCTCCGACGACGGCCGCGGAATCCCGGTCGACATCCATACCGAAGAAGGCCGCTCCGCAGCCGAAGTCATCATGACCGTCCTCCATGCCGGCGGTAAGTTTGACGACAATTCCTACAAGGTCTCCGGTGGCCTTCACGGCGTGGGCGTATCGGTGGTGAATGCCCTGTCCGAGCAACTCAGCCTCACCATCTACCGGGCCGGCGAGATCCATTACCAGGAATACCGGATGGGTGAACCCACCGGCCCATTGAAGATCGTCGGCGAGACGGACAAGAGTGGCACGATCATTCGTTTCCGTCCGAGCGAAGTCATCTTCAACAACATCGAATTCAGTTACGACATCCTGGCGAAGCGGCTGCGTGAACTCTCTTTCCTGAACTCGGGCGTGCACATCGAGCTGGTCGATGAGCGCACCGACCAGCACGACGTCTTCGAGTACCAGGGGGGCATCCGCGCCTTCGTCGAGCATCTGAACCGCAACAAGACCACGATCCACGACAGCGTGATCCACTTCGAGGCTGAACGTGACGGTGTCACCGTGGAAGCGGCGATACAATGGAACGATGCCTATCAGGAGATCATGTTCTGCTACACCAACACTATCCCCCAGCGGGATGGCGGTACACATCTGGCCGGATTCCGCAGTGCGCTGACCCGAACGCTGAACAGCTACATAGAGCGGGAGACGACCGGCCGCAAGGAGAAGATCACGCCGGCCGGCGACGATTCCCGGGAAGGCCTCACCGCCGTCCTGTCGGTCAAGGTGCCGGATCCCAAGTTCTCCTCCCAGACCAAGGACAAGCTGGTGTCCTCAGAAGTGAAGGGTATCGTCGAATCCGCGATGGCCGGAGCACTGGAGGATTTCCTGCTGGAGTATCCCCAGGAAGCCAAGGCCATCGTCGCCAAGATTCTGGATGCCGCGCGTGCCCGGGAAGCCGCGCGCAGGGCGCGGGAGATGACCCGGCGCAAGGGTGCGCTGGACGTCGCCGGGCTGCCGGGCAAACTGGCCGACTGCCAGGAGAAGGACCCGGCGCTCTCTGAGCTGTTCCTGGTGGAGGGCGACTCCGCCGGCGGTTCCGCCAAGCAGGGCCGTGATCGCCGTACCCAGGCGATCCTGCCGCTGAAGGGCAAGATCCTAAACGTAGAGAAAGCGCGCTTCGACAAGATGCTGTCCTCCGCTGAAGTGGGCACGCTCATCACGGCGCTCGGCTGCGGCATCGGCCGTGACGACTTCGATCCCGACAAGCTGCGTTACCACCGCATCATCATCATGACGGACGCCGACGTCGACGGATCCCACATCCGCACGCTGCTGCTGACTTTCTTCTACCGCCAGATGCCCGAGCTGATCGAGCGCGGGCACATCTATATCGCCCAGCCGCCACTGTACAAGATCAAGCGGGGCAAGCAGGAGGTCTACCTCAAGGACGACGCCGAGCTCACCGAATACCTGCTGACATCCGCACTGGAAGGCGCCGAGCTGCACGTCAACGACGAGGCGCCGGCCATGTCCGGGTCCGCCCTGGAGACGCTGTCCAGGGACTACATGACGGTGCAGGCCATCATCGACCGGCTGGCCAGGCGTTATAACGAGACGGTGCTGCGCGCGATGCTGGAAGTGCCGCGCGTCGACGAAGACATCCTGACGAATATCGACCGACTGGAAGAATGGATCCGCTCGCTGTCCGATTCCCTGCCGAAAGGCCCCACCCAAAGCAGTAGGGACGCCAACGGTGGCAGCTACCAGGCCACGCTGGAGCGGACTGACGACGGCGGCGAGGGCACCCGGGTCGCCATCCATCACACCCAGCACGGCGTCACCACCACCCGCTATATCCCCAAGGAGTTCCTCGAGTCGGCCGAGTATCGCCGCATGGCCTCGCTGGGCGAGCAGATGCAGGGCTTGATCGGCGAAGGTGCCTACGTTCAGCGCGGCGAGCGCCGGGAGGAGATCGCGAGCCTCGGCGAGGTGGTGCGCTGGCTCATGGCCGAAGCACGCCGCGGCCAGTCGGTGCAGCGCTACAAGGGTCTGGGCGAGATGAATCCGGAGCAGCTCTGGGACACCACAGTCAACCCGGAGACCCGCCGCCTCATGCAGGTGCGGATCGAGGATGCGGTGCGCGCAGACGAGATCTTTACCACGCTGATGGGCGACCAGGTAGAGCCGCGACGGGAGTTCATCGAGGACAACGCCCTCGCCGTATCCAACCTGGACGTCTGACCGGCCTCAGCTGACCGGCCTCAGCCGCGAGGCGACTCGCCCGGCCGGCGGTCCGACCGGGACGACTCTGCGGAGTCGGATGGCTGCGCCAGGCGCTGCGGCGACGAGTCCGATGCCGTCCCGGCCGCACCCTCAGCGGCATCCTGTTCCGCCTCGCTCGCCTCAGCTGCCTCAGCTGCCTCAGCCGCATCGACCGCAATGTCGTCGATATTGCTGATGGTCTTCTCGATCCAGTCCTGTATCTCCCCGTTCACTTCCCGGGGATCCCGGCCCTGCGCCTCGACCGGTTCGCCGATGACGAAGGTCACCGTACCGGGCTTCTTCAGCCAGCCTCGCCGGGGCCAGTAGTGGCCGGCGTCGTGGGCGACCGGCACGATCTTCCGCCCGGCCGCCGCCGCCAGCGCCGGACCGCTGACCCCGTATCGCCGCGTCTGTCCGGCCGGCATGCGGGTGCCTTCCGGGAAGATCATCACCCAGATGCCCTCGCGCAGGCGCTCGGTGCCCTGGCTGATCACCTGCCGTACGGCGCTGCGTCCGGCGCCCCGGTTGATGGCGATCGGCTTCAATAGCGCGATGCCCCAGCCGAAGAATGGCGCAAACATCAGTTCCCGTTTCAGGACCCAGGTCTGAGGCGGAAACAGCAGCAGTTCGGCCAGCGTTTCCAGCGTGGACGAATGCTTCAACAGCACCACCGAGGCTTCGTCCGGGATGTTCTCGCGCCCGATCACCCGGTAGTCGAGCCCGACCAGGTGGCGCATGACCCACATCACCTGACGCACCCACGCAACGGCGACGGGGTAGCGTACGCGATGCGGCAGGGGCGCCAGCAGCAGCAACGCCAGTACGTAGAATGGCACGGAGACGAACAGCCAGATCGTGAACACGATCGATCGCAGCATCTGCATGACGGTTAGCGCTCCCCGGTGAGTGCGTCGGCGGCTGCGGCGAGGTCGTCGCAGACCTCCGCCTCGCCCGCGGTCCCGTCGGCCTCGGTGCGTCGGCCGTTGCCGGTGCGCACCAGTACCGGCCGCGCGCCCACTGCCCGGGCGGCTTCCAGGTCGCGGGCGGAATCGCCGATCACCGGCACCCTCTCGAGACGAACGCCGTAGTGCTCCGCCAGACGGCGCAGCAATCCCGGCCGCGGCTTGCGGCAATCGCAGCCGGCGTCCGGATGATGGGGGCACCAGACGATACGGTCGATCGCACCGCCCGCGGCGATTACCGCCGCCCGCATCCTGTCGTGGATCTCCGCGAGCGTTGTCTCGTCGAAAAGCCCGCGGGCGAGCCCGGACTGGTTGCTGGCCACCGCCACGGTGTAGCCGGCCCGGTTCAGCCGCGCGATGGCCTCCAGGCTGCCGGGCAGCGGCACCCATTCTTCCGGACTCTTGATGTAGGCGGCCGAATCCCGGTTTATCGTGCCGTCCCGATCCAGCACCACGAGCCTGACCCCTCCCATTCTCCCGGCCCTAGCCGGTGGACAGCCGCGAGATATCGGCCACTTCCAGGAACAGCCCCCGCAGCTCTCCGAGCAGGCCGAGCCGGTTGCGGCGCACCGCGGTGTCCTCGTCCATCACCAGCACGTGATCGAAGAAATCGTCCACCGGTGCGCGCAGCAGCGCCAGACGGTCCAGCGCCTGCGTGTAATGCCGGCGCGCCAGCAGGGGCTCCACCTCGGCGCGGGCCTCGCTCAGGGCGGTGAACAGCGTTTTCTCCTCGGCCTCCTTCAGCCGGCTTGCCTCCGGCGCCGCGCCGGCATCGCCTCTGGCCTGCCGCAGGATATTAACAATCCGCTTGTTTGCTGCCGAGAGGCTCTCCGCGCTGCTGTGGCGCGCGAAAGCCGCCACCGCCCGCAGTCGGGCGTCGAAGTCCAGCGGTGAGCGGGGCTCGCGTGCCAGCACCGCCTGAAACATCTCCGGGCTGATCGCCGGTTCCCGCTCGGCGTACCAGCCCCGCAACCGTTCCATGACGAAATCGTAAATCTCGCCCGCAAGCCGCGGTTGCGCCTCGCTCTCCTCAAGTGGCTGCAGCGACAGTGCCTCGACGATCGTGGCTTTCAGGTCCAGCTCCAGGCCGCACGCGATGACGATGCGCAGCAGCCCCAGCGCGCCGCGGCGCAGACCGAACGGATCCCGGTTGCCGGTGGGCCGCTTGCCTATGGCGAAGATGCCGGCGAGCGTGTCCAGCCGGTCGGCCAGCGCGAGAATGCGGCCCGCGTCGGTGGCCGGCAGTGCGTCGCCGGCGAAGCGCGGCAGGTACTGCTCGGCGATGGCAGCGACCACCGCTTCCGGTTCACCGTCGGCGCGCGCATAGTGCCCGCCCATGATGCCCTGCAGATCAGGGAACTCACCCACCATGTCGGTGAGGAGGTCGGTGCGGGCCAGTTCCGCGGCGCGCACGGCGTGCTCGCCGGGGACGCCGAGTTCCCGCGCGAGGTGTCCCGCCAGCGCGGCCACGCGCTGGCTCTTCGCGAGCAGGCTGCCGAGTTGCCGCTGATAGATGACGTGCTGCATATCGTCCCGCCGCGCCGCCAGCGGCCTGCGCCGGTCGGCTTCCCAAAAGAAGGCGGCATCCGCGAGGCGCGGCTTGACCACCCGCTCGTTGCCCTCGCGTACCTTGTCCGGCTCCCGGCTCTCCAGGTTGGCGACGGCGATGAAACTGGCGACCAGCGCACCGTCCTCGCGCTCCACCGGGAAGTAACGCTGGTGTTTCTGCAGCGTCGACACCAGCACCTCCCGGGGCAGCGACAGGAAGGCCGGATCGAAGGATCCCGTCAGGGCCACGGGCCACTCGTTCAGTGCCGCCACCTCGTCCATGAGCGCGGCATCGCTTACAGGGTGGCCGCCGGCCGCTGCAGCGGCCTCGCTCACCGCCCGGCTGATCGTGTCGCGCCGCTCGTCGAAGTCCACCACGACCCGACCCGCTTCCCTCAGCGTTTCCACGTAGGCGCCGGGCTCAGAGATGGCGATCTCGCGCTCCGCGGCATGCACCCGATGGCCGCGGCTGTGCCGGCCCGTGACCAGGCCGTAGAGGCGGCCGGGCACGACCTCTTCCCCGAGCAGCATCACCACCCAGTGCAGCGGCCGCACGAATTCGGCGTCGCCATCGCCCCAGCGCATGCGCCGCGGCACCGGCAGCCGGTCGAGGGTCGCCTGTACCAGTTCCGGCAGCAGCTGCGCGGCCGCCCGACCCTCGCGCACCGAACGGTGCGCGAGCCACTCGCCTTTCGAGGTGCTTACCCGCTCCAGTCCCTCGACCGCGACGCCACACTTCTCCGCGAAAGCCTGCGCTGCCCGTGTCGGATTGCCGTCATCGTCGAACGCCACCGTCACCGGCGGGCCGCGCATCTCCACTTCCTCGTCGGGCTGGCCCAGGGGCACGGCCTCCACCCAAACTGCCAGACGACGGGGGCTCGCGTAGCGACGCACCGTACCGTGGCACAGGCCGGCGTCCTCCAGGGCCTTTCCCAGACCGCGGGCGAAGGCGTCCATGAGCGCGCGCAGCGCCGTCGGCGGCAGTTCCTCGGTGCCAATCTCGACCAGCAGTTCCCGCCGCTGGATGCCCTCCCCGGCGCTCACGGCGCCTCCCCCCCCGCGCGGCCGCCGGCGACCGCGCTCTCGACCATAGGGAAACCGAGTGCCCGGCGGCTCTCGTAATAGGCCTCGGCCACTGCCCTGGCCATCGTGCGCACCCGCAGGATGTAGCGCTGACGCTCGGTGACCGAGATGGCCTGGCGGGCATCCAGCAGGTTGAAGGCATGGGAGGCAGCCAGCACCTGCTCGTAAGCGGGCAGCGCCAGATTCAGTTCGATGAGCCGCGCGTTCTCTTGCTCGCACTGTTCGAAGGTGGCGAACAGAGACTCCACGTTCGCCTCGCCGAAATTGTAGCGGGACTGCTCGACCTCGTTCTGGTGGAACACGTCCCGGTAGGTAATGCGCCCCAGCGGCCCGTCGGTCCAGACGATGTCGAAGATGCTCTCCACCTGTTGCAGGTACATGGCGATACGCTCCAGCCCGTAGGTGATCTCGCCGGTCACGGGTCGGCACTCGAGGCCGCCCACCTGCTGGAAGTACGTGAACTGGGTAATCTCCATCCCGTTCAGCCAGACTTCCCAGCCCAGTCCCCACGCCCCGAGCGTGGGCGACTCCCAGTTGTCCTCGACGAAGCGGATGTCGTGGACGGCCGCGTCGATGCCGAGCGCGGCCAGCGAGCGCAGATACCGGTCCTGGATGTCCGCCGGCGAGGGCTTGATCACCACCTGATACTGATAATAGTGCTGCAGGCGGAAGGGGTTGTCGCCGTAGCGTCCGTCGGTAGGCCGCCGGCAAGGCTGCACGTAGGCGGCGCTCCACGGTTCGGGACCGATCGAGCGCAGAAAGGTCGCAGGATGAAAGGTGCCGGCGCCCATCTGCATGTCGTAGGGCTGCTGTACCACGCACCCTTCCGCTGCCCAGAATTCCTGCAGGCGGAGTATCAGGCCCTGGAAGGTCTGCGGCGGCGCAGCCGGGGCTTTGTCGGCAGTCGGTTGCATGATCGGCATGCCGGTCACAAAAGACGCCGCAGTATACCGGACCGGGCGCGCCCTGCCGATCCGTCCGGCTCGCAGGGACCCGGCATCGTCGCGGCAGACACTAATTGGACGATTCTGGTGCAAAAAGGCGTAGAATTGCACCTAGAAGGTGCAACAAGCCTTTGGCCATTTCCTTTTAAACTATTCTATTCAGAGCGTTAGCATGCACCAAAAACTGGCACGCATCCTGCATGCGGCCAAGGTCCAGGTGCATCAGCGAATGTTGCCTTCCCGGGCATAGGGCCGGGGAAAAACATAATCACAGCCAACAGAATTCCGGAGGAGATCCCCATGACCCCTGCTGAAGTACTCAGCCTGATCAAGGAAAAGGACGTGAAGTTCGTCGACTACCGCTTCACCGATACCAAGGGCAAGGAGATGCACGTCAGCGTCCCGGCTCACACCATGGAAGAAGAGGTATTCGAAGAGGGCAAGATGTTCGACGGCTCGTCCATCGCGGGCTGGAAGGGCATCAACGAGTCGGACATGATCCTGATGCCTGACCCGACGACGGCCGTTCTCGACGTCTTCTGCGAGGAGACGACCCTGAATCTGCGCTGCGACGTCGTCGAGCCCTCGACCATGCAGGGCTACGAGCGCGACCCCCGGTCTCTGGCCCGGCGCGCCGAGGAGTACCTGAAGTCCACCGGCATCGCCGACGTGGCGTATTTCGGACCGGAGAACGAATTCTTCGTGTTCGACGACGTGCGCTTCGGCTCGGCTATGGAAGGCGCCTACTACCACATCGACTCCGCAGAAGGTGCCTGGAACACTGGCCGCGATCTTCCCGATGGCAACCTTGGTCACCGACCCACCGTGAAAGGCGGCTATTTCCCGGTGCCGCCGGTGGACAGCCTGCACGACATCCGTGGCGCCATGTGCCTTGCGCTCGAGGAGATGGGCCTCACGACCGAGGTGCATCACCACGAGGTGGCCACAGCCGGCCAGTGCGAGATCGGCGTCGCCTTCAACTCGCTGGTACGCAAGGCCGACGAGGTGCAGGTCCTGAAGTACGTGGTGCATAACGTGGCGCACGGCTACGGCAAGACCGCCACCTTCATGCCGAAGCCGCTGGTGAACGACAACGGCAACGGCATGCACGTGCACCAGTCGCTGGCGAAGGACGGCAAAAACCTTTTCACCGGCGATGGCTACGGCGGGCTGTCGGAGACGGCGCTGTACTACATCGGCGGCATCATGAAGCACGCAAAGGCGCTGAATGCCTTCACCAACCCGGCCACGAACAGCTACAAGCGGCTGATCCCCGGCTTCGAGGCGCCG
Organism: uncultured Woeseiaceae bacterium; assembly: GCA_964427415.1. Taxonomy (GTDB): domain Bacteria; phylum Pseudomonadota; class Gammaproteobacteria; order Steroidobacterales; family Woeseiaceae; genus Lentisalinibacter. The sequence continues at coordinate 4,244 of CAYRUH010000027.1, read as the reverse complement.
ACCATCCTCGCCTACTCGGCGCGCAACCGCTCCGCCTCCATCCGCGTGCCCTACATCGCGAACCCGAAGGCCCGCCGCATCGAGGTGCGCTTCCCGGATTCGATGGCGAACCCCTACTTCGCCTTCGCTGCGATGATGATGGCCGGCCTCGACGGCATCCAGAACAAGATCCACCCCGGTGACCCGGCGGACAAGGATCTCTATGACCTGCCGCCCGAGGAGGAGAAGAACCTGCAGACGGTGTGCTTCTCCCTGGAGCAGGCACTGCGGGCGCTGGACGAGGATCGCGACTTCCTGAAGGTTGGCGGCGTGTTCACCGACGACCTCATCGACGGTTATCTCGCGCTGAAGGAGGAAAATGTGCAGTTGCTCCGGATGACGACTCACCCGGTCGAGTTCGAGATGTACTACAGCCTCTGACCGGATCCGGCGTCCGGGCGATTATGTCGCCCGGACGCTGGTCCGCTCCGGGGGTGCGGGTTATGCTAGCGGCATGCGCCTTACCGTATTCTTCGTCGCAATGCTGCTCGTCCAGCCCGCCCTGGCCCAGGTTTACCGCTGGGTCGACGAGGACGGCGTCGTGCACTACACCGACCGTCCGGTCGAGGGTGCCGAGGTCGTCGATCTGCCCCAGGCCAGGGGCACGACGTTCCGGCGGCCGGCACCGCTGCCCTCCGCGGAGCCTGCCGCGACGGCCGAAGAGGATGCCGACGACGGGTTCGCCTACGAGAGCTTCCGCGTCGCGCAGCCGTCTGACGAGGAGACACTTTGGAACATAGGCGCCACACTGGATGTGTCGTTGAGCCTGATACCGGCACTCCGGGCGGGTCACCAGATAGAGGTGTGGTTCGACGGGTCGGTGCTGGAGAACCGGGCGTCCGGCAGCCTCAGCTTCACGATACCGGAGGTCTACCGGGGCACCCATACTCTCTGGGCACGGGTGCTGGATTCGAGCGGCCAGGTGCTCATCCAGAGCAACGAGATCACGTTCTACGTGCAGCAGACCTCGGTGATCAATCCTCCCTGATCGGCGCCGGCGGGTCTGATACCGAGGGGGCCGGCGTCATCATCGAATATCTGTCAACCAGTGTGGTCCTGCTGGACGACCGATTCCGCGTGGTGGACCTTAACCCGGCGGCCGAGAATCTCCTCGGAGTGAGCCATGAGCGCGCCCGGCGTACGTCGCTGGTCAGCCTGTGCGGGGACAACCGGAAGCTCGCGGAAGTGCTGCAACGGGCATTGGACTCTGGCCAGACCTATGCCCGCGAGATCACCTTCGCCACCCGCACCGACGATGACAACCAGCGCATCACCGACTGCCGGGTCACGCCCCACGGCGGCATCCGGCCGGATGTTACCCTGATCGTGGAATTCACTGACGTCACCCGGCGCTCCCGCATCACCCGGGAGAACGCCCTGCTGTCCCAGCATTTCACCGGCCGGAAGATCATCCGCCAGCTTGCCCACGAGATTAAGAATCCGCTCGGCGGACTGCGCGGTGCAGCCCAGCTGCTGGAGCGCCAGCTGGCGAGCCCGGAGCTGAAAGAATACACCGGCGTCATCATCCGCGAGGCCGACCGCCTGGCGGGGCTCGTGGACTCGCTGCTCGGACCCGGCGGCCAGTTGTCCCGGCGCGAAACCAATATCCACGAGGTACTCGAGCACGTCGCCCAGCTGGTCTCCGCGGAGACCGAGGGCAGCCTCCGCCTCGAACGGGATTACGACCCCGGTCTGCCGTCGCTAATGCTGGACCGGGACCTGATGGTGCAGGCCGTGCTGAATATCGTGCGCAATGCCGTGGCCGCCACCGGACCCGACGGCAACGTGACGCTGCGCACGCGGGCGATCACCAATTTCACCATCGGCGATACCCGGCACCGGGTCATCGCCAGCATCGACATCGAGGACGACGGTCCGGGGATTGCGGAAGAGCTGCAGGACTCCGTGTTCTACCCGCTGGTCACCAGCCGTCCCGAAGGCACCGGACTCGGGTTGCCCCTGGCCCAGGAACTGGTTAACCGACACGGCGGGCTCATCGAGTTCGCCAGCCGGCCCGGCTCCACGGTCTTCCATATCCGCCTGCCGCTGATCCAGCCGGACGGGCGCAGGCCATGAACGACAGCCCCGTCAGGGTCTGGGTGATCGACGATGACCATTCCGTGCGCTGGGTGCTGGACCAGGCGCTCGCCCAGGCCGGCATGGAGCCGCGCTGCTTCGACCGGCCCGAGGACTTCCTCGACGCCCTCGCCGACTCCGTGCCCGACGTTGTCATCACCGATGTGCGAATGCCGGGCATCGACGGGCTGGAGCTGATGCAGCGCCTGAACCGGGACCATCCGGATCTGCCCGTGATCGTGATCACCGCGCACTCGGATCTGGACAGCGCCGTTGCCGCCTACCAGGGCGGCGCCTTCGAGTATTTGCCGAAACCCTTCGACGTGGACGAGGCCGTGGAGCTGGTCCGCCGCGCCCGTCGCGAGCGCGCGAGCCGGGAGGTGGAGGACGGCGAGAGCCAGCCGGTGATCCCCACGCTGATCGGCCAGGCGCCAGCGATGCAGGAGGTTTTCCGCTCCATCGGCCGGCTGGCGCGCTCCAGCATGACAGTGCTGATCACCGGCGAGTCCGGCACCGGCAAGGAGCTGGTCGCCCGCGCCCTGCACCAGCACAGTCCCCGCTCGCGCAAGCCCTTCGTGGCGCTGAACACCTCGGCCATCGCCTCCGAGCTGCTCGAGTCCGAGCTGTTCGGCCACGAGCGCGGCGCCTTCACCGGCGCCGACTCCCGGCGCACCGGCCGCTTCGAGCAGGCTGATGGCGGCACCCTGTTTCTGGACGAGATCGGCGACATGTCAGCAGCGCTGCAGACCCGCCTGCTGCGGGTGCTGGCGGAGAGCGAGTTCTACCGGGTCGGCGGTCAGGTGCCCATCCGCGTGGACGTACGCGTGATCGCGGCCACCAACCATAACCTGGGCCGGGCGGTGAAGGAAGGCACATTCCGCGAGGACCTCTTCCACCGCCTCAACGTCATCCGCATCGAGACGCCGCCGTTGCGCGAGCGCCGCGAGGACATCCCGCTGCTGCTCGCCCACTATCTGGGGGCCGCCGCGCGGGAACTCGGCATCGAGGCGAAGACGCTCAGCAACGAAGCGCTGATGGTACTCACCGCCTTCGACTGGCCGGGCAACGTCCGCCAGCTGGTCAATGCCTGCCGCCGGCTGACCGTCACCGCTCCCGGCAATGTGATCGGGCCTGCCGACATTCCGCCTGAGCTGGGCGGCCGGCGGGCTGACTCCCCCGGCCGGCAGAACTGGGCGGTGAGTCTCGCGCGCTGGGCGGAGCAGCGGCTGCGCACGCCGGGCACGCCGCCCTTGCTGGACGACGCCCTGCCCGAGTTCGAGCGCACGCTGATCCGTGCCGCGCTGGCGGAGTCGAATGGTCATCGCCAGGAGGCGGCGCGGCTGCTCGGCTGGGGGCGCAATACGCTCACCCGCAAGATCCGCGCACTCGAGATAGAGGACTGATCCCCGCACCCGATCCTGCGGCGGCGGTGAAATAAACCCCGGGCGAACCCGGTCTCCGTCCGTGACCCGGGAATCAAACGGACAGAGATCATGCAGCCCCGCACGCGCCTCCAGACGCCCTTCGTTTTTCTGCTGTACGCCCTGATGGCCGTGGCGGCCGCCTCCCAGCAAGTCCCCGACGACGCCGCGGACGTGCGTCCGGTGGCCGTCGGCGACAGGGCCCCGGCCTTCGAGGCACCGGCGCCGGACGGCGGCGTCTACGCCTTCCGCCCCGACGATCTGGAGCGCCCGGCGATCCTGATCTTCTACCGGGGCGGCTGGTGCCCCTATTGCAACGGCCACCTGGCGGAACTGCGGGACGCCGTGCCCAGGCTGCAGGACGCCGGTTATCAGGTCTTGTTTCTGTCTGCCGACCGGCCATCGCGGTTGCGTGCGAGTCTGGAAGAGCCGGAGCTGGACTACCGGCTGCTCTCCGATGCATCGATGGCCATCGCGCGCGCCTGGGGCATTGCATTTCGCGTCGATGACCAGACCGCCGAGCGTTACCGCAGCGTCGGCATCGATCTCGCGGCGGCTTCCGGGCACGACCATCAGCAGCTGCCGGTGCCCAGTGTGTTTCTGGTGGACGCCGACGGCTTCGTGCGTTTTCGCTACGTGAATCCGGACTATCGGGAAAGGCTCAGTGCGGAGGCGCTGCTGGAGGCTGCCGACGTCGACTGAGGACGC
>CAYRUH010000026.1:12132-48628 GCA_964427415.1 uncultured Woeseiaceae bacterium | reverse complement strand
CGGGCTCATCCCGGGCTCGTGGACCCCCGGGCTCATCCCGGGCTCGTGGACCATGGAAAACTCTGCCTGATGCTCGAGTTACCACTGCCGCTCTGCAACAATTCGACGTTGACACGGTCCGGCTCGAACCCCTCCGGCAGCACCAGCTCCCGTTCGAAATCCTGGAAATACCGGAACGAGAACGTCCAGCGCGCGTCGCCGTCCTCGGCCGCGAGCTGGGCGAAGGGGATGGTGACGGCCTCGCCGCCCCGCGCCCCGTCCACCGACAGGCGCACCGTCCCCGACAGGCGCTGGTGGTGCTGTTTCACCTGGACGAGCACCAACCGCAGACGATAGCGGGACTCCTCGGCCCCGCGCAATACCTGGAAGTCCTGCACCCGCAGGCCGCTGCTCGAGTCCGCCGGCGAAATGATGCCCCGGTAGAAAGCGATTGCCTCTCGCTGTTCCTGGATCTTGTCCTGCAGCGAGCGGAAACCCTCGTCGATGGCCTTGTAGGCCTCCTGGTCGGTCTTGCGCAGCGTCTCCAGCTTGATGACCTCCTCGCGCAGCGCCGATGCCTCCGTCTCCAGCGCAGCGATGCGCTCCTTGAACTCGTCTCGTTCGCGGGCGGCCTCCAGGCGGTTGTAGCCCGCGTGCAGACGTCCCGACTCGTAGACCAGATAGCCGGCGCCGAGCAAGGCCACGAGGGCGACGGCGGCCAGTACACGGCTGCGGATCGGTAAGGCATGCGGCATAGGGACTGGCGTCGCGGGATTCTGTCAAAACCGATCACTATGGTACGCGGCGCCCGCCGCCCCCGGAAGTGCGGTATGTCACGGATCGGCCACGCCGCGGCCCTCCGGCGGCCACGCCTCGGCAACGCCATCAGGGCCCGTCAGGGCGTGAACCCGGCTCGGCGCAGGTCCTTGGTGAACACCGCCCTCCAGCGCTGCGGCCACCAGCGCGGCTGGGGCGGCGGCCCCTCGGGGAACAGATGCGTGGCCAGCTCGAAGAGAGCCCGGGCGTAGACCCGGCGCTTGAAGTAGATCACCTCGTTGACCGGCCGCCAGTAGTCTACCCAGCGCCAGCGGTCGAACTCCGGCGTATGGCTCAGATCCAGGCGCAGCCGCTCCTCGGCGGAAACGAAGCGCAACAGGAACCAGCGCTGCTTCTGGCCGATGCAGACGGGGCTGTCGCCCTGGCCGCGGCGGCGCACGTAGCGCTCCGGCAGGCGATAGGGGATCCAGTCCCGGGTGGCGCCGAGCACCTGCACGTCGTCGTGTTCGAGTCCGAGTTCCTCGTACAACTCCCGGAACATCGCCTCCTGCGCACTCTCGCCGCTGTCGATGCCGCCCTGGGGGAACTGCCACCCCTTGCGCCCGGCGCGGCCGGCCAGCAGCAGACGGTCGGCCTCGTTCGCCAGTATGATGCCGACGTTCGCGCGGTAACCGTGCTCGTCGATATTGTCGGAATTCATGGAAAACCTCTTGGCCGTCATTCTTCCACAATCCCGAATAGCGGACCAGCGACCGGAGCCGTCGTGACCCTGGCGCAGAAACTGCTGCTGCCGGCCCTCGTCCTGCTGGCGCTCGCCTGCCTCGGCGCCGCGCTGGCGACGGGCAGCGAATCACTGCCGCTGTCGCGCATCGCCGGCGTCCTGGCCGGCGACGGCAGCCCCGGCGAGCGCGACCTGGTACTGCAGCTGCGCCTGCCCCGCGCGCTGTCCGCCTTCGCGGTTGGCGGATTACTGGCGCTGGCCGGCGTGCTGATGCAGGTGCTGCTGCGCAATCCGCTCGCCGACCCTTACATCCTCGGCACCTCCGGCGGCGCCGCCGTCGGGGCGCTGACCGCCCTGTCCATCGGCCTCGCGCCGTGGGCAGTGGACGCGGGCGCCTTCGCCGGCGCCCTGGGCGCCATGCTGATCGTCTTCCTGGTGGCCCACGGCAGCGGCAGCTGGGCCCCGGCGCGGCTGCTGCTCACGGGCGTGGTGCTGGCCTCGGGGCTTTCGGCGGTGATCGGCCTGCTGCTCACGCTGTCGTCGGAACAGGGCATCCACGGGATGCTGTTCTGGCTGATGGGCGACTTCTCGTTCGCCCACGCGCCGGCGCCGCTGCTGGTAGTGCTGGCGCTCGGCACGGCGCTGGCGCTGGCCGCCGCACGGGAGCTGAACGTGCTCGCCCGGGGCGAGACCATGGCGGCCATTCTGGGTCAGCGGGTCGCCCTTGTGCAGAGTGCGATCTTCGTCGGCGCGGCATTGCTGACCGCCGCCGCCGTCACCGCGGCCGGCACCATCGGCTTCGTGGGCCTCGTGGTGCCGCACATGATCCGCCTGGTCACCGGCAGCGAGCACCGCCGGGTGATACCGGCCGCCGCCATCGCCGGCGGCTGCCTGCTGGTGGTGGCCGACACACTGGCGCGCACGGTCATGGCGCCCCGTCAGCTGCCGGTGGGCACGCTCACCGCCCTGCTCGGCGTGCCGCTGTTCCTCGCTCTAATGTGGCGCCAGCGGCGCTAGGGTCCTGCGCGGCGGCTTCGCCGGCCACCGCGCCGGACGGGAACACCACCATGTGGTCGGTCTCGATGCGGATGCCGATCATCTCGCCGACCGCGTGGTCGTGGTGGCTCGGCACGGCCGAGAGCAGCCGGCTGCCGTCGGCGGTGCTCAGTTCGTAGAGGAACTGGGGCCCGCGGAAACGCCGGCTCACCACCCGGGCCTTGAGCGCGCTCTCGTCGTCGTGCACGACGTCGTCCGGGCGCAGCAGCAGCTCCACCGCGGTGCCCGCCGGCAGCGCCCCGGTCATGCGCCCGGTCGCCGTCGCCACGGGCGTCTCCACCCTGTCGGGTCCGCGCACGACGCCGGAGATCCAGACGCCCTGGCCGACGAACCCGGCCACGAAACGGCCCGCCGGCCGATGATAGATGTTGTAGGCCGTGTCCCACTGCAGCAGCCGTCCTGCGCTGAGCACACCCACATCATCGGCCACGGAGAAGGCGTCCTGGTGGTCGTGAGTGACGATGAGCGCCGTGGTGCCCACGGCCTTGAGGATGTCGCGCACCTCGGCGGCGAGCCGCTCGCGCAGTCCGGCGTCCAGGTTGGAGAAGGGCTCGTCCATCAGCAGCAGGCCGGGCTCCGGCGCCAGCGCCCGGGCCAGGGCGACCCGCTGCTGCTGGCCGCCGGAGAGCTCGTGGGGGTAGCGGCTTTCCAGTCCGGGCAGCCCGACCAGTTCGAGCATCTCCCGCACCCGGCTGCGGTGGCGGGAAGCGCCCCGCGCCCCCAGCCCGAAAGCCACGTTGCCGGCGACATCCAGGTGGGGCATCAGGGCATAGTCCTGGAACACCATGCCGATTCGCCGGCGCTCCGGCGGCACGTGCACCTCCGGGCCCGACAGCTCCCGACCTGCCGCGCTGATGCGCCCGCCGGCGGGGCGCTCGAAGCCGGCTATGCAGCGCAGCACGGTGGTCTTGCCGCAGCCGGAGGGGCCCAGCAGGCAGCCGATGCGGCCTCGCTCGAGCACCAGATCGACGCCCTCCAGCACGGGCTGATCGCCGTATGCATGGCTCAGTTTTTCGAGGGTGAGCATTCAACCGCTCCGACGGTTCAACAGCAGCACGGGGATCAGGCCGACCAGCACGATGGACAGCGCGGAGACCGAGGCGCGTTCCCAGTGCCCCTCCGAGGTGAGCTGGAAGACGCGCACGCTGAGGGTATCCCAGCCGAACGGGCGGGTCATCAGCGTAATCGGCAGCTCCTTCATCACGTCGACGAATACCAGCAGGGCGGCGGTGGCGATACCGGTACCCAGGATCGGCAGATGGACGCGGCCGAGCAGCGTGAGCCCCGCCACGCCCATGCCGCGGGCCGCGTCGTCGAGGCTGGGGCGGATGCGCTGCATGGCGCTCTCCACCGGCGCGTGGCCCACGGCCAGGAAGCGGGCGGCATAGGCGAGCAGCATCGTCACCACCGTGCCGGTCAGCACCACCGGCGCCGTGCCGGCGCCGAGCAGCGCGCGCACCGCGGCCGTGATGCCCTCGCCGAGCCCGACCACGGCCACGAAGAAACCCACGGCCAGAACCGCACCCGGGACGGCATAGCCCAGGGTTGCCGCGCGCGCGAAGCCGGCCGCGATCGGCCCCGGACGCATGCGCACGGCGTAGGCCAGCAACATCGCGAGGATGACGATCAGCATCGCTGCCGCCAGACCGAGAAAGACGCTGCGCCCGGCGAAGGCCAGATAACGGGGGTCGAACTCGGCGGCGTAGGTCTGCACCGTCCAGGCCACGAGCTGCAGCACCGGCAGCAGAAAAGCGGCCAGAAAGACCAGGCTGCAGTAGCCAGTGGCGAGCCAGGCGGCCCGGGGCGCGAGGCGCAGGCGCCGGTGGCCGCCGCCGCTGCCCACCGCCTCGAAACGGGCGCGGCCCCGGAAGCGGCGTTCGGTGACCACCGCTACCGCCACCAGCAGTACGAGCACGCTGGCGAGCTGCAGGGCCGCATCCAGTGAGAACAGCGCAAACCAGGCCTGGTAGATGGCGGTGGTGAAGGTGTCGTAGTTGAACACGCTGACCGTGCCGAAATCCGCCAGCGTCTCCATGGCCACCAGCGCCACGCCGGCGGCGATCCAGGGCCGCGCCATGGGCAGTGCCACCCGCCGGAAGCCCTGGGCCGGTGTCATTCCGACCGACTGGGCCACCTCCAGACCGCGCACGCCCTGGGTGGCGAAGGCATGGCGGGCGATCAGGTAGACATAGGGGAACAGCGCCAGGGTCAGCGTCAGGGTGCTGGCCGCGCGGGCGCCGAAGTCGGGCAGCCCCGCTGCGTCGCCGAAGGCGCCCCGCAGCGCAGTCTGCACGGTGCCGGTGTATTCGAACAGGCCCGCCAGGGCGAAGGCGAGCACGTAGCCGGGTACTGCCAGCGGCAGCAGCAGCGCCCAGTTGAAGAATCGCCGGCCCGGGAACTCGCAGGCCGCCGTGAGCCAGGCGAGGCTGGCGCCGATGACCGCGGTGAGCCCCGATACGGCGAGCACCAGCCAGAGCGTGTTCACCAGTACGCGGGGCAGCACGTGCTGGGCCAGATGCCCCCAGACCGCCTGGTCGGGGGAGAACAGGGACGCGACGGCAACCGCCAGCGGCGTCGCCGTCATCGCCGCGATCAGGCCGGCGACGACCAGCCAGCCGCGGCCGCCCGCGGCCGGCCTCCCGTCAGCGCTCAACGATAGCCGGCCCGGTCCATCAGCTTGACCGCAGCCGCCTGCAGCTCGCCGGCCTGCGCCACCGGCATGTCGCTCGCCTCGAACTCGCCCCAGGCGGCGACCAGCGGATCGGCAGCCACGTCCGGATTGGCCGGGAACTCCAGATTCAGGCCCGCGAACATCTCCTGTGCCGCCGGCGACGACAGCCACTCGAGCAGAGCGACGGCCGCCTCGGGGCGGGGCGCATGCTTCGTGACGCCGCCGCCGGAGACGTTGATGTGCACGCCGCCGGTCTCGGCGGACGGCCAGTGCAGCGCCATGGGCAGATCCGCGCCGCCCTCCTTCCGCAGCCGGCCGAAGTAGTAGCTGTTGACCACGCCCACGTCGCACTGCCCCGCCACGATGGCCTGCATGAGCTTGGTGTCGTTGGAGAAGACCTCCGTGGCCAGGTTATCCACCCAGCCGCGCACGATCTCCTCGGTACGCTCCTCGCCGTGACGGGCGATGAGCATGGCGACCAGCGACTGGTTGTAGACTTTCTTCGACGTCCTCAGGCAGAGGCGGTCCTGCCACTCATCTCCCGCGAGGTCCGCATAACCCGCCAGGGACTCGGGGTCCACCCGCTCGGTGGAATAGACGATGGTGCGTGCGCGGACCGAGAGCGCGAACCAGCGGTTCTGCGGGTCCTGCAGGTGATCGGGCACGTTCTGCTCGAGCACCTGCGAGTCGATCGGGCGCAGCACCCCCTGCTGCGCGGCGTACCAGAGGTTGCCCGCGTCCACGGTCAGCAGCATGTCCGCATCGGTGCTCTCGCCCTCCGCCAGCAGCCGCTGGATGAGCGGCTGTTCCTTGTCGGTGGTGTAGGCAACCTCGACGCCGGTCTCCGCCGTGTAACGATCGAAGATCGGCTTGATCAGGTGCTCGGCCCGCGCCGAATAGACCACCACCCCGTCCGCCGCGGCAGCGGCCGGGCCGGCCGGCTGGTCCGGGCCGGCCGATTCCGGCTCGCCGCCGCCGCAGGCCGCCGCGAGGGCGGCGCCGGTGAGGATGCAGGCGGTTGCTCTGAGCCGTTCCGTCAATCTCATGAAATCGCTCCGTTATTGATGCCGGTGTCGCCACCGGGTTGCCGGGAATAATTGATAATAGTTCTCATTATCACAGAGATCAGCGCCCGGGTCACGGCCGGTCGCCGGCGCGGGCCTCAACCCGCCGCGTACACCCGGTCGCGCCCGGCGGACTTGGCCTCATACAGCGCGACGTCGGCCCGGGCGAGCAGACTCTCCGCCAGCGTCTTCAGATCCTCGTCCGCCCGCGTGGCGGTTACCGTCGCGAGTCCCACCGAGATGGTCAGCGCCAGTTCCGTGCCGTCTGCCAGCGGGACCGGCCGCTCGGCCACCGCCGCGCGCAGGCGCTCCGCCAGGCTGCGCCCGGCCACCGCATCCGTGTCCGGCAGCAGCAACACGAATTCCTCACCGCCGTAGCGGGCCGCGACGTCGCTCGCCCGGATGCGGGACTCGATGCGCTGGGCCACCTCCGTCAGCACGCCGTCGCCGACCAGGTGGCCGTGATTGTCGTTCACCCGCTTGAAATGATCGATGTCAATCAGCAGCAGCGTGAGGGGCGAGCCGTCCCGGCGAGAGCGCGCCAGCTCCTCGCGCAGCCGCGTCTGCAGATAGCGCCGGTTATGCCAGCCGGTCAGCACGTCCGTGATGCCGCTGCGCAGCAGCCGGGCCCGGTTCACCGCGTTCTCCAGCGCGAAGGAAGCGATGACGCCGAGATGGCCAAGGAATTCGGTGCCGTGGCCGCGCGTGTAGCGGCCGGGATCGGCACTGCCGAAATTGAGGCTGCCCATCAGCCGGCCCTGCCGCTCCAGCGGAATGAGCGCGATGCTGGCAGGCTCGGCGCCGCGGCCGAATATGAGCTGGTGGTCCGCCGCGTTGTAGGGTCCGAGCCAGGGCCCGCGCAGGGCCGTGTAGTGAGGCGCAATGCCGGTCAGCGCGTCGACCAGCGCCACCTCTGCCAGATCCTCCGACCTGCTGCCCGCCGCGATCAGCAAATGGCGTACCTCGTGATCCGGATCGCACAGCAGCACCGAAACGTGGGGCAGGTCGAAGCTCTCCCGCAGTCCGCGGGTCAGACGTAAAAACAGCTCGGGGAGGTTCTCCGCGTTAAGCAGCGCGAGTTCCCGCTCCCGCGAGCGGCGCAGTATGGCCTCGTTGTTGGCCGCCTCCTCGGTCAGCAGTGCCAGCTGCCCGCGCAGGCGGCGGAGCTCATCCTCCGGGCTGCTCACCGTTACCTCCGTCGGGCATTGCTCGGCTGGCGAGGTACTCGCGGCCGCGGCGCATCAGACGGATGAACCCCGCCTCGTCGCCGGAGCGCACCAGCTCACGGATGCGTTCGGCCGACTGACACAGCGCATCGAGGGGTTCGAGCCCGAACTCGTTCAGACGCTGAATCTCGAAATACAGATTGGGGTTGTCTTCCGCCACCCGGGCCGAGACGTCGAGCTGGGCGTCGAAGGTGGTGCTGGACATGGTCGAGAGCCGCGGCGCCGCCTCGCCGCTCTCCGCGAGCGCGGTGAAGAACGCGATGTTCAGCGCGTGGGACAGACCCAGCACGTAGGCGATGAGCCGGTCGTGGTCCTCCAGATCCATATCGATGCGCTCGGCCATGGTGGCGGCGAACAACTCCCGGGCCTCGGCCGTGGCCTCGGGCACGCCGACGTCGCAGAAGATCACGTGGCGCCCGGAGAGCAGGCGCGTATCCGGTCCGAACATGGGATGCAGTGAGGTGACCCGGCAGCCGGCCCGCGCCAGCGCCTCGAGCGGCGCTTTCAGCGGGCTCTTCAGCGAGCCGACATCGAAAATAAGGCCCCGGGGTTCGAGCTCGGCGAGGCCGGCCAGTATCTCCGCGCTGCGCGCGAGCGGCGCGGCCACCACGATGACGTCGTAGTCCGTGCCGGCCTCGCGCCAGTCGGCGTAGTAGTCCACGGGCAATTCGGTAGGGCCAGGATCGGCGATGGCGACGTCGAAACCCTGCGAGGCGAAGAAGCCGACGAGCCAGCCGCCCATCTTGCCCGAGCCGCCGATCACCAGTACCCGGCGGCCGTCGCCGCGGCCCTCGGCGGTGACCCGCGCCTGCTCCTGGTGGGTCAGCGACGAGCGGATCAGCAGCGTCAGCAGCGACTCCGCGAGGGCCGGGTCCACGCCCAGTTCCTCGGCCTGGCGGCGACCGATGTCGATCACCTCTTTCTCGCGCCTGAAGTCGCGCGTGGCGCGACCGGTGGTCATCTTGCTCCTGCCGATCTCATCGACGATGCGCTGTCTCTCCGCGACCCGCTCGATCAGTTCCCGATCCACGGCGGAGAGCCGCGCACGCAATTCGTCAAGATCCATGGTCTGCCCGCAGTCTGCAAGAACCCCGCCTTTGTACTAAGCCGGGCTGCGGCGGGCAACAAAAAAAGGCCCGCGCGTGGCGGGCCGAGACGGTGCAGCAGCAGTGGCGCGGCAGTTACCGATGCAACCGGCGCGGTGGCCGCGGGCGGATCAGTCCCGCCCGCGGCGGCGCCTCCGGTCATCGTCGTCGCGGCGGTGCTCGTTACTGTGGCCGCGGCGGTGCTCGTGCTTGTTGTCGCGGCGATGCTCATGACGGCGGTCGTGGCGACGGTCGTGGCGATGATCCTCCCAGTCCCGGCGGTCGCGGGAGCCGCGATAGCCGCGGTAGTTGCGGTAGTCGCGGTAGTCGCGGTAGTCGCGGTAGTCGCGATGGTCCCGATAGTCGCCGTAGTGCCGGTAATAGCGCCGGTACCAGTCCCGGTAATGGCGACGCTCACGGGCCCAGCGGCGTTTGCCGTGATCGTAGTATCGGTCGTAGTAGTACTGGCGCCGCAAGTCCCGGTACCAGCGGCGCCCGTCGCGGGAATCATAGCCGAACAAGAAGCCGTCCCGATCCCGATAGAAGAAACCGAAGTCGCTCGTGCGCCGGACCGGCGGGCGATCGTGCCGGGCGCGATACCGCAGCTCGGCCTGCCAGGGGGCGTCGGGCGCCGCGCCGGCGTGGTCTGCGGCCGGCCTGGCGCCCCCGGCGACGGCCGGGACGGCGAGCACGAGGCCCGCGGCGAGGGCTGCAATGCCTGCGAAACGGTTGGGAATCCTGCTGTCCATGATGCGCCTCCTTTCCGGCGGGTTCGACCACATCCTGGGCCAGGCGGCATGAACCGGCCCTGAATGCGCTGCATCCCGGCCGGTGGCGGCTGCACCGGTATCGTGCGACCATTCGCTCGTCCCCGTTTATCCATCCCTGCGATACGAACCCTGCCATAAGTCCATCGGGAGAAGAGGCGATGAAGAGCCGTGCAGCCGTAGCCTGGGAAGCAGGCAAACCCCTGGAGGTCGAGACCATAGAGCTGGCCGGGCCGAAGGAAGGCGAGGTACTGCTCAGAAACGTCGCCACCGGCGTCTGCCACACCGACGCCTACACGCTGTCGGGCGCCGATCCCGAAGGGCTGTTCCCTGCCGTCCTCGGGCACGAGGGCGGCGCCGTCGTGGAGGAGACCGGGCCCGGCGTGACCAGCGTGAAGCCGGGCGACCACGTCATTCCGCTGTACACGCCGGAGTGCGGCGAGTGCAGCTTCTGCACTTCGGGCAAGACCAACCTCTGCCAGGCCATACGCACGACCCAGGGCCAGGGACTGATGCCCGACGGCACGTCGCGTTTCTCGAAGGACGGCAGGACGATCTTCCACTACATGGGTACCTCGACGTTCAGCGAATACACGGTGCTGCCGGAGATCGCCGTGGCGAAGATCAGCCCCGAGGCGCCGCTGGACAAGGTATGCCTGCTCGGCTGCGGCATCACCACCGGCATCGGCGCCGTGCTGAATACGGCCAAGGTGGAACCGGGCGCGAGCGTGGCGGTGTTCGGACTCGGCGGCGTCGGCCTGTCGGTGATCCAGGGCGCCGTCATGGCCCGGGCGAGCCGCATCATCGCCATCGACGTGAACCCGGACAAGTTCGAGCTGGCGCGCCAGTTCGGTGCCACCGACACCGTGAATCCGAAAGACCATGACACACCCATCCAGGAAGTGATCGTGCAGCTGACCGGCGGCGGCGTGGACTATTCCTTCGAGTGCGTCGGCAACGTTCAGCTTATGCGCGCGGCGCTCGAGTGCTGCCACAAGGGCTGGGGCGAGTCGGTAATCGTCGGCGTGGCCGGCGCCGGCGAGGAGATCTCCACCCGGCCCTTCCAGCTGGTGACGGGCCGCGTCTGGCGCGGCACGGCCTTCGGCGGCACGAAAGGGCGCAGCCAGCTGCCGGGCATGGTCGAGCAGTACCTGCACGGGGACATCCGGGTGGACGAGTTCATCACCCACACGATGCCGCTGGAGGACATCAATCAGGCCTTCGACCTGATGCACGAGGGCAAGAGCATCCGCGCGGTCATCCATTTCTGACCGCCCGCGCTACGCCCGCATGTCGCAAGTCGCGGTCGCCACCACATCCCCTCTCGCCGCCGAGGCGGCGCTGGCGGTCATCGAGGACGGCGGCAATGCCGTGGATGCGGCGGTGGCCGCGTCGATGGCGTCCACCAATACCCAACCCGGCGTCTGCGCGCTGGCCGGCGGCGGCTATGCCGTGGTGTGGCCGCCGGACGGCGATCCGGTCACCATCGACGGCTACGTCGAGATGCCCGGCCGCGGCCTGGACCCCTGCGCCCTCGGCCGGGGCGGCACCCGGGTGGCCCTGGACTATGGCGGCGGACTCGAGACCGTCATCGGCCCGGGCTCGGTCGCCGTGCCGGGCACGCCGGCGGCCCTGGCCGAGGCCTCGCGACGCTACGGCAGGCTGCCGTGGGCGGCGCTGATGGAGCCGAGCATCCGCGCGGCGCAGCAGGGCTTCCCGCTCGCCTTGGCCTGCCACCATTACCTGGAGTATTCCGGCGATACCGTCTTCAGCCGCTCGCCGGACTCCCGTGCCGCTATCCATGACGATGAGGGCCGGCTGCTCGCGCCCGGCGACACCGTGCGCGTGCCCCATCTCGCCGACAGCCTCGAGCTGATCGCCCGAGAAGGGGTACGGGCGTTCTACGAGGGTGAGCTCGCCCAAGCCATCGTCCAGCACGTGCGCGCGGGCGATGGCACGCTGACGCTGGCCGACATGGCCGCCTACCGGCCCCTGCTGCGGCCGGCCCTCACCATCCGCACCGGCGGCTGGGAGATCGCCACGAATCCGCCGCCTGCCATTGGCGGCGCGGTGCTCGGTGCCATGCTGGAGCAACTCGATCACGAGACGCTGGACGGCTGGACGCAAGAGACCATCGCGCGACTGATCGACGCGATGCATGGTGCGCTGACCTGGCGCCAGGACCGCCTGGACCTGGCCGAGGACCCCGCGGCCGCGGGCGAGGCGCTGCTGGCCGCCGCACGGCGGGGGGAGCTGGGGCGGTTGCCGGAGTGGCGGGAGTCGGGCTCGACCGTGCACACCTCCGCCGTCGACGGGCAGGGGCTTGCCTGTGCCATCACCGTCTCCTCCGGTTACGGCTCCGGCGAGATGCCGCCCGGGACGGGGCTGTGGCTGAACAACTGCCTCGGCGAGATCGAGCTCAACCGCCGCGGCCTCGTATGCGGGCCGCCGGGCACCCGGCTGCCCTCCAACATGGCGCCGACCACCGCCCGCAGCGACGGCCGGGTGCTGGCCATCGGCACGCCCGGCGCGAGCCGCATCACGACTGCGCTGTGCCAGGTGATCGTCAACTTCTTCCGGCTCGGCATGGGTCTGGATGCCGCGGTCGCGCATCCGCGGCTGCACGTCGAGATTCGCGACGACGGCGACCGGGTGGCCTGCGAGCCCGGCCTGCCGATGCCGGATTGCGACCTGCCGGTGCGCACGTTCGACGGTCTCAGCATGTACTTCGGCGGCGTCGGCGCGGTGCTGCACGACGAGCGCCGCGGCTTCGAGATTGCCGCCGACCCCCGCCGGGCAGGCGGCGTCTGCCTCGGTCGCACTGCGCCCTCTGGCCCCGCCGCGGGCGATGACGCAGAATAGCGCCCCGCCATGAGCGCCACACACAACACATTTCTCACGGCGGAGGACCTGTTGCCCACCCCGCTGCCCGACGACCCGATGCCGGTGGCCGCCGCCTGGCTGGCCGAGGCCACCGAGCGGGCGCTGCAGCCGAACCCGAACGCACTCGTGATCACCACCGTCGGCCGCGAGACCCAGCCCACCGCCCGCGTGGTGCTGTGTAAGGATTTCGTGGCCGACCCCGGCTATCTCGTGTTCTACACCAACTACCAGTCCCGCAAGGCGCGGGAGATCGCCGCGAACTCCCGGGTGGGCGCGCTGTTCCACTGGGACGGACTCGGGCGGCAGGTACGCATCGAGGGCGTGGCCATACGGTCGCCGGGCGAAGAGAGCGATGCCTATTTCGCCAGCCGTCCCCGCGGCAGTCAGCTCGGCGCCTGGGCGAGCGACCAGAGCGAGCCCGTGATCTCGCGCGAGGCACTGCTTGAGCAGCTGCACGGACGCGCAGCGGAACTCGGCGTCTCCGTGCCACCCGGCGATGAGCCCGGTATCCCGCGGCCGGCCCACTGGGGCGGCTTCCGGCTGTGGGCGTCGCGGGTGGAGCTGTGGACCGAGGGCGACTCGCGCATCCACGACCGGGCGCTTTGGGAGCGCCGGCTGACACGGGATTCCGAGCACAGCTTCCAGGCCGGCGACTGGCAATGCACGAGGCTGCAGCCGTGACCGCCTGGCTCGACAACCGGGATATCACCTGCCCGTGGTGCTGGGAGACCATCAGCGTGGAGATCGACCTGTCCGCGGGCGGCCAGCGCTACGTCGAAGACTGCCAGGTGTGCTGCCAGCCGATCGAGATTACCTTCGAAGTCGATGACGGGGAACTCAGCGACGTCCGTGCTGAGCGATCGGCTTAGGCGGGTCCTGCCGGCGCTGCTGGCCGGCGTGGCGGCCGCCACGCCGGGCGCAGCGGCGGAGCTCGGCATCAGCGAGGGCACCAACATCGCGGTGACGGCATCCGCCGACGGCCGGGCGCTGGTATTCGATCTCTACGACCGCCTCTGGCGCGTCGAGCGCCGCGGCGGTATGGCGGAGCCGCTGACCGGTCCCGGGCTGGCTCTCCGCCGGCCTCACATGCGCGGCGACGGCACGATCGTCGCCGAGGGCGACGACGGCACCGCACGCAAACTGTGGCTGGTGGCAGCGCAAGGCGCGCCCCGACCACTGACACGCGGCGCGGGCGACGACAGGGCGCCGCGCTGGTATCCGGACGGCCGGCGGGTCATCTTCAGCTCGGACCGCGCCGGCTCCATGGATTTGTACATGGTCAACGTCGCCGACGGCACGGTCAGCGCACTGACGCGTACCGCGGGCACCGACGAGATGGACCCGGCCGTCTCGGCAAGCGGCCGGCTGACTGCCTGGATCACGCGCACCGCCAATCGCTGGGAACTCTGGCTGCGCGACGGGGCGGCCGCGCCCCGCCTGGTCTACACCGCGGGACACCGGTTGTCCGCGCCCTCGTTCCGGCCCGACGACAGCGTCATCGTGCTCGTGGAAGAGCCGCCGGACGGCGCCCGGCTGACGGCTGTGATCCTCTCCGACCCGGCCGTTGCGAAGGCGCTGGCACGGGACGAGGACTTCTTCCGCCGCCCCGTGGAATGGTTCGGCAGGAACCGCCTGGTCTACACCGCCGACGGCCGTATCCGTACCCGGGTGTTCGGTGAGCTGCGCGGCACGGAGGTGCCCTGGACGGCCTGGATATCGCCGGCAGGGCCGCCCGGCCTCCGCTCGGATCTCGACGGCGACACGCCGCTGCTGCATCACGGACGCTATGTCATACGCGCCGGCCGGGTATTCGACGCCAGCAGCCCGGCCTACCGGGGAGGCGTCGACGTCGTCGTCGAGGACGACCGCATCGTTGCGGTGGATGAACGGCGACCGCGGCACGGTATCGACATACTCGAATTCCCGGATGCCGTGCTGATGCCCGGCCTGCTCCAGCTCGGGCTCGCCGACAGTGTGCGCGCGGACGACGGCCCGCTGCTGCTCGGCTGCGGCGTCACGACCGTAGTGACGCTGCCGTCACCGGAAGCGGCCCCCTCCGCGCCGCTGGCCGAATGGAATTCGGGCGCCGTCCCGGGACCGGTGCTCGTCTCGGGACACGCGCCGGTCGGCGGGCTGGTGGACGTACGCGGGATCCCGGGCCGGGCCCGGCGGCTCGAGCGCATCCGCGAGGCGCGGGCCGCCGGGGCGACGGTGATCACCGACCGTTCGTATCCGGATCTCGAGGCGGGCGCGTCGCTGCTGGGCGTCGGCAGCGAACTGCCCACCTCCCCGGCCGGCCGTCAGTACGAAGACGTGCGCCGGCTGCTGGCCGCCAGCGGCGCGCGGCGAATCGCGGACGGTCCCGACGACCAGGAGCCGTGTAGCCTGCGGGATCAGCTTTTGCGACTGCAGGGGCAGGGGGCGAGCGCCTATGCGGCGTTACGCCGTCACACCGTCGAGGCCGCCCGGCTGACGGGCCTCGATGCGAGTCGGGGAAGCCTGCAGCCCGGGCACCGGGCCGACCTCCTGCTGGTGGCGGGTGACCCGCTGCGCGACGCCGCCGACGCCGCCGACGTGCGGGCGGTCGTCGCCGGCGGCCGGTTCTTCACCCCCGCCGGGCTGGCAGCCGCACTGAGCCCCCCCTCACCGTCACGAGTGTCGGATAATTTGACAATAACGGGTGATTCTGACGAAATGTCGTCGATCAGCGACAGTTTTGACATAAGAAAACCGGCGATCGGCACCTGGCGCTACCCGCCGGCCCGGCGCTAAGCGCCTATTTTTGCTGGCGAGCAGGGCGAACACCAGGTCGGTTGCGGCGGATCGACACGTCGGTTTTTTTTACGAAACTGCAACACCTGCCACCGTCATTCATCAACAACGCAAGACAATTTACTGAAAGACAAAGGAAAAATGGCAGCTGGCACAGGCCTTGCTTAAGTCCCTCCTGCCCAAGCGAAAAGGTAACTGATTCGGGAGGTCAAACGAGAACCCTACCAACCAGGATTCACAAGCCAGAAGACAAGTGACAACAACAAGAAGAACGAGAACAAGAATAACACGCAAAAAAAACAACAATCAGAAGAAGAAACGCTTGTCTGGCCCGAAGAATCAGCCTACCTGACAACAATAAGAAGAAGTCCTGTTGACCCCGTTCGCTTTTGCTGCGGGGTTTTTCTTTTCCGGGCATGATCAGTAATGACCAACGCCGATTATCCCGCTGCACCATGGCCCGATCCCCCGTCTTGCGCAAACTGCGTGTCGCGCTCCTGCTATACGTGCTGCTGTTCGTAGCGGCGGGCGCGTGGATCAGCCGTGCGGCCACGACGGACTGGGACAACACCCTGTACGTGAATCTCTATCCGGTGAACGGCGACGGCAGCGCCGCGGTGGCAGCGTGGATCGAGCGCCTGGATGAGCAGGACTTCGAGCCGATCGAGCGCTATCTGCAGTCAGAAGCCGAGCGCTACGGCAGGCGGCCGGACAGGGCCCTCGACATCACCCTCGGGCCGACGATGGAAGAGGGGCCGCCCCGTCCGCCGGACGACGCCAGTGTGCTGCAGGTCATGGCCTGGAGTCTGCGCCTGCGGTGGTGGGCCTGGCGAGCCACTTGGGACGATGGCGTGCCGGAGCCCCACGTCAAGCTCTTCGTGCGCTATTTCATACCGGACGATGAGCTGATTCTCGACCCGTCGCTGGGGCTCGAGAAAGGGCTGGTGGGCGTCATCAACGCCTTCGCCAGCCGGTCGATGCAGGGCTCCAACCAGGTGGTCATCGCGCACGAGCTGCTGCACACCCTCGGCGCCACGGACAAATACGACCCGGCGACGACCCTGCCCCTGGTGCCGGCGGGGCTGGCCGATCCTGACCGGGTGCCGCTCTACCCCCAGCCGCGCGCGGAGATCATGGCCGGGCGGGTCGCGCTCTCGCCGACCGAGGCGCGCATCCCGGAGAACCTGCAGCGTACGATCATCGGCCCGCTCACGGCGGCGGAGATCGGCCTCCTCCGCTGAGCTCCGGCCGCCGGCCCGCGCAGGCGGGTTATCATGGACGCCCGCCGCAAAACCCGCACGCGCCCATGGACCATAACCGCACACCGGAACCGGTTTACCCCCTCGAAGCCGGCGCGCTCGACGTGTCGGTGCCGGGCCGGCTGCTGGTGCGGGCGCTGGAGCTGCGGGTGACGCCCGGCGAATGCATCGCCGTGCTCGGCTGCAACGGCAGCGGCAAGAGCATGACGCTGGAGACCCTCGCAGGACTGCGCTCGCCCCGGGCGGGACACATCCGCTATTTCGGCCGACCCGCTGCCGAGTGGCCGCGACCGGATCTGGCCCGCCGGCTCGCGCTCCTGCCCCAGGATCAGCAGGATCTGTTCCCCAGCACCGTGCTCGAGGAGGCGCTGATCGGCCGCCATCCCCACGTCGGCCGCTGGCGCTGGGAAAGCGCGGCGGACCGGGAGATTGCGCTGACCGAGCTGGCGCGGGTCGGACTCGCCGGTCTGGCTGACCGGGGCACCACGACCCTGTCCGGCGGCGAGCGCCGCCGGCTCGCCATCGCCCAGACCCTGAGCCAGCGCCCGGCGCTGTTCCTGCTGGACGAGCCGACCAACCACCTCGATCCTCATCATCAGCTGCTGACGCTGGGCGTCATCCGCGCTCGGGTCGAAGCCGGCGCGGCCGCCGTGCTCAGCCTTCATGACGTCAATCTGGCGGTCCGTTACGCCGACCGCTGCCTGCTGCTGGACGGCCACGGCGGCTGGGAGCTGGGGGAGACGGAGGCCGTGCTGAACGTCGACAGTCTCAGCCGGCTCTACCGCACGCCCATGGCGGCGGTGGACTGGCGCGGCGGGCGGCTTTTCGTTCCGGCCGTCCCGGAGGACTCAGCCGGCGGCGCCGGTCCCTGAGGGCCAGCCCAGTATCTCCAGCAACACCGGGTGCAGGGCGGCATTGGCGGCCAGCACGGTGGTGGTGGTCAGCGTCGGCAGTTCGCCTGCCAGATCCGTGAAGACGCCGCCGGCCTCGCGCACGATGACCGCCAGCGCCGCGATATCCAGGATGTTGACGTCGGACTCCACCACGGCGTCGATGCGGCCCGAGGCGAGCAGGTGGTAATGGTAGAAGTCGCCGTAACCCCGGATGCGGTCCGCCCTTGCGACCACCTCGCCCCAGGCGGGCCAGCGACCGCTCCGCGCCAGGCTGCGCAGGTTGCCCGACGAGACGGCCGCGTCAGCCAGTGCGGCAATGGCGCTGACCCGGATCGGCTCGCCGCCCAGCCAGGCGCCACGCCCCCGCTCCGCCCAGGCCACTTCGCCGAAAGCGGGTGCACTGGAGACGCCCAGTACGAGTTCGCCCTCCTCCATCAGCGCGATCTGGGTGGAGAAGAAGGGATAACGGCGGACGAAGCTCTTGGTCCCGTCGATGGGATCCACGAGCCACAGGAAAGGCGAGTCCCGATCGGCGCGGCCGGTCTCCTCGCCGTAGAAGCCGTGCTCCGGATGACGCTCGGCGATGATGCGGCGGATGGTGCGCTCGGCCTCCACGTCGGCGTCGGTCACCGGCGAGCGGTCCGACTTCGAGCGCACCTCGATGTCCCCGCCGTAATGCTCGTAGTAATGGCGGATCACCTCGGCCGCCGCTCGGGCGGCGGCGAGCGCCGTCTCCAGTTTTTCCGAATGTGCCATCGCCCGGCTCGTCTCTGCAACGGCCGCATTCTACGCGATTGCAGCAAACACGTTGCCGCGGCGATTGCGCCAAACAGCTTAACGCGGCCATTGTGGCAAGCACGTAGCCGCCTCGCCTTGACACCCGGAACCCCGCCCCTGAGAATCGCCGCGGACACCAGGTGAGTCTGCAGTGTCGCTGCAGACGAACGGGAAGCCGGTGGTGCCGCCCTGATCCGGGCGGCCGATTCCGGCGCTGCCCCCGCAACGGTGATCGAGTGAAGGACGAAGCGTCGGACCGGTTCCCGGCTCCGAAGCCACTGTGAGGCAACTCACGGGAAGGTGCTCCGTCCAGGGCCATGACGGCCCGCTCGTCAGCCCGGAGACCGGCCTGGTGTCATGGTGGCGGCGCGGAGGGCGCAGGCCGGACCGATGACCCCATCGACCCGTCTGCCCATCCCTGTCCGCCTGACACACGAAGAACGATGCGTGCGGGTGAGCACGCGAGGGAACAGACATGAGCAGACCCGTACCGGCGGCAGCCCTGGCCGCCCTGTTGTTTTCCGTTACCGCCCTGGCCGAGCGAACGGCGGAGGTGGAGACCCTGGTGGTCACCGCCAACCGCACGCCGATGCTTGTGGCCGAAGCCCTGGTGCCCGTCACGGTGATCACGCGCGAGGAGATCGAGCGCTCGCTCGCGATCGACGTAGTCGACCTGCTGCGCTTCGAGGCCGGACTGGACGTGGCACGCACGGGTGGGCCCGGCCAGTCGGCCACGGTATTCATCCGCGGCGCCGAGAGCAACCACGCGCTGGTACTGGTGGACGGCGTGCGCATCAACCCGGGCACGATCGGCGGCGCGCCTCTGCAACATCTGGCGCCCTCGCTGATCGAGCGCATCGAGATCGTGAAGGGCGCACGTTCCACGCTGTACGGCACCGACGCGATCGGCGGGGTCATCAACATCATCACCCGCGGCAGCGCTCAGCGCACCGAGACCGCTGCCCGCGGCGGCAGCTTCGACACCCGCCAGCTGCAGCTCTCACTGGGACAGCCGCTCGGCGACGCCAGGCTTGGCGTGGACCTGGACTGGTCGCGAACCGACGGCTTCCCCACCTTCCGGGACGACGACATCGACCGGGGCTACGACAACATCTCCGCCAACCTCAACGCGGCCGCCGCGATCGGGCCGGGCGATCTTACGCTGCGCCACTGGCAGGCGTCGGGCACCACCGAGTACTCCGATTTCTTCCGCATCCCGGTGGCCCAGGACTACCGAAACTCGGTCTCCGCGCTGGAGTTCGCGAGCCCGCTGGGTCGCTTCGGCGAAAGCCGGGTGATCCTGAGCTACCTGCGCGACGAGATCGAACAGAACGAATCGCCCGACTTCGTGGAATCCGAGCGCCGGACGCTCGACCTCCAGCACAGCCTGGCGCTCGGGGAGGCTCATACGCTCATGGGCGGCGCCTATCTGGTGGAGGAGGATGCCGCTTCGCTGTCCTTCGGCACCGGCTTCGACGAGGGCACGAGCGTGCGCGCGCTATTCGTGCAGGACTACATCGATCTCGGCGCCCACGACGTCGAACTCGCCGTGCGCCATACCGATCACAGCGACTTCGGCGGCGAGACCACCTGGAATGCGGGCTACGGCTACGCCATCTCGGATCGCTGGCGGGTCTCCGCCGGCATCGGTACCGCCTTCCGCGCCCCCGATGCGACCGACCGTTACGGTTTCGGCGGCAATCCGGAGCTGACACCAGAGACCGCGACCGAGACCCAGGCGATGCTGCGCTACACGCCCGCGGCGAAAACCTCGTTCAGCGTCGAGCTCTACGACAAGGAGATCGACGACCTGATCGAATTCGATCTCGGCACGTTCCAGCTGCGCAATATCGAGGCCGCCGAGATACGCGGCATCCAGTTCACCTGGGAACAGCACTGGGACGACTGGGACCTCACCCTGTCGGCAGTGCGTCAGGAAGTGCGCGATGCCAGCACCGACGAGCGGTTGCTGCGGCGTGCCGAGAAGAGCGCAAGCCTGGCCGCCAGCCGCTATTTCGGCCGCCACGTACTCGGCCTTTCGCTGATCGCCAACGGCGACCGGGCGGGCATCGGCGGACAGATGATGGGCGGTTACCTGCTCACCAACCTGAACGCCCGCTTCGTACTCGGCGACTCCTGGCGGCTGAGCGGACGCATCGAGAACCTGTTCGACCGGGACTACGAGACGGCAGTGGGGTTTAACATGGCCGGGCGCAGCGGCTATCTGGAGCTGGGCTACGTCTGGCGCTGAGCGCGCCCGGAAACGACCCCAAGGAGCAAACATGGGCAACCGCCTCACGAAGATCTATACCCGCACCGGCGACGATGGCAGCACCGGGCTGGGCGACGGGACACGCACGGCCAAGGACTCGGCCCGGGTGGAGGCCTACGGCAGCGTCGACGAGGCCAACAGCTGCATCGGCATGGTCCTCGCCACCGACGCCGTATCGGAGGACGTCAGGGATTGCCTGGAGCGGGTCCAGCACGAACTCTTCGACCTCGGCGGCGAGCTCTGCATCCCGGGCCACCTGGCGGTCACCCCGGATTATGTGCAGCGGCTCGAGCAGACGCTGGACCGCTACAACGAGAACCTGCCGGCACTGAAGGACTTCATCCTGCCGGGCGGCGGCAGCGGCGCCGCAGCCTGCCACCTCGCCCGGACGGTGTGCCGCCGGGCCGAGCGGCGGGTGGCCACCCTGGGGCGCGAGGAAGCCATCAACCCGGATGCGCTGCGCTACCTGAACCGCCTCTCGGACCTGCTGTTCGTGATCGCCCGCATCCTCGCCCGCGCGGAGGGCGGTGCGGAGGTGCTATGGCGGAGCGGTCGCAGCGGCGCGGGCGGCTGAGCCGTGCGCAGCCTCGGCGTCCGTGAGGCTGCGGCGAGAACGGTCGATGGCCGCGCAGATCGCGGCCGCGCCCTCGGCGAGTCTCGGCGTCGGCCGCACCACCGGATCGGCCGGCACGAAACGCAGATTGCCGGTCCGCGCGGCGGTCAGCGACTCCCACTGCTGCCACCGGGCAAGGGCCTGCGCATCTTCTCCGGGGGCCAGGATCAGCTCCGGGTCCCGGGACAGTACGGACTCCACCGAGACCACCGGAGCCAGGCCGGAGAGCTCGGCGAAGACATTACGGCCGCCACAGAGGCGTATCAGCTCGCTGATGTAATGCTCACCATTGACGGTATAGAGCGGGCGTGAGCCGATCTGGAAGAACACGCGCAGCGGCCGCTGCTGCGACCGCACACCGACCGCCGCGTCCATCGCCGCCAGAAATTCCGCGGCCGCGCGTGTCCCGGCTTCCGGCGTACCCAGCAGCCGGCCCACCTGCCGCAACGCCGCCGCCACCTCGGCGACGCTGCCCGTGCGGATCCTGACCACACGGTAGTCCAGCTCCTGCAGCCGCCGGACGAGCTGCGCGGGCGTTCCCTCGGCCCAGGCGAGCACCAGGTCCGGCCCGATCACCGACAGCCGCTCCATGTCAAGGCGGAAGGCGTCGCCGATGCGCGGCAGCCCGGCGGCGGTCGGCGGAAAATCCGTGTACACGGTAACGCCCGCGAGTCGGTCACCAGCGCCCGCAGCGTAGACGATCTCCGCAAGGTGGGGCGAGAGGGTGACCACCCGTTCCGGCAATTCGGCCGCCGACGAAAGGCAGGCCAGCAGGGCCAGCAGCGGAAGGACGCCTCGCATCAGATCGCGGCACCCGCGAGGGTCAGCGCGGCGATGGCCACCAACCAGAACACCAGCGTGCGGAATACCAGCGTCTTGGCGGCGCGGGCACCGCGAGTCTGGCGCTCCTGCTCGCGCTCGCCATCCACCGCTGTGAGCGCCATGGCGCCGAGACCCACGCGCGCCAGCAGGCGTTCGTTGCCGAGCCCGAGCGTGACCCGTTCGATACCCAGGCCCGACCACGCCTGGCGGGCAGTGTCGAAGCTGCCGGTGAGCGCGTAACCGAGTGCCGTCAGCCGCGCCGGCAGCCAGGCCAGCGCCGCATGCACCTGCTCGGTGGCCTCGCGGGCGGCCGCGGCAGCAGCCTGGTCGGCCCGGGCCGTCTCGTCGGCACCCTCCTCCGCACCCGCCGTGGCGAGCCGTTCCGCCTGGAACACCGCCCGGCGCCGCAGCAGATCCGCGACCCGGAATATCCAGGCACCCGCCGGGCCGAGTACGACGAACCAGAACAGCACCGAGAACATGCGGTTGTTCGCCTGCACGCACACGGCCTCCTGCACCGCGAAACCGGTGGAGACATCCTTCTCGCCAGCGCGATGTTCGATCAGCGCCCGGGCCAGCCTGCGCGCCTCCTCGTCGTCACCGGCCTGGATGGCGTTGCACCAGCGGTCTACCTCCTCGCCGATGTCCTGGGGCCCCAGAGAGAAGAACAGGACGACTACGGACAGGGCCAGATACGGGAGTCCCAGCAGCACGTCGCCGAGTCCGATAAGCAGCAGGATAATCGGCGAGGTCACCAGCAGAATCGTGGCCGCCACACCGAGCAGCTTCGGTATGGCGTCGAAGCGCTGGGCCAGGCGCAGCCCGAAATCGAACAGCGTGTCCAGCCAGCGCAGCTCACGCAGATGGAACAGCTGGGTCGCCAGCCGCTCCAGGACGATGGCGATGAACAGGGCGATCAGCTTCATGGGCAACCAGCCGGGTGGCTACGCAGAGAGCCCTAGCTTATGTCCCGCTTGAGCAGCGCATCAAGCCGGCTCCAGTCGAAGGCCGGGCCGGGGTCGGTCTTGCGGCCCGGAGCGATGTCCGAATGGCCGAGGATGTCGGCGCCGGCGAGGCTCGGGTAGGCCCGGCGCAGCGAGCGGATCAGGTCCGCCAGCGACTCGTACTGGCGATCGTCATAGGCGACATCGTCGAGCCCCTCGAGCTCGATACCCACGGAGAAGTCGTTGCAGCGCGCGCGCCCACACCACGAGGAGGCACCCGCATGCCAGGCGCGCCGCCGGAACGGCACGAACTGGACCAGGGTGCCGTCCCGCCGGATGAGCGCGTGGGCCGAGACCTCCAGGCCGGCGATCTCGGCGAAATAGGGGTGGGCATCGGCGGCCAGCCGGTTGGCGAAGAAATCCTCGATGTGGCACCCGCCGAACTCGCCCGGCGGCAGGCTGATGCCGTGGACCACGATCAGTTCGAGCTCGCAGTCCGCAGGGCGCTCGTCCTGATTCGGTGACGGGCACTGGCGGGCCGGGGCCACCAGCCCGGTGGCCGGATCGGTCGAAAAGCGGGGCTCCGGGGTCGCGGTCATCGCCGGCAATATGGGCGCCGCCCCGACCACTGTCAACGCAATCGTCCGTCTTCCAATCCGGCGGCCGGACCTGCATGATCCCGCTGTGCGCACGGTCCGCCTCCATTATCCGGATCCCCTGGCCAGTGGCGACGCGGTCACGCTCGGGGAAGACGACGCCCGTTACCTGACGCGCGTGCTCAGGCTGCCGGCGGGTGCGCCCCTGGTGCTGTTCGACGGCCTCGGCGGCGAGTACGACGCGACGATGGTCACCGCCGGGCGCCGGGAAGCGACCGTGGCCGTCGGCGAACACCGGGCCATCGAGCGCGAATCGCCGCTGGCGATCACGGTGGCCCAGGGCATCTCCCGGGGCGAGCGCATGGACCACGTCGTGCAGAAGACCACCGAGCTGGGCGCCGCCGCCATCGTGCCCCTGCTGTGCGAGCGCGGCATCGTGCGGCTGGACGACAGGCGGGCCGCCGCGCGGCTCGAGCACTGGCAGCGGGTGGCGGCCGGCGCCTGCCGCCAATGCGGGCGCAA
Organism: uncultured Woeseiaceae bacterium; assembly: GCA_964427415.1. Taxonomy (GTDB): domain Bacteria; phylum Pseudomonadota; class Gammaproteobacteria; order Steroidobacterales; family Woeseiaceae; genus Lentisalinibacter. Next base: position 24,929 of record CAYRUH010000026.1, on the reverse strand, counting down.
CCGGCTGCCGCAGATCGCCCCCATCAACGCCATCGAGGACTGGCTGGCGGCGCCCCCCGCAGGGCTGCGCCTGGTGCTGACGCCGGATGCATCGGACGGGCTGACCGGCCTTGCGCGCCCCGGCAGCGACGCGATGACAGTGACCGCAGTCACGATACTGGTGGGTCCCGAAGGAGGACTCAGCGACCGGGAGACGCAGGCAGTGGCGGCGGCCGGATTCCGGCCCGTGAGACTGGGGCCCCGGATCCTGCGCACCGAAACCGCCGCCGTGGCCGGCGCCACGGCCCTGCAGACGCTGTGGGGGGATCTGTAAGCCGGAAGCTAGAGTTCCAGTTCCTGCTCGGCCAGGCTCTCCTCCAGCCGCGCCAGGTCCGGGATCAGCGGGTACTCGTTGATCATCTTCACCCGGCACAAAACCGGCGCGCCCTCGGGCCACCCGCCAGCCGACTCGCCCGGCCGCAGCACCTCCCGGTTGACCCGGACCAGCTGAGGGAAGCCCTGGGTCAGCATGCCGAAATGCCCCGCGCGCAGCCTGCCGGTGACGCCGTGGAAGACGACGATGCGTGTCCTGCCCGATGCCTCCGGCACTGCCTTGCCGAGCGCCCCCTCGAATGACACCAGCGGCAACAGCCGGCCGTTCCAGTTGAAGCCGCCGAGCACCCAGGGCGCGGCATCTTCGGCCTTCGCCTCAGGCGGCGTATAGCGCACCACCTCGGCTACGCAGGCACGGGGCACGATCAACCGGTCCTCGGCCAGCGGCACGAGCAGGGAGTAGAGTTCCTCGACCACGGCACTCACAGACTGCTACCGCCCTTTTCCTCCAGCTGTGCATGGATCGCCTCCAGCAGCTGACTGTCCTGGTAGGGCTTGCCGAGATAGTCGTTGACGCCGATCTCGATGGCGCGCGCCCGGTGCTTCTCGCTCACTCGCGAGGTGATCATGATGATCGGGATATCGGCGAAGCGAGAGTCGTTGCGCACGTGAGTGGCGAATTCGTAGCCATCCATGCGCGGCATCTCGATGTCGAGCAGGATGATGTCGGGCCAGGCTTCCTGCATCACGCTGATGGCGTCGATGCCGTCCTTCGCGGTGGCCACACGCATGCCCTGGCGCTGCAGGAAACGCTCCGTGACCCTCCGCACGGTGATGGAGTCGTCCACCACCAGTACCAGCGGGCGCTCGTCGGCGCTCGGCCGCGGCGCCTCGCGAATCTCGACCAGCGGCGCTGTCGATCGCGCGAGGCTGCCCATGTCCAGGATCAGCACGATGCGCCCGTCGCCGAGGATGGTGGCACCGGAGATGCCGCGGATACTTGCCAACTGGGGCCCGACCGACTTCACCACGATCTCCCGACTGGCCACCATCTCGTCGGTGAGCAGCGCGATGGACTTCTCACCGGCGCGGATCAGGATGACCGGCACCGCCGAGTCGTCCTCGGGCAGCTCCGAGGGCTTGCCGCCGACGAACATCCCGAGGTGCTGGAAGCGATAGGTCTGCTCGCCATATTCGAAAGTGGGCTCAGGCTGGTTCAGCAGCGCGTCGAGTTCGGCGCGGGCCACCCGCGCCACGCCCTCGACGGTGGGCAGCGGCAGGGCATAGACCTCGTCGCCGGCACGCACGATCAGCGCCTGGGTGATCGCCAGGGTGAAGGGCAGGCGCACCGTGAAATTGGTGCCCTGTCCCGGCATGGAGGTGATGCGCAGCGCGCCGCCCAGCTTCTTCACCTCGTTGGCCACCACATCCATGCCGACGCCGCGTCCGGCGGACTGGGTCAGCTGGTCCGCGGTGCTGAAGCCCGGTTTCAGGATCAGCTCCATCACGGCCTCGTCGGAAGCGTCGGAATCGGGCGGCAGCAGTCCCTGCTCCGTCGCCTTGCGGCGGATTGCGTCCACGTTCAGTCCGGCGCCGTCGTCGGCCACGTCGATGACCATCTCCGAACCTTCCCGGTGCAGTCTTACCGTGATGCGGCCCACCGGCGCCTTGCCGGCCGCCTGCCGCGTTTCCGGCGGTTCGATACCGTGCACGATGGCATTGCGCAGCATGTGCTCGAACGGCGGCAGCATCTTCTCCAGCACCTGCCGGTCCAGTTCGCCGGAACCGCCCTCCACGGCCAGTTCCACCCGCTTGTTGGTCTCGCCGGCGATCTGGCGTACCAGGCGGGAGAGCCGCGGCACGTGGCGCTGGAAGGGCACCATGCGGGTACGCATCAGGCCGTCCTGCAGCTCCGCCGTCACCCGCGACTGCTGCACCAGCAGCGACTCGGTCTCCGTCGCCAGGTTCTGCAGCAGGTCCTTCAGGCTGGCCACGTCGCTGGCCGATTCCGCCAGCGCCCGGGACAGCTGCTGGATCGTGGAGTAGCGGTCGAGCTCCAGCGGGTCGAAGTCGTTGGCGGTGCGCTCCTCCTGATGACGGTTCAGGATCTGGGTCTCGGTCTCGAATTCGAGCTTGCGCAGCTGGTCGCGCAGCCGGCTCACGGTCTGTTCGAGCTCCGCCAGATTGAAATCGATGGAGGTGACCTGCTGACTGAGCCGGGAATGATAAATACTGATCTCACCGGCAGCGTTCAGCAGCTCCTCCAGCAGCTCCGCGTCGATGCGGGCGAACTCCTGGCGCTCCGGCGCGGCAGGCGGCGGCGCGGCGCGCTCTGGTACCGTCGGCGCCGGTGAGGGCGGCTCTGGCGGCCGCGCCGGCGGCGGCTCCGCGGCAACGGCGGGCTCTTCGGCCGGTTGTTCGGGCTCCGGCTCTGATTCCACTTGAGCTTCCGCTTCGAATCCGCGCTCGGATGCGGACTCCTCGCCGAACACCTCGGCGGCGATCTCCTCGCTATGCTCGACGAACCATTCGCTGATGTCCGTCTCGGCCGGCGGACCGCCCTCAGCGGCCTCCGGCAGCAGGCCTTCCTCGCCCTCGCCGCGCGCCGTTACACCGAAAACCGGCTCCTCCGTCGGCGTTTCCAGCTCCGGCGTCTCCGACTCGGGCGACTCCGACCCGGTCTCCTCGGGTCCATCCATCTCCAGCTCTGCAGGCGCCGGGGCCTCTGCCGGCCCGGGGCTGGCCGCGACAGCCTCGCCGGCCGCCAGCGCCTCGATACGTTGCTCCAGCCCGGCCGCGGGCGCGGCCCGCTGTCCGCCGGTCACCATGTCGCGCATGCGGTGCAACTCGTCGAGGCTCTGCTGCAGCAGGTCGTCCAACACCTGGGAGGGCTGCACGCGACCGTCATCGATGGCGATCAGCAGCGTCTCCAGCCCGTGGCTCAGATTGCCCATGGCGCTGATCCCGGCCATACGGGCCCCGCCCTTGAGGGTATGCAGGTGGCGCTTCAGCTCAACGAGACTCTCCGCCGGCCGGCCGCCGCCGGTCCACGCGACCAGGGCCTCGTCGCTGGCCTCCAGGATCTCGCCCGCCTCCTCGGTGAAGATGGCGGCGATCTCGGCGTCGTAGTCGGCTTCCCCGGCGGGCCGTTCGGCAGGCGGCGATGGCGCGGCAGGCTCGCCGGCCGACGGCTGCGCCGGACCGCTCTCCTCCCCTTCCTCCGCCGTCTGCGCTGCGGCTTCTTGCAGCGTCGTGCCGGCGGGCGCACTGCCTGCGGAAGGTTGCGGACTGTCGGCAGACGCCCCGGCTACGTAGTCCGGACTCAGCACCGGCGCGATGCCCGTGAGTTCGCCCGTCTCGTCGGCCGCTGCCGGACCGCTATCCACCCGGGCCGTCAGCTCCCGCAGCCGCTCGACGAGGGGCTGATAGTCCTCGTCGCGGGCACCGGGCCGGTTGATACCGGCAACGATACTCTCGATGGCCTTCACGGCCGCCTCCACCGCCGCCAGGCCGTCGGTCTCCATGCCCCGGCCTGCGTCGTAGAGCCGGCGCACGTACTGGTTCAGGCTCGCCGTGACCGTGACCCCCCGGTCCACGTCGGCCATGTTCACGCTGCCGTGCAAGGTATGACAGGCGCGGTGCAGGTTGTCCGGGATCGGATACGGTGGCTCCTCCTCCCGGCAGGCCTGGATGTAGCTCTTGATCGCACCCAGGTGGGCCGCGGTCTCCTTCGAGAAGATATCCAGCAGCACCGGGTCCATCTCCACCGGCGCCGGCTCCTCCTCCGGCTCGGCGACGGCCGTCAGGCTCGGCGCATTCGGGTCGCCCTCCGCGAAGGCACTCGCCTGCACCACGAGCTGGCGCGTGTCCACTGTCGGCTCGAGGCCCGTCTCCAGCTGCTCCACCAGCTCAGGCAGGGCCGCCGCCGCGCGCTGGATGAACTCGACCATCGGTGGCGTGCGGGTCAGCGTGCGGTTGATGAGCCGGTTCAGCAGGTCCTCGATGTGCCAGCAGAAATCGCCGATACGCTCAGCACCCACCATCCGGCCGCTGCCCTTCAGCGTGTGGAAGGAGCGGCGCACGGTGATCAGCGCCTCCATGTCGTCGGCGTTCTCGGCCCAGCGCGGCAGCTGCTTGCGGATGGAGGCGATCTCCTCCTTGGACTCTTCGATGAACAGCTCCAGGAGTTCCGGGTCGAGATGCTCCGCATCCTGGGCCACGACCGGAATCCGGATGATCTCCGTGGCGTCGCCGGCAGTGCCCGGTTGCTGCGGATCGGGGATGGCGCGCAGCCGCTGGCTCGCCACCAGGGTCTCCTCGATCTTCGCCGCGCGGCCTTCCATCTCCTCGAGAGCGCCGGTCAGCGCGTCCAGACAGGCCTCGGCGTTGTCCAGCATGTACCAGGGATCCCGCCGTCCGGCCTGCACAGTCTCCATGTAGTACTCGATGCTCACCACTGCATCGGCCAGGCGGTCAAGGTGTTCCGCATCGAGCTTCTGCCGGCCCGCCTTCAGCGCCCGGGTAACGAAACGTCCCAGCCGCTCCACCACTTCGGCAGCCCGGCCCTTGTCGAGCATCACCAGGCCGGCCTTCACGCCCCGGATCAGCTTGGGCACGTTGTCGATGGCCATCGGATCACCGCTGTCGCTGGTGACCTGGGTGATGGCTTCCTTAACCCGTGCCATGTTCACGATGCACTCGCGCAGCACGGCCTCGGTAACCTGGCGGTATTCCACCTCCGACGTGTCCTCGGCGGCGCCGGGCTCGTCCATCTCGGCGCCGGCGGGACGGATCAGACGCTTCAGTTTCGCATCCAGGCTGTCCTCCACCTGCAGCAGCGTAGAGGCGATCTTCAGCAGCATGGCCTCGTCGGCGGCGACGGACTCCGCCACGATATTGCGCAGACGCTCGATCTCGGCCTGTATGTCACCCCTCAGATCACCGAGACCGAGGACACCCAGCGTGTCGCTGATCTTCTTCAGCATGTCCACCTGGGGGGCGAGATCGGCGACGTCGTCCATGCCGGTGCGCACGTAGATATCGAGCACGTCCTTGACCTTGCCAAGGTCTTCCCTGATGGCCGCCCCGACAGTCTCCATCAGGCGGATGCTCGGCGCGGCCAGGCTCTCCCGGGCATGGACGACCTGCTCGTCGCCGGGCAGCAGCTCGGACAGATTGAAGGCCCGCCGGATGGCGCTCACCCGTTCGCCGGCGGTGGCAGAACGGGCGATGTAGTAGAGCAGGTTGTTCAGGAGGTCGGTCGGCGGGTCCTGCTCGACCGCTTCCGGCCCCTCGTCGATGAGGCGCTTCAGCTGCCGGTCGGCCTGTCCCAGCAGGCGCTTCAGGGAGACGCTGGTCTCGAGCCCGCCGTCGGACAGAGCCTCGAGCACGCCGACGACTACCCACCAGAGCTGGTAGATCTCGTCACGGTCGGCCGCCTGCTCCAGGGCAAGCGCGATCTGGCGCAGTTTCTTCAGGTGCTGATCCGCTTGCTGGCCCTGGATCCAGCCCAGCAGCGCCAGCTGGAACGCGGGACGCGCCTTGCGGGCGAGTTCCACGGTGTCTTCCTTCGGCGGCTCCGCCCGGTCCGCCACGCTGACCCGATGGCCGGGGGTCAGATTCAGCAGCAGCAGCGTGCTCTCGGACATGAGCGGCTTGCCGCGGACCGCGCGCAGATCGTTCAGCAGCGGCAGCAGTACCAGCGCGATATCCCGCCCGCCGCCGAGCAGGCGGTCGAGATAGCTCGGCAGCTGCACCATGGCCCGGGTGATCGCGTCGAGCCCGTCCTGCTGACCCTTGGCGCCGGGACGCAGATCGGCCAGATACCGGCAGACGGCCTCCATCTCCTCGGCCAGCAGGGCGCCGCCGTACACCTCCACCATCTTCAGCACGCCGGCCGCCTCGTGCAGGCGCCGGCCGGCCCGCAGCAACGACTCACGGCTTCCGCGACCCTCGACGGCCTCCTCGAGCGCCAGCCGCGCCTGCTTCAGGGTCTCGGTCAGCTCGTCGCTGACGACGTTCAGCGCCTGCGCCGTCTGTGCTGCCGCCTCACTCACCGCCGGTTCCGCTCCCTGAGATCAAGCCGTGTCTCATCCCTGGCCCGCCGCCCGCTCGGCCTGCCGGAGCCCGACATCCCCGGATTCGGCTTCGGCTTCCGTGCCGGCCGGGTCTTGCAGCCGGGGATAGGTGCCGGACACCGGCATGCCATCCGCGCCGTCGGCCGGTGTCTCCGCCCGGTGGCCGCCTCCCGGCAGACGGAAGCCGGCTACCGTCTGGCGCAGCTGACTGGCCAGGTCAGAGAGCTTCGAAATCGACGAGGTCGTGGCACTGGTCGCCCGGCCCGTCTGGGCGCTGATATCACGCAGCACCTTGGTGCGCCGGGTAACGTCGGTGGCCGCCGTGGCCTGCTCACGGGCCGAGCTGGAGATGTTCTGCACCAGCGATGCGATCTGATTGGAGACCTGCTCGATCTCGTCCAGCGCCGCACCGGCGTTCTCGGCCAGCAGCGCGCCGCCGACCACGTCGGTGGTGCTGCGCTCCATCGACACCACGGCCTCGTTGGTATCGCTCTGGATGGTACGCACCAGCACCTCGATCTGCTTGGTCGCGTTGGTGGAGCGCTCGGCGAGGCGTTGCACCTCGTCTGCCACCACGGCGAAACCGCGGCCCGCCTCCCCGGCCATCGACGCCTGGATGGAGGCGTTCAGCGCCAGGATGTTGGTCTGCTCGGCGATATCGTTGATCAGCTCCACGATGTTGCCGATCTCCTGGGAGCTCTCACCGAGGCGCTTGATCCGCTTGGAGGTCTCCTGGATGGTCTCGCGGATGGTGTTCATACCATCGATGGTGCGGCGCACCGCCTCGCCGCCCTTGTGGGCGACGTCCACTGAGTGGCGGGCCACGTCCGCCGAGCGCTCGGCATTGCCGGACACCTCCTCGATGGAGGCCGCCATTGCCGCGATGGATTCCGAGGCGGCGCTGATCTCCTGGGATTCCTTCTGCGCCGCCCGGCTCATGTGAGTGGCCGTGCTCTCGGTCTGCTTGGCGGCGGAGTCCACCATGATGGCCGTCTCGTTGATGGTGGTCACCAGGTCACGCAGCGCCTCGATGGCGTAGTTGATGGAGTCCGCGATCGCGCCGGTAATGTCCTCGGTGACCGTGGCCTCAACGGTCAGATCGCCGTCAGCGAGGCTGCCCAGTTCGTCCAGCAGACGCAGGATTGCCTGCTGATTACGCTCGTTCTGGTCGGCCTGCAGGATGGCCGAGCTGGCGAGGCGGGCGGCACGGATGGAGGAGACCAGCAGCGCGATCCCCAGTATCACGGCGAGGGCGAGCAGCGCGAACAGCGCGGTCGGCTGCCATCCGCCGGCGCCGGCCGCCGGCGGGCCCAGGGCGAGCCAGGCGACGACGCCCGCCGCCACCAGCGTCACCGGCAGCGCCACGGCCAGGAATACGAACGTCCGTGATCCAGTTGTTATCTGTGCCATACCAGCTCAATCCGTCTCGCTAATCGTCTGCCAGTGGCCTGTCAGTCCGCGGCGGCCTGCAGGAACTGTGGGCTCTCCACCAGCAGGTGGAGACCGAATACGGGCCAGGACTCCGGCCCCCGCCGGAACGCGCCGGTCAGGTACTGCTCGCAGCGCAGGATGGTCGGCGACCAGTCCTGCGAGAACTCGCTCGTCATGAAGCGGCGGAACCCTGCCACCTCGTCCACGAGCAGACCGGCCGGCATCTCGCGGTGATGCACGCTGATGAGCCGCGCCGTGCGTCCCGTGCCCGTACGCCCGCCGCCGAGGAACATTTTCAGATCGATGAGCGGCAGCAGGTGCCCGCGTACATTCGCGAGACCCAGCACCCAGCGCTTCGCCCCCGGCACGCGGGTCACGGCTTCCGGCACCATCAGTACCTCGCGCACCTCGTCCCGGGCGGCGACGAAATTCTCGCTGCCGATGCGAAAGCCGACGCCGACCCATTCGTCGGCGTTGCCGGTCGCCGCCGACTGTCCGGCCAGCGCCGCGCGGCTGCGCCGCTCGAGCTCCTTCAGCAGTTCGAACGGCTGGTCGCGGAGCGCCTCCAGTGTCTGCGCTTCGGCCATATCAGCCGGCCAGCACCGCGTTGATCTTCGCGACCAGTTCCTTTTCCGAGACCGGCTTGACGAGGTAGTCCGCCGCGCCCTGGCGGATACCCCAGATCTTGTCGGTCTCCTGATCCTTGGTGGTGACCATGATGACCGGGATATCGGCGGTCTCCGGGCTGCGGGTCATGCGGCGGGTCGCCTGAAATCCGTTCATGCCGGGCATCACGACATCCATCAGCACCACGTCGGGACGCTCCGCGCGCGCTTTCTCCAGGCCTTCTTCGCCGTCGGCCGCCAGCAGCGTTTCGAAGCCGTTCTTCTCCAGCATCTTCTGGAACACATGCAGCTCCGTCGGCGAATCATCAACGATCAGTACCGTCGGCATATCGGTTCTCCTGTCGCGGGCGGCGCATCAACCCTGCATCTGGCTCGCGATAGCCCCCAGCAATTCGTCCTTCGTGAACGGCTTGGTCAGATAGCGCTCCGAGCCCACGATACGCCCCCTGGCGCGGTCGAACAGCCCGTCCTTGCTGGAGAGCATGATCACCGGCGTATCCCGGAACGCCTTGTTGTGCTTGATCAGCGAACAGGTCTGGTACCCGTCCAGCCGTGGCATCATGATATCGACGAAGATGATGTCCGGCTGGTGGTCCGCGATCTTCGACAACGCATCGAAGCCGTCCACCGCCGTGAATACGTCGCAACCTTCCTTGCTGAGCAGCGTCTCCGCCGTACGCCGGATGGTCTTGCTGTCGTCGATGACCAGTATCTTCAGGCCCTTGAGGTCGGTCGACCGCTCGCCCGTTTCTGGATTCGCCACCTGAGAAATCTCCCTGCACCCCGCATCGCGTTCTAACACGCCGGCCCACTACCCGGTGTGGAACAGCGCACATTCTGTCCCCGACGCAACCCGGGCACTTTTAACATATTGTTTTGACTGCCGCCACGCGGCAGCGCACGGAACGCCACCGCCGCTGCTCCGGTATCTCGAATCGTCTCCTGGCGGGGTCTCTGCGAGGACCCGGTGCGCCCCTCAGCGCTCGGCCCGGTCTCCTCCGAAACGGAACCGGAACAGCTCCACCTTGCCCACACGCTGCAGCGGATCGTCCATGCGGAACAGGTCCGGCTCCCGGATCGCCTGTTCCGGGTCGTAGAGGGGCAGGAATTCGAAGTCGACTTCGCGCACCTTCGCCTTCTCCAGTTCCTCGCGCTCCCGGCGCAGCCTATCTCCCATGTCGGGCAGCCGCCATTCGTCCTGGCGCCCGTAGACGATGATCTCCTCGATCACGTCCTCGTCGGCATGGGGGGCCGGCTCGAAGGGTATCGCGCCGGGTCCGGGCTCGGCGTCGGGCGCCGCGTCCGCAGGCGCCTGGGCGAACCCGGGTGCAGCCAGCAGGGCGAGGGCGGCCGCAAGCGGCCAGTAGCGGGGTTCAGTCCTCAATCTGCTCTCTCCAGCGCAGGCTGCGGAACCAATAGGACTCGGTGGAGGGCAGCCAGGTGTCGGCCTGCCGTGCGGTGATCCAGGCGTTCAGGAAATACACCAGATCCGCGTTGCCCCGTGCCACGGCGAAGGCCGAACGAGTCGTAAGCAGCGGCTTGGCGAGCGGCGTATCGATGCGCTCCGGGTTCTCCAGCGCCAGGAACTGCGGCCCCGGGTAGCTCTCCAGGTAGCCGTCGATGCGGCCGGCCAGGAGCGCCTCCGACGCCTTCTCGTCCTGGTCGTAGACCTTGATCCTGGTCGCCCCGAATACCCGCCGGGCCAGATCCTCGGCCACGGTGCCCTTCACCACACCGATGCGGTAGCGGGGATCGTTCAGGTCTTCCAGCCGGGCCACGTCCGCGGTCTTCGCCGTGTTGGTCGCCAGGGTGATCCCGCTCTCGTGATACGGGTCGCTGAACCAGACGCGCAGCGCGCGCGCGGGCGTCACGGACATGCCCGCCGCGACCATGTCGATCTCGCCGGCCTCCAGCGCGTCGATCAGCTCCTTCCACGTGTAGACCCTGAGCTCCGGCTCCACCCCCATGTCCGCCGCCAGCTTGCGCGCGATGTCGGCCTCGAAGCCGATCAGCCGGCCCTCGTCGGTGCGCATGGTCCACGGCGTGAACAGGGACACACCTACCCGCAGCACGCCGGCCTCCCTGATATCGTCCAGGCTGCGCGCGGCGGCGGGGCCAGCCGATAGCAGCAGGGCGAGGACGGCGACCAGCAATGCGGTGAGTCGGAGCTTGGAAATCATGGAGTGAGAGCCTGTCGAAGGATTTGGTCCGATGTTAATGGCAGCCAGTATCACCCGCAATCGGGAACACACGCAGTCCGATACAGCCATTGCCAAGCATCGTCGCCGCATCGTACAGGCGTTATAGTTCGCCGCGGGACCGGCAGGAGCGGATATGAGTGCCAGAAAGACACGGCTGGGCGTGGTCATGGACCCCATCGCGGGCATCAGCCCTAACAAGGACTCCAGTCTCGCCATGCTGCTAGAGGCCCAGGCAAGGGGTTACGAGCTCAGCTACATGGAACAGGGCGGCCTGTGGCTCGACTGCGGCACCGCCTGGGGCGAGATGCGGCCGCTGCAGGTCGCCGACGACCCGGAGCACTGGCACACGCTGGGCGACGCGCGTCGCGGTCCCCTGGCCGAGCTGGACGTGATCCTCATGCGCAAGGATCCGCCCTTCGACATGGAATACGTTTATACCACCTACATCCTCGGCCGCGCCAGGGAGGCCGGCTGCCTGGTGGTGAACAGCCCGGATGCGCTGCGGGACATGAACGAGAAGGCCTACACGGCCTGGTTCCCCGACTTTGTGCCGCGCACCGTCATCACGCGCTCCATGGACACGATGCGCGCGTTTCTGGGCGAAGTGGAACGCATGGTCGTCAAGCCGCTGGACGGCATGGGCGGGCGCTCCATTTTCTCCGTGCGCAAGGGCGAGCCGAACACCAACGTCATCCTGGAGACGCTGACCGGCCACGGCCACCGCTACGCCATGGCCCAGCAGTTCATCCCGGAGATCACCGAGGGCGACAAGCGCGTGATCATCGTCGACGGCGAACCGGTACCGTACTGTCTCGCCCGCATCCCCACCGCGGCAGACGGCCGCGGCAACCTGGTGATGGGCGCGAAAGGCGTGGGCCGCGAACTGAGCGACCGCGACCGGCAGATCGCGACGACGGTGGGCGCGGTGCTGAAGCGCGAGGGCGTCCTGTTCGCCGGACTGGATGTAATCGGCGATTACCTGACAGAGATCAACGTCACCAGCCCTACGGGCATTCGCGAGCTGGACCGGGAGTACGGCATCAACATCGCCGGGCTGCTGTTCGACGCCATCGAGGCGCGGCTCGCCTGAACGGCTGCCACCGGGTGATACCCGTCTCATTACCCGACCGGCGGGAACGGTTAGAATGGTGACTGCTCGGAAGGACGGGTCCGACGGAGCGCACAGGGACAACCAGGGCAGGAGCCACGTGACAGAAACCAGGCCGAGTCTGACCAGGGAAATGCTTCCCGCCGCGCCGGCGACGCCGGACCGGCTGCCGCCGATGCTCTTCCTGGCGGCGCTGTTCCATGCCGTGGTGATCCTGGGCATCACCTTCGAGGCGGTCCCCCTCGGCAGCAGCGAGGCGACGACGCTGGAGGTGACGATCGTCGCGGATTCGAATCAGCACGTCGAGCCCAGCGACGATGCGGACTACCTCGCCCAGGCGAACCAGCGCGGCGGCGGCAACACCGCCGAGGAGGTCCGCCCGGGCGCCCGGCCGCGCTCCGCGGAGGCGCGGCCTTTCCCCGAGGACATACCGGGCGAGACCGCCATGGAATCGGCGCCGGGAGAGACGGATCCGCGCACGACCGTCGTCTCGCGCTCGCCCTCGGACCGCCGGGACTTCGCGCCCGCGGACACGAGCCCCGCCCCGGGCGCGGCGGAGACGACGGTGCAGGCGGCACCGTCGAGCGATCCCCGCAGCCTGCCCCTGCCGGTGGAGGAACAGGCGAATCTCCTCATCCACGACGACGATCCGCGCCACCTGATGATCAGTGCCGACACCCGGGAATCCCGCATCGTGGGCTACCTGGACCGCTGGAAACGAAAGGTGGAGCGGTTCGGCACGCTGAACTTCCCTGAGCAGGCGCGCACCCGCGGCATGCAGGGCAGTCCGGTGCTGGAAGTGGCGATCGACGCCGACGGCGAACTCACGGACATCGTTGTAAGGCGATCCTCGGGTCACCGGCTGCTCGATCAGGCGGCGCTGAACATCCTGCGTCGGGCTGCACCCTTCGACCCGTTCCCGGACGACCTGCGCAAGGATTACGACGAGCTCCGTTTCGCCTACCAGTGGCAGTTCAGCCAGGACGCCAGCCGCCCACGGATCGCCACCCGCCAGTAGGAGGGCCTTCAGGCCCGATCCCCT
>CAYRUH010000026.1:0-12032 GCA_964427415.1 uncultured Woeseiaceae bacterium | reverse complement strand
CAGGCCCGATCCCCCTCCGGCCCGATCCTCGCCCCGACCCGGCTGCCCCCCGGCCGGCCGCGCTTGTCGATGCCCGCCGGAATGTCGATACTGACGGGCATGAGCGAGCCCAATTACGTCAATCAGCTGCTAATCGCCATGCCCGGCATGCAGGACCCGAATTTCGAGACGACAGTCACGCTGGTCTGCGAGCACACGGACGACGGCGCACTCGGCATCGTCATCAATCGGCCGCTGGACTTGAGGCTCGGGGACGTGCTCGCCCAGCTCGAACTCACGGCGGAGGACGAGGAGACCGGCGATACGCGGGTGCTGGCCGGGGGGCCCGTGGGACACGAGCGCGGCTTCGTGCTGCATGCCGGTGACCAGGAATGGGAGGCGACGCTGGAGGTCTCCGACGACATCCGCGTGACCTTCTCCCGGGACATCCTCGCGGCCATCGCTGCGGGCACCGGACCGAGTCATTCGCTGGTGGCTCTCGGTTATGCCGGCTGGGACGCCGGCCAGCTGGAGTCCGAGATGATGGCCAACGCGTGGCTGAACGTCACGGCCACACCGGACATCGTCTTCGAAGTCCCCTTCGATCAACGCTGGCAGGCGGCCGCCCGGCAGCTGGGCATCGACATCACCCGTCTGGCCAGCGATGCCGGTCACGCCTGACAGCACCGGCGCCGCGAACACGGCCGAACCCGCCGAGACCATCCTGGCATTCGACTTCGGGCTGCGGCGCATCGGCGTCGCCGTTGGCCAGGCGGTCACCCGCAGCGCGACGGCACTGACGACCCTGCCAGCGGTCGAGGGCGAGCCCGAAGCGGGCGCCCTCGCCCGGCTCATCAGTGAATGGCAGCCGGATCGTCTGCTGCTGGGCATGCCGTTCGCGCACGGCGAGCGCTCCGTGCTCGACGAGCCGCTGAAGCGGTTCCGGCGCCGGCTCGAGCGCTTCGGCATGCCGCTGGAGCTGGTGGACGAGCAGTTCTCCTCGGCCGAGGCCGAGTCCCGCCTGAGTGGCGAACGACGCAGCGGCATGCGCCGGCGGCGCGTGCGCAAGGCGGATATCGACAGCCTGTCCGCCCGGATCATTGCCGAACAATGGCTGGCCCGCCGCTGAGCGGGCCGGCAGCGCCCCGCCAGGTGGTAGAATCCTCGGCGGCATGAGCACCGAGACCGACACCATCGCTGCGTCACGCCGCGATCTCTCCCACAGGGGCACTCTCTTTGTCGAGGATGCCGAAGTGCTGGAGGTACGCCACTATCCGGGCGAGCAGTTCATCATGCGGCTGCGCTCGCCCAGGTGCGCGGCGCATGCCCGGCCCGGAAGTTTCGCCCACGTCAGCTGCGACGAGTCGCTGCCGATGCGCCGGCCGCTCTCCATCATGCGCGCAGATGCCGGCGAGGGCTGGATTGAGTTCCTGTACAAGATTGTCGGTGACGGGCTGCGCCTGCTGAGCCGGCGCCGCCCCGGCGACCGGGTCAGCGTCCTAGGCCCCATCGGCCGCCCCTTCCGTCCGGACCCGGTGCGACCGCGCACGCTGCTCGTTGGCGGCGGCGTCGGTATACCGCCGGTGGTCTTCCTCGCCGAGGCGCTGCAGGCGGACCGGAAGCACAACTGGCAGCCGCTGGTCCTGATGGGCTCGGAGATACCGTTCCCCTTCGAACTGGCGAGGGCCACCGCGGACGTGCCCGGCATCGCGGCGGACGTCTGCTCGGTGATGCCGCTGCTGGAAGACCGGGGCGTGCCCTCGCGGCTCGCCAGCGGCTCGGACTTCGAGGGCTGCTACCGTGGCTTCGTGACCGCACTCGCCGGCGAGTGGCTGGAGAGTCTGGACGAGGAGTCGCTGGCGGGCGTGGAGATGTTCGCCTGCGGGCCGACACCGATGCTCGCGGCCGCGGCCCGTATCGCCCGCCGCTACGCCATCCCCTGCCAGGTCTCGCTGGAGGAATACATGGCCTGCGCCGTCGGCGGCTGCGCCGGCTGTGCCGTGCGGGTGGAGACGCCCGAGGGCCCGGCGATGAAACGCGTGTGCGTGGACGGCCCGGTCTTCGACGCCTGCACCGTCTTCCCCGCCTGACCGCGCAGCACCCATGTAGGAGGGCCTTCAGGCCCGATCCCACTCTCTCTTGGCAATGGCCCATGATCGGGTAGAAAAGGGTCGCGCGGACGCTCACCGTGGGAGGGGCTTCAGCCCCGATCTTCGCCTGAGAAAGCCGAGCGCCAATCGGGGCTGAAGCCCCTCCCACAGTGCGGTCGGGGCTGAAGGACCTCCTGCCGATGGCCGGATTAGCCGAAGTTGATCTTGGCTTCCAGGTTGCTGCGGGAATCCGCGTTGGCGAGCGCCTCCTCCAGCGTGATGCGCCCGTCCCGGTAAAGTTTCAGCAGCGCCTCGTCGTAAGTCTGCATGCCACGCTCGTTGGAATCCCTTGCGGCCTCCTTTACCGCGGAGATGTCGCCCTTCATGATCAGTTCCGCGATGTGTGGCGAGTTCAGCATCACCTCGACGGCGGCCACGCGCATGCCCTCGCGGTCACGCACCAGGCGCTGGGAGATGATGGCACGCAGGTAGTGCGAGAGGTCCATGAACACCTGATTGTGCTGCTCCATCGGGAACATGTTGATGATGCGATCCAGCGTCTCCGGCGCATTGTTCGAGTGCAGCGTCGCGATGGCGAGCTGGCCGGTGCCGGCGAGGTCCAGCGCCGCCTGCATCGATTCCCGGTCACGGATCTCGCCGATCAGAACCACGTCCGGCGCCGCGCGCATCGCGCTCTTCAGGGCGCGGGCGTAGGACATGGTGTCCATGCCTACTTCCCGCTGGTTGACGATGGACTTCTTGTTGGGATGGAGGTACTCGATCGGGTCCTCGATGGTGATGATGTGCGACGAGGTGTTCTCGTTGCGGTGATTCACCATGGCCGCCAGCGTCGTCGACTTGCCGCTGCCGGTGGCGCCAACCATCAGGATCAGACCACGCTTGAGCATGACCAGATCTTCCAGGACGTCCGGCAGCTCGAGCTGCTCGAAGGTCGGCAGATCCGCGGTGATGAAACGCAGCACCATGCCGACATTGCCCCGCTGCTGAAACACGTTGACGCGGAAGCGCCCCACCCCGGGCTCGGACAGGGCGAAGTCGATCTCCAGCTCACGGGAAAAGACCTCGAGCTGTTCCTCGTTCATCAGCTCGAGAGCAGCCTGCTTCACCATCTTCGGCGTCAGTTCGAGCTTGTTCACCGGCCGGATCTTGCCCTCGATCTTGATCTTGACCGGCGCAAAGGAGGTGAAGAAGAGATCCGACGCCTTCTTCTCCGCCATCAATTTGAACAGGGGTTTGACGTTCATGGATTAGCGCCTGTAGACACTGGATGCTGCACGGGTACCGTCAGAAGTGCTTGGCGGTGTCCTCCTCCATGATGCGCAGGCTGGTCGACTGCTGGTCCGCCAGCGCCGTTTCGCGCTTGCTCTCCAGCTTGATCTTGAGACGCAGCTCGTTGCGGGAATCCGCATTGCGCATCGCTTCCTCGTAGGAAATGTGTCCTTCTTCGTAGAGCGCGAACAGGGCCTGGTCGAACGTCTGCATGCCCAGGCGCGTGGACTTCGCCATGATCTCCTTGATCTGGGCCACCTCGCCCTTGAAGATCAGATCCGCGATCAGCGGCGAGCTCAGCATGATCTCCATGGCCGCGATGCGTCCCACCCCGGTCTCCCGCGGGATCAGCCGCTGGGAGATGAGCGCCTTCACGTTCAGCGACAGGTCCATCAGCAGCTGGGAGCGGCGCTCTTCCGGAAAGAAGTTGATGATGCGGTCCAGCGCCTGGTTGGCGCTGTTCGCGTGCAGGGTCGCGAGACACAGGTGGCCGGTCTCGGCGAACTGGATGCCGTATTCCATCGTATCCCGGTCGCGGATCTCGCCGATCAGGATGACGTCCGGCGCCTGGCGCAGGGTGTTTTTCAACGCCATGTGCCAGCTCTCGGTGTCCACGCCAACCTCGCGCTGGGTCACGACCGATCCCCGGTGAGGGTGCACGAACTCCACCGGATCCTCGATAGTGATGATATGGCCACGGGAGTGCTCGTTACGATGGCCGATCATCGTCGCAAGCGTGGTCGACTTACCCGAACCGGTACCACCGACGACGATCACCAGACCGCGCTTGTTCATGACCACGTCCTTCAGGATGGGGGGCAGTTCCATCTCGTCGAAGGTGGGTATCTTGGTGGTGATCGTGCGCATCACTGCACCCACGTTACCCTGCTGCACGAAAGCGCTGACGCGGAAGCGCCCGATGCCCTGAGGGTTGATGGCGAAGTTGCACTCCTTGGTGGCGTCGAACTCCTTCGCCTGCTTGTCGTTCATGATCGAGCGGACGATGATCGACGTCTGCTCGGCGGACAGCGGCTGCTCCGTCGCCCGGTGCACCTCGCCGTCGATCTTGATCGCCGGCGGGAAGCCAGTGGTAACGAAGAGGTCCGAGCCCTTCTTCTCCACCAGCTTCTTCAGAAGGTTCTGCGTCAGTCGTACTGCCTGTTCCCGATCCATTTCCGCCCCCGGGCCGCCTCACAGCGCTGCGGCCTAGAAATTCTCCTTGCTCACCGCCTTGAAGCGGGCCTCTTCCTTGGTGATCTGGCCTTTCTGCATGAGTTCGGCCAGATTCTGGTCCAGCGTGTGCATGCCGGCGCCCTGTCCCGTCTGGATGGCGGAATACATCTGCGCCACCTTGCCCTCGCGGATGAGGTTACGGATGGCCGGCGTGCCGATCATGATCTCGTGGGCAGCCACACGGCCGCCACCCACCTTCTTCAGCAGTGTCTGCGAGATCACCGCTTTCAGCGACTCCGACAGCATGGCACGCACCATTTCCTTCTCCGCAGCCGGGAACACGTCGACGACGCGGTCGATGGTCTTGGCCGCGGAACTCGTGTGCAGCGTGCCGAACACCAGGTGGCCGGTCTCGGCCGCGGTCAGCGCGAGCCGGATGGTCTCCAGGTCGCGCAGCTCGCCGACCAGGATGACGTCCGGATCTTCGCGGAGGGCGGAACGCAGCGCCTCGGAGAAACCGAGCGTGTCGCGGTGGACTTCGCGCTGGTTGATGAGTGACTTCTTGCTCTCGTGTACGAACTCGATCGGGTCCTCGATGGTGAGGATGTGATCGGGCTTGTTGTCGTTGATGTAATCGACCATGGCCGCCAGCGTCGTGGACTTGCCCGAACCGGTCGGGCCCGTTACCAGGCAGATGCCACGGGGCTGCATGGCGATGTCCTTGAAGATCGCCGGCGCACCCAGGTCGTCCAGCGTGAGTATCTCCGAGGGGATGATGCGGAATACGGCGCCCGAGCCGCGCATCTGATTGTAGGCGTTGACGCGGAAGCGGGCGAGCTTCGGGATCTCGAACGAGAAGTCCGTCTCGAAGAATTCCTCGTAGGCCTTACGCTGCTTGTCATTCATGATGTCGTACACCATGCTGTTGACTTCTTTGTGCGTAAGGGCGGGCATATTGATCCGCTTGATGTCGCCATCGACCCGGATCATTGGCGGGACGCCCGCCGACAGGTGCAGGTCGGAGGCGTTGTTCTTCACCGTGAACGAGAGGAGCTGCGCGATATCGACGGCCATGCGTATCCCTTGCTTGCAGGTGTCCAGATAGCCGGATTTACCATAAATCCGGATGCGCTAGTATAGCGGAGCAATCGGAAATTAACGTGATTGGAGTCACGGAAAACCTGCGGAAAATCAATGAATCCATCGCGACCATGGCGCGTGACGCGGGGCGCGATCCGGACTCGGTGACGCTGGTGGCGGTGTCCAAACGCCAGCCCCTGGAGCGGGTGCGCGAAGCGGCGGCGGGCGGCCAGCGGCATTTTGGCGAGAACTTCCTGCAGGGGGCACAGGAGCACATGGACGGGCTGGATGCCCCACACCTGGTCTGGCATTTCATCGGCGCCGTCCAGTCGAACAAAACGCGGACCATCGCCGAGCGCTTCGACTGGGTGCACACGATCGACCGGGAGAAGATCGCCCGGCGCCTGAGCGAGCAGCGCCTGCCCGATGCGCCGCCGCTGGACGTCTGCATCCAGGTGAACGTCGATGACGAGGCCTCGAAGAGCGGCTGCGCGCCGGCCGGGGTGGCGCCGCTGGCGGACCTCGTCGCCCGGTCACCGGGGTTGCGGCTGCGCGGACTGATGTGCATCCCGGCGCCGGCCGAGGGGCTCGCTGCCCAGCGCCGCCCGTTCGCCCGGCTGCGCGGCATCCTCGAGGAACTGAATACTCGCGGGCATCGGCTGGATACGCTGTCCATGGGCATGTCCGCCGATCTCGAGGCAGCGATAATGGAGGGTGCGACGCTGGTCCGGGTCGGCACCGACGTGTTCGGGCCGCGCCCGGCGGACGACTGACGCGGCGCCCGGCGGTGAGGGAGAAGCAATGAACGAGCCAGTCATCGGCTTCATCGGCGGCGGCAATATGGCCACCGCCATCATCCGCGGTCTGCTGGCCCGGGGTATGGACCCGCAGCGCATCACCGTGTCCGATCCCAGCGTGGAGCGACGCGACGCGCTGACCGCGCTCCTGCCGGGTGCGCAGCTCACCGGAGAAAACGGTGCCGTGGCCGGTGCAGCGGACGTGCTGGTGCTGGCCGTCAAGCCCCAGGTGATGGCGGAGGTGCTGCCGCCGCTGGCGGAGACGGTGCAGGCATCGGCGCCGCTGATCCTCTCCATCGCGGCAGGCATACGCAGCGACGACATCGACGGCTGGCTCGGCGGCGGACTCGCGGTGGTGCGCTGCATGCCCAATCAGCCGGCGCTGGTCGGCGAGGGCATGAGCGTGCTCTACGCGAACGGACACGCCCTGCCCGACCGGGATCGTGCCGACGAAGTGCTCTCGGCCGCGGGCCCGACGCTCTGGGTGGACGACGAATCGATGATCGATGCCGCCACCGCCATCTCCGGCAGCGGACCGGCCTATTTCTTCTACCTGATGGAGGTGCTCATCGCTACGGCGATCGAATTCGGCTTCACGCCACAGCAAGCCCGGCGCCTGGCCCTGCAGACGGCGAAGGGCGCAGCCGCCGCGGCCGCGAGCGAGGCCGACGAGCCGGCCGTGCTGCGCGAGCGGGTCACATCGCCCGGCGGCACGACGGCAGCCGCATTCGCCATCCTCGAGGAGGCGGACGTTCATGCTATCTTTAGACGTGCCTTGACAGCCGCGCGGCGGCGAGCCGGCGAACTCGCCGGAGACGCTGCGGCGGACTGATTGCCGCCGGAACCGACGCACGGAGTGAGAGCTTGGACGACGCGCTGATCTTCCTGTTCCGTACCCTGGCCGACCTGTTCCTGATCGTGCTGCTGTTGCGGCTGTTCATGCAGCTGTTCCGCGCGGATTTCCGAAACCCCGTAGCCCAGGCAATCGTGCGCATCACCTCGCCCTTCATCGTGCCGCTGCGGCGTGTGCTGCCGCCCATGGGCAAGATCGACACGGCCACGCTGGTGGTAATAGTGCTGTTCGAGCTGGTGTTCATCGCTGCCATGGCCTACGCGCTCAACATGACCCCACACGGCTTCGGGCTGCTCTACTACGCGATACTGCGCACACTCATGCTGGCGCTGCGCTTCTTCTTCTTTGCCATCATTGTCTACGTCATACTGAGCTGGGTGGCTCCGGGCACCTACAACCCGGTCACCAGCCTGCTGAGCCAGCTGGTCAACCCCATCCTGGACCCCGCCCGGCGCGTCATCCCCACCATCGGCGGACTGGACCTGTCGCCGCTGCTGGTAGCCATCCTGCTGCAGGCCGCCAGCATCGCGGTGGGCAGCGGCCTGCCCGGCATACTGCACTGACGCCGGCCGTCGAGAGCGTCGGAGCGACGCCAGCAGCGCCCCGGCATCCGCGCGTTCGGGCAGGCGCAGCGGATGGTTTATAGTAGGGCCATCATGAAAAGGCACGGGGAGACCGCTATGAGGCCGACGAAAACGATACTGCTTGCGCTGGCGGCTGTGCTGTTCTCCGCCTGCGGCGATAGCGGGCAGCAGGAGCGCAACGTGCCCGAGGCGATGGCGTCGAACGAGACGTCCGCCGAGGTGGGTGACTACATCGTGCACTACAACGCGATGACCACCGATCAGCTCACGCCGACAGTCGCGCAGAGCACGGGCATCGTCCGTTCCAGGAACCGGGCGATGCTAAACGTGAGCTTCGTGGAGAAGGCAACGGGTAAAACGGTGGCGGGAAGCGTCGAGGTATCGGCGGCAAATCTCACGGGGCAGACGAAGAAAATAACGATGCGCCGCGTGCGTGACAGCGAGGCGACCTACTACATCGGGGAAGTACCGGTCGCGCATCGGGAGACGCTGATCTTCAACATCGAGGCCACACCGCCCGGTTCGACTCAGCCGACCATACTGAGGTTCCGCCGCCAATTCTTCACGGATTGACGAAACCCCGGAAAAATCCCTGCGAAATGCACTTGGCCATCTGTCGCGACACGACGAGTTGTGGTAAGTTGCCGCGCTTTATCGAGCCGGGATTACCCGGGATTTTTGTTCCATCCAGGAGTTGATACATGGCAGCAAAGAAAAAGGCCGCTACCACGGCCAGGAAGGCACCGACGAAGTCGGAGATCTACAGGCACATAGCGGAAGACACCGGGCTCACCCGCAAGGACGTCGCCGCAGTCTTCGACTCACTGTCCGGCCTGATGAAGAAGAACCTCGGCGGCCGCGGCGCCCCCGGGACGTTCACGCTGCCCGGCCTGGCCAAGATGACCGTCAAGAAAAAGCAAGCCGTCAAGGCGCGCAAGGGCATCAACCCGTTCACGGGCGAAGAGATGATGTTCAAGGCCAAGCCGGCCAGCAAGACGGTGAAGGTCACGGCCCTGAAAGGCCTGAAGGACATGGTCTGAGTCGCGCTCGCGTGATACGGATCGGAGAAGCCGGGCGCCGCCCGGCTTTTTTTATTTCTCTTTTCAGCCCTCTTCGGGTCGTTCCAGCAGTTTGCGCCGCATAACCTCGGAGCGCGGCACATACAGCAGCTCGCCGATCTTGCTCACCATGGCGTCCTCGTACTTGTCGAGGCGCCCGTCGGCGAAAGCCACCGCCCACAGCCTGCCAACCAGCTCCGACTTCTGCCGTTCGTCCAGCCGTTCATGCAGCGTGCGGGTGAACTCGAACAACGACACCGAGTGCTCGACCCGCTCACTGGCCTCCTCGCGCAGCAGGGTCGCTTCCTCTTCGGTGAGTTCGTAGTGGCGGCGCAGCAGCTCCTCGAGCGCCAGCGCCTCCTCGACATCGAAATCGAAATCGGCGCGGGCAACCTCGACCAGCAGCGCCGCGGCCGCGAGCCGTATGGCATGCTCCTCCTCTTCCGCCGAGGTGCCCTCTTCCGCGCCGTCCAGCAATGATTCGAGCTTCCGCGCCAGCGCATCGAGCATGATCAGTCAGCGTCCTTCCCCGCGCCGTCGAGCAGCCCGCCCAATCGCTCGCGCAGCAGAATTAATTGACCGTGGAAAAAATGGTCGACCTCCGGCAGCAGCAGGAGTTCCGGACCCGGCGCCAGGTCATTGACCCAGGCGACGACGCCATCGGCATCCACGAGTTCGTCTTCCTCGCCCTGGATGATGATCCACGGGCACTCGGGCTGGCGCTCGGCGGCCACCGGCAGCCGGCCGACGGGCGGCGCCACGGTGATCAGGCGTGCCGGCGTGCGCCGCGCGGCGGCATGCAGCGCTACCGCCGCGCCGAATGAGAATCCCGCGAGCCACGCCTCGCCGCCGAAGCGCCGCGCGGCCCAGTCCATCACCGCCAGCGCGTCGTCCACCTCGCCGACGCCCTCGTCGTAGCTGCCGTGGCTGGCCCCGACGCCGCGGAAATTGAAGCGGATCGAGGCGAGACCCCGCTCATTGAACACGCGACACAGCGTGTGCACGACCTTGTTCTGCATACTGCCGCCGTGCCGGGGGTGAGGATGGCACGCGACACCGTAACCGGCGGGCTCGCCTTGCTGCGGCAGCTCAAGCAGCGCCTCCAGGTCGCCGGCGCGACCCGGGATCAGCACGTCCTCACGCCGGGGCAGCGTGCGCATCCGCGCTCCCCTCCGCAGCGGCCTTCTTCGGTTTACCCGGCGCGAAGTAAACAATAGTATCGCCGGGCTTGGGCTCCAGCTCGTGCTGCACGGAGAACAGGTCCACGTCGCCGTCCGACCTCAGCAGGATCACCTGCATCGCATCCTCGGGCCGCTCGCTCAGGAAATCGCTGTAGCTGTAGTTTTCCGACAGCTTCGTCTTGTAGAAAGCCCAGCCACGCACATACAACCGCCAGAGCCGTTCGAACACGGCGTCCTTGCCGAACGCGACGTTGCCCCGGCGTGGCCGCGCGATCGCCTTGGGATCGTCCTCGGTCTCCGTCCCCATGGGTAGCTGGAAGACGTGGCGCTGGCCCACCTCCGGCGCGATCTGGGTGCAGACCAGCGCGTTGTAGGCATCGTTGCTGGCCGCGGCCAGCACGGTGCGAACGTGGGCAAGCTCCACCGACTCCTCCGCGAACTCCGACAGGATGTCGCCGTAGAACACGGGTACGCCGGCCAGTCGGGCCGCGCGCAGGTTGTGCCAGGAGGAATCCGCCACCAGCACGTTGACCTTCAGATCCTGCAGCGTTCGCGCCAGCTCGATGGTCCAGGGCGAGGCCCCGACGATCACAACGCTGTCACGGTGACGCGACGACAGCCCGAGCCGTCCCGCCAGCCAGTTCAGCGACAGGCCGTGGGCGAAGACGGTGGCGAATATCACGGCGAATACCAGCGGCAGCAGCACGTCGGCATCGTAGCCCGCGTCGACCAGCCGCGGCCCCATGACACCGGCGGTAGCGGCGGCGACGATACCCCGCGGCGCGATCCACGAGAGCAGCAGGCGCTCGCGGAATTCCATGTTCGCCCTGATCGTGGCCAGCATGATGGAGGCGGGCCGGGCGATGACCATGATGGCCGCGATCAATGCCGCGCCGCGCCAGCCGATCGAGGTGAGCGACTCGACGTTCAGATCGGCGGTGAGCAGCACGAACACCACCGACACGAGCATGATGGTGATGTACTCCTTGAATCGCTTCATGTCGCCGATGCCCGGCAGGTTCATATTGGCGACGACGATGCCCATGATGGTCACCGCCAGCAGGCCTGCTTCGTGCTGCATCAGGTTGGAGACCTCATAGACGACGAGCACGAGGCCCAGCATCACCGGGCTCTTCAGATACTCCGGCACCAGGCCCGCGCGGAATGCCCGCCCGGTGAGCCAGCCGCCGAGGCCGCCGAAGACCAGCCCGGAACTGATGGCGAGGCCGACGCCCTGCAACACCTCTGCCAGTCCCGAGCCCTCGCCGCTGAAGACGAAGAACTGGAACACCAGCACCGCGAGCAATGCACCGATGGGGTCGTTGACGATACCTTCCCATTTCAGATACGAGGCGGTGCGGCGGTTCAGCGCGCTCTGGCGCAGCAGCGGCATGATTACCGTCGGTCCGGTCACCACCATGATGGCGCCGAACACCAGCGAGACCGCCCAGTCCAGACCGCCGATGTAATGGGCGCAAAGGGTGGCCGCCGCCCAGGCCAGGGGCGCCCCGAGATAGACCAGACGCTGGACGCCGCGGGCCGCCTCCTTCAGCTCGGCCAGCCTGAGGCTGAGCCCGCCCTCGAACAGGATGATGGCGACGCAGAGACTGATGACCGGGCGCAGCAGGTCGCCAAGCTCCTCGCTGGGGTTGATCCAGCCGAGGCCGGGGCCGACGATCAGCCCGGACCCGGCCAGCAGCACGATCGCCGGCAGGCGCAGGCGCCAGGCCACCCATTGTGCCGCCACGCCCAGGGCGACGACGCCGACGATGACGAGGACGATCTGATCTTCAGGCATCGAGGATGCTCGACAGGAACAAGCGGCGTACGGTAACGGCCGCGCGCGCAGCCCGCAACAGGGGGCCGGCCCAGGCGCGCCGCGCCGGGGCGCCGCCGGTATTCTGGCCGTCGGTCACCGAAATACCGTAAAATTAGTGATTTACGGAC
>CAYRUH010000025.1:6233-49164 GCA_964427415.1 uncultured Woeseiaceae bacterium | reverse complement strand
CCGCCAGCGTCTCCGGGCGCCCGCGGCTGTCGCTGCGGGCCAGCACGTTGTTCCGGGGTGCGACGGCGGTGACCAGCCAGTCCGCTTCGTCGGCGATTGCCGTTGCCTCGACCCGATCGCCGCACACCACCCGCAGCCGTTTGCCCTTGATGCGCGCAGGCAGCCGCCGTCCGTCGGCCGCCTCCAGTTCCAGCCGGTGGCCGCGAGCCGCGGTGACGGTGAGAAAGCGGTCTGCGGACATGTCACTGGCTCGCTCTCTGGTCATCGCCGCAGTATAGGCCGTGCGGTCCGGCAGCGTGCGCCCTCTGCTACACTGCCGGCAGTTTTGCGGTATGGCGGAGCGTATGACGGACGAGAAAACGGCAGGGAAGGGCCGGGACAATCTGATCTGGATCGATCTGGAGATGACCGGCCTCGATACCCTGAACGACCAGATCATCGAGATCGCCACCATAGTGACGGATTCGGACCTCAACGAGATCGCAGAGGGCCCGGTGCTGGCCATCCACCAGCCCGATGAGGTGATGGCCCGCATGGACCAGTGGAACCGCACCCAGCACGGCGGCTCCGGGCTCACGCAACGGGTTGCGGAGAGCCGGGTGACCGAAGGCCAGGCCGAGCAGGCGACGCTTGCCTTCCTGCGCCAGCACGTCGAAGCGGGTACCTCGCCGATGTGCGGCAACAGCATCTGTCAGGATCGGCGTTTCCTGGCCCGCTGCATGCCCGAGCTGGAGGCGTTCTTTCATTACCGCAATCTGGACGTGAGCACGCTGAAGATCCTGGCCAGTCTCTGGGCACCGCCGGTCGCCGCCGGATTCCAGAAGGAATCGAGTCACCGCGCGCTGGACGATATCCGCGACTCCGTCGCCGAGCTGCGCCATTACCGGGAGCATCTGTTCTCGGTGGCGGCGATGCAGACCGGCTGACACCGCATGACCCTGGAGGCTCCGTTCTCACCGGCGGCCGAGCGCAATCGCCGGCCGATCCTCTCGGTATTGCGCCGCCACCTCGAGCCTGGCTGGCGGGTGCTGGAGGTCGGTGCCGGCACCGGTCAGCACGCGCGCTTCTTCGCCTCGGAACTGCCGGAAGTGGAGTGGCAGGCCAGCGACGTGGAGGCGAACCTGCCGGCGCTTTCCGCCGGGCTGCAGACACCCGATACGCCGGCGATGCCGCCGCCCGTGGCCCTGGACGTGTTGCGGGACTACTGGCCGGCCGGTCCCTTCGATGCCGTCTATGCGGCCAACACGGCCCATATCATGAGCTGGTCGGCGGTGGGCGCCATGCTGGAGGGCGCTACCCGCGTGCTTGGGCCGGGCGGCCTGCTGCTGATCTACGGCCCCTTCTCGAGGCACGGCCGCCACACCAGCGAGAGCAACCGGCGCTTCGACGGGCAGCTGCGTGGGCAGGACCCTGCCATGGGTATCCGCGACCTCGACGACATGCAGGCAGAGGCCGCCCGCCACGGACTGGAGCGGCAGGCCGAATACGCGATGCCGGCCAATAATCTGCTGCTGGTCTGGCGCCGGACCGAGCTCGGATAAACTGCAGACAGACGGCTGGCACCGCGTCCGGGCTTGCTTTATAGTCAACTTTAATGCTTCCAATCGGAAGCAATTCGACTTGGGTTTCAGGAACTTGAATACACTCCTTAACAAGACGCCTCTCTTGGCGGCGCTGCTGCTCGTGATGCTGGCGCACACCGTCGCGGCGCAAACCCGCTACGTCTCGGACGAGTTCGAGATCACGCTCAGGACGGGGCCGAGCACGGCGAACCAGATCATCCGCATGCTGCCGAGCGGCACCCAGCTCGAGATGCTCGAGCAGGACGCGGAGAGCGGCTACACCCGGGTGCGCACGGTCGGCGGCACCGAAGGCTGGGTGATCAGCCGTTACCTCATGTCCGAGCCTGCAGCCAGGGATCAGCTTGCCGCCATGCGCCAGCGGCTGGAGACCATCCGCAACCAGAGCGGCGACCTCGGCGCCCAGCTCGACGACCTGACCCGGGCCAAGCAGGAGGCCGAGGCCCGCATCCGGACGCTCGAGGCGGAGAACAAGCAGCTCGACGCGGAGCTCGCGGAGATCAAGCGCACGGCCTCTAACGTGTTGGCCATCAATGCGCAGAACAACGCGCTGCGCGAGCAGCTCTCCACCGCGGAGGTACAGATCGCCGCCCTGCAGCAGGAGAACGGCGAGCTGGCCAGTCGGCGTAACCGGGACTGGTTCATCGCCGGTGCGGCCGTGCTGCTGGCCGGTGTGCTGGTCGGGATCATCGTGCCGCGCATCCGCTGGCGCCGCCGCTCGCGCTGGAGCGACAGTTTCTGAAGGACGTCGCCGGCGTCAGACCGTCTCGCCGGCCAGGAACAGCCAGGTCTCGATCACCGTATCCGGGTTGAGGGACATGCTCTCGATGCCCTGATCCAGTAACCAGTGGGCGAGATCCGGATGGTCTGACGGCCCCTGCCCGCAGATACCCACGTATTTGTCCCGGCGACGGCAGGCTTCGATGGTCATGGCCAGCAGGGCCTTTACGGCATCGTCGCGCTCGTCGAATACCTCGGCCACCAGGGCGGAATCGCGGTCCAGGCCGAGTGTGAGCTGGGTCATGTCGTTGGAGCCGATGGACATGCCGTCGAAATGCTCCAGGTAGCGGTCGGCCAGCAGCGCGTTGGTGGGCAGCTCCGACATCATGACGACCTTCAGGCCGTTTTCGCCCCGGGCCAGGCCGTTCTTCGCCAGCAGCTCCACCACTTCGCGGCCCTGTTCGACGGTGCGCACGAACGGCACCATGATCTGCACGTTAGTCAGGCCCATCTCGTTGCGCACCTTCTTCAGCGCCCGGCACTCGAGTTCGAAACAGGGCTGGTACTCCGGATCGACGTAGCGGGCGGCGCCGCGAAACCCGAGCATCGGGTTCTCCTCGTGGGGCTCGTAGGGCTCGCCGCCGATGAGGTTGGCGTACTCGTTCGTCTTGAAGTCGGACAGGCGCACGATGACCGGGCGCGGGTCGAAAGCAGCGGCGATCGTGGCGATGCCCTCTGCCAGTTTCGCGACGAAGAACTCCACCGGCTCGTCGTAGCCGGCCATCTGTTCCTCCACCGCCTCGCGGGTGTCGGCATCCAGCTTGTCGAACTCCAGCAGCGCCCTGGGGTGGACGCCGATCATGCGGTTGATGATGAACTCCAGGCGGGCGAGGCCGACGCCGTGATTCGGAATGCCGGCGAAGTCGAACGCCCGGTCCGGATTGCCCACGTTCATCATGATCTTCACCGGGATGTCCGGCAGCGAATCGAGCTCGATCTTCTTCTTCTCGAACTCGAGCTTGCCGTCGTAGACGTAGCCCTCGTCGCCCTCGGCGCAGGAGACTGTGACCTCGCGGCCGTCGGCGATCTTCTCCGTGGCATCGCCGCAGCCGACCACCGCCGGTATCCCCAGCTCCCGGGCGATGATGGCCGCGTGACAGGTGCGCCCGCCCCGGTTTGTAACGATGGCGGCTGCGCGCTTCATGACCGGCTCCCAGTCCGGGTCCGTCATGTCGGCGATCAGCACGTCGCCGTTCTGCACCCGGGTCATCTCCTCGATGCTGCGGATCACCTTGGCCGGACCGACGCCGATCTTCTGGCCGATACTGCGGCCGCGGCTGAGCACGTCCGATCGCGTCTTCAGGGAGAAGCGCTGCAGCGTGCGCCCGCTGCGGCTCTGGACGGTCTCCGGGCGCGCCTGCAGGATGTAGATTCTGCCGTCCTCTCCGTCCTTGCCCCATTCGATGTCCATCGGGCGGCCGTAGTGCTCCTCGATGGTGACGGCCTGCTTCGCCAGTTCGACGATGTCCTCATCGCTCAGGCAGAAACGCTGCGATTCGGCCTCGTCCACGTCCACCGTCTCCACGGTATGACCCGGCGTGGGATTGTCGCTGTAGACCATCTTGATGGCCTTGCTGCCGAGACTGCGGCGCAGTATCGGATCGTGACCTTCCTTCAGCGCTTTCTTGTAGACGTAGAATTCGTCCGGATTGACGGCGCCCTGCACCACGGTCTCCCCGAGGCCGTACGAGGCGGTGATGAACACCGCGCCGCGGAACCCGGACTCGGTATCCAGCGTGAACATCACACCGGCCGTGCCGACGTCGCTGCGCACCATGTGCTGGATGCCGGCCGACAGGGCTACCTGGGCGTGATCGAAGCCGTGATGCACCCGGTAGGCGATGGCCCGGTCGTTGAACAGCGACGCGAATACCTTGTGGATGGCCTCGATGAGCCGCTCGAGACCTTTCACGTTGAGGAATGTTTCCTGCTGTCCCGCGAAAGAGGCATCGGGCAGGTCTTCGGCAGTGGCCGAAGAGCGCACCGCCACGGCGATGTTCTCGCCGCCGGTCATCTCCTCCCACGCTGCGGTGATGTCTTCGCGCAGCCGCGGGGGCAGCGGGGTGTCCATGATCCACTGCCGGATCTCGCTGCCGGCAGCGGTGAGATTCTTGATGTCGTCGACGTCCAGCGTGTCGAGGCGCTGGTTGATGCGGTCGGCGAGCCCTTCGTGCCGGAGGAAGTCCCTGTAGGCCTGTGCGGTGCTGGCGAAGCCGCCCGGGACGCTGACGCCGGCGGCGGACAGGTTGGCTATCATCTCGCCGAGAGAGGCGTTCTTGCCGCCCACCCGGTCCACGTCGCCCATGCCCAAGGCATCGAGCGGAACTACATAAGGCTCCAAAGTCGACTCCCTTGTGTTATCGACCCGAACGTGCACAATCCAACCACGCTTGCGCCGCGGATCGAACCATGGGCCAAAGAACCGTCTTTTTTCTGTCCGACCAGACCGGTGTCACGGCCGAGACGCTCGGTCACAGCCTGCTCACGCAATTCGACAGCCAGAATTTCCGGCAAGTGACTTTGCCATTTATCGATAATGATGACAAGGCACTGGCTGCGCTGAAAAAAATCAACGATTCCGCGCGCCGTGACGGCATGCGGCCGATCGTATTCAGCACTCTCGTCCACGATGATTTGCGCCGCATCATACAGGGATCGAACGGCCTGTATCTCGATATTTTCGACGCTTTTCTCGGCGATCTGGAAGAGGAGCTGGAGCAGGAATCGTCCCATTCCGCGGGTATGGCCCACGGCGTCGCAGACCCCACCGTCTACATGAAGCGTATCGAGGCGACCAACTTCGCGCTCGCCAACGACGACGGCGCGACGGTGCGCAACTACGAACAGGCCGACGTGATCCTGGTCGGCGTATCGCGCTCCGGGAAAACGCCCACTTGCCTCTATCTGGCTCTGCAGTACGGGGTATTCGCCGCCAACTTCCCCCTCACGGAGGAGGAGTTCGAGAGCGGCGAGCTGCCCTCGGCCCTGTTAAAGCATCGGAGCAAGCTGTTCGGGCTGACCATCGCGCCTGCCCGGCTGCAGCAGATCCGCCGCGAACGGCGCTCCCGCGGCCGCTATGCCAGCGTCCAGCAGGTGCGCTACGAGCTGAGAGAAGCGGAGAAGCTCTTCCGCCGCTACAATATTCCCCACATCGACACCACCGAATTCTCGATCGAGGAGATCTCCAGCCGCATCCTCGACAGCACCGGGCTGGAGCGTCGCACGCGTCCCTGAAGCACGGCTTGCGCCACACGTAAACCTTGATTTTCACGGTCTTTTCTGGGCCGGCAGTTACCCGCCGGGCGTGTGCTATATTCCGCCCATGATCGCCGACAGCCTCATCCTGCCCCAGACCGTCGTGCGGCCGCGCAGCTTCGCCGGCCTGATGACGCTCTACGAGAGCAACTACCTGCGCCTGCTGCGCATGGCGCCGGCGCTGCGCCGGATGGAAGGAGGCCATGTCTCGCGGGTCGGCGGCGACTGCGATCTGCACCTGAGCGTCCTTGAACGCACGCCCTACACCTCCACACTCGCCATGACCTACCGCTTCGAGGAGGCCGGCGGCAGCGTTGCCGACCCCGACCTCACGGTGCGTGTTTATTTCGACGGCTGCCTGGCCGAGGCCATGCATCTCGCCGATCAGCACCATCACGAGCTGTTCCGGCGCCTGGCCCGTGAATTCCGGCGCGAACTCGACAGCCGCTGGGCACGCAACGTCATGCTGAACAAGTGGCTGGAATACTGCCTTGATCGGGGCCACGCATTCCACGGAGATTGCCGCAGCGACTGACCGACGCCGCCCGCTCCCTCACAGCAGCATCACCCGCCTGCAAAAGTGTCGATCCGGTCATGGAACCGGCGCAAGGCGGGTGCCAGCATGCGCGCTACCGGATCGGTCCCCGCTCCCCGACAGGCGGTGCGGGTCCCGATTATGTCAAGGGCCCGACAATGGCAGCACTGGCACAACTGTTCGGTTCTCCGGATGCGCAGGTCGAGCAGGATGACGACAGGCTCCTGCATCTGTACTGGAACCGCGCGGAGCTGAAGAAAGAATATTCGCGGCTGCGCAAGGAGCGCTACGAGCTGCTGGATCAGCTCAAGGTGCAGGAAGGGCGCAACGCCCGGCTGCAGCAGAAACTCGACGGTCTGGAGGAGCTGCTGGCCGATCGCACCGCGGCGAACCGGGCCGTGGTCTTCTATCAGATCCGCGGCATCTGGAAGCGCTGCCACGCTCGCCTGGAGAAATTCGCCGGCCAGATGGCTGGCCAGGTAACCGAGCGTGAAAGAAAGCGTCTGCTGGCTGCCTGGGCGGCGGAACAAACGGCCCTGCGTCGCGAGGCGGCCGGGCGGCTCGACCGGGCGCGGGCGCGGCGGCGGGAACTCGAGGCGGCGCTCAAGGTTATCGACGAGCAGATGGCTACGCTGGGCGGGTTCTGGAACTTCTTTCGGCGGCGGGCGATCGGCGCCGAGCGGGGGCCGATCGAGACCGAGCTGGAGGAGATCGCGGCCACGGCGGACGAACTCACCCGGGAATACGGTCGGCTGCAGAAGGCGACGCCGCCGGACTATCCCGGCCTGTCGGTCCAGGGTCGACGCCTGGTCAATTGCATGGTGATCGCCCTGGCCGAGTATCTCTACGGGCACTTCTCCCCATTCGGCTTCACCGAGATGGCGCGCTCCGCCATGGAGCGCACGCCCGGCAGCATCGATTACGGCAGTGAGCGTGACTGCGACATGCTGCTGACGCGGCTGAGCGCGCGGCTGAAGGCGCTGGAGGAAGCGGAGGCCGACAGCGAATTCGCCGCCGAGGTCCGCCGGCGCACTCAGATGCTCAGCCAGCGCGCCCGTTACCAGCAGCGCACGGACACCGTGCCGGTGCCCGAGTCACTGGAGGCACCCGGCGAGTCGGCGGATATCGACGAGCCCGACATCAACGTGCTCGCCGAGGAGTTCTGGCACGTCACGGACGTGCTGTTGTCCTGATCCGTCCCGCCGCCTCAGGCGGCGGCCGAGGCATCCGCGCGCGCGTACCGGCGCACGCGCCCCAGCCAGTTCCTGGCCCGGTCCAGGCTTACGTAGACCAGCGGTACCAGCAGCAGCGAGGTGACGGTGGAGAAGGCCAGCCCGCCGATGATCGCCCGTGCCATCGGGAAATAGGACGGGCCGTCACCGCCGATCTTGGTGGTGGAGATGGCCAGCGGCAACAGACCGAGGATGGTGGTGGCTACGGTCATCAGGATGGGGCGCAGCCGGTCCCGGGCGCCTTCCAGCACCGCCTGCTCCCGGGGCATGCCCTGCCGGCGCAGGTTGTTGATGTGGTCGACGAGCACGATGCCGTTGTTCACGACGATGCCGATCAGGATCATGATGCCGATCATTGCCATGAAGCTCATGGTGGTGCCGGTGAGGGCCAGGAACCAGATCACGCCGGTGATCGAGTAGATCAGCGAGATCATGATCGAGACCGGGTAGAGCACGGACTCGAACAGCGCCGCCATCACGATGAAGATGAGCGCGATTCCGAGCAGGATATTCTCCATCAGGATGCGCTGCGTCTCGTCGCTGCGGTCCACCCCTGCACCGAAGCTCCAGCCGTAGCCGGGCGGGTAGTCGATCTGGTCCATCAACTGCTGTACCACGGGGCGGATCTCCGACAGCGAGCTGTCGGTGTCGATGGAGCCTGATATCTTCACCGAGGTCTTGCGGTCGGTACGGCGGATCTGGCGCGGCCCGGTGCGCTCGTGCAGGTCGGCGACCGCCCCCAGCAGCACCCGCTCACCCGACGGCGACATGACCGTCAGGTTCGAGAGCTGCTCCATGCTCTGGCGGTCGTCCTCGCGGAAGGCGAGCCGCACGCCGATCTCGCCGTCCGGCGTGCGGAATTCGCGCAGCGGCTGACCCCGCATGGCCACCGCGACGGCCTGGCCGACCGCCTGGCTGGTGAGGCCAACCCGCGCGGCGCGCTCCCGATCGACCACCACCTGCACTTCCTTCGGTCCCGCGAGCAGGTCCGATGTGAGCCCCTCCAGGCCCTCGACGGTGGAGAGTATGCGCCAGGTCTCGCCGGCGAGTTCCGCGAGCCGTTCGGTCGACTCGCCGGTGAGGGTGACGCCGAAACCCGGGCCGCCGCCCTGCTGCTGCCACTGGAAATCCGGCCTGCCGATGACCAGCTCGGGCATCTCCTCGAGGATGGTGTCCATCACCGTCTGCGCGTCCATGGTTATCGCAGCGCCCTCGGTCAGGAGGATGCTCGACTGGGCGCGGCCGGTGTCGTAGTAGCTGTAGACGGATTCGATATCGAGGCGTTTGGCGTTATCGAACAGGAATGCCTCCATGCGGTTGACCGCCATCTCCACGCGCTTGACCGGGTAGATGTCGTCGATGTGATAGATGAGCTCGAGGCGCCGCGACGGCTCCTGGGGGAACATGTCGGTCTGCAGCATGCCCAGCCCGATGGGCGCGGCCGGCGAGGCGAGGACGATCAATGCCGCCAGCGCCGACCAGCGGGGATGGCGCAGCGTCCAGGCCAGCGCGCGGCTGTAGCGATCGGAGAGCGAGGCCATGGCGCTGCCCGCCTGCGGCGGCGGCGGTGCCTGTACCCGGCTGGCAAGCAGCGGAATCAGCGTCTGGGAGACCAGCAGCGAGAGCACGATGGCCACCGAGATGGTGATGCCGACGTGCCACAGGAATACGGTGATATCGATCTGCTCGCCGAAGACGATCGGCAGGAATACACAGACCGAGGTCGCCGTGCTGGCGATCACGGCGAGACCCACTTCGTCAACGCCCTCGAGCGCCGCGCGCCGCGGATCGTCCGGGTAGTCCTGCCGGTAGCGGAATATGCTCTCTGTGATCACCACCGAGTTGTCCACCAGCATGCCCACCGCGAGCATCAATCCCATCAGCGTGAGGATGTTCAGCGTGAGACCGCTGAAGTACATCACGCCGAGCGTGATCACCAGCGAGACCGGCACGGCCAGCATCACGATCAGCGTGGTCGTGACCTGGCGCAGGAAGAGATAGAGTACCAGCACGGCGAGCAGGGAGCCGATCAGGCCGGCCTGCAGCAGGTCAGCCAGGGACGAGCGCACGCTGTCCGCCTTGTTGTCGATGTTGAAGAGGCGGATGCCCCGCATCGACGGCAGCTCGGCGATGCGTTCCAGCGCTTCGTTGACCCGGTCGGCTACCTGGACCATGTTGGCGCCGCTGGCCCGGGTGATACTCAGGCCGACCGCCTCGCGGCCGTCGAGGTGGCGGCCGTAGTCCCGCTCCTCGGGCACCAGCCGGATGTCGGCGATGTCGGCCAGACGCAGGTCGGCGCCGTCAATGATCAGGTCGCCGATCTCCGCCAGGCTTCGGAGCTCACCGTCCGAGCGCAGGGTCCAGCGTTGTTCGCCGCTCTCAAGCCGGCCTGCGCTGACCGAGAAGTTGCTCCGCTGCAGTAGTTCGTAGAGTTCGTAAAGGTTGATGCCGTGGGCGGCGACCCGGCCCGAATCGAGCAGGATGCGGACCTCGGGCGGCTCGACGCCCTGGAGGTCGACCTTGGATACTCCTTCGATACGCTCGATGCGGCGCTTCAGCACGCGGTCGAGCATCAGGTATTCCCGCGACAGATCCCGGTCCGAGGACAGGCGCAGCGTCATGATGGGCTCGTCGTTCAGCGATCCGCTGTAGACCATGATCCGTTTCAGATCGGGCGGCAGTTCGTCGCGGATGGCATCGAGTTTCACCCGCGCCTCCACGGCCTCCGTGCCCGCGTTCGAGTTGAATCCATATTCCATCCAGATCTGGGCGCCGTCGGCCCGGGACGTGGAGTTCATGCGCTTGACGCCGGAGAGGGTGGACAATGCGCCCTCGGCGGGCCGGGTAATCAGCCGCTCCACTTCCTCCGGCGTGGATCCCTCGTAGGGGATGTTGATGAAAAAGCCCGGCCACTCGATATCCGGGAATTGTTCGAGCGGGAGCAGCCGGGATGAAATCAGGCCGATGCCGGCCAGCGCCGCGAAGATCATCGTGACGGTGACCGGCCGGCGCAGTGAAAATTCGGTGTGGCGCATGCCCGGGCCCTCCGCGTCAGGCCTGTTGCGGCGCCGGGGCGGGCGCGTCGGCGGACTGCGGCCGCTGGTCGCGCTCCACCAGAGAATAGACAACCGGGATCACCAGCAGGGTAAGCAGGGTGGACGTCGTGAGTCCGCCGATCACCGTGATGGCCATCGGGGCGCGGATCTCCGCGCCCTCGCCGAAGCCGAGTGCCATGGGCAGGAGACCCAGCGCCGTGGTCAGCGTGGTCATCAGGATGGGCCGCAGACGGCTGCGGCCCGCCTCCAGGATGGCTTCCGTCTTCGCGACACCGGAGCGGCGCAGCTGGTTGATCAGATCGATCAGTACGATGGCGTTGTTAACGACGATGCCGGCCAGCAGGATGACGCCGATGAAGGCCACCACGTTGATGGTGGTTCCGGTGAGATACAGCGCCAGCACCGCGCCGACCAGGGCCAGCGGGATCGTGAACAGGATCACGAAAGGATGGCGCAGCGACTCGAACTGGGAGGCCATCACCAGATAGACGAGGAACACGGCCAGCACCAGTGTGAAGCGCATGGAGGCCAGCGAATCCTCCATCTCCTCGCTCTGGCCGACAATATCGGTGCTGAGGCCGGCGGGCAGCGCCAGCGAGTCCAGTATGCGCTCGGCGGCCTTCGCAGCGGCGCCCAGGTCGCCATAGGCGATATTGGCGGAGATCACGGCGGCGCGCTGCTGATCCAGGCGACGTATCTCCGCCGGTCCCTCGGCAAGAACAATGGTGGCTACATCGTCGAGCGTCACCGGGCGTTCGCTGGCCGGGTTCACGATCAGCGCACCCACGTCCTCCAGCGACGCGGCGGAGCGCTCGACGCTGCGTACCATGACGTCGATCTTTTTGTCCTGCCAGCTGTAGCGCGTGGCGAGATTGCCGCGGACGCTGTTCACGACCTGGTCGGCGACGTCGCGGACGGACAGGCCGAGCTTGGCCGCCAGCTCCTGGTCGAAAGCGATCTGGATTTCCGGATTGCCCGCCTCGATGCTCGAGCGGACGTCGGTGTAGCGCTCGTCGGCGCGCAGCGCCCCGGCGATACGCTCGGCCGCCGTGCGCAGTCGCGCGAGGTCGAAGCCGGTGACCACGATTTCCAGCGGCGTGGCCAGCGAGAGCAGCTCCGGGCGGCTGAAGTCATACTGGACACCCGGCAGCGCGGCGATGTCTTCGCGTATCCGTGCCATGGCACGGGACTCGTCCTCGCGGCCGGCGTCGGCCGCCATGCGCACTGTCAGACTGCCCGTGTGTTCGCCCGCCTCGACCGGACTGGCATCCAGCCGGTTGCCGCTGCCCGCCACCGAGTAGGTGCGGGCGACGCCGGGCACCTCTGCCGCGGCACGCCAGGCGGTCAGCAGCGCCTGGTCGGTGGCGGAGAGCGGCGTGCCCGGCGCGCGGCGCAGATTCGCGGAGAACTCCCCCTGGGATAGCCGGGGGATGAGTTCTGTTCCCAGTCTGGGCACCAGGGCGGCCGAGCCGAGAAAGATGAGGGCGGCAGTCGCGAGGACGATGGCCCGGTGGCTCAGTGCCCAGGGCAGCATGCGTTCGTAGAGGCCCGCGGCGGCCCGATTGAAACCGCTGAAGAACAATACCAGCGGTGCCAGTAACAGCCGCATGCCGGCGGCGAACAGGTGCCAGAGACGGCCGACGATGCCTCCCACCCGACCGAGAGCGCGGCCGATCCGGCCCGGCGGCCGGACATCCATCGCCTCCGCGTAGCCCTGACGCCCACCGGAGGCGGCGAGCATCGGGATGAGCACGACCGCCAGCAGCAGGGAGAAGAGCAGTGCGTAGGTCACCGTCAGCGACTGGTCGCGGAACAGTTGTCCGGCGATTCCGGTGACGAAGACCATCGGGAAGAACACTGCCACCGTCGTGAGGGTGGCGGCGGTCACGGCGGTGGCGACCTCGCCGGCGCCCTGGCGGGCCGCCGCGAGCACGCCCAGGCCGCTTTCACGCTTGCGCACGATGTTCTCGAGCACGACGATGGAGTTGTCCACGAGCAGGCCCACGGCGAGCGCGATGCCGCCGAGGGACATGATGTTGAGGCTCAGCCCCGAAAGATACATCAGCGCGAAGGTGCCGATTACCGAGACCGGTATGGCCAGGCCGATGATCACCGTGGCCCGTGCATCCCGGAGAAAGCCGTAGAGTACCAGCACGGCAAGCAGACCGCCGACCAGCGCGGCGTTGACGACCTGATCGATCGCCGCGCGGATGAAGCCGGACTGGTCCTGGATGGTCACGATCTCCAGGCCGTCCGGCAGGTCGTCCTTCAGCGAGTCCATGCGTTCGGCCGTGTCTCCGGCGATCTGCACCGTATTGCCGTCGCCTTCCTTGTAGACGGCCAGCTCCACCGCCTCGGCCCCGTCGACCCGTGTGATGGCCTCCCGTTCCTTGAAGCCCCGGGTGACCTGCGCGATATCGCCGAGGTAGACGGGCCGGCGCTCGCGGATGGCGATCACCGTGGCGGAGAATTCCTCGACCGACTGGTATTCGTTGATCGTGCGGACGAGGAAGCGCTGGTTGCCCTGTTCCAGGCTGCCGCCCGAGAGATTCGTGTTCTCGGACCGTATACGTTCGGCCACCTCGTCGATGGTCAGATCCAGCCGGGCGAGGCGCTGCTGATCAGCGAGGATCTCGATCTCTTCCTCCAGGCCCCCGCTGACCTTCACGGCGGCCACCCCCGCCACGTTCTCCAGGGCCGGCTTCAGCTCGTCTTCGGCGAGTCGGCGCAGGCGTTTCAGTTCGTCTGCCGGGAGGACGGCGCTGGCCGCCTCGTTCCCGCTCCGGCGCAGGGCGAAGCGCATGATCGGATCGCTGGACGGGTCGAAGCGCAGCAGCAGCGGACGGTCCGCCGCCAGCGGCAATTCCAGCACGTCCAGCTTCTCCCGGACGTCGACGCTGGCCAGGTTCATGTCCGTGCCCCAGAGGAACTCGATGGTGACGTCGGACTGGCCGGAGCGGGAGAGGGAGCGCACCTCGCGTATGTTCTTCACGACGCCCACCGCTTCCTCGATGGGCTTGCTGAGCAGATTCTCCACCTCCTGCGG
This sequence comes from uncultured Woeseiaceae bacterium, assembly GCA_964427415.1. Classification (GTDB taxonomy): domain Bacteria; phylum Pseudomonadota; class Gammaproteobacteria; order Steroidobacterales; family Woeseiaceae; genus Lentisalinibacter. Next base: position 35,680 of record CAYRUH010000025.1, on the reverse strand, counting down.
CGCACCGCCCTCCAGCTCGGTGCGCACCGTGAGGGTGGGGTAGGAGAGATCCGGCAGCAGGTTCACATCCAGGCGGCTGAGAGACACCGTCCCGAACAGGGCGACGGCGACGAAGAGCATCAGCACCGTCACCGGCCGTTCAGTGGCCCGGTTCACCAGCCACACGGCATCCTCCCCCCGGACCCGCGCCGGCTCACAGTCGGTTGCGGCCGGCCGCGAGCTCGGCGTTCAGCTGCATCGCGGTCTCTTCGTCCGCCACCACCTTGACCCGTGCCCCGTCGCGCAGGCCGGACTGACCGACCACCACGACCTGCTCGCTCTCCTCGATGCCGGAGACGATCTCCACGCGGTTCTGCCAGGCGATGCCGGTCTGCACCGGGCGGCGCTCCACTGCACCGTCTTGAACGACGTACACCACCGGTCCCGATTCCGTCTCCACGACGGCCGGGCGCGGCACCAGCAGGCGGGCCGGCCGCGAGTCGTAGACGATGTCGAGGCGGCCGAACATGCCCGGCTTGAGCGCGGTGTCTTCCTCATCCACCTCCACCGTCACCTTGAACGTGCCGGTCCCGGCGTCCACCACCGGGCTGATGCGTTCGACGACGCCGCGGAAGCGCTGGCCGGGCAGGGCATCGATGGTGATGAACACGGGCTGGTCCGGCGCGATCTTGCCGAATTCCTTCTCCGGTACGTGCAGGTAGGAGACGATGGGCTCCAGGTCGGTCACACGGAACATGGGCGTGTTTACGGAGATCGTGTTGCCGACCTTGACGAGGCGTTCCGAGACGACGCCGTCGATGGGTGCGCGAATCTCGGTGTAGCTGTACTCGAGCTGCGTGAGGCGCCATGCGGCGCGTAGCGCGTCCAGTTCGAACTTCAGATTCTCGAAGGCGCCCGCCGCGAGCAGGCCTTTCCCGTGGAGCTCGGTATTGCGTTGGTACTCCTGCTCCGCCTTGGCCAGATTGGCCCGCGCCTGCTCGAGCTCGAGGCGCAGACGGTCACCGTCGAGGCGCGCAAGCACCTGCCCGCGCTGCACGGTCTCGCCTTCCTCGGCGAGGATCTTGCGGATCTCTCCGCCCACCTTCGCGACCACCTCCGCCTCGGCGTAGGCCTCCAGGGCGGCCGTGCCCGAATAGACCGCGTAGATATCGTCGCGGGCCACCGCGGCGACCTCCACCGGTATGGCTGCCTGTTCGGCCTTGTTCTCCTCGTCATCGTTGCCGGCGGAGGGCGGCCCCGCGCTCGAATCCCCGGAGCCGCCGCAGCCGGCGAGTAGCAGGGCGCCGAGCAATCCGGCTGGGAGCAGGCCCCGGCCTTTCACGTCCCGTGTGTCCATCGCCTTCATGGGTCCTCGCTATGTCTCAGATGTCGCGCCGGTACATGGGGCCGGTCGGCAGTGGTACCGACGGGAATGCCGCACCACGTGCCATCGGCTGTCCTGCCCCCTGGCTACGGTCGCCGAACACCTCAGCCCGGCGCAGCTCGAGCAGAGGCCCGATGCGCAGCACCGGCGGCGTGACTGGCGTTGGCAGGGCCGCGCCGGTGGCCCGTGCCGGGGGCGCCGGGAACAGCGTCTCAGGGCCATTGCGGGTGGTCAGCGCCTGGGCGGCGGACAGGGTCAGCGTCAGGCAGGCGGTCAGCGCGAGCGGATAGCGGCGTAGAGGGCGTGAGGGGTGTGGGGCGTATCGTGACATCCTGTGCTACTACCATGGTTGACTAGTGTTGTAGTTAAGTATAACACCTTATGTGCGACTGACAAGGGGCAGGCCCCGATCAGGCCCGGCAGAGGCGGTTCAGAGGTCGTTCTTGGCCGCCCGCTCAACGGCGGACGGGCGCGGCAATGCCAGGACCTCGGCCATGTCGGCGACGATGGAGGCCGCTTCCTTGAGGAGAATGTCCGGCTCCTCTTCCTCGTCCAGCGCCTCCACGGACTCGACCGAGTCCAGGCCGAGAGCCTCGCGGCGCTCGTTCTCCCGCGCCAGCCGCTCGGCCTGCAGGCGCTCGCGCTCCTGCTTGCGCTCGTCCAGCGCGAGGGACACCGTCTTGCGCTCACGCATGGTCTGGGCAGCCTCGATGTCTTTCAGCAGGTAGTCGTAGTCAGGGTCGCTCTTCAGCCGTTCGCGGAAGTTCATCGACAGCAGGTCGATGGTGTGATCGAGGGGTTCGCTCGCCTCATAACGGGTGGGCCGAATCCGGTCCCAGGGCAGTGCCGTGGGGCGCGTACTCTCACCGACCTGTTCCGCGTCGATCACAGAGGGCAATGCGATGTCCGGGTCGACTCCCCGATGCTGGGTGCTGTCGCCGGTGACCCGGTAATACTTGCCGATGGTCAGGGTCAGCTGCCCCAGGCCGTCGCCACTGCGGTCGCGCTGGAATCGGTCCAGCGCGTAGAGATTCTGCACCGAGCCCTTGCCGAAGGTGCGCTGGCCGATGACCACGCCGCGCTCATAGTCCTGGATGGCGGCGGCGAAGATCTCGGACGCCGAGGCACTGAAGCGGTTGACCAGCACGGCCAGTGGACCGTCGTAGGCGACGCCGTTCTTCCACTGGTCGTCGATGACGCTGATGCGCCCGGTGGAGTCGCGCAGCTGCACTACCGGGCCGCGGTCGATGAACAGGCCGGACAGCGCTGTGGCTTCGGTCAGGTGGCCGCCGCCGTTGTTGCGCAGATCGACGATGAGGCCGTCGACGCCCTCCTGCTCCAGCTCGCCGATGAGGCGCTCGACGTCGCGGGTGGTACTGGTGAAGTCCCTGTCGCCCTCACGCTGGGCCTCGTAGTCCCGGTAGAAACTGGGCACGGTGATTACGCCCACCCGCCAGTCGCGGCCGTCGCGGGGGATGGTGACGATATCGCTCTTTGCCGCCTGCTCTTCCAGTTTTACCTGGTCGCGCACCAGCGAAAGCGTTTCCTCCTGTGCGCCGGGCAGGGCGTTGCCGGCCAGTACCTGCAGGCGCACGGTGGTGCCCGCCGGCCCGCGGATCAGTTGAACCACATCGTCGAGACGCCAGCCGATAACGTCCACCATCTCGCCGTCCTCGCCCTGGCCGACCGCCGTGATGCGGTCGGTGGGTTCGAGCTGGCCGTCGATGGAGGCAGGTCCGCCAGGGATGATGTTCATCACCGTGACGTACTCGTCCTCCATCTGCAGCGAGGCGCCGATGCCGAAGTAGGAAAGGCTCATCTGGATCTGGTATTCCTCGGAATTGCGCGGCGACAGATAGCTGGAGTGCGGGTCCATGGTACGGGAGTACGAGTTCATGAACGTCTCGAACACGTCGTCGCTGTTGATCTGCTCGAAGCGCTTCCGGAAACGCTGATAGCGCTTCTCGAGTATGTCGCGCACCTCTTCCCAGGGCTTGTCCGTCAGCACGAGACTGAGTGCGTCGTTTTTCACGCGCTTGCGCCAGAGTTCGTCCAGCTCCGCCTGGCTGGCGGCCCAGGGCGCGTCCTCCCGGTCGAAGCGGAAAGACTCCTCTACCGCGAAGTCCGGTTCCTCCTCGAGCAATGCCAGCGCATGGCTGATCTGGCGTTCGGCACGCTGGCGGTAGACCCGGAAGATATCGAACGCCGGCTCCAGCGACTCGTCCCGGGAGACGGCATCGTCGAGTTCGTCCCGGTATTGCTGGAAAGCATCGATGTCGGACTGGAGGAAGTAGGATCGGTTGCCGTCCAGGGCCTCGATGTAGGCGTCGAGGATACGGCCGGACACCTCGTCGTCGACAGCTGTGCGGCGGTAGTGGGAGCGCTCGATGAAATCGGTGACCAGCGTCGCGATCTGCTCGTGCCGGTCCGTCGGGGCCAGCCTCGGCTTGCTCTCCGGCTGCACGGCGTCGGCGGCGACGGGCACGAGGCCGCCGGCCCAGGCACCGGTCAGCACGATTGCCGTAGCGAATAAGCCAGTTCTGATTCTGTTCATCATTGCAGATCCGTCCTCGATTCCGACGCCGCGGCGGTACTTGCACCCCGCCGAGGCAAGGCTAGAATGCCCCGACTCTCCGATCAAGGGCAAACGACACGCCTTCACAACGCTCGACAAGCCCTGTGCAGCCACTCACCATAATCACCGGCATCGTCCTCGGGTCGGCGGGCTCGATCAGCCTCGGCCTCGCCGTGGTCATGCTGATCTTCCTTATCCTCGGGGACGAGTATCCCCGGCTTGCGTCCGAGTTCCGTCCGCTGGTGGGCAGCCTCGGGCTGTTCATGGCTATGACCGTGGTGGCGGGAGCAAGTTTCTACGCGCAGCTGAAACGGCTGTGGTGGCGGTGGCCGGCACAGGGGCTGATGTGGGCCGACATCCTGTTCACCGGCTGGTTCTACTGGCCTTAGCTACTGGCCTTAGCTACTGGCCTTAGTCATCGGCGCGGCCATCGACGCCGCCCAGTGCTCGCTCGTGGGCCCGGGTCATCGCCGCGAGCACTCCCAGCTGTAGTTCCCTGCGCACCCCGGGGGCCGGTTCGCCGCGGACCAGGCGGGCGGCGACCTCTGCCACCCTGTCCGGCACTTCGGCCATGCGGTGCCGGGTCCGGTAATCGTCGCGGCGGCGCCGGAATTCCTCGGCGAGTGCGTCCCGCTCGGCGCCGGCAGCCGCCAGTTCATCACGCAGCTGTCCGGTCACCGTGCGCTCCAGTGCGGCGACTGCATCCCGGAATTGCCGGGGCAAGTCGGCCCCCGCCCGGCCCATGCTCAGAAAAGTGACAGCGGTGAGCGCCTGGAACCGCTGCGCTTGTGCTCGCTACGCCGGCGCCGGCGCATGCGTGAGTGCAGCTCCCGACGCCGGCTGCGCAGCCATTCCTCGCGGGTAACCGGGTCCTCGTTCTTGCGGCCACGGCGCACCTCTTCGCGCACGCGGAACTCGCAGAAATCCCGGTACGCCTCGATCTCGTGACGCAGCTCGCGCACGACCAGTTCCACCATGATGGCGTCGTCGAGAAAACCGAGGCCCGGTATGTGGTCGGGGATCAGATCCTCCGGCTCGGTGAAATAGGCCAGCGCATTGATTACCCGGCCTTTCTCCGCCTGCGGGAGCTGCCATTCTTCATCGTCAAGCATGCCGGTCAGCACCCGCAGCTTTTCGAGACGCTCCTGTATGTACTCCGGCACCTTGCTTCCGCGGACCTGGTCGAGGAGGCTCTCCGCAGAGGTGACGATCTGCTCCTCGGAGGCCTGGCCCGCGGCCTGTCGCGCCTCTTTCATGATCAGGCGGAAGTGGTCGAGATCGGCATCCTCGAGATCGATGGTGATGCGCAGCCCCATTGTTTTTCTCCCCGGCGGCAAGAGGCGAGCGTACGCGGGGGGCCTGGCGCGGTCAATTCGGCCCGGCGTGTGCCCGGGCGCCGTTTCTGGTATACCGACCCGCACCGATCGTAGGGCCACCGGGACCGGCGGCCGCAATGGAACAGGAGACAGTATGGATATCGTAGTGCGCTTGGTAAGGCGCTCGCCGCGCCGGGCGGCTCTGGCCGCGGTGATCACTCTTGCCGCGGCCTGCGGCGGCGGCAGCGGTGACGAGGAACGGACTCGCCCGGCCGAGCAGGCGACCGCCGGCGCGGAAGCCGCCACGGCGGTCGGCGCCATCGATGCAGCCGATTTCGCCGAACACGTACAGGTGCTCGCTTCGGACGGGTTCCAGGGCCGGGCGCCCGGCGGAGAAGGCGAGCGCAACACGGTGGATTACCTCACGGCGGAATTCCGCGCTGCCGGTCTGCAGCCGGCCAACGGCGACAGCTACCTGCAGGGCGTCCCCCTGGTCTCCGTCACCGCCGAGGAGGTGGCGCCGCTCACGATCGAGGGGGGCAAGGAATCGCTGACTTTCCGCTACCAGCAGGACATGATGGTCTGGACGAAGCGCTATCGGGAATCCGCGTCACTGACGGACAGCGATATGGTCTACGTCGGCTACGGGATCGTCGCGCCGGAGTACAACTGGAACGACTACGAGGGTCTCGACGTCGAGGGCAGGACCGTGGTCATCCTGGTCAACGACCCCGGCTTCGCCACCGGCGATACGGAGCTGTTCAACGGCCGCGCCATGACTTACTACGGTCGCTGGACCTACAAGTACGAGGAGGCGGCGCGTCAGGGGGCGGCCGGCGCGCTGATCATCCACGAGACGCAGGCGGCCGGTTATCCCTGGCTGGTGGTCAGCGGCAGCTGGAGCGGCGAGCAGTTCGACCTGGATCTGGGCGATGCTGCGCCGCCCCGCGTGGCCATCGAGGGCTGGCTCACCGATGAAGCGGCGCGCTCCGTCTTCGCCGCGGCCGGCGTCGACTTCGACGAGGCGGTGAGCGCTGCGGCGGGCCGGGATTTCGAGGCGCAACCGCTGGGGCTGCAGGCTAGCGTCGCGGTCACCAACAGCCTGTCCAGCATGGAATCGGCCAACATCGTGGGCATGCTGGCGGGCACCGAGCATCCGGATGAGTACATCGTCTATACGGCGCACTGGGACCACCTCGGTGTGGCCCGATCCGTGCTGCAGGACCGGATCTACAACGGCGCCGTGGACAATGCCACCGGCGTGGCCGGCATGCTGGAGATCGCGGAAGCCTTTTCGGCCATGGAGCCGGGCCCGGAACGGAGCATCGTGTTTCTGGCCGTGACGGCGGAGGAATCCGGCCTGCTCGGCTCGGACTGGTATGCCAGTCACCCGCTGTTCCCTCTGGCGCGTACGGTGGCCAACATCAACCTCGATGCGATGTCGCTGGTGGGTCCGAGTCACGACGTCACGGTGATCGGCTACGGCAACTCCGAGCTCGATGCGTACGCGGCGCGGGCGGCCGAGGCCCAGGGGCGGCATCTGGAGCCGGAGCCGACGCCGGAGAAGGGCTTCTTCTATCGGTCCGACCACTTCAATTTCGCCAAGCGCGGCGTGCCGGCGCTGTACCTGCGCGGCGGCGTCGATCACCGCGAGAAGGGCCGGGAGTACGGGCTGGCCTACAACAGTGCGTGGGTAAGCGAGCATTACCACAAGGTCAGCGACGAATACAGCGAAGACTGGGACCTGCGCGGGGTGCTCGAAGACGTTGAGCTGCTGTTCGGGGTTGGCCGGGCCCTCGCCGGAACGCGGGACTGGCCGAACTGGGCCGAGGGCAACGAGTTCCGCGCGACGCGGGATGCTTCCGCGTCGGTCCGCGAGGGTGGCTGAAGCGGGAGTCGCTGCTACCGGCGGTAGGCTGTAGCGGCGAGGAAGGCGGGCTCGGGGACCTGCCCGGCCGGGTTGGCCTCTTCCTCCTCCTCCTGGTCCGCGGTGCGTTCGTTCTTCCGGGCGATGTTCAGGCCGGCGATGCCGTCCCGGGAGACGCCGAGGAAGACGGCGAAGGCACGGGTCTCCCAGAAGGTGAGGAGACGCAGGCCATCGAGTTCCTTCAGTCGGGTGATGAGAGCTGCGCGGTCCGCGTAGTCCACGGCGCGGAGGCCGGGGCCGGCTGCGCGCAGGAGGCGGGCGTCAGCGAGCGCGGTTGGCGCGGCCCGGTGTCGGAAGCGCGCGGGCAGCAGGGCGTATCCGAGCGTGGCTGTCTGGTCGACTCCCGTCATTGTTATCGACGCACCTTGGGTGGCCGCGGCTGTGATCGGTGCCGGACCGGTCGGCATTTCATCGGCCGCCGCCCCGGTGCCGGGCAGCGGGGACAGCAGGCCGGTTGCCGTGAGCATCAGTGCGATCTTCATCGGCAGCACCCTCCGTGGTCACCAGGGACAGCGGCGGGCAGTCTGGCACCGGGTGGCCTCTGCTAACGAGGAACCCGGTCACAACCTGAAGTCAATTCAATTGGTTATGTCAATGCCGTGTGGCGCTGGCCAGGCCCGTTGGCGGTCATACGGGTCACCGGCAGTCGGCGGCATCCGGCATGGTCAGCGCTTATCGTCCCGACGCCAGGAATCCGAGTGGTCGTAAGGATCGAAGGCGTGATCCTCGTCGATCGATAGTGAGGGGTCGTCGAGCAACCTGATCAGGTCTTCCCGGTCGTCGGCGGGGATTTCGCCCAGATAGACATTCTTGCCGTTACCGTTGGATACGACCCGGCTACCGGTGGGCAGGTGATCGATCCGGGGAGGCGGTGGCGAAGTCGGTTTGTCGCGGCGCTGCGCCTGCTTGCGCTGTCTGGCGCGCTGTTCGGCGAGTAACTGGTTCAGGATCGGGGTGGCCCCGCGGGCGGGTTCCGGTACCGGCGGCGGACGAAAGCGGTCCAGCAGTCGCTGTCCCAGCAGTTTCTTCAGGTAGGAGGTCATTTACTGTGTTGTTGTTGGTGCTATGCCGAGGTCATCAGTGACGACGTCCGATTATGCGAGCCAGCCGGCAGTCTGCACCTGAAAATTTACATAATTTTGTCAAATTACCCGTCAATTTAATGATCTAGCCGGAATTCTGTGACCCGGTTCACAGTCTTACCGCCAGTCAGGCACCGGTCAGGCCGGCGTGCGCTGCCGCGGTCGGCGTATGCCGCGCCAGGTCAGGCGCGCGACGGTTACCACCAGCCAGGGACTGAGCACGAGGAACCAGGTGCCCGGATTGCCGCGGCCGAGTGCACCCCAGATCTCGCGGAAGAAGCCGATCAGGCCGTCAGGGTAGACGCCGAATATCAGCAGGCCGACCCCGTAGACCCCGGCCGGCAGTAACAGCACGCCGCCCAGCAGGAGAACGAGGGCGAGCAACGCCTCGCGTTTCAGCATGCTTGCGATGTCGTTTTTTTCGGCTGCCATTGCGAGATACCGTCGGGTAAACGGCGATGCTCGGTGAGTTGCCCGGCGGAATCAAGCCCCGCAGGATCGACTGCCGCGGGCTATCGTGAGCTGCGCGTGGCCGATAGCGGCGAACACGAACTGTGGATCTTCGCCGGCTCGCTGGTGTGGCGGCCGGACTTCGCCCAGGTCGCGACGCTGACGCCGCAGTCCGTTGCCGTGGCGTCGCCTACCGTATCCGCCCCCGTGACGAGGTGCTCGCCTACCTTGATCATCGCGGGAAAACGGTTATCCGGAACGTACGCTCGGCGCGATGCCGGTTCAGGGCCGCAGGCGCTCGCGCCGGCGGCGGCGCCAGATGCGGGCGCCGAGATGCAGGCAGCAGCCCGAGAAGAGCAAGTAGTAGGGTACGACCCAGTACCAGGCGCTGATATAAAGGGTGGCGAATAGCGCCAGGAAGCCCGCGGTTATGTAGAAATAGGGCAGGGCTTCGTAGAGCAGCGCAGGCAGCCAGACGCGGCGGTTCGCCATCGACTGGCCCCGATCGCGCAGCGCGCTCGCGCCCGATGCCTGTGCTTCCCTGCTGCCCATCAGCCGCGCATCCGTCACTACCCCTTGCGGTTCCCAGCGCCGCCGAGACTAGCGCAAGCCTTGCGGCCCGTCCGTGATTGGGCTCACAGTCAGGCGTCGGCGCCGTGATCCCGGGAGGTCTCCTGGTAGCGGAAGCGGCTGTCGCCGATGACCAGCGTATCGCCGGGTCTCAGATCGGCCCGCGGGGTGCGTTCGCCGTTCACGTAGATGCCGTTCTTGCTGCCCAGGTCCACGACGTGCACCCGGTCGGCCTCGTTGATGATCGCCGCGTGGAAGCGGCTGACGAATGGCGTCTTCAGCTGGATGTCGTTGCCGGCGGTGCGGCCGATGGTAATGCGTTCGCGGAACAGCGGATAGCGGATATCCTGGCCGTTGATCTCGGCGACGAGCGAGCGACCGATCCGGGTCTGCTCGGTGCCGCTCTCGTCATCGCCGGCCATGCTCCGGGCCATGCGGGCGTCGAGGTCCTCCATCGAGGCCTCGATATTGCCGAGTCTCGAGATGTGCTCCCGCAGCTCCTCGAGTTCGGTGCCCAGTTCACTGTTGCGGCTGAGGGCGCCGGCGAGTTCGGTGCGGGTCTCGTGCAGTTCGCCGCGCAGCGACTCGATTGCGGCACCATCGGCTTCTTCGCGGGATTCCCGCTCGGCCAGCCGGGTCTTCAGATCGTCGACCCGGCTCTCCATCTGTTCCAGGCGCGACCGGGTCTTGTCGAGCTCCTGATCCCGTTCGCACAGTTCGTACCAGACCTGCTGCAGCTCCTCGCTGCGTTCCTCCAGCTCGCCGGCCGCCTCGGAGCGGGCCGTTTCCGCTTCGCCGGCGGCGGCGCGCGCCTGTTCCAGTGCGGCGCGCAGATCGGCGGCTTCGCAGTCGAGCCGCTCGTTGTGCGTCTCCAGCCGGCCGATGGCCTCGTCCTGTTCATCGATGCGATGGCCGAGCTCCTGCCGGACTTGCGCCAGTTCCCCGTTGCGCTCCTCCAGCGCGTCCTGCGCTTGCGTCCGGGACTGTTCCGCTTCTTCGAGTGCCGCCCGCAGCCCGGCGGCCTGATGGCCGAACTGCTCGTTATCCGTCTCCAGCCGGCGGATCGTCTCGTCGCGCTGCCCGATGGCGTCACCGAGTTCCGCCGCGTCGCGGCGCACCTCGGCGAGGCTACGGGAGAGTTCCTCGGCCTGCTTCCGCCAGCCGGCGCTCTCCTCGAGCCGGCTTTCCATCTCGGCTGCGGCTGTTTCCAGCCCCCGGCGCTGCAGGTCCTGGCTGTCCAGCCGTCGGCGCAGCTCGTCGTTCTCGGTCTGAACCCGCGCCAGTTCCCGTTCGAGCGCCTGAGCCGTTGCCTCCCGACGGGCGAGTCTGCGGCCGAGCCGCGCGGCCTCCCTTCTCGACCTTCCCGCCTCGCGACGGGTGCGGACCAGCAGCGAGAGGCCGGAGCGCAGTCGCGAGTCCTCCTGCTCGGCTTCGGTCAGTGCCTGTTGCAGCCGTGCCGTCTCCTGCCGCGAGTGGGCGAGTTCCTTTTGGAGACGCTCGCGCTCGCTTACGGCCTCGGCGAGATGGCGCGCCCCGGCGGCGAGCGCCTCGTTCAATCCGGTGCCGCGTTCGGCGTCGTCGTTCAGCTGCTCCTGCTGGACGGCGATGCGCTCCCGCGCGGCCTCCAGTTCCTGGCGCAGCGTCGCGGCGGTACTCTCCCTCTCGGCGAGTTCCTGCTCGACCTCGTCCCAGCGGGCCTGCATCTGCGCCAGCCGCTGCTCCAGGGAGCGGATGCGTTCACCGCGCTCTTCCAGGTCGGTCTGCAGCGACAGGATCTTCTCCTCCCGGCTGACCGTCTCTGCGTCCAGGCCATGAAGCTCGGCCGTACCGTCGTCGAGTGCGCCGCCGCTGAGCAGGCGCAATTCATCGGTGGGATCGTCGTCGACAACGGCGTCCAGAGCATCGATTTTGTTTTTACTTTCCGATGCCATAGAGAAAAGTCTAGCACGCTACTCCTCGGGACGGGCGCGCTGCGCCGGCCGGGTGTCGCCGGCGCGAATGGCGGCGCTCAGTCGGCAGGGACCGTGCGGGCTTCAGCCCAGCGACGGAGGCGGTCGATGCGTTCCGCCATCACGACGGAGAGCGGCCTCGTCGCCTCAATCTCGGCGAGGATGGCGGCGGTGTCCAGCGCCCGGTCGGTGCCGTGGACGGTGTACAGCGCCGCGACGATCGCCTGCTCGATCTCGGCGCCGGAGAAGCCATGGCTGGCGTCGGCCAGCGCGGCCAAGTCGAATGCGCCGGGGTCAAGGTCCCGGGCGGCCAGATGCAGCGCGAAAATCTCGCGCCGGACTTCGGGCCGCGGCAGATCGACGAAGAAGATCTCGTCGAAGCGTCCCTTGCGCACCAGTTCCGGTGGCAGATCCTCGATCTCGTTTGCCGTGGCGACGACGAACACCTGGTCCCGTTTCTCGGCCATCCAGGTGAGGAAAGTGGCGAGCACACGGCGTCCCGTGCCGGTATCGTCACGCCCGCCGGCGATGCCTTTCTCCAGTTCGTCGATCCAAAGTACGCAGGGAGCCATCACTTCGGCGGTGCGCAGCGCCTCCCTGAGGTTGCGTTCGGTCTCGCCGTGATACTTGTTGTACAGCGCGCCGAAATCGAGACGGAGCAGAGGGATGCCGTAGATGCCGGCCGTCGCCTTCGCGGCGAGGCTCTTGCCGCAACCCTGGACGCCGATCAGGAGCAATCCGCGGGGGAGGTCGAGGTGGCGGCTCTCGCCGGGCTTCAGGAACGCGCCGCGGCGGCGCTCCAGCCAGCTCTTGAGCCGGCCGAGACCCCCCACTTCCGCGAAGTCCGCGGTCTCGTATTCGTAGGAGAGCAGACCGCCCCGATTCAGGAGTTCGTATTTCGCCCGCATCACCTCAGGGATGTCGGCCGAGGAGATGGCACCGTCGCGGAATATCGCATTGCGCGCGAGGCGCATGGTGTCGGCGGTCGTCAGTCCGCCGAGATTACGGATCAGCAGCTCGAAAGCCTGCTTGTCGGTGCGCACGGGACGGCCCTCGTTGGCCTGCGCCCACTCCCGGGCCACCCTGCGGACGATCTCCTCCCGGCGTGCGGGGCAGGGCATGCTCAGCTCCAGCCTGGCGGAGAACCGCTCTATCTCCGCGGGCAGGCGGATGCGGTGACTGATCAGCACCAGATGGCGGTTGGTGTTGCGAAAGCCGATGCAGATGTCCTTGATCAGGCGGACGTTGACCGGGTCCTCGAGATAGGGGTGGAAGTCCAGCAGCACGTACAGCCCCGGCTTCTCCACGGCGCGGATATGGCGAAGTACCTCGGTGGGCTGGCTGTTATGCAGCTGCGGCTCGAGTTCGATGTCGAGGCGCTGCAGGCCGTCGGTGACCGTCCAGCGATACAGCGGCCGGTAGTCCCCGCCGGTCAGGTTGACGTCTTTCAGCAGGTCCAGCACACGATCCTCTTCGTGGCTCTCCACGACGATGATCGGTACCCGCGAGTTCAGTATCAGGCTCAGGTCCTTACGCTCGTCCATCGGTGGCTCATTGCTCGTTGTCAGTGCGTCTACATGCTAGACCATCCGCCGTGGCAGCGGGCTTGCGCCAGGTCACGTCACCGGGTTTTGCCGCCTGCTGCTAGAATCCAGCACGATATGAGGTACTGTCCATGAAGCCGGTCCTGCCGGCCGCTGCATTCGCGCTGGCCGTCGCCCTGCCGCTGGCGGCGGCGCCGCTCACCGAAGAATCCCTGCTCGACTGGGAATACGCGGGGAGCCCCCGCTACGCTCCCTATGGCGATGGCAATGGTGAGCGTATCGTCTATACGCGTTTCGCCACCGACCTCGAAGCGGGCGGCTACGAGGCTGACCTGTGGCTGATCGGGCAGACCGGTGAGCGCCGTCTTACCGCGGACGACGCTGCCGACTACGCGCCGGCCTGGTCGCCCGACGGCCGGAGCCTGGCTTTCCTGTCCCGGCGGAAAGGGTCTCCCCAGGTCTACGTGTTGCGGTCGGGCGGCGGTGACGCGGTGCAGATCACCGCTGCGGAAGGGGGCGTGCGCGCCTTCGCCTGGGCCCCGGACAGCCGTCGCATCGCGGTACTGGCGCAGCCGGCGGCCGATCCCGAACAGAACACCCCTTACGTCACCGAGCGCCTGCTCACGCGCCGGGACGGTCGCGAAGGCTACCGGCGGCCCGGTGCCGCGCAGCTCGCTGTGATGGCGGTCACGGAGCCGCAGGCGGAACCCCTCTGGCTGACCGAGCATCAATTCGGCGCGGGGCCGCCGGTCTGGAGCGCAGACGGCGCCACTCTTTACTTTAGCGCCGCCTGGGATTCGGAGGAGGCGCTGGCGCTGGGCGACACGGAGCTCTACGCCGTCGCGGCCGACGGCAGCGCCGCACCGCAGCCCATCACCGATCGCACCGGGCCCGACGACAATCCGCTGCCGTCGCCGGATGGCAGCTGGATCGCCTGGACCGGCTTCGACGATGGTGAGCCACCGGTCAGCTACCGACCGGACGAACTCTACGTGATGCGCCCGGACGGCAGCGAGCGGCGGAATCTCACCGCGGACTGGCCGGCAGGTGTCGCGGATGCGATGGCCGGCGACGTCAATCCGCCGTTCGGTCCGGCTCGCCGGCTCGCCTGGTCGGCCGACAGCCGCAGCCTGTATTTCACGGCCGCGGTGGAGGGCCGGGTGCAACTGATGCGCGCGGGCGTCGATGACGGCGTTGTCTCTCCGATCACCGACTTCGACGAGGGCGACATACGCGAGTTCGACGTGGCCGCCGACGGGAGTATCGCCGCGCTCTACGGCCGACCGGATTCCCCGCCCCAGATCGTCACCTTCCCGCCGGAGCGGGCGCAGCGCGGTGGCTGGCGTCAGCGCACCTCACTGAACAGCGCCTACCTCGAGTATCCCCGCTTCGCGGAGTACGAAGAACTGCGGGTCAACTCCTTCGACGGCACGCCGATACAGGCCTGGCTGATCCAGCCGCCGCGCTTCGACATGCGCAGGCGCCATCCGCTGATCCTGTATATCCACGGCGGTCCGCATTCGATGTACGGCACGAACTTCTTCCACGAGTTCCAGGTGCTGGCCGCGGCGGGCTACTTCGTGCTCATCGCCAACCCGCGGGGCAGCACCGGCTACGGCGAGGTATTCGGCAACGTCATCCAGTACCGCTACCCGGGCGACGACTTCCGTGACCTGATGGCGGTGGTGGACGCGGTGGCAGAGCGCGAGTACGTCGACGCCGATCGGCTCGGCGTGGCCGGCGGCAGCGGCGGCGGCCTGCTGACCACCTGGGTGGTGGGTCAGACCGGGCGTTTCCGCGCGGCCTCGGCCCATCGTTCCGTGACCAATTGGCTGAGCTTCGTCGGCACCACCGATATCAACCGCTACGTGACCGCACGCTGGTTCAGGGATTATCCCTGGCGCGACCCCGAGGGCTATCTGTCCCGCTCGCCGCTGATGCTGGTCGACCGGGTGACGACGCCCGTGCAGATCATCCACAGCGACGACGACTTCCGCACGCCGCTGGAGCAGGGGCTGCAGTACTACACGGCGCTCAGGCAGCTCGGCAAGCCGGCCGAGCTGGTGGTGATGCCGGGCGAGAGCCACGGCCTGTCCCGGGACGGCGCGCCGTCGAAGCGGGCACAGCGGCTGCGGCTCATCATTGACTGGTTCGACCGGCATCTTCGCGGGCAGCCGTCGGACCGTCGATGATCACGTAGCCGGTACTCCCAGTGCGTCCCGGAATTCCGACGACGCGAGCGTGCGCGACGAAGCGCCGATGACCGCCGCCGCCGCCTCGCGCAGCTCGTCCAGATCAAGGCGCCCGTCGCCGTCCGCGAGGCGCCGCAGCACCGTGTCGAGGCTGGCGTCTCTGTCGGCCCGTTCGCGGATCTCCCGGTCCAGGCTACGGAAGACACTCACGGCGCGGGCCGTCGTCGCGCCGGTGGAATGCCGTCGGCGCAGGCCCCCGGATTCCTCGCCCCACGCGGCCAGTTCGCGGAAGGTGTCGGCGCTGCGCCGAGCCGTGACCGTCCCGGTGCGGCGCAGTACTTCCACGCTGTAATACTCGGCCAGTCCCTCCAGGATCCAGTCGTCGCCGCGCACGGTGTCGCGGCCGAGGGCGATGTGCATGAGTTCGTGCACCAGCGTGCTGGTGCCGTTCTCACTGATGAGCGGACGGTCGGCGTGCAGGTAGAGTGAGTCCGGGGCCGACAGCGCGCCGCGCCACATGGGATCGCCGGCGCAGACCACGGTGAGCCGTTCGGGAAAATCGGGCAGTAGCCTTACGATCTCGGGCAGGGTCCAGTTGAGCAGTGCCAGCACGTCGACGCGGCGTACGCCCTGGTCCACGGGCCCGGCTACCGCGACGCGGACGCCGGCGATGGTATCCCGGCGCACGCCGAGGTTGCCTGCCACCATCCAGCCGGTCGGACGGTCGAAGCGGCGTTCGTCGTTGACCACCTGGTAGCGGCCGTCCTTTTCACGGTAAGGCGTGACGACGGACCATCCGGGCGGTGTACGGATGCTGAGCGTGCTCCGCGACACGGCACTTTTCAGGGTGCGGGTCGCGGCGGCCGGAAAGGCGTCCTCGCCGCGGAACAGCGCCCACTCGGCGCCGAGTCGGGCGTCGTAGGCCTCGCCGCGGGGGTGGATCAGCGCGACCTGCCAGCGCAGCGTTCCTCCGGCCTCCGGGGGCCGCCAGATGAGCTTGCCGTCCCGCCGCTCTATCTCGCCGTCGCCCGCGAATTCGTGCCAGCGTTCACCGGACAGGCGGAAGCGTGCCTCGCGGAGCAGATTGCGGGGCTGGTCGAGTGTGATCGATGCGCGCGCTACCCCCTGCAGAGGCTCCAGGACCAGCTCGTAATGCAGCCGATACGTGAACTCATCCGGCAGCGGGGAAGCAGCGGCTTCGCCGGCGACGCGGCAGGCGCTCAGGGGCAGGCAGATCAGCAGGATGAGGCAGGTCTGGCGCATACTGCGTATTATGCGGAAAACGGCGGCGCCGAACAGGGAGGACGACGTAGCCGCCTCCCGCAGCCGCGGCCGGGCAATCCCGTCGGGTCGCGGGCCGCCGTTTCGCCACGAGGAGAAGAACATGAGCGTTGCAAGAGTCACCGAGATCACGAGTGCGTCGGACAAGAGCTTCGAGGATGCGATCCAGAAGGGCATAGAGCGGGCCAATGACACCCTCGACAACATCGAAGGCGCGTGGGTCCAGGACATGAAAGTGGTCTGCGACAACGGCAAGATTAAGGAGTACCGCGTCAATATGAAAGTCACCTTCGTTCTGAAGGGCTGACCGGGTCTGTGACCCCTTACTGCCGGCTGCGCTGGCCGCGGCCGGCGCAACGAGGAGAATGAAATGGATCTATTGGGTTTCGCCAAGGACATCGGTCGCCGGGTCTTCAACAAGGACGAGGAGGCCGCTGAGAAGATCAAGGAACTGATCCTCCAGAACAACCCCGGCGTGCGCAATCTCGAAGTGGAATTCGACCAGGGCGTGGTCGGTCTGTCCGGCGAGTGCGAATCCGGCGCTGCCATGCAAAAGTGCGTACTGCTCGCCGGCAATGTGGAAGGCGTGATCGACGTCTACGCCAATAAAATGACCATCCGTGCGCCAGAGGGCGGCAAGGGCGGCAAGGGCGGCAGGAGTGGCGAGGGTAGCGAGGGCGGCGTGAATGGCGATGGCGCGGGAGCCGAGCCGGCCGATGAGCCGGTGGAGTTCTACACCATCCGTTCCGGCGACACGCTCGGCAAGATCGCGAAGCAATACTACGGCGATGCGATGAAATACCCCCGTATTTTCGAGGCGAACCGGGAGGTGATCGAGGATCCGGACAAGATCTATCCCGGCCAGCGCATCCGCATACCGCTGGACTGAGCGTTCGGCGGCAGGCGCAAGCCATTCGCACGGGCCCTGCGGGGCCCGTTTCTTCTTATTCGGGTCTCAATCGGGCCGACGGAATCGGTAGTGTCCCACCAGCCATTGACGCCCATCGTCGTAGCCGAACAGCTCGGCGCAGGCCATGTAGAAGATGCGCCAGCGTTGCAGCCAGATCTGCGCGTCCCGCGCGGCGAGGTCCTGGCTGAGGATGTCGAGCGCGGCGTCCCGATGCGCGTCCAGCTTCTCGAGCCAGACATTGCAGGTGCGCTCATAGTGGCGTCCGCCCACCAGCCAGCGTTCCTCGAGGCGGAGATCATCCTGAAAGTGCAGCAGCGTGTCCGCCGAGGGCATGATGCCGCCGGTAAAGAAGTGCCGGGCCATCCAGTCCCTATTGCCCTCGACCTGGAAGGGGTAGAGCAGCTCGCGATGGCAGAAGTGATGGACGAAGAGCTGTCCTCCCGGTCGCAGCCAGCCGGCGATGCGCCGCATCAGCTCGCGGTAATTGCTCATGTGCTCGAACATTTCCACCGAAACGACGCGATCGAAGGTGTCGCCGGCGTCGAAGTCCCGCATGTCGGCGGTGATCACGTCGATGTTGCCGAGCCCTCGCTCACGGGCGAGCCCCAGGATGGTCTCGCGCTGCGGGGCGGAATTCGACACGCACAGGATTTCCGCTTTCGGCAGATGTTCGGCCATCCAGAGCGATAAGGATCCCCAGCCGCAGCCCAGCTCCAGGATGCGCTGGCCATCCTCGAGGCGGGCCCGCTCGACAGTGAGGGCAAGCATGCGCGCCTCGGAGTCGTCCAGCGTGGTCGCGGACGCGTCCCAGTAACCGCAGCTGTATTTGCGGTGCCGGCCCAGGCAGAGGCGGAAGAACTCCGGCGGCACCTCGTAGTGCTGTTCGTTGGCGGTGTCGGTGTGTACTGCCACGGGCCCCTCCGAGAGTTCCGAGAGACGCAGCCGGAAGCGCGCATCCTGGGCGTCTGCGTCCGCCAGACATTCGTTGGCCAGGCGTCCGGCCAGCAGGCGCCGGATGCCCTGGCGGATCAGCGTGTCCGGTACGAGCCCGCGCTCGGCCCAGTCTATAGGGCCTGCCATCAAGCAGCCTCGTCGGCGCGTCGCCGCAGCGAAGGCAGCGGTGCCGTGTGGGCGAACCAGACCAGGAGCGGGGTCACGACGGCCCAGACTGCGCCCAGGTAGACCAGAGTGAGCTCACCGGGGAAAGCGGCCGCCCCCAGCTTCGAGCCGGCAGTGAAGGACAGCGGCTGGCCGATGGCCCCGAACAGGGCGGCCAGCCGGTAGCGGCCGGCCAGCCACCCGAGGCAGCCGCGCAGGGTGAGCGCGAAGACCACCCACAGCGTCAGTATCCAGGCAGGTGCCAGCGGCCCCCGGGGGGACGCATAGTCCAGCAGGCTCAGGGCGACGAAACTGCCGTCCACCAGGAGTCCGAGGGACAGGGCGAAGAAGCACAGCGCCAGCAGACGGCCCCGGGCCGACTCGCGGCACAGCTCCCAGGCCAGAAAGGCGGCCGCCAGCACCATGCCCGGCCAGACGATCCCGTTGGCGGCACCGAGCACCAGCGCGAACCAGCACGCGTTGAAGAGCAGGAAGTTGATCAGCACGAAGTGAATCCCGGGATTGTCCGTTGGCCACTGTGCTTTTCGGCGCAGGCGGCCTGGCGGATGCAGCGGATCGGGCTTAGCCGGTCGTGTCGACGTCGGCGATGAAGGTGCGCAGCCGGTTCGCCAGGTTCTTGCACGCCGCGGTCTGGGTGCGCGCGATCAATGGCACCGGGATCACGATCGCGGGCAGATACGAGGTGCCGGAAACGTCCGCCTTCACCGAGCCGGCGGACTTCAGTTCCTTGAGATCCCAGATCGAGGCCTCGTAATTGGCTTCGTTCTCCCACCAGGCGAAGCCGAAACAGCCGCCGCCGCCGGGCCCCGCCGCGCAGGACAGGCTGCCGCCGCCGCCGGTGCGCTCGGTGTCGCCGTCGAGCCAGACGATGTAGCGAACGCCGCTGTCGCGGATGCGGTCGCGTACACCCGGACGCTGCATGAAGCGCTGCAGCGCCTTCGTCTCCGCGGGCGCCGTGCGCGGCTCCAGCCAGGGGAAGAGGGCGTCCACGAACTGCTCGTCCGGCATCACGGCCAGTCCTTCGCGGCCGTTGCCGAGCGCAGCGCCGACACAATCGGTGAAGCCGCGCTCGGTCTCGTTGCCGAGGTGGTAGCTGCGCGCCATGACCACCACCGCTTCGCCGTCCATGATGCCGGTGGCTGCACTCTTGTCCTGTTCCATGCGCGCGGTGACGCAGCCGCTTAGCAGGAAGGCCATGCCAGTCAGCCCCAGTATCGTTATCCGACTGGTCATGCGGCCGGCGTCCGGCCGTGCGGCGACGCCTTCTCTAGCCTCGGTCATCGATGTAGTTCCCCTGGAAATTTGCCTGGCTCGTATCGTCCGTGTTCGCCGCCACATCGGCAGATTCTGGCGGTTCCACGTCCGCCGGCGGCGCGCTTTCGACCTCGACGTCGCTCTCGGGCGGGGCCACCACCGTCACGGCGCCGGACTTGCTCTCGACGGCGGGATCCGTCTGTGCGTTGAGACTCTCCGCCTTCTCCGAACCGGTGCCGGTCAGTCCGCTGCCGCCGGGGTCGCCTAGCCCGGTCTCCCGCGCGAAGCGCAGGCCGATCATGGCGGCCGCGTCCCGCATGGCGAGCACGGCGGCGCGGGAGAGTGCCTCGTCCGCGCTGAACATGCCCTCGGCACCAGCTTTGCCGTAGGCGGCGATGGGCCAGTTCGATATCTCGGTGCCCTCGTCGTCGAAGATGCGCAGGCGGTAACGGATCCAGATGGTGTAGGCATCCGAGCGGCTCTGCGCGGGCAAGGCGAACTCGAAGGCCTCGATGCTCGCCTCGATCAGGGCATCGGCGCCCACCGCCTCGACGTCGGTATCCGCGTCGACTTCGACCACCTCGCTGAACATGGACCCGAACAGATGCCGGAAGGCGAGCTGGTTGGCGGCCCCCAGGTCGATGGTCCATTTCTGCCGTCCGAGCACCTCCTCCTCGTGCACATAGCGTGACATTTCCGGCGAGTAACGTACCGCTACCTTGAGCGGCAGCTGGTTCAGCAGAGGGTCGGGGAGAGCGGGATTCTCGAGCGCCACCTGACTCGAGCAGCCCGTGAATACCACGGCCGCCAGGACGGCTACGAGGATGGCAGAAACTCTCCCGGTCAAGCGACGCTCCATCGGCCGAGGCGGCCGGCGATCCCCGAGGAGTCGGGTACCGTACACGATGTGGACTCGCGCGGCCGCGCGAAGTTTCATGCTGGCCGCGACAAGCAACGCACACTTCGACTCTAGACCCAGCGCGCCGCTCATGCAAGCCGCTCTCCGACGGCTTGCCGGCCCGTCTCAGAATCTTGCGCGGATGGCCCGCAGCAGACCGCCGACGACGGGAATGTGCTCGTACAAACCGCCCGCGGAGTCCCAGAAGTCCTGGTGCAGTACTACGCGGCCCTCGTCGTCGAAACGGAAATGGGTGAGCCCCCACGAGACCAGCGGTTCGCCGTCGGCCAGCGCGCCGACGCGCATGGTCATCCGCCAGCGGAAGTAGAAGTCGTCGCCGGAACGGCTGATGTGGCGAAACTCCACCTGCACGGAGTCTGCACTCTGCGCCGTGTGCAGGAAATATGCCTCGATCGCCGAAGCCCCCTGCAGGGTCTTCAGTGTGTCGTTGAAGAAGGCGTCCCGGGCGTAGACTTGCCGGGCCATGCGCCGCACCCCTGCAGGCGTGATCTCGCCGAAGAACTGGCGCAGACGTTCGATGGCAGCCGCCTCGGCGGCACTGCCCGGCGCGGGTCCCAGGCCCTCGGTACGCGCCAGGGCCTCCTCGTAGGCGGCGACGTGGGCGGCGGAGGAATCCACGTCGGCGCCGCGGATCGCCCAGGTCAGCAGGCCGATCAGAACAACGGTCAGGACGACGATGACAAGCAGGGTTACAATCACGAGCTTTTGCATGCCGGTCTCCTTGCGGGGTGGCCGCAGATTGAGATGATAGGATGGTGGACGGATGGCGACGACGACAAGAATAGTGCACGTGAATACTGCCGGAACCGGCACGTTATTCGCCGTGTGCCGCTGATCGGATCAGGAGCCGCCGTTGCCGCGCCCCAAGGTTCTCGTCTTTCAGCACGTGCCCTTCGAGCCGCTGGGCACGCTCGACCCGTTGCTGAAGGAGCACGGCTTCCGCATCCGCTACGTGAATTTCAGCCGCGACCCGGCCCAGCGCCCGCGACTCGCCGGCTACGACGCGCTGATCGTGCTCGGCGGGCCGATGAATGTGGACGAGACCGCGGAGTATCCTAACCTGGCGACCGAGGTCGAGCTGATCCGGGAGGCGCTGGAGCGGAGCCGGCACGTGCTCGGTATCTGTCTGGGCGCACAACTGCTGGCGAAGGCGCTGGGCGGCGCGGTGGCGCCGAACGGGCCCCACGAGATCGGCTGGCACGAGGTGCGGCTCACGGCCGACGGCGAGGCCGACCCGGTGCTCTCGGCACTGGATTCGCCGGCGCCCCTGTTCCACTGGCACGGCGATCGTTTCGAGCTGCCGCCGGGGGCCAGCCACCTGGCCGAGTCCGCGCTGTGCGCGAATCAGGCCTTTCGCTACGGCGATCTGGCACTCGGGCTGCAGTTCCACCTGGAAGTGGATCGTGCGCTGATCGAGCGCTGGCTGGCGGTGCCGGTCAACCGGCGCCTGCTGGCGCGTCTGCAGGGGCAGGTGGATCCGGCGGTGATCCGGCGGGATACTCCGGCGCTCATCGAAGCGCTGGAGGGACGCAGCCGTCGTGTTTTCGGCCGCTGGATCGAGCAATTCGGCCTGCCCCGGCGTCGACGCGCGCTGCCTTCGCGCTGAGGCGTACGCCGGCCGGCGTCCTGGACGATTCCGCGGGCGACTGCCCGGCTGTCTGCCGGGCTGATTTTTGCCGCTGTTGCCTGCATGATAGGCGGTCACTGCACCCGCGCGGAAACCGAGCATGAAACTGTACGCCGATGTCACCCGAGAAGTCGACGAGATGCCGGAGGGACCGGAGGTCGTCGCCTTCTTCGATCTGGACGGTACGCTGTTGTCCGGATTCTCGGTGACGTCGATGATGCGCGAGCGGCTGGCTTCCGGACAGCTCAAGCCGCGCCAGGCGCTGGTGCAGTTCGTCTCGTTCATCGGCCAGGGTTTCCGCAGCCGGGAATTCCCGGCGATGCTGAAAGCGGCGACGCGGACCCTGGAGGGAGTGGATGAGACCTCCTTCGTGCGCCTCGGCCGGGAGACGTTTCGCAAGCACGTGAGCGGCGCCATCTATCCGGAGTCCCGCGCCCTCGTGCGTGCCCACCGGCGCAAGGGTCACACGGTGGTGGTGCTGTCCTCGGCCACGCCTTATCAGGTCGAACCGGTGGCCGAGGAACTGGAAATCGAGCACGTGCTCTGCACCCGCTTCGAGGTGGAAGAGGGCAGATTCACCGGCCGGCTGATCGAGCCGATCACCTATGGCGAAGGCAAGCTTACGGCGGCCCGCAAGTTCCTCAAGGCACGCCGCCTGAAGCTCGCCAACAGCTTCTTCTACACTGACGGTGCCGAGGACGTGCCGCTGCTCGGACACGTCGGCTATCCGCGGCCGTTGAATCCCGACGGCGATCTCGAGGCGCTGGCTCGGCAGAAAGGCTGGCCGATCCGGCGATTCCACAGCCGCGGTCTGCCCGGCATGCGCGAGTTTCTCGGCACCGGTCTCGCCTGGGGCGCACTCGTCTCCTCCGCCGTGGCGAGTGTGCCGGTGCTGGCGCTCAACCGATCGCGGCGCGACGCCGCCAACCTGGCCATTGCGACATTCGGCGACTTCGCCAGCGCGCTGGCGGGTCTAGACCTGCAGGTGACGGGAGAGCAGCACCTCTGGTCCCACAGGCCGGCGGTGTTTGTGTTCAACCACCAGAGCGGGGCGGACATGGTGATCCTCGCAAAACTGCTGCGGCAGGATTTCACCGGTATCGCCAAAAAGGAGCTCAGGCGCAACCCGATCCTCGGTCCACTCATGTGGGCAACCGAGACCGTGTTCATCGACCGTGCCAACACGGAGCGGGCCATTGAGGCGATGCGCCCGGCGGTCGAGACGCTGAAGAGCGGGCTGTCCATCGTGCTGGCGCCGGAGGGGACGCGCAGCCTCAGCGACCGGCTCGGGCCGTTCAAGAAGGGCGCGTTCCACCTGGCCATGCAGGCGGGGGTGCCGATGGTGCCCATCGTGATCCACAACGCCACGGATGCGCTGCCGAAAAGCGGCATCTTCGTGCGTCCTGCCACCATCAAGGTGGAGATACTGCCGCCGGTGCCCACCGACGAGTGGGAGCCGGAGAGCATCGATCAGCACGTGCGCGCGGTGCGCCGCATGTTCCTGAAGACGCTCGATCAGCTGCCAGAGCCGGATGAAAAGGAAATCATTAATAACAATGATATATAGAGACTTTCTCGATTCAGAATAAGCCAAGCCCGATGCTGCGGCTCGAGGTGGCCGAGGCGCTGCGCGACGGCGTGCTGGACGCCGACGAGCAGGGCGAACTCGCCCGGCTGCGGGCGGAAATCCGGCTCTCCGAGGACACGCCGACTCGGCTGCCGGAACCGCAAGGGGGATGGGGCACGGCTCCTGGGTTCGGGTATGCTCTCTGCTGGGATCCTGTCCGGGAAGGAAGCATGACACTGAGCGAGAATATTCGACAGCAGGCGGTCATTGCCGGCTGCGCCCTGGCCCTCATCGCGTCCGCGCCGGCCGCCCTGGCCCGGTCCGCCGGCCCCGATGCCGATACCGAGCGGCTGATCAGCGAACTCGGGCTGACCGAGGCCGCGGCCCCGGTACGCGAGCATCCCGGCTGGCAGCCGGATGGCCCCATTGTGGTCGCGGTCGACGGCCCCGAACGACTGGACTGGCTGCAGGCCGCCGCCGGTGAGGCGGAGCTGGTGGCCGTGCAATCGCTGGCGGAGGCCGCGGCGGCGGTGCCGGGCGCCGCGGCGCTGCTGAGTGCGTGCAGCCCCGAGCTCATCGAGGCCGGGGAGTCGCTGCACTGGGTGCAGAGCTACAGCGCCGGCGTCGACCGCTGTGTCGACACGCCTGCGCTCGTAGACCGGGACATGATTCTCACAAACGCACAGCGCCTGTACGGGCCGGCCATCGCCGAGCATGTCGTGGGAATGATGTTCATGCTGGCCCGCGGCCTGGATGTCTATCATCTTCGTCAGTCTGAGGGACGATGGGAGCGCGCGCTGGAACACTACGCGGACAGCACCTGGGAGCTGGCCGACCGTACGCTGCTGGTCGTCGGGCTCGGCGGCATCGGCACCGAGATTGCGCGGCGGGCGAGCGCCCTCGGCATGAAAGTCACCGCGACCCGGGCCAGCTCGCGGCAGGGTCCGCCGTTCGTCAGCTACGTGGGTCTCGCCGACGAGTTGCACAGCCTGGCCGGCCGCGCCGATATCATCGTCAACGCCACGCCGCTGGTTCCGGCGACGCAAGACCTGTTCGACGCGGAGTTCTTCGCGGCGGTGAAACCGGGCTCGTACTTCATCAACATCGGCCGCGGCGCCAGCGTGGTCACCAAGGACCTCGTGGCCGCCCTGGAGTCGGGGCGTATAGCCGGTGCCGGTCTGGACGTGACCGACCCCGAGCCGCTACCGGAGGGGCACCCGCTGTGGCGCATGCCGCGAGTGCTCATCACGCCCCACATCTCGGCGCGCACCGAGGGCTCGTCCGAGCGGCGCTGGCTGCTGGTGCGGGAGAATCTGCGTCGCTATGTGGCCGGCGAGCCGCTGCTTTCCGTGGTTGACATCGACCAGGGTTACTGAGCGGAGCCGGCGAGCCGCTCGGCGGCGTAGGCCAGCTCGGCCTCCACGGTGGCCGTGATCTGACGGCGCAGCACCTTCTCGACGCGCCCGCCGATGAGCGGGATGGGGACGTGGAAGCTGTGCTCCACCTCGTAAAGTGAACCGGAGCCGTCGGGCTGGAGTGTGAAGCGCCCCTCGATCTCGATGGGCGCCATCGCGCTGCGCACCGTGTAGCGTCCCGTGTAGCGGTCTTCGCCGCCGTCGGCGACGTTCTGCCACTCCTCGTGCACGGTGACGGTCTGCTTTTCGCCCACCAGCCTGGTGAGGAATCCGGGCAGGTCCTGGCGAGCCATGCGGGTGGTGTGCAGGGTGACCGGGCCCCGGTCTTCGTCCGCGTGGCACTCGGCGCTCAGCTCACCGATGGCGAGGCAGCGGTCGACGATGAAATCCGGGTCCGTCATTAGCGTGGCCACGGTGTCCACGTCGGCATCGAAGCGGCGGCTGACGGTCATCGCGGGACGACGGCCCGGGCCGGTATGTCCGCGTGGCCGGACGGGGGGCGCGCAGTCATGAGGCGATCTGCTGCTCCCCCTCGTCGCCGGTGTCGCCCTCGGCGAGCTGGCGGAGCGCCTCGAGGTCGAGCACCTCGATGCGACCCCGGGGAGCGAGCAGGATCTGGCGGCGTTTCATGTCTGCCATGAGACGGCAGACGGTCTCCTCGCTGAGGCCGAGCAGATTGGCGATTTCCAGACGGGTGATGGGCAGGCGGTAGCGCCCGTCACGGGGCCACGGTTCCGGCGCCATCATCAGGATGAACGCGGCCAGCTTCGAGTTCGCGCACTTCTGGCCCATGGCCTGGATCAGGGCACGGCTCTGGACCAGCTGCGCGTTCAGGGCATCGATAAGACGCATCGCGATGTCCGGTTGGTCCGCGAGGCGCGAGAGCAGGGCCTTGTGGCTGATGCGACAGGCTTGTACCGGCGTGGCCGCAGCAGCCGAGTAGGCATAGTGCTCCTGCTGCATTGTCTGCAGTCCCACCACCAGGTTGCCGCGCCGCCCGATGCCCACGATCTGCTCGCGCCCGTCGGGGCTGTGATGGCAGATCTTCACGACGCCGTGGGAGATGGAATAAAGGTGGCCGCCCGGCTCGCCCTGCAGGAACAGCATCTCGCCCTTCGCGTAGCTGGAGCACTGCACCAGGCCGGAGACCACGCAGGGCAGGTCGTCCAGCGGGCTCTTTCCGTTGTCGAGTTCACGGAAAAGACAAAGGCAGTTTTCACACGGCATGGGCGGTCGCTCCCCTTAGTTCTGGTAAGAGACTAGATACGCGTCGGGCGCGCCTCCGTCGATACCGGGATATCCAGCTCTGCTGTCGGTATTCACGTATTTGAAACTGCCAAATGTCAGTGTTTACAGGGCAAAGTTGTGCTTATACTCAACAGGCCTTTACGTCCGCACTGCGTTCTCCCGGCTGCCTGCCCCCGAAAAAATCCGGAATACGTACTATCCACCGGCGGTCAGACGGGCGTAACTGACAATTGTCAGTGTTTCTTGACACGCGCAAACCTACTCTTTCACGTGACGCCGGTTAATCGGCTGGGCTTTGCTAAAGGTCTTGCAGGCAGCCGGGTATTTCGAAGAAGCAGAGGGTTGCGCCATGAACCGTTTCCAGAAGATGTTTAAGGGAAGCTGGGCATTGCTCCTTACCTCGTTCCTGCTGTTAGGTCTGGCAGGCTGCGAAGGTGACGACGGTGCGCAGGGACCAGCAGGGCCTCCGGGCGCTGATGGCAGTGATGGGGCCGCTGGGCCGCCGGGACCAGAGGGGCCTCCCGGACCGCCGGGACCAGGACCAATATCGATCGGCGATGGTGAAGCCCTGACCGCCGAGGAAATCGAAATCCTCGGTCAGCTCGAGGCCACGATTAACAGTGTGACGATCGCGAGTCCGCCGGTGGTGGAATTCACCGTGGTCGATCAGAACGGCGATCCCGCGCTGGGCCTGGCCGAGGGCGTGGTGAACTTCACGTTCGCCAAGCTCGTGCCCGCCGATCCCGACGTGAACGGCGGGATCGCCTACTGGCAGAGCTACGTGAATCGCGTGGAGACGGCTGGTCCGGAAGCGTTCAACCCGAATCCGCCGGACTTCCTGGAGCAGGCGATTCAGGCGACGACCGATACGCAGGGCACGCTCGAAGAGCTGGGTGAGGGCAACTATCGCTACACCTTCGCCACGGATGTGACGGCCGTGACCGATCCCATCGAAGTCCCCTGGGAGCCGAGCCTCACCCACCGCGTGGGCCTCGAGATCCGTCTCGGCGGTCCGGGCGAGGTGCCGCTGGCGCCGGATAACCCGGTTTACGACTTCGTGCCCGACGGCGGCGTTGGCTCCGGCAGCAAGGACATCGCAGCCACGGCCAACTGTGCCGACTGCCACTTCTCGTTCGCCCTGCACGGCGGCCCGCGGAAGACGGTCGAGTACTGCGTGACCTGCCACAATCCCGGCACCATCGACCAGGATACAGGCGAGTCCCTCGACATGGCCTATATGACCCACTCCATCCACGTGGGCGAAGGCCGTGAGGACATCGCCGGCGAGCCGCTGCCTTACGTGATCTACGGCTACGGCGGTTCTGTGCACGACTACGGCGACGTGACTCATCCGCAGTCGCTGACCTATTGCACGACCTGCCACGTCGAGTCCGAGGTTGCTCCTGATGGAAACGCCTGGAATACAGGTGCCTCCACACAGAGCTGCGGCAGCTGCCATTCCGACGGTCTGGTCGTCGAGAATTTCGATGACGTCACCGGTATCGCTGAATATCGGTTCGACCATTCGAATTCGGACATCCCGGCTCTCGGCGCGCAGCCGAACAACACCTGTGCCAACTGCCACCTCGAGGGCGGCGTTGCATTCGCAGGGCCGGCCGGAGTCGTCCACACCAGGATCGACGGCGATCAGCAGTTCCGTCAGATCACCGGTGAGAATTTCGTGTTCGAGGTCCTCGACGCCACCAACGTAGGGCCGGGCGAGACGCCTGTGATTACGTTCCGTGTGACTGATGCAGCCGGCACCCCGTACGACATCATGACGGATCCGGCATTCAACGTCAGCGGAGCGTCGATGAACATCTACGTGTCCTGGCCGGGTGTCGAGAACTATAATGGCGACGAACTCGGTAACAACCGCGGTCTGCGCCGTGGCGAACTGTTCGGTCCCGGACAGCCGCACCGGTGGGATCTCAGTGACATCCAGCAGGGGATCACCGATCAGGGCGTGACCCAGGCGGCGGACGGCAGCTATACGCTGACGTACTTCGCGGCCGTGCCGGCTGAGATCACCGGCAGCGCCTTTATCGCGATGGGTGGTCACCCGGCCGCTGTGGACGTGGAAGATGCCGACGGCAACCTCACAACCCAGCGGGCGGCGCCGGACAGCATCGTCTACTACCCGGAGGGTACAGTCCGGCGTGAGTTCGGTGCGGACAGCGCGAAGTGCAATGATTGCCACGAGCACATGCAGTTCCATGGCTCGAATCGCAATGCCAATGCCGAGATGTGCACGGTATGCCATAACGCCGATCTTGGAATCGCCGAAGTGCCCCGCGGCGGAACCGAAGAGATCGATGACGGCTACGGCATGGCCTACATGATCCACTCGATCCATGCGGCCAGCCCGAGCTTCTTCGCCGGTGGCTTCGCGGAGATTACCTATCCGCAGAGCATCGCTAACTGCGACGCCTGCCACGTACCCGGCAGCTACAACGTGGCTCGGCCTGAGGCACGCGCCGTCAGTATCGGCGAAGGGCTCGGCGACGAGACTATCTGGACGGATGATCTCGCGACTACTCCGACCTCGGCGGCCTGTGGCACTTGCCACGGGTCAGCGGCAGCGCTCGGGCACTTCACGACCAATAATGGCGAAGTTGGGGTACTTAAGGGTGATATCCTGAAGTTCAACGGCCTGCCGAATGGTCAGGAAGCCTGCGCTGTCTGCCATGGAGCCGGCGCCGCATTCGATACCGCCATCTATCACAATCCCGGTATCGCCGAATAATTAACGACTAATAACAAAACCAGAACTGGGCGCCCGCTTCGGCGGGCGCCTTTTTTGGTGCGCCCGGCAGGGCGCACGTTCTTGGAGGTGCAAGTCCCGTGAGCTGGCCACAGCGAGCGAAGCGAAGCGCAACTGCGTGAGGGTGACCGAGCGTGGGGAGGAAGCGTGGAGCGAAGCTGCGAGCCGATGGACAAGAACCGGATAGGAGGCGCTGCCGAGCAGGGCGAGCGGGCAAGAAGCCGCGAAGCTCTCGTGGCCAAGGCGAGGCGGTGTAAATCCGGCGGTTGTGCGGTGAAGGAGTGCGTTCTTACCTGGGGAGATCTCGCCTTGTGCCTGAAAGGGCGACGGTGCTGAGCCGGAGCGAGAAGTCAGCAGAGGCCGTAGTAGCCGCCG
>CAYRUH010000025.1:0-6133 GCA_964427415.1 uncultured Woeseiaceae bacterium | reverse complement strand
CCGGTGCGCCGGGTGCGCATCCCGAAGCCGGGTGGGGGCGAGCGGGAGCTGGGGATACCCACGGTGACCGACCGTCTGATCCAGCAGGCCGTGCTGCAGGTGCTGCAACCGCTGATCGATCCGACCTTCAGTGAGCACAGCTACGGCTTCCGTCCCGGCCGCCGGGCCGGCGAGGCGGTGGCGGCCGCGCAGCGCTATGCGCAGCAAGGCTACTGCATCGTGGTGGACGTTGACCTGTCGAAGTTCTTCGACCGGGTCAACCACGACATCCTGATCGGCCGTCTGGGCAAGCGCGTGGCGGATGCCGGTGTGATCCGGCTGGTGCGCGCCTGGCTGAACGCCGGGATCATGGATGGCGGTGTGGTGGTTGAGCGGGTGAGGGGCACGCCGCAAGGCGGGCCGCTCTCTCCGCTGCTGGCCAATGTGCTGCTCGATGAGGTGGATCGCGAACTGGAACGCCGGGGCCATCGCTTCGCGCGCTACGCCGATGACTGCAACGTGTACCTGCGCAGTCGGAAGGCGGGTGAGCGGGTGATGGCGCTACTTCGGCGCTGCTACGACCGGCTGCACCTGAAGATCAACGAATCGAAGAGTGCGGTGACCAGCGTGTTCGGCCGTCCATTCCTCGGCTATGCCCTGTGGCAGGCTGGCGACGGGACGGTGCGGCGCGGGTTGTCGGAGAAAGCGCTGGCGGCGTTCCGGCGTCGGGTCAGGCAACTGACCCGGCGTAACGGCGGGCGGAGCATGGAGGAGGTGGTGGCACGGCTGCGCCGTTATCTGCTGGGCTGGAAGGGCTACTTCGGGTTGGCGCAAACGCCACGTATCTGGCGCAGGCTGGATGAGTGGATACGCCGCCGCCTGCGGGCCCTGCAGCTCAGACAGTGGCGGCGCGGACGCACGATCTACCGGGAGCTCATCCGCCTGGGCGCCAGCGCCCGGGTGGCGCGCTCCGTGGCGGCTCTGAGTCGCTGCTGGTGGCACAACAGCCGCTCCGGTGTGCACCATGTGCTGACCATCGCCTACTTCGACCGGCTGGGACTGCCGCGTCTCTCATGACCTCAACTCCTCGAACCGCCCGGTGCGGACCCGCATGCCGGGTGGTGTGGCAGGGGACGGTCAGCTAGGCTGACCGCCCCTATGCCGATTTATGCGCGGAGGAAACGCGCCGTGGGTTTGCCCGATACCTGCGGGAAGCGGCGGGCGTTTCCGGTACCATCCGGTCATGCTCGAGAGGAAGTCTTCCCGCGGTTTGCTCGCGCTGGTGCTGGCGCTGTTCTTCGGCTCCGGCGCCCTGGCGCTGGTCTACCAGGTTGTCTGGGCCCGCATGATGACTCATGTCTTCGGCTCCACCGCGGTGGCGGTGGGCGCCGTGCTGGCCGCCTTCATGGCGGGCATGGCACTCGGCAGCTGGCACCTGGGGAAGATCGCCGACCGCACCGGCAACCGGCTCAGGCTCTACGCCGTTCTCGAGTTTGGCATCGCGGCGGCCGCGTTGCTGTCGCACGGGGCTCTGTCGAACATGGAGACCGTCTATCCTGCCTTGCACGAGTTTGTCGGCGGATCACCCGTGCTGCTCGCACCCGTTCGTTTCCTGGCGGCCTTCCTGCTGGTGATGGCTCCGACCATCCTGATGGGCGCGACGCTGCCGGTGCTGAGCCGCTACCTGGTCAGCGGCCGCGA
The DNA here is from genome assembly GCA_964427415.1 of uncultured Woeseiaceae bacterium. Taxonomy (GTDB): domain Bacteria; phylum Pseudomonadota; class Gammaproteobacteria; order Steroidobacterales; family Woeseiaceae; genus Lentisalinibacter. Next base: position 4,453 of record CAYRUH010000025.1, on the reverse strand, counting down.
ACTGGTCGGCGTGCGCCTCAGCACGCTCTACTCGGTCAACACCTTCGGCGCCGTGGCGGGGGCGGCGGCGACCGGATTTTTGCTGATCGGCAGCTTTGGCATCCACGTCCCCGTTGTCGGCGCGGCCGTCGGCAACGCGCTGATCGGGCTCGTCGCCTGGGTGGCCGCGGCCCGGGTCGCCGGCGGCCGGGAGGAGGGTGGAGTACTGCCGGCCGAAGACACCGTCGCTCCTGAGGACCGGTCCGAGTTGCCCGGCCCGGCCGTGATGCGCCTCGTTCTGGTCGGGCTCGCCGTCTCGGGCTTTACGTCGTTTGCCTACGAGATCTACTGGACCCGCTCCCTGGTCTTCGTCCTCGGTAATTCCACCTACGCGCTGAGCACGATGCTCTGCGCCTTCCTGACGGGCATCGCCCTTGGCGGCTTTCTGGTGCGTTTCGTAATTCGCTACGTGCGCGATCGCGTGGAAGCCTTCGGCTGGCTGCAGCTCTCGCTGGGGCTGGTGTCAGCGCTGGCGCTGCCGCTGCTGTTCGCGGTCAACGATCCCGCGTCCCTGGGTCGCTACCTGCAGGGCGTCGCCGGCGAGGCGACCACGCTGGTGCTGGCGAGCTTCGGAATCGCCTTTTTGGTAATGTTGGTGCCGGCGGCGCTGATCGGGGCCACGTTCCCGCTGGTCGGCCATCTTGCCGTGCGGCGGATCAGCGAGACGGGCGGCTCGGTCGGCAGGGTGTATGCCGTCAATACCCTCGGCAACGTGGTCGGGGCGCTCGTACCCGGCCTGTTCCTGCTGGACTGGCTGGGTATCCAGAAGGGCATCCTGTTCATGGCCGCGCTGAACGTGCTGCTCGGGCTTATCGTGCTCGCCGTGCGACTGCTGCGGCCGGGTGGCAGTCCGGCGTGGTGGGGCGCGCTGCCGATGCTGCTGATCGCCAGCGCCGTCGTGATGCTGCAGACGCCGCTGGACTTCCGCTTCCCATCCCGCGGCGAGCAACCGGATCACCGCACGCTGTTCTACCGGGAAGGACCGCTCGCCACCACCAAGGTTTACGCAGATCCCGGCAGCGGCGAGAAGTACATGAGCGTGGACGGCATCGTGATCGGTGGTACCGGCGATACGCATTTCAAGCAGGTGCTGCTCGCTCATCTTCCGCGACTGCTGAAAGACGATCTGCACACCGAGCTTTCGGTGGGTCTCGGATCGGGCATCCTGGTGGGGGAGAGCGCCCGGCACGAGGACCTGAGCACCCTCACCGCGGTGGAGATCGAGCCCGGCGTGATCGAAGGCGCCGGCTACTTCCGCGAGGAGCACGGGGGCGTCCTCGGCGATACGCGCCTCGAGGTCGTCAACGACGACATCAACAGCTTCCTGCATACCAGCGAGCGGCAGTTCGACGTTATCACGGCGGACGAGAAGACCGCAGACGAATACGCCTCCAACGGCTTCTCCTACTCGCTGGACTACTACCGTCTGCTACTCGAGCATCTTGCGCCGGGCGGGCTGGTGGTGCAGTGGGTGCCGGGCACGCTGCCGCCGCGCCAGTACCGGATGATCCTGAAGACCTTTGCCAGGGGCTTTCCCCACGTGCAGGTCTGGAGCTTCCTGCCGGCGCACCGGCTGGGGCCGTTCAATACGCTGCTGGTCGGCTCGGCGGAGCCGGTGCCGGTCGAGCTCGGGACCATCCGGCGCCGCTACACGGAGGACCGGGAGGCGCTGGCGAGTCTCGTGCCTTACGGCATCACGTCAGCCGAGTCGCTGGTACCGCACTTCGTCGCCGACGATGCGGTGATAAGGCAAGCCGTGGACGATGCGGAGCTGAACACGCTGGCGCATCCCCGCTACGAGTTCTATCACCCGTGGGAGTATGCGCAGGACCGGCTCGGCAAGGCGATCGCCAACCAGGCTTTCCTGCTGGAACTCAAGCGTCGTGCGCACCCGGACTATTTCCGGCAGTTGCTGGCGGACGCCGACGACCCGGAGCGGCTGGAGCGCACCTTCGAGGCCGAGTTCCGCTTCCTGGAGGCATTCCAGCGTTTCCTCGGCCGGATACCGCTGACCGAGACCTACCGACTGTTCGACGGGGCCCTGGCCGTGGCGCCCTGGGACGACAGCCTGCGGGCGAGGATCTATGCCCAGTACCGGTATTTCGCGGCAAGCCAGCGGGACCCCGTGCGCCGGGACCGGCTCTCTCGCCGCGCCGAAGCCCTTTACCAGACGCCGGCAACCTCGCCCGACTAACGGCGTCGGCGCAGAATTGCCTCCCCCTGTCTCCTTCGGCTCACCGTTCGCGGGTGCCGCCAGGACCACCGATGCCGCCGCCGGCGCGGCCTCGCCACGGCTGCAGCAGCATGCGGTCCAGGCGCAGTTCGCCGGGATCGCGGAATTGCCCGATACCGATGATCATGCCGTCGTGGCCGTCTCTCGGCTGGGCTCGGTAGGTGCCGAGCAGCCGATCCCACCAGGGCAGGTTGAAGCCGAAATTGCTGTTGGTCTCGTCCCGGTGTATCGAGTGATGTACCCGATGCATGTCCGGCGTCACGACGAACCAGCGCAGCACCCGGTCGAGGCCGCCGGGGATCGCCAGGTTGCTGTGATTGAACATCGACGTGGCGTTCAGCAGCACCTCGAATACCAGCACGGCGCCGGCCGGCGCGCCGAGTGCCGCGATCACCGCCATCTTCCAGACCATCGAAATGAGGATCTCCAGCGGATGGAAGCGCAGCCCGGTGGTGACGTCGAAGTCCAGATCCGCATGATGCATGCGGTGCAGACGCCACAGGGCGGGCAGGGCGTGGAACATCACGTGCTGCAGGTAGACGGCCAGATCGAGCAGCAGGATCGAGACCGGCCAGGCGGCCCACCAGGGGGCCGAGAGCGCGTTCAGCAGCCCCCATCCGCGCTCCGCGGCGACCAGTGCGACGCCGACGGCGAGCAGCGGGAAGGCGAGGCGCAGGACCAGGGTGTCCACGAACACGATACCAAGGTTGGAGAACCAGCGGGCGCGGCGGGGCAGCTGCCGCCGGCGGCGGGGGGCGAGGGTTTCTGCGAGCGCCAGAACGGCCAGGATGCCGAGGAAAAGCCCGCTGCGGATCAGCGCTTCATTATCTGCCAGCAAAGGGTTCATCGGGGGCTTTCTCTCGTTCCTTTTCGTGAGCGGGCTGCTGCAAGCATGGTGACCGCCTCCATCGGTGGAGCGGCAGAGAACTCAGACGCTATCCAGAACGGCATTCAGTGCCGCCGACCGGAAGTGGCGCCGCGCCGTGATCGCATAGAAGTTCTCGAATATTTCCGGCACCTCACAGTACTTGCGCAGGATGCCCTGTTCCAGCTCGTCCTGCACGACTACCTCCGGCACCATGGCCACGCTGCCCGAGTCCCTGGCCAGCAGCCGCAGCATGGCCATGTCGTCCACCTCGGCCGATATTTTCGGCGCGAGCCCCAGTTCCTCGCACCGCAGATCGAACTGGCTGCGGATCTCGCTGCTGCGGCCGGGCAGGAGCAGTGCGGTGTGGGCCAGATCTTGCGGGAAGCGGAATCGCCGCCGGCCCGGCCGCGGCGGACCGACCAGGCAGACCGTCTGCCGGGCGATGCGGCGGCAGCTGAGCGGCAGCTGATCGTCGGCGGTCACCGGCCGATTCGAGAGTATCAGGTCGAGCTTGTGCACCCGCAGTCGCCCGATCAGCTCCTCCAGGCTCGCGGACTCGATCATCAGATGCAGGTTCTCGTCGCTGATGACCGGGCGCAGGAAATTCTGCTGGAAGTTGCGTGACAGGGTAGCGACGGCGCCCACGCGCAGCTCCGGCATCTCCTGGCCGTCGCCGCCGCGAACGGTCTCCAGCAGCTCGGCGCCGAGACTGAATATGCTCTCGGCGTAACCGAGCACGAGGCTGCCCACCTCCGTCAGGCGCAGCGTGCGCCCGTCGCGCCGGAACAGCTCGTGACCCAGCTCTTCTTCCAGCTGGCGTATCTGTGAGGAGATCGCCGACTGGGAGACGTGCAGCCGCTCGGCCGCGCGGGTCAGGTGCTCCTCCTTCGCGACCACCCAGAAGTAATGCAGGTGGCGGAAGTTCAGACGTCTGAGAGTATTTGTTCGCATGAATAGAACGAATACAACTAATAAATCTATTTTACGGAATAGTACCCGACGTGCAAGATCCGGCTCCGACCTATTGTCCGACCGATTCGCCGGAGATAACCCATGGACCTCGCAATCGAATTTTTCAGCCGCCTGCTCACCCAGTTCCAGTCGCCGGCGCTGGCCTTCCTGATCGGCGGCATGGTACTCGCCGCAGCCGGCAGCAAGCTGCAGATACCGGACGCCATCTACAAGTTCTGCGTCTACATGCTGCTCATGCGCATCGGTCTGGAAGGCGGTATGGAGATCCGCGAGGCCGAGCTCGGCGAGATGCTGTTGCCGGCGGCCATCGCGGTCGTGGTCGGCTGCGCCATCGTGATCGT
>CAYRUH010000024.1:4012-49398 GCA_964427415.1 uncultured Woeseiaceae bacterium | reverse complement strand
CAGGCGTTCTCCGCCAGCCATGCCGACGCCATAACGGCGCTCGGCCGCGCCATCGGTTTTCACGGGCTGGAGGGCGTGCAGGTCTATCCGCCGCGACCGTTCGCAGACGGGTCGCTGTCGTTCGCGGAGCGCCGCTTCCTGGATCTGCGCCTGATCGATGCGGAGACGCAAGGCGAATCCGTGGACCGTTCACGCCCTGCGGTGCTGCCCTCCATCGAGGCCGAACTCTGCGCGGAGGCCTTTCGCGCGCTGATCGACGGCGCGGCCCGGATGGCGGCCATCGCCACCAGCATCGCGCGTCTGCTGGAGGACTACCGCAAAACCGAACGGCGGGCCCGCGCGCTCGAAAACGTCATTCTCCCGGAGATCGACGACACGGTGAAGGACTTCGAGGACCAGCTCGAGGCCATGGATCAGGAGGATGCGATCCGGGTCAGGATGCGCAGGAGTTGACCCTGGTGCGTCAGTTCTTGCGCGCTGCAGCAACGCGAAACAGGCATCGTCGAATTTGTGCGGACCCGGAGTCTGTGCTATGACAAGGCATAATCGGTAAGAAAAAAACGGCAGCGCGGGATGCGCGGGGGGTCGACATGAAGGTCGTCAATGCAAGCGGGGCACTTCTTCTGACGGCGCTCTGCGCGTTTATTTCGTCCGAGGCGTTTGCTTGCGGCGAGAGCCTTTTCCGCGTCGGTAAGGGCGTCGCGTACCGCGCCTACTCCGCACCGATGCCCGTCAATGTCCTCGTCTACGTCGAGACCGAGGCGCAGCGGGAAATGGCCGTTCGGCTCGCCGATGCGGGGCATCGTGTCACCATCGCGAATGGCGGCGCAGACCTCGCCGCAAAAGTCGGTGAGGCGGGTTACGAGGTCATTATCGCGCCCGACGCCGAGCGTAGTCGCATCGGCAGCCTGCCGGGGGCGGCATTCGTTGCGCTGGTCGAAACGGAGGCGCAGAGACCCGGCGACCCGGGACACGACCAGAGCGGGAATATCCGCACGACTGACAGTCTCAAGACTCAGCTGCGGATTATTCATGAGAGTCTGAACGTCTCTTAACGGGTTCCGGCAGAGCTCAGGGCAATCGGTCCGCACCCTTGCGTCACAGGGCCTCGAGCGCAGATCGTGTCAGCACGGTGCTGCTTCTTGCCGGTCTCGCGCTGGCTGTCCCCGACGCGTATGCCGCGGACCGCGCCGGCAGCTTGCACTTTTCCGTCGACTATCAGTACATCAGTGTCGACGGGTTCGAGGGCACTGCGGGCAAGGTGCCGATAGGCACTGTAGACACGCATGTCTGGAACTTCGAGTTCGAGTATGCCGCCACCGATCGCCTTACCCTCAGTGCCGGGATTCCATTGCTCCGTCGGCGTTATCAAGGCGCCTTCCCACACGATCCGCGCATTCTCGATCCGCCGCGGGATGCAGAATTCATCGACGACGGCGAGTACCATACCGACTTTCAGGATTTTCACCTGGGCATTCGCTACCTCTGGAAAACCCGCCCGCTCATCGTAGAGCCGTTCGTCTACCTCGGGATCCCCAGCAACGATTATCCTTTCTTCGCCCACTCCGCCGTCGGCCAGAATCTGTGGAAAGTCGACGTGGGAGCCAACCTGGTCTATTTCCCGACGCTCTCCGATTTCTTCTATGGCGCGCGAGTCGCGCGTGTGTTCGTCGAGGAGACCCTGGGTACGAATATCGATCACTGGCGTGTGGACGGGCAGATCGGCTACTTCTTTACGCCGCGTGTCGCGGGGCGGGTCTTCCTGATGGTGAAGGAGGGTAACGGACTCGACTTTCCCGACGATTTCCCGCCGCCTCGGACCGATGAGCGCTGGTATCAGCACGACCGCATGGTAAAACACAATTTCGTTAATGCGGGTGTGGGTGTCGATTGGGCGGTCAGCGAGCGCTACGGCCTCTCGTTTTCGGTACTGCGTATGATCCATGCCGAGAACATCCACATTGTCGAGTACGCAGTCACTTTCGGTCTTTCCGTCGAATTCTAGGATTCGGGAGCGCCACGCCGGCGCTCAGCCGCCCCCCTCTCCCAGGCGCCGGACCGCATTGCGTAACTGCTCCTGACGAGTAATGGCGGTCTCCAGCATGGACCGGTACCCGGCCTCTCGCGCGATGTCACTGAAACAGGGTGAAGTCTCCAGAAACGTGACGAATGGCAGGCGCGGACTGCTCTGGATGCGGCCGATGGCGGCGAGTGCCTCTTCACGCCTGCCCAGGACCAGCAGCGCGCACGCTTTGTAGGCGTGAGGCCACCAGCCGCGATGATCCGTCTCCAGGTGTGTCTGCATGAACCACAGGAGCCACTCTGCCAGTTCACGTGCTCTTGCGACTTCACCGGTACGCGCGAGGGCTACTGCGTAGTCTGCGAGTGCCGTGGTATCCGGCGCCCTCCTGGTCTCGTGAATGGCAATCTCGGGCAGGCCTGCCGTCTCGAGCACATCGCGGGAAGATTCGAATTGGCCGGTCGCGTTGTAGGCCGCCGCCAGCAGGTAACGTGCATTCGAGTCGCCCGGCTGTACTCGAAGCGTCGTCTCCGCCAGCGTAATCAACTCGTCGAACCGTCGGGTGCGATAGAGCAATTGAAGGCTCGGCTGTCTTTCGTATTCTTCCGCGGCCTCGAAATCGCCAATGCGTGCATGGAGCTCTGCCAGTTGCCACGAGAAGACCGGATTCTCCGGCTCGAGCCTGCGGGCTTCGCGGGCCGACAGAATTGCTTCATCCACCGCGCCGATCAACTCCTTAAGGTGGGCGACAGCAGAGTATGCGGTGGCAGTCGAAAAGCGATTGCCGATCTCGCCGATAACGGCTTCCGTTTCTTCGACCCGGCCGGTGATCCCATGGAAATGACCCAGATCGGCGTATCGCGCGAGCGAGAGACGATCCCTGGAGAGTGCCTCGCGATAATATCGACCGGGGCCTGTGTTGTCGGGGCGATGCCATAGCCACCAGGCATAGCTGCGCAGCGTATCCGCGTCTTCCGGATTCAGAGCCAGCGCCCTCTCGTAGGCTTCTCCTGCTCCGTCCCGGCGACGCAGCCAGAGGAGGTCACCAAGGACCCGCTGGACTTGCGCGAGATTCGGGTCGATGGCGAGCGCTCGGTAGACCGCATCCTCGGCTTCGTCCACCTCGCCGCGATAAAGCAACGCCGCTCCCAGTCGCCCCCAGGCCACAGCGTAATCCGGGTCTGCCTGAACGGCGCGGCTATACAGGTCAATCGCCCGCTGCAGCACAACCGTGTCGGTCTCCGGCCTTTCCTTTACCTGGTATTCATAGTGGCGACCGAGCAGCATGAGTTCGTACGCAGTGACGTCCTTTGTCGCCGGTTCCGCCGCGTCCGCTTCGACGTCGACGCCCGGTCCGAGGTTGTCGATCACGTCCAACGCAATCTGCTTCTGAATCGCCAGCAGATCGCGCGAATTTCTCTGGTAGGTCGTAGACCAGTAAGCGAATCCGCTGCGTGTATCGATCACTGTGAGTGAGACTCTCAGCGCATTGCCCTGACGTCGTACGCTTCCCTCGACCAGCAGGCGAACGCCGAGATTGCGCCCCATGTCTTGAGCGTCCACAACCTGTTCCGCCATGGCGACGGACGATGTCCGGGCAGCAACCCGCAGTCCGTCCGTGCGCGCGAGTTGGGCCCTTAGCTCGTCGCCCAGGCCTGCGGCCAGCCAGTCATCCTCTTCGGCGTCGCCCAGATTGGCGAAAGGCAGCACCGCGATGGAGTTTGGCGGAATCTCCTGTTCCGCAAACAGATCGCCGCTCCGGCTAGTGCCCTCATCGAGGAGGACGACCGAATAGATGAGGTAGGAAAGACCGGCCAACGCACCCAGAATGAGGATCAGTGCTGCGCGGGGCGCGTGCCGCCGTCCGGGGCGGTCGATCAGTTTGCTGTCGTCTGCCGGGGCTCTCCGCGTTTTGACAGACTCGACGGGGGCGATGAGTCGATATCCCTCGCCACGGGCGAGTGCGATGTAGCGAGGATTCTGAGCGTCGTCGCCCAGGGCTTGCCGGAGCAGTTTGACGCGTTGCGTCACGGTCTCGGGGCTGACGATACGGCCGGCCCAGACCCGCTGGATGAGTTCTTCCTGTGTGACGACGTTCGGTGCCGCATCGGCGAGCACCATCAACAGCTGATAGGAAAGCCGCGGCAGCTCGATCCTCTCGTCAGCCCGTCGGACTTCCCTCGTACCGTGATCCACAAGGAGATCGTCGATACGGCTAATTCGTCCCTTCGTCACTAATCCCTGCTCGCTCGTCCTTGCGTCATCGGTGACACGACACTCTTCGACGCTTCTAGCTGTCCCTGATCCCACGCCTCTCTCCAGGGCGAACTCCCGGATCCGAAAGTGCCCGTCGTTGTGGCCGTTCTCGCGCACGCGAACTCTACAGGGCAGAACAGGCTGATCAGTGTCCCCCGCGGCAGCCTCGCAATCAACTTCAGGGTTTCTTCACCCGATCTTCACGTAACGGAAGACGTTCGCGCATAAGTTCAGACGACGGGCGGGGCCTGTGAGTAACGACCGGCCTGCTCTTTCACAGAATCGAAACAAAGGAGAGAGGCATGAGATCGCACGCACGAATGACGCTATGCAGCATTGCCACGGCGGTATTACTCGTCACTGGCATAACGACGACGGTGACCGCCGAGGCCGGCTATCGGCACGGGGGACACGCGGGCTGGAGTCCGAACGAGCCGGCCATGCGCGCCGATGGTCTGCAGGTACCAGGCGGCTGTCCCATCGAATCGCCGACCGGACGATTCCTGTTCACGGCGCGCAACCCGAACGACGATCCGGACACGGGCCTCGATATCTGGGTCAACCAGCGCGCCGGTCATGGTCCGGCCTTCGCGCCGGGCGATCGGCTCCCCGGGCCCGTCAACGTGACGGCGAACGACTTCTGCCCGACACCGCTGCCGGACGGCGAGCTGTTCTTCGTTTCCAATCGGGATACGGACGGCGATTGCGGCAGCGCCGACCTGTACCGCACCATCAATAATCCGGCGACGGGCTGGGCAGAACCGCAGAATCTGGGCTGTCATCCGCATGGACCGAACACGCCCGGGCTGGAGCTCAGTCCCGCCGTGATTGAGACGGTATTCGGCACATTCCTGTTCTATTCCACGGATTACCACACCGGCAATCAGGACATCTACGTCAGCTACCAGCGTGGTGACGGCACGTTCAGCCCCGGCGAGCAGCTCGGCTACCCGATCAATACGGAATACGACGATCGCCAGCCGAACGTGAGCCAGGATGGCCGGGAGATCGTCTTCGCCTCGAATCGGCCGAGCTACTCGGGTGACGAGTCCGGTTTCGACGTCTTCACGGCTAAGCGGCACTTCGTGTTCTTCCCCTGGCGCCGGGTCGTGAACCTGAGCGAATCGGTCCCGTTCGATACGGTGGAGGGCGATGAGACCCGGCCCTCACTCTCCTGGGACGGCGAGCGGCTCTACTACGGCATCGGTGGCTCGGTCTACGTCAGTGAGCGCAACGATCACCGCCGACCCTTCTGGGCCCGCTGAGGCCGATCCGCGTTCGCCGCGATTCCCCAGACCGCGGCATGCCGCAGCCCGCGACGCCTGGCGTCGCGGGCTGCATCCTTACCGGATCGCGCATCAGCCCATGAACTTCAGGAATTCACGCCGGGTCTTCGGCCCGAAGGTCAGGTGGTGGGGGTCGCGACGGTCCGCGTAATCGGCACGGCGCTGCTCAACGAGGTCGTTCCTCGCCCGCAGGGTTGCCTCATCCCGCGAGATGCCGTAGGGCTTCAGCGCATTCAGGCCGAAGATCTTCGCCCGCAGTCCGTCGCTAATCTCCGGGTAGCCGTATTCCTCGCGCACTGCCGGGGCGATCTGGAACGCGCGGAAGGCCTGGATCTGATCCTGGGGCGAGCCGTACCAAATGGAATCGGTGCCCCACAGCACGTTGTCTTCGCCGAGATGCTTCACCAGCTTGCCGATGCCGTGGGCGGCGCTGTCGGTGTCGCGCATGAGCCCGCGCCACGTGCTGCCCAATTCCGCGTATACGTTCGAGCCCTTGCCGATGCCCGCTTCCTCCAGCGAGTGGATCAGCCCGTCCAGTCCTTCGCCCCGGTCGGGGTCATAGGGTCCCTCGGGCTGGCCGGGGACCCAGCCGGAGTGATAGATGAGGAAGTTCACGTCCGGGAAGCACTTCGCGGCCGGGCCGACATCGGTGCACAGCGAATGCTCGTAGGACTGTCGGCCGAAGGGGATACCCTTGTGGATGCAGATGTTCTTCACGCCGAGTGCCCGGGCCTTCTCGATGAAGCGGATGCCGACATCGTCGGTCAGGTAGAAGCCTTCCCCATCCGGGCCCCACTGGGTGTAGGTCTTCCACGCCGAGACGCCGTACTGCCCGGCGAGTTCGTCCATGTCCTCCAGGTCGCCGTCCTGGTTCGGGTTGACCCGGCCGTGGATGAGCAGGCGATGGGTGCCTTCCAGCTCGTCAACGATCCTGCGGGTGGCGTCGGCCTCCTCGATGGTCAGCGGTTCGGCGTCCCGGCGGGAAGGCACGAACGAGAGCACCATCATGTCGGTATCGGCGTCCAGGAAGACATCCTTTACGAAGTCGTCGGCGCCGAGGCAGCGCATGTAGTCGCGGCTCACGTAGTCGAACTTCGCGCACGCTTCCTTGCGCTCCTGCGCGACGCTCGGCGGCACGTAGTGGCCCTGCACGTCGAAGATGAATTCCTTCTTGCCGATGCTCGCTTCGGCGAGCTGCGTATCGAGGGCCGCGTCATCGGCGAGGGCGAAGAAGCCGGCGCCCTTGCCGGCAGCGGCGTTCGCCCGGTTCATGGCCAGCAGTGAAGTGGCGGCACCGGCTGCGCTGATGAGGAACGCGCGCCGCGGCATGCCCAGACGTTTCGCGTTCTCGCTCGCGGCCCCCTGGGCGAGCGCGTTGGCGTGTTTATTTCGCGGCTCGAGCGGGATGGGGGCGTACTCGGCGTTGGAGGTCGAGTCCAGTTTGACGGGCAGGCGCTGGCCCTCGGGATCGAAGCGGTATTTCATGGCGGGCTCCTTTCGGCGTCCCGCCAATCTGCGGCGTCGGGAAACGGCTGTAAAGCGGCGTTGCGGCATTTTCCTTGAGCGGGTGACCAATATGCCACCGTTCGGTTGTGTCCGCACCGGGGCATGGCTAATCTTTTCCGTGCTTTATTCAGAAGAAGATCAGCCCGAAGAAGACGAGGAAGACAACATGACCAGAATCGCCGCTTGGCCGGGCGCGCGCGCTATCGCCATCGCCATCGCCATTGCCATTGTGACCGCGAGCGGCGCGCTGGCGCCGCCGCTGCAAGCGGAAGTGCAACACCGGACACTGAACGACGGCAATCTGATACTCGAGGACATCCCGCCGATCCCGCAGACCATCGTCGACGATCTGAACCGCTATCAGAATGTGCGTTCGGCGAGCTTCCTCGACTGGGCGGCGGACGGCGAGAGCCTCTTCGTCTCCACCCGCTTCGGCGAGGTGCAGCAGATCCACCGGGTCGACATGCCCGGCGGCGCCCGCCATCAGCTCACCTTTTTCGACGAGCCGGTCTCCCAGGTCGCGCGACAACCGGAGGGCTCGCGCCTGATCTTCGCCATGGATGCGGGCGGCAACGAGTTCAGCCAGCTGTTCGTGTTTGACCCTCTGGCTTCCGAGGCACGCATGATCACTGACGGTGAGTCACGCAACGGCGCTGTGGTCTGGGCCCGGGACGGCGAGCGCATCGCGTTTCAGAGCACGCGGCGGAACGGCGCCTCCAACGACGTCTGGATGATGCCGGTGGAGGAGACTGATAACAATTCCGATAATGATGCCGAGGCCGCACGCCTCGTCCTCGCCGCACCCGACGGCACCTGGTGGGGGCCGGCGGATTTCGACGAGGCGGGCGAGCGTCTCCTGATCCTGAATTATGTGAGCATCACCGATTCTCGTATCCACCTGCTCGATCTCGAATCCGGCGAGACCACCCTGCTGGCCGGCGGCGACGGCGATGTCTCCAGCAACTGGCCCCTCGGTTTCGATCACACCGGTGAGGGCTACTGGTTCATCACCGACCGGGGTGGCGAGTTCAAGCAGCTGGCCTGGCAGCCGCTCGAGCCCGGCGCCGAGCCGGTCATCGTGACCGCGGACATCCCCTGGGATGTGGAGGGCATGGCGTTCAGCAAGGACCGGCGCCGGGCGGTATTTGCGGTCAACGAGGACGGTCTCAGCCGGCTCTACCTGCTGGACCCGGCGAGCCGCGAATACCGTGCCGTCGGCGGCATCCCCACCGGGCTCGTCGGCAGCATCGGCTTCAGCCCCGACGGCGGCCGCCTCGCCATGACGCTCAACACGCCGCAGACGCCGAGCGACACCTTCGTGCTCGAACTCGGCGAGGACCCGCTCGCCCATGGCGAGCTGACCCGCTGGACCCACAGCGAGGTGGGCGGCCTGGATACCGACACCTTCGTCGAGCCAGAGCTGGTGCGCTTCGAGAGCTTCGACGGCCTGAGCGCGCCTGCCTGGGTGTACAAGCCAGAGGGGGAGGGCCCCTTCCCGGTGGTGGTTTCCATCCACGGCGGCCCGGAGAGCCAGGCCCGGCCGTCGTTCAGCAGCACCTACCAGATGTGGCTGGCCAAACTGGGCGTGGCCGTGGTGGTGCCGAACGTGCGCGGATCCGCGGGCTACGGCAAGTCCTACCTGGCGATGGACAATGCCTTCAAACGGGAGAACTCGGTACGCGACATCGGCGCGCTGCTGGACTGGATTGCCACCCGGCCGGACCTCGATGCGGAGCGGGTCGCCGTATTCGGCGGCAGCTACGGCGGCTACATGGTGCTGGCGAGCGCGGTGCACTACAGCGAACGTCTGAAGGCCGCCGTGGACATCGTCGGCATATCCAGTTTCGTCACCTTTCTCGAGAACACCGAGGACTATCGCCGGGATCTCCGCCGGGTGGAGTATGGCGACGAACGCGACCCGGAGATGCGGGCGCATCTGGAGAAGATCAGCCCGCTGAACAACGTGGAGAGGATCGCCGTGCCCATGCTGGTGGTACAGGGCGAGAACGACCCGCGGGTGCCCGTGACCGAGGCGGAGCAGATCGTCGAGGCCCTGCGGGAGAAGGGCGAGACCGTGTGGTACATGAACGCGCTGAACGAGGGCCACGGCTACCGCAGGAAGGAGAACCGGGACGTCTACCAGCAGGCGGTGGCGCTGTTCTTCCGCCGCCACCTGCTCGACTAGCGGCGGATTGGCGGCTGCGGCAGCCGCGGGGGTATGCTTGCCGCATGCAGAAGCTCAGCCTCCTCGATGCCACCTTCCTCTACGCGGAGACGGACAACACGCCCATGCACGTGGCCGGGCTGCAGCATTTCGAGCTGCCGCCCGGCCACGATGCCGATGCGTTCTATGAGTCGCTGAAGCGTTTCGTCGCGGCGCGCGTGCACCTGGTGCCGTTCATGATGCGGCGGCTGCGCCCCGCGCCGCTGGGCATGGACCATCCCGTCTGGGTGCTCGATACCACCTTCGACATCGACTACCACGTGCAGCGGATCACCCTGCCGGCACCGGGCACGACGGAGCAGCTGGAGGCGACCGCGGCGGAACTGCATGCGCAGCCGCTGGACCGGGCCCGCCCGCTCTGGCAATGGTGGCTCATCGACGGCCTGGAGTCCGGGCACGTGGCCTGGTACACGAAGTATCACCACGCCTGTCTGGACGGTATGGGCGGGCAGGCCATATTCGAGTTTTTCTTCAGCCCCACACCGGAGCCGCCGCCCGTGCCCGTCGGGCCCGAGGAAATTGACGAGGACGATCCCGGCACCTGGGGCATGCTGCGGGACACGGCGCTGCGCTTCACCACGAATCCCGTACGCTTCGCGCGCATGCTGCCGGATCTCGCGCGGACCACCCAGGATCTGGCGACGAGAGCATTCCGCTCGGTGGGTGGCATGGGCGCCGTCATGCCGAGAGTGCCGCGCACCCGGTTCAGCGTCGCCATCGGGCGCGACCGGGCGCTGGCGCTCGGCTCCATCCCGCTGACGCCACTGAAGGCCATCGGCAAGGAGCACGGCTGCACGGTGAACGATGCCTTCATGGCGGTATGCGCGGGCGGTCTGCGCAGTTATCTGCAAGAACTCGGTGAGCTGCCGGACCGTTCGCTGGTGGCCGGCACGCCGGTGTCCCTGCGCAAGCCCGGCGACACCGGCCTGCACAACCAGGTAAGCATGCTGATGTGCGACCTGGCCACGGATCGCAACGACGCCATCGAGCGAATGCAGGCCATCCGCGAGTCGATCGACGGCGGCATCGAGGTGGTGCGCCAGCTGGACAATGTGCATCTGGGCGACCTCACGGTCCTCGGGCTGCCCATCGCATTCCAGGGCGTGGCGACTCTCGCCAACCGGCTCCGTCTCGGCAGCATCATCCGCCTGCCGATGAACCTGGTGATCTCCAACATCCCCGGTCCGCGCCAGCAGCTCTATCTCGACGGTGCGCGCCTGCTAACCCACTACCCGGTGTCGATCCCGAGCCACGGTAACGCGCTCAACATCACCGTGCAGTCCTACGGCGAGCGCATGGACTTCGGGCTCGTAGCCTGCCGCCGAACGGTGCCGGACGTGCATACGCTGCGGGACCACATACTCGCCGCCTGGGACGAGCTGCAGCGGGCGGCGGGGCAAGCGCCCGCGCCGCCGCTGCCCGTAGAGCCGGCCGGCGCCCCGGTCTAGTGTCCCGGACGGGACACTAGACCGTCACCGCGTTGCCGCGGAAGATGCGGGAGAGATAACGGCTGTCGGCCGGGCTGGGCGCCGGCACGGCACACTGCAGGACGGCCTGGACCAGTCGTTCCATCTCCTCGGCCAGCTCCTGATCGTTGCCGGGTTCCTCGGCCCGGGCACGGCGCGTGAGCTGCACCTGGTTCGCGGCCGGGAACGTGGGCAGGCGCTCCGTCTCGACGCCGAGGGTGACGGTGAAGGCGTGCATGGCCGTCTTGATGAACATGGCCAGCGCGAACTCCTCACGGGTGGAGGCACGCGAGGTGTCGGGCGTGAGCAGCACGATCTGACAGCGCGGGAACAACGCAGCGACCCTGGCCACCCGGAAATGGTGGGTCAGATGGTCCCGCACCAGTTCGCGGAATTCCTCTCGGGACAAGACGCGCTCCCAGCTGCCGCCGGGCTCGCCGGTGAGGGGGTTCAGGGGCAGTCGGGTGAACGGCGTGTTGACCACCACGTCGCAACGGCCGCGCTGGCGCAGCACGCCCTGGAGACCGGCCTCGATGTCGTCGCCGACGACCTCCACGGCGAACTCCGGACCGTCGGGCAGAGACAGCCGGTGCCGGATTGCCTCGGCCGCTTCCTCGCTGCGGGTGAGCAGTGTCAGGCTGGCCACGCCGAAGCGGGCGAAGCCCTCGGCGACGGCAGTCAGTTCGTCGCGCATCGCATCGCCGATCAGCGCCACGTGCTTGCCGCGCAACGCTGCGAGATCCTCGGCGCCCGCCGGCAGCATCAGTTCGCCCTCGGTGACAGAGCGGTCGAACTTCAGACCGCCCGAGGGGTGGAACGTCTCGCCGCTCACGCTCTTGTCGGCCAGGCTGAATACGGTGGAGAGCCCCACCTCCTCGTCGGTCGGCATCTTGTGAAGGTGCAGCCGGTTGAGAATACCGGTCTCGATCTTCTTCGCCGCCTTCTTGACGTCCGCCTCGTCGAAGAAGGGCTCCGGCGCCGGCACGAAGGCCTGCAGGAAGCGCTCGGCCTCCGCCTGCTCCAGCTGACCGCCGTTCACCAGGCGCTGCATCAGCTTCGGCGCGAGGGCCTCGTTCAGGAGGTACTTCGAGGCATGCGTCTCCGGGCGTCCTTCGGCCACCTGCGCGAATAGCTTGCGCAGCGGTTCGGGGGCATCGGGCCACTGCGCGAGGTCCTCGATGGCATTGCGGGCCAGGCGCACGACGACGTCCGTACCGGAGTCGCCGCTGTCGAGGACCGCGAGGATGGCCGCATGCACGCGGTTCAGGCGCACGTTCTCCATGATCAGACGCCCGCGCCGGTCGAACAGGCCGGGCGCGTCGGACGAGCCCCGCAGCCGGGCGCCGTCCACCGGCCCCGGCGCCATCGCATTGATCTGGATCTCGGGCCCGAGGTGGCGGGAGAGAATTTCCGCCAGCGCGCGCTGGCCCGCCTTGGAGACGGCGTAGTCGGCCCGGTTGGGGTAGGCGACCGCGACGTACTTCTCGCCGCCGAAGTAGCTGGAGACATTCAGGATATTGCCTGATCCGCGCTCCTTCATCGCTGGCGCGAACTTGCGGATGAGGGAGTAGTTGGAGACGAGGTTCGCCTCCATGGTGGTCTCCCAGTCCGCCTGGCTCATATCCACCACCATCTCCTCGGCGCCGGCGATGCCGGCGTTGTTGATCAGGAAGTCGAGCTCGCCGAAAAGCTTGCGGACGTGCTTGTGCAGGCGCTCGAGGGCGTTCTCCTTACCCACGTCGATGCCGGCCAGGACGTGCACGCGGTTCTCTGGCTCCGAGTAGCCGACGCTGCGCAGCTCCTCGACGATCTCCTGGCGTGCCGCCTCCAGTTTCGGGCCGCTGCGCGCGGTCAGCAGCACACGCGCTCCAGCCAGCGCCAGGTACCGGCCGAGCTGCAGACCGATGCCGAGACTGCCGCCCGTGATGACCGCGGTCTTGCCGCGATGCAGCCCCGGCAGTACCCGCTGGATGGACAGCGGCATGGAGGACTTGCCGGTCGCGCGCTGGATGCTTTTCGGCACCCACAGATCGATGGGGTCCATCTTGCGCACGCCGTTATTCAGCGTGGCCGTCCAGTCGGCCGAGAACGCGAGGTTGTCCGGATGGTTGTTGTCGAAGCGCACGAGCTGGTTCGGCACGTTCAGCCAGCCCCAGTTGCCCTGATCGTCCTCATGGCGCTCCTCGAAGCGCCAGACCCGGATCAGCTCCTCGACCGCCGCGCGCTTGATGTCGTTCAGGAGGTTGCCGTGGCCGTCGTCCGAATTGGTGACGAAGGTCACCTGGGGCGCGGAGCGCCGGGGCTTCCATGCGGCCAGCCTGCGGGTGAGCATGGAGGCGAATGCCACCGGCGCGACAACCTCGTTCTCGACGAAGGCGGCCACGTCGTCATCGTCGGCGGTGCTGAGCGAATAGCCGTGTTGCCCGTTGGGCGTCGCGGGCAGCACGATGACGCCGTCCAGGCGCCCGTACTGGTCCTCGATGAACTGGAATACGCGCTCCATGGATTCCGGGCGCAGCGGGTCCAGATGCTGCACCTGGATGGCGACGGGTTCGAAGTCCTGGACCCGCGCGCGCAGGTAGCCGACCGAGTCCAGGGTGCGGGAACACATGACGATCCGGGCCCCTCGGTGCAGATTGCGCTCGGCGAATACCAGGGCCTCGTCGATGTCGCTGCCGCAGAGGATCAGCACGACCCGGCCGCCGAGGTCGACCAGCCGGTCGTCTGGCCAGGAGACCAGCTTCGAGCGGCTGCGCGTCGGCACCTGCATGCCGTTGGTCACCTCGAAGCCATGGCCGGAGAAGGCCCGGGACTCGTCGGAGGACAGGAACAGGATGGTCGAGGCGACGTCGGCCGGCGTCGGATAGCGAAACTCCATGACGCCGTCGGCATCCGGCCGCTTCACCAGCATCAGATTGCGGAACTCGCCGGAGGTGGTGCCTTCCGGCTGGCCCTGCAGCGCATCCATGGCCGAGAAGGCCATGTCGATGCGCTCCGATTCGATCGGGCCCGGGAATACCGTATTCACGCGGATGCCTTTCTCGCTGCCGCCGAGCTCCCGGGCGAGGCCGTGGGAGAGCGCGTTCAGGCCGGACTTCGGCACCGAGTAGGCGATGCGGCCGAAATAGCGTGTCCGCGAGAAGATCGTCGAGACATTGACGATGGAGCCGCCCACCGCCATGTGGGGCACGCTCGCGCGCACCATGTGCCAGGGCCCTCCCAGCAGATTCATGGCGGATTCGAAAAGGGTCTGGTCCTCGCCCAGAGCCCGCTTCTCCGCGTTTGTGAACGGAATGCGGCGCAGCGTGCGCTTGGGCCCGGCGGCGCCCGCATTGTTGACCAGGACGTCGATTTCGCCGAAGTGTTCGACGGCGGTCGCGACGATCTCCCGGCAGACCGCCGGGTCGGCGCAATCGCCCGCGGCGCAAGCGAGGCGCGAACGGTCGTAGCCTTCCCGGACCAGCTCGTCTGCGAAGCTGTCCAGTTTCTCCCGGGAGCGCCCGGTCAGGACCACATTGGCGCCCTGCTTCAGAAGCACCCGGGTAATGTAGGTGCCGATATTGCCGGCGGCACCGGTGACGACGACGTTGCGGCCGTTGACCCGCCCGCCCGCAGATGGTTTGTTCTTCTCGTTCATCTGAGTGTCCCTGCTGATCCCGTGTCGATGCGCCGGATTTCCTCGCCCCGTGCTTCCGCGTCACGGATGGCCCAGGCCCGGTACAGCTCGTCCCTGGTCTTCAATCCCGGTCTCGGCAGTGCGTGCACTGCCACGTAGGTCGCGCCGGCATGCCGGTTCTCCCACATCGCCTGGTGGGCTTCCGGCAGCCGCTCCAGCGGTACCTGCACTGGTGGCACCACATCGATCATGCCCGCCGCGATCCTCTCCTGGACCTCGGCGAACTCCCGCGCTGTATTCAGGTGCGTGCCGCGGATCTCGGCGCTCGGCATGAGGATTCGCCGCTGGCGCATCCAGACCTGGGGTGCATAGAAGCTCAGCCGCTGACCGCGGAGGTCCTCGGCGTACACGATCGAGCCCACGTTCGGTTTCACCAGCGAGGTGGCCAGGGCCAGGCCGTCGCGGCCGCGGCGCTCGAAGATCACGTCGGGCAGTCCCCGCTTGTCCAGCGTGCTGCGCAGCAGGGGTGCGATGGCCGAGCCCACCGGTTTCAGCGTGCGGTCCGAGAAGCGCCTGACGGCTTCCTTGAATGCCGCCGATTCCCGGAACGGATCCGGCAGCGGTGGGAACGGTCCGGGCGGCTCGAATTCCTCGCCGAGTCGCCGGCGGATCTCCTCGATACTGACCACCCCCGCGAACTGGGTGCCGAAGCCCAGGGAGGTCACGAACTCGCGCTGGGGCACCGAATCCGCGAGCACGGCGACGCGGGCATTCAGCGAGCAGCCGATCTCTATGGCCTCGATGGCCACCGGGTCGACAATGCCGTCGTCGGCCCCGGGGCCGTAGACTACCAGCAGCGCCCGGCCGGCGCGCAGGCCGGCGCGGGCGAGCATCGCTGCCGGCCTCTCCTCGCCGGACTTGCCCATGAACGAGAAGCGATAGCCTGAGGAGGCGCCGAAGAAAGTCAGCACACCGCCCTCGCCCAGCGCCTGGAAGGAGCGGCCGAACGCGCGCTCACCGGCGTGGGAGACCACGTAGTCCACCGGGCCGCCGGCCTGCTCCCCGACCTCGTTCACGAATGGCCGGCCGGCCTGCTCCCAGGCATCCCACTCGCCGGGGTCATCCGGTACCGGCGTGAAGATGTCCGCCCAGCGGTCGTCCTTGCGGTTGACCGGCGCGCCGCCGTAACGCCGTACCCGCTCGGCGCGCTCCTCGGAGGAGACCATGCCGACCACGTCGAGCCCGGTCTGCCGCGCACTGCGCAGGCACTCGAGGCCGGTGCCGGTGGAGGCGCCCTCGACGAACAGACGCCGGCCGGGCTGCACGTCGAGGGTGGTGTAGAGGGCCCGGTGGATGGTGCCGAATGTCAGGCCGTAGGAGCCGGCCTCCTCGATGGTCAGCCCGCCGAGTTTCGGGTGCAGCTGCGGCCCCTGTACCACCAGGAACTGGGCGTGGCTGCCGTCGTTCACCTCGTAGCCCTGGATGTGGAAGTCGGCGGCCATCGGATCGAGGCCCTGGTCCGGGGAGAGCAGCTCGCTCTGTCCCGAGTAGATGGTCACCAGCTGGCCGACCGAGAGGCGTCCTTCGCGCACCAGCTCCTCGCCGAGCCGGGCCACCAGCCCCACGCCGCCGGATCCGGTCACCTGCAGGTCGGCGTCACGGGCGTCGAAAGGCGAGACCGGGATACCCGTGAGCGCCCAGATATCGTTGAAGTTCACCTCCGAGGCGAGGAGGTAGACCAGCGCCTCGTTCGGCCCGGGCTGCGGCGTTTCGAGCACCAGCAGCTGCTCGGACTCGTTGGGGTCGGCATGGCGGGGCAACCCGCTCGCCGGGTCCTTGGTCACGCCCATGCCGTACTGATATTCGGGCACCGGCGTGACGCCCGGATAGAAGGCGGCATCCACGGGCAGCAGCCGGCCTTCGGCCTCCAGCCGGCTGCGGGTTTCCGCGTCCGCGTCCGGCGGCACCTCGACGTAGCGCAGCGGCAGCGGCGCGCTGCGGCGCTCGAGGAAGGCACGGATGCCCCTGGGACCGGAGCCGGGGTCGCAGACCGCTTCTGCGAACAGCTCCGCTTCGTGGCCAAGCCCCGCGCGCTGACCTTGCTTCGCGCCGACCGCGAGGGCGTCCAGGATCCGCTCGACGGGCCGCTCGCGGCCGCTCGCGCGAAGCTGCGCGATCGCCGGCGCGAGCCTCGGATGATCGGTGAGGCCGGCCGGGTCCGGCAGCGTCGATTCCCGGGACTCGAGGTATTGCCGTCTTTGTTCCATCGCCTCGACCAGCGGCCCTTCGCCCCCGAAATACTGGCGCAGCCGTTCCATCGCGGTCGCCACCGGTCCCACGCCGTCGCCGCCCGCCACCTCGTCCACCAGCCCGATGCGTCTGGCCGCCTCGGCGTCGACGGGGCGGCCGCTGAATACGAGTCGCATCGCCTCGACGAGGCCGTCTTCGCCATTGCGGTGATGCAGTCGGCGAGGCAGGCGCTGGGTACCGCCGTAGCCGGGCAGCAGGTTGAGGTTGATCTCCGGCTGGCCGAAGCGGGCATGGCGATCGGCGATCACGTAGGCGCAGGCGAGCACCAGTTCGTTGCCGCCGCCCAGGGCCGGGCCGTTGGCCGCGGCGATCACCGGCTTGCTCAGGTTCTCCAGTGTCGAGAACGCGGTGTGAGCGGCATTCGGCGGCGTGCGTGCGCTGTCGATGTCGCCCGCCTCGCCGACCTCGAGCAACTCCTTGACATCCGCGCCGGCGACGAAGGCGCTGCGTGCGCCGGTGATGACGACCGCGGCCGTATCCTGGCGTTTCGAGATGTGCTCGAGGACGGTGTTCAGCTCGTCCAGGCTGCGTTCGTTCAGGGAATTCACCGGTGGATGGTCGATGACCACCAGCGCCACCCGCCGGCCCGGCGCGAGGTCGTGATTCTCCACCCGCAGATAACGATAAGTCTGCACGATCTCCCGCGCCTCGCCGAGCCGGCCGAAGGCCCGCCACTCGGCGACGGTCTCGCGGATCTCGTCCACGACGTCGGGGTTGCGCAGTGTGGAGAGATCGCCGAGCGGCTCCTCCAGCAGGATGGCCCGCAGCGTTCGGCGCATGTATTTGCCGGAACGGGTCTCCGGGAAGGCCGAGACGACCAGGAAGTCCGACGGTACCGCCGTCGAGCCTTTCTCCGCGCGCACCAGCGCCTGCAGCCGGGCGAAATCATCGTCGCCCAGGCGCTGCCCCGGCGCGGGTATCAGGAACGCGATCGGTGTCTCGCCCTTCTCCTCGTGGGGCGCGCCGACCACGACGGCGTTGCCGACCGGGGAGTCCGCGCGCAGTACCTTGTCACGCAGAATGGCCCCCTCGATTTCCTCCGTGCCGATACGGTGGCCGGAGACGTTGATGACGTCGTCGGAGCGGCCGTGCAGGGTGAAGGCACCGTCGTCGTGGCGCCGGGCGTAGTCGCCCTGGGTGTACGCGAGACCGTCGGCCCAGCGGTTGAAATAGACCCCGTTGAACCGCTCGATGTCGCCGCACCATTTGGCCGTGCCGAGCCGCTCCGCGTCGCCCCAGATCGTCCTCGCCAGATACGGATACGGGCGCCGGATGACGAGTTCGCCTTTCTCGCCTGTCTCGGCCGCTCGCCAGCCGACGGCACGGCCGGCCTCGTCGGTCTCGGTGGCGATACGTACCTCGGCGTCGATCCAGGGTAATGGCCAGGTCTTGGCGTCGGGGGCCAGCGGCTTGTAGCCGCCCCACGGGCAGGAGAAGACGATGCCGCCGTGCTCCGTCGCCCAGTAGGAGTTCAGATAATGAGCACAGATACGCTCCATCGCGAATTTCTGTACTGCCGGCGAGACGGGTTCGGCGCAGAACGTGGCCGCCTTTAGTCGGCCCATGTCGTAGGCCGACATGTCCTCGGTGCTGGCGGGGTCGGTCATCACCGCCTTCAGGAACGTGGAACCCGCCTTGAAGAGCGTGACCCCGTGACGGGCGATAATGGAAGAGAAGCGTCCCGCATGGGGGAACAGCGGCGAGCCTTCCGACACCACCGAGGTGATGCCGGTGGCCAGCGGTGCGGCGATGAGATAGGACTGGCCGGTGATCCAGCCCGGGTCGGCGATCACGTACAGCCGGTCGTCTCCGTCCGCGTCGAAGACCATGCGCATGGTGTGCGAGATACCGGCCAGCCAGCCGCCGTGGGTATGCACCACGCCTTTGGGTTTCCCGGTGGAACCGGAGGTGTAGATGATGAACAGCGGCCAGTCGGAATCCACCGGCAGTGCCGGATGGCTGGCGCAGAGCGCCCGGTACAGCGAGGCGTCGTCCAGCGCCAGCAGGCCATCGGTGTCGGCCACGTCGAAACCCGCCGCCCGGGCCCGTTCCAGCACCTTTTGCGTGGCCTCGGCGACGAGGTCGGGTGACCAGCGGTCCCGCGGCTGCACCACGATCTCCTGTCCGGTGTAGCGGATGACGACCACCTGCTCGACCACGTGCTGCACCTCCGCCAGCCGGCGCGCCACGCTGGTGCGCACCTCCGCGGTCTGCTCCGCGTCCAGTGCTCCTTCCTGCTCCAGCGCACGGCCGAGTTCGCGCATGACGTCACTGCGCTCGACCGTGATCTCGCCCGTCAGGCCCTCGCGCACGGCGGCGCCGAGCCGCCCGGCCGTATCCCGGGAATCGAGTCCGGCGAGTATCTCCTCCAGCGCGGCTACGGCCGCGGGCAGCGGAACGAAATTGTCGAGGGCGGCATCCGTAAAGGTCTCCTTGTACGGCACCACTTCGGCATTGCGGTAGCCGCCGTCCGCCGTGACCACCACCCGCGCGCCGGCATCCGCGATGCGGTCGGACAGCGTCTTCGCCGAGAACCCGCCGAACACCGGCGTATAGATGATGCCGAGCCGCTTGGCCGCCTCGGTGTAGTAGAGCTGGTCCGGGATATTCGGCAGGTTGAATGCGATGCGGTCGCCCTTGCCGAGCCCCAGCGAGGCAAGCACCTCCGCACGGATCACCGTCTCCAGCAGCAGCCGGCGATACGGTATCTCCAGCTGGAACACCGGCCCGCCGCGGCCGTTGTTCTTGGAGGGGTCCCAGCGGTCGCCCTCGAAGACGAAGGCGGGATGTGCGCCGCGGCCGCCGAGCACGTGACGGTCGACCTCGTTGAAACAGGCGTTGGTCAGGCCGCCGGTGAACCAGCGGTAGAACGGTGCGTCGCGGTCGTCGAACGCGGTCTGCCACGGCCGCCAGTCGCCCTCACGCCCGGCATCCTCGACGGGTTCGCCGGTCGCGGCTTGCCAACCGTGCCATTGGCCCTCGACCGGGTCACGTGTGAGCCATGCCGTGCCGTCCGGGTCGAACCAGTGTAATTCGCCGGCGGCGATGTCCCCGTGGTAGGCACCCGGCGACTCCATCGCGCGCCTGCGCTGGGCTTCCTCGTCGCGTTCGTTCCCCAGGCGTCCCCAGCGGGACACCGCTTTTTCGTTCTTATCGGACATATTTTCCCTGCCTGCGCCCGGCTCGAAGCCGGCCGTTTATAAAAGCAGGCGCGGAGGCGCGATGCAAGAGGACCGTTACTGCGCCCGGATTATGTCCGGGCGTCATCTCAGGGCAGCGATCAGTCCCGGCTCTCCCGCGCCTTGCGTCGGCGCTTGTTGGCAGCGAAGGCCAGCCCCTGTGCGTTAAGATCAAGATCGAGGTCCAGCAATCGCCAGGTCTCGGGCCGGCGGCCGAGATCTCCACGGCCGTCGAGCAGCCCCGTGAAGTAATCCCTGAGACGCCGCAGGATGTCGTCGTACAGGGCGTCGTCCGGTGTGTCGCTCGCCTCGGCGTCGAGCATTACCTGTTCGGCGAAACGCAGATGCCGATCCAGCTGTCCCGCGGTCTCCCCGATCGCCGTTACTGCACCAAAATGGGTCGGATACACCGTGTCCGGCTGCAGGTCGACGATGCGTTGCACGGCTTCGCGTGCCAGCGGCCCGTCGAAATCCGTGGGACTCGTGGAGGGAAACGCGAACCGTCCCTGCGACTGCAGCACGGGATAATGCAGGCCGAAGGCATCGCCGGTGAATACACTGTTCGTACGGCTGTCCGCCACGCAGAAATGATGATTGGCGTGGCCGCGGGTATGCAGGAACGTCAGTTCGCGCCGGCCGAACGCGAGCTTCTCGTCATCGGCCATCTCGCGGACGCGCTCCGCGGGCACCGGCTCGATCGTGCCGTACAGCCGCCGGAACTCGGCCTCCCCGTAGACAGCGCTCGCGCTGGCCACCAGCTTCTCCGGATCGACGATGTGACGCACCGCCCGCGGGTGCGCGAGCACGACGGCGTCCGGGCACGCTTCGGCGAGGGCGGAGGTCGCACCCGCATGGTCCAGATGTACGTGGGTCACGATCAGGTAGCGCACCTGCCCGGGCTGCAGACCGGCGTCGTCGAGCGCGCCGAGCAGGCGAGGCAACGCCTGGTTGGTGTTGTTGTCGACGAATGCGGCCTCGTCGCCCTCGATAATGAGATAAGCCGCCGCGAACTGCGGTGCGTCGAGATAGTGGCAATCGATGGTGATGATGTCGTCCATGGCGGTAGCTTCCCGACTCCGGGCGCCGATAGCAAGACTTCGGCTTGCCGCTATCCGGCCGGGCGAGACTCGTCGAGCAGATCACGGGCCGCCACCTCGAGTTCCCCGAACGCCGCCTCCAGGCACTCCGCATAAAACGCCGGGTCCGGCAGCATCTTCCGGTCGCTCACGAAGGCGATCGCCAGGCGGCCGTCGTAGCGCGTGACGGTGTGGGCGAGGGCGAGGTCGTCCATGATGTTGGCCATGCCGGTGAAAGTCAGCAGCCGGGCGCCGCAGAGATGGAGCGGGCGCTCCGGTCCCGGCGTGATGCTCACCACCAGATTGTGGTTTTTGCGGTACTGGCGGCCCGGGCCGAGATTGGCCGAGATGGTGCGGGCTGCCAGATTCATGGTGGTGGCCGGCAGGCTGTCCTGCAGTTCGCTCATCTCGCCGGCGTCTACTGCGCTCCGCGCCCGGCTGTTCTCGATCTCGCCGTGGATGCGCGCGAGCCGGGCCTCGGCATCGCCGACGTGGGTCATTAGTTTGATACGCGCGAGCCGGACCTGGTGACCGGGCAGTCCTTCCTGCGACCGCCGGTGACGGTGCAGCGGCAAGAGAGCCCACAGGGAGGCGGCCGGCAGTTCGCCCTTCTCCCCGAGGTAGCGGCGCACCGCCCCTGCGCAGGTGGCCACGGCCACATCCTCCGCGGTGCCCCGCGCGAGGGTGCCGGCGATACGCTGCACGGTTTCCATATCGAAGAAACGCGCGTCCCACACCCGATGAGGCGTAATGCGGTGGTCGAAGCGCGTGACCGGTGCCGGGCCATGCTCGGTGCGCAGCAGAATCTGCGGCTTGCTCCGGCTGCTGCCCACGAGCGGCAGCCGATCAATCAGGCTCTGGCCGGTCTCCAGGATCTTCGTGGTGTTGTTGAACCAGGAGAGCAGCAGCAGCTCGCCCAGTCCCGGTTCCTGTCCGGGATGCCAGCGCGCCCCGGCCGGCGCAGCCGGCGAGTGAGGCGCGAGGTCGTGCAGCGCGATGGTGAAATCTTCTTCGGTGACGTCGTCGATGGCCGCATGGTGCACCTTGGTCATCACCGCGAAGGCGCCGGCGGGGAGGCCCTCCACGCTTTCCAGGCCTTCGATGACGTACATCTCCCAGGGCGGCCGCGTCAGGTCCAGGGGGCGCGCGTGCAGCCGGGAGAGCTGGATGCAGAGATGGCGCCAGTCGCCCGGTTCCGGCAGCGCGATGTGGCGCAGGTGAAAATCGAGTTCGAAGTGGGGATCCTCGATCCACCACGGGTAATCGAGGTCGAGGGGCACGCGCACCAGACGCTGGCGGAACAGGCGCGAGGTATCGAGGCGCTGCTCCATGTGACGGCGAATGGCGTCGAAACCGACCTGGCCGCCGGCGGCCGTGGCGGGGTCGTAAATGTAGATGGTCGAGACGTGCTGGTGCCGGCCCGGACGGTCGGAATAGAGGAAGAAGGCGTCGGATCCGCTGAGTTGTCTCATGCTTGGCTCTCGGCGGCCATTGTACCCCCGATGGCGTGGTGGCAGCGTCGCCCCGTTATTATCAGCTCTGTCCGAGCTCGTGCAGGAAGCGTTCGCGCATGCGGCGGGTCTGCGGCGCGATGCTGCGGAGCGTCCAGTCGTCCGTCGCCACCGGCGGCAGCACCGTGACCTTCACCTCGGCCGGGCGCACGACGAGGCTGCCGTTCGGCAGTGCATCCTGCGCATTGTGGATGACGATGGGCACGATGGGCACGCCCGCTGCCCGCGCCAGATGGAAAGCCCCGCGCTTGAACTCGCCAAGACGGCCGTCCCGGCTGCGGGTGCCCTCCGGTGCGATGGCGACGGAGCGGCCTTGCTCGAGGGCGGCCACGGCGGGGTCCAGCGCCTTCTTCGCGTCGCCGACGGTGTCCCGGTCGACGAACACGGTCCCTGCCAGGGTGAGCGCCGGGCCGAGGAAGGGCTGGCGCTGCACCTCCTTCTTGGCGATGCCGACCACGTCCTCGCGCAGGAGCTTCGCGACGATGAGCACATCCATGCTGCTCTGGTGGTTGAAAACGAACACGGCGGGCCGGTCGGACCACAGGTGCTCCGCGCCCTCGACGATCAGCCGGAGGCGGGCGATCAGCGGAGCGAAATTGGTCCACGTCGCCAGCGACAGGTTCAGCGCGTCGCGCGCGCTGGCCCCCAGCAGGCGCAGCGGCAGCCCGGCCGCGAAGCTAGGCAGAATGCTGCCGAAGGTGGTGAGCGTGCGGGCGACGTCCAGCGGGCCGATGCCGCCGCGGCTGTCGAAATCGTGCACCGGCCAGCCCTGCCGTTCGGCGGCGGTGCGGAGGCGGCGGTCAGGATTGACGGCCGCGGGATTGCCGACCGCCTCCAGCAGCGGCAGGTCCTCGCTGCCGTTGGAGTAGAAGTAGCTCTTCTTCAGGGAGATCCTGCGCGGGCGGGCGAATGCCCGGGCGGCCGTGAGCTTGTTCGCACCGTAGCAGGGCTCGCCCCGGATGGTGCCGGTGAAGCGCCCCCTTGTGACGCCGAGTTCCGTGCACAGCACGTGCTCGATGCCCAGCTGATCGGCCAGCGGCTCAGCCTGATAGCGGGTGGCGGAAGTCACGATGGCGACGGTGTGGCCGCGGTCCCGGTGGGCGCGCAGCAGGGCCTTCATCTCCGGGAACACCTGGGGCACGAGGCGCTCCATCCCCACCTTCCGTCCCAGCCGGATCAGGTCTCCTTCCCGCTGGCCGCACAGGTTCGCGACGGAGGCCGCCATGCCGTCCCCGAAATCGCCGGTCTTCGTGAGATAGCGCGCCGACATCGTCACCAGGTCGCGGAACTCGTCGACGCCGACCTGGCCGGCCTTCAGTCGTTCCAAGAAGAAGTCTCCGACCGAGTGGCCGGCGATGATCGTGCCGTCGAGGTCGAAGAAGGCGCCGACGCTGCGCCCGCCCACGCCGTCGCGCACGCTGCGGGTCACCGCCGCATAGGGCTCCCTTCTCATGCCCGTCGCCATACCCCTGGCCATGCCGCTCGCTCCCTGTGGACTCGCTGCCCGTGGATAGGGTCGCCATATTAGGCTGGCCCCGGGCCGGCCGCCAACGGACGCCGTCCGCGGACGCACGGCTGCGGCTCCCGCCGCGGGACGCCGCGGGTACAATGGGCCGGAATGCACCGGTACGGGTGTTGCTACGAGGACTGCTGATGCCGGATGGCGAGGACGCAGATACCGGGCGGGCGCAACCGCCTTTCCTGGGATACGCCTTCGCCGAGCTGCCGCGGGCGATCCTGGAATTCCTGTGCCTGCTGCCGGCCCATCCACTGGTGCTCACCGCGCCGCGGGGGGACGGCCATCCGGTCATCACCGTGCCCGGTTTCCGCGGCAACGACACCTCGATGCTGATCCTGCGCCGTTACCTGAAGCACTGGGGCTACGACCCTCATCCCTGGGGGCTCGGCACCAACCTCGGTATCGGCTACGACCGCACCGAGTACGAGGAGCGCTTCGTCGTCCAGCTCGAGCGGGTGGCCCGGAAGACCGGCCGCAAGGTCACACTGATCGGCTGGAGCCAGGGCGGCGTCATCGCGCGTCAGGCGGCGAAGATGCGCGGCGATCTCGTCCGCCAGTTGATCACGATGGGCAGCCCCGTCGGCGACACGCCGGAGGCCACCACCATCTGGCGGATTTACCAGCGCACCTCGCCGGACGACATCACGCCGGAGCTGCTCGCCTTCCTGCGCGAGGTGGCCACACCCGTGCCGGACGTGCGCTGCACCTGCATCTACAGCCATACGGACGGCGTCGTGGCGCCGGCCATCGCGCAGGATCGGGTCTCGCCGCTGGCCGAGAACATCAGCGTGGTCGCCAGCCACTTCGGCATGGCCGTGAACCCGGGCGTGCTGTACGTCGTGGCCGATCGGCTGGCGCAGACCGAGGACGGCTGGCGCCCGTTCAACCCCAATCCCGTCGCCCGCTTCCTGAAAGGGTGAAGGAGCAGCCGACATGCTGAAGCAGTTAACCGGGCTCGATTCCCTGTTCCTCTACGCGGAGTCGGAGCGCGCGCCGCTGGAGGTGAGCTCGCTGCAGATCTACGACCCTTCCAGCCACCCGCACGGGCGGGTGAAGTTCACCGAGATTCTGGCCACCTTCGCGCAGCGCATCGACCGCTCGAAGGTGTTCCGCAGGAAGCTGCTGCCGGTGCCATTCGCGCTCGACTACCCCTACTGGGTGGAGGACGAGGAGTTCGACCTGGAGTATCACGTGCGCCACATCGCCCTGCCGAAACCCGGCGGCTGGCGCCAGCTGATGGACCTGGTCGCACGCCTGCAGGCCCGGCAGCTCGATCTGGCGCGACCCTTGTGGGTGGTCTACGTCATCGAGGGGCTGAACGAGGTGCCCGGCGTGCGACCGGGCTGTTTCGGCATGTTCATGAAGATGCATCACGCAACAATCGACGGCGTCAGCGGCCAGGAGATCCAGGCGGCTATCCACGACTTTGAGCCATTGCCGGCGGACGGCTCCCGCTACGCGCACACGCCGCCCCG
Organism: uncultured Woeseiaceae bacterium; assembly: GCA_964427415.1. GTDB lineage: Bacteria > Pseudomonadota > Gammaproteobacteria > Steroidobacterales > Woeseiaceae > Lentisalinibacter. The sequence goes on along the minus strand of CAYRUH010000024.1, from coordinate 23,954 downwards.
GACGCGGCCGGCGCCCGGGGCGGCGCGGCTGCTGCTGCGCAGCCCGGCCAGCAATCTCGCGAAGACGCTCCGTCTCGGCAGCGCGCTGGCCGCCGCCGCACCGGGCCTCGTGAAGGCCGGGTTCGCGAGTCGCGGCAAGGAGCGCACACCCGTGCCGAAGACGGTTTTCAACCGGGGACCGGTCTCGCCCAGCCGGGTGGTGGACGGCCACGTCTATGATCTGGCCGAGGTAAAGGCGGTCTCGAAGGCGCTGGACGGTACCATCAACGATCTGGTGCTGGCCGTCGTCGCCGGGGCGCTGCGGCGTTACCTGTCGGCCCGCGATGAGTTGCCCGCAGAGACGCTGGTGGCGGCCTGTCCTGTCAACGTTCGGGGCGAGGACGACCACGGCCACGGGATGGACAACCTGATGGGCGTGATGCTGACGCCTCTGCACACCGGGATCGCCGATCCGGTCGAGCGGCTGCGGGCCATCCACGACAGCACCGAGGAAGCGAAGGCGGTGATGGAGGCGATCGGGCCGCGGCGGATGGCGGAGATCCCCATGAATCTGCCATCGCCCGTCGCCCGCGCGCTGTTCCCGCTGCTGATGGAGCTGGCGGTGCGCTCCGGCAAGGTGGCATTCAACACGATGGTGACGAACGTGGCTGGCATCCGCAAGCCGGCGTATCTCGCCGGGGCCGAGATGGTGGCCATGCTCGGCATGGGGCCGGTGGTGCATCAGGCCGGCCTGTTCCACGCCGTGTTCTCCTACAACGGCAGCGTCTCGATCATGTTCACCGCCTGCCGGCAGATGCTGCCGGACCCGGAGTTCTACGCGGAGTGCATCGATGCGTCTTACCGGGATGTGCGTAACGCGGCGCTGTCGGGCAGGGGACGTCGCCGGAAAACCAGGAAGAAACGCAACTCGCGCATGCGGCGGGCCGGCGGCGCAGGAGACGACGCATGAGCATGGAACAGATGGCGGCGCTCGCCGATCAGCGCGAGCCCTCGATCCGGGACGAATTCTCCGTCGACTGGCTGGACTATCATGCGCGTTACGACGCCGACGTGGTCGCCGCCGTGGACGTGGATATCGGGCGGAGCTTCACCTACGGCGAGTTCAACGAGCGGTTGCGGCGGCTCGCCGTGGGTCTCAAGTCTGCCTACGGCCTCCGCAAGGGCGACCGCATTGGCATGCTCTGCCACAACTCGACGGACGTGTTCGAGACCCTGTTCGCCGGCTGGGAGCTGGGCGCGGCACTCATGCCGCTCAGCTGGCGGCTCAGCGCCCGCGAGATCGCGGACATCCTGAACCACGGCGAGCCTAGTGTGGTGATCTGTGACGCGGAGTTCAGCCATCTCGTCGAGGGGTCGCGGCTGGCGAAGCTGGAGCGCAGGAACGAGCCGGCAGACAGCGAGTACGAGCAGCTCATCGCGGCGTCCAGCGCGGATTCGCTGCAGCCCGTGCACCTCACCATCGACGACCTGGCGACGCTCCTCTACACCTCCGGCACGACGGGCATGCCCAAGGGCGTGATCGGCACTTTCCGGATGATGCGCGACACCATCATCCACGCCGCGCTGCACGGGGACCTCACGGGCAGCTCGCGCTCGCTCACCTGCGCCCCCATGTTCCACTCGGCCGGCCTGTACGGTTTCTCCATGCCGGTGTTCCACTACGGCGGCACGCTGTGCGTGATGAAGAAGTGGGATCCGCGGCGTTTTCTCGGTCTGCTGACCGACCCGGAGGCCGGCATCACCCATTGCCTGGGCGTGCCCGTACAGTACGCCATGATGGCCGAGCTGCCCGAGTTCGCCGAGGCCGAATTTCCCACCCTCAGGGTGGCCGGCGTGGGCGCCGCGCCGGTCTCCACGGACCTGCTGGAAGCGTGGTCCGCGAAGGGTGTCCATCTGGCCCAGTCCTACGGTCTCACCGAGGCATTCAGCGTGGCGATACTGCCGCCCCGGCAGGCGGCGGGCCGGGTGGGCTCGGCCGGGCACCGGATGATGCACACCCGGCTGCGCATCGCCGACGAGGCGGGCTGCGAAATCCCGGACGGCGCGGTCGGGGAGATTCAGATCAAGGGGCCTGCGGTGACCCCCGGCTACTGGAGCGCACCGGAGGAGACGGCGCAGGCTTTCGTGGAAGGCTGGTTCCGCACGGGCGACGCGGGCCGGCTCGCGCCCGACGGCACGTTGTATATCGTCGACCGCTACAAGGACATGTACATCTCGGGCGGCGAGAACGTCTATCCCGCCGAGGTGGAGAACGTGCTGTGCGAGCGGGCAGAGGTGGCGGCAGCCGCGGTGGTCGGCGTGGACGATGAGAAATGGGGGCAGGCGGGGCTGGCCGTGATCCAGCTGCGGGCCGGCGCGAACCCGGCACCGGATGAACTGCTGGCCTATTGCTCGGCCCGCCTGGCTCGCTACAAGCTCCCGAAGTATCTGCGCTTCGTCGAGGCGTTGCCGATGAATGCGCAGGGCAAGGTGCTCAAACAGGAGCTGAAGCGCCTGTACGATCCCGCGGGAGCGTGGGCAATCGAGTGAAAAGAGGGAACCAACGTGAGCCGTGACAAGCGCGAGATTTCGCTGGTGCTGGGCAGCGGCGGCGCCCGGGGCTACGCCCATATCGGCGTGATCCGCTGGATCGAGGAACACGAGCTGGAGATATCCTCCGTGGTGGGCGCCTCGATGGGTGCGCTCATCGGCGGCTGCTATGCGGCGGGCAAACTGGAGGAGTACGCGGAGTGGGCCTCGGCCATCCGCAAGAGCGATATCGTGCGGCTGCTGGATTTCACACTCAGCAAGTCCGGCTTCGTGGACGGCACCCGCATCATGAACGTGCTGAAGGACTTCGTGGGCGACCACGAGATACGGGACCTGCCGGTGCGCTTCACTGCGGTGGCCTCGGACATCGCCCGCGAGAAGGAGGTCTGGATCAGCTCCGGCTCGCTGTTCGAGGCCATCCGGGCCTCCATCGCGCTGCCATTTTTCTTCGTGCCGTTCCGCAAGGACGGCCGTCCCCTGCTCGATGGCGGCATCCTGAACCCGGTGCCGATCGCGCCCACCTTCGACGATCCCACCGACTTCACCGTGGCGGTGAACCTCAACGGCCCGCCGGACGAAAACCTGCGCCTGCCGGGCAAGCGGCAGGCGCCGTCTGAAGAGGGCCGTAAGAACAAGCAGGGACTCATCGACCGCTTCCTCGACCGATTGCACGACCAGTTCACCCGCGAGAGTACGGACGGCTGGAGCATGCTCGACATCGCCCAGCAGACCTTCGACACGATGCAGGGCGCCATCGCACGCGCCAAACTGGCAGCCTACCCGCCGGACGTGGTCATCTCCGTCCCCCGGGACGTCGCCAGCATCATCGAGTTCGACCGTGCCGACGAGCTCATCGAGCTCGGCTACCAGGCCGCCGACCACCAGCTCAGCCGCTTCCTGAAGCGCCGCGCCCGCCTGGAGAAGGAAGAGGCGGAAGCGGCAGAGCACGACCACGGGTAGGGCCTTCAGACCCGATTATTTCCCGAGGCCCGATTATTGCTGTCGCCGGCCCCGCCATGAACCACCGCGCCTCCGGCATTGTCTGATCGTTTAGTCCAGAATATCGTCTCATCGCGTCATGCACATCCTCCTCCTCATCGTCATCGGCATCGCCGTCCTGCTGGGGCCCGGGCTCTGGGTACAGCGAGTGATGAAACGTTACAGCCGGCCCACCGACCGCTATCCGATGACCGGCGCCCGGCTGGCGCGGGACCTGCTGGACGGCGCCGGCCTCGAGCGGGTGCGTACCGAGAAAACCGAGCAGGGCGATCACTACGACCCCATCGAGAAGGTGGTACGGCTCAGCCCGGACAACCACGACGGTCGCTCGCTCACTGCCATCACCGTGGCAGCGCACGAGGTGGGTCACGCACTGCAGGATGCGGGCGGCTTCGGGCCGCTGCGCTGGCGCACGCGCCTGGTACGCTGGATTTCGCCGATCGAACGCGTCGGCGCCGGTCTCATGATGGCCTCGCCGGTGATGGTAGCCGTGACCAGGGCGCCGGTGGCAGGCCTGATGATGTTCCTCGGCGGCCTGCTCACGCTGGCATCGGGCATCGTGGTACACGCCACCACCCTGCCGACGGAATTCGATGCCAGCTTCCGCAGGGCGCTGCCGCTGCTGGCGGAACGCCGGGTGTTCCGGGACGGCGACGAACGCCATGCCCGCAGGATCCTCCGCGCCGCTGCCATGACCTACGTGTCGGCCTCGCTGATGAGCCTGCTGAACGTGGCGCGGTGGTGGGCGATATTGCGGCGTTGACGGCGTCACGGGATCGGCGCTGAGGCCCCTGCTGTTCCTTGCAACTGCGAGCGCACTCAGGTGCTGCATCAATCACGCCAACCCCATTGAGCATCATTGGAACAGTTGTACGGCCGGCTTCCGGTTGATCGATGTAGCCCTATGATACTGCTTAATATTTGGCGGTTATCGATTCCTTTTCGAACGGCGTATTTGCAAAAATACAACAATTTATTTTGAGTGCCTTTGCAATGGGCCGTCGGTCTAGGCACACTATGTGGCCAAAGGAACACAGCATCGCTGTTTACGCGTTGCCAAGCTGTCCTGTCACGCGGCCTTGCCCCGTGAAGCGTCTTAGGGAGATTCGAGTCGGCACCCCGCAAGGGTGCCGTCGCCCGGGCGCTGCGGGCATCCGCAGCCTGTCGGCACAAAACCGCAGCGGGCGAACCGGAAAGGAACGGCCTACCCGAATGTCGGCCGTAATGAAATCGATAGTGAAAAACAGGAAGAGGTTATGAGACGGAATACGAAGATTCGCGCGGCCGTCGTATCGGCCCTTGCGGCCGGCGCCGGCTCTACGGCAGTCACGGTGGTGCAGGCGCAGGAAGCTCCTGCCGCCCCAAAGAAGCGGGCTATCGAGGAGATCGTCGTCACGGCGACGAAGCGACAGGAGTCCATGCAGGACGTCCCTGTTGCAGTGTCGGCGCTGCAGGGCGACAACCTGGAGGAGCTTCGCATCAGCAGCTTCCAGGACTATGCGCTTTACCTGCCGAACGTCACCAGCCAGGGGACCGGGCCTGGCCAGCAGGAAATCTACATCCGCGGCGCCGCAACGTCTCAGACCATTCTCACGCTGTCCTCGGTACAGGGCCTGCAACCCTCCGTGGCACTGTATCTCGACGAGCAGCCGGTGGCGCTGCAGGGCCGTAACCTGGACGTCTACGCCACCGACCTGGCGCGCATCGAGGTGCTGCCCGGCCCGCAAGGTACGCTGTTCGGCGCCAGCTCCCAGGCTGGTACGGTGCGGCTCATCACCAACAAGCCGGACCATTCCTCCTTCCAGGCCGGTTTCGATACCAGCATCTCGAACACGAGCGGCGGCGAGATGAGCAACTCCGTCGAGGCCTACTTCAATCTGCCTGTCTCGGATACGCTGGCATTGCGCGTAGCGGCCTACAATGACAACCAGGGCGGCTGGATTGATCACATCCTGAATGATCCGGAGAACGGTGGCTGGAACGGCAGCACCGTCGTCATCGATCGCATCTCCGGCGGTCCGCTGCCGGATCCGGAAAACCAGACTATCCCGGTTCCCCGCAACGACCAGTTGGTGGAGGGTGATTTCAACGACGCCACCTACACAGGCGGCCGCTTCGGCTTGTCCTGGCTGATCAATGATCGCTGGGACCTGCTGGTGCAGCACACGCAGCAGACTCTGGATACCGAGGGCGTCTGGGCCTATGACCCCAACCTTGACGGTGAGAGTTCGGTGAACCGTTTTGCGCCGGACGAGAACGAGGACGACTTCGGCCTCACCACGTGGACGCTCAACGGTCGCCTCGCGATGCTCGACGTGATCTATACCGGCGGTTATCTCGATCGGCAGGTGGACTCCACCATCGATTACACCTTTTACACCAATGGCGGGTTGTTCTCGGCCTACTATGTCTGCTCGGACTTCTCTGACACGACCGGCACCTATTACGACGAGTGCTTCAACCCGCAGAAGTTCTACAAGGAAGACACCGAGAACACGCGGATGACCCACGAGTTCCGGATCAACACGCCGGACGCAAACCGCTGGCGGCTGACGGCGGGCGTGTTCTACGACGACCAGGAACTGGCCAGTACGGGTTTCTTCAAGATTGCCTCCACGGACAGCCCGTTCTTCGAGAACGTCGGCGCGAACCGCAGCCTGCCCCAGGTCGAGGGCACGCGCTTCGCCGGTCAGTCGATTCCGGGCGAGGTGAGTTTCGTCAACGACGTGACGCGTACGACGGAGCAGATTGCCGTGTTCGGTCAGGCGGAGTTCGACATCACCGACCGGCTGACGGCGGCCTTTGGCGCGCGCTGGTACGAGATCGACGATGAGTACAAGGGCGCCACGACCACGGTCAATGTGACCGAGCGGCTGCGCGCGCTGGGCATCGGCACCGAACAGGCGCTGGCCGACGCGGGCTTCACGGACGTTGACGGCAACGGCACCATCGATGTATTCGAGGCCATCCAGAGCGGTCAGCTCGATGTGAGCGACCTGGACAGCGACGGCGTACTCACGCAGGATGACGTGATTGTCCGGTTCTCGCTGGACTGGCGTGTGACCGATCGCATCCTGCTCTTCGGCAATTTCGCCGAAGGCTTCCGTCCGCCGGTGACGAATCGGGTCGGCGGCGGACTGGCGAGTGCCTCGGGCTCCAATCCGGCATTCGACGGATTCCGCATCCCGGTCTACTCCCAGACGGACGATCTGCAGAACTATGAGCTCGGCTTCAAGGGCGACTTCTTCGACGATACGCTGCGCCTGAATGCGACCGCGTTCTACTCGGAGATCACGGACCTGCAGACCTCGCGCTTCGATCCCACGAACATCAACTTCCTGTGGTTCGCGGACAACGTGGGTGATGCGGAGATCACGGGTATCGACGGCGACTTCATCTGGCAGCCGACAGCCAATCTCACGATTGCCGGTGCCTTCAGTGTTCTCGACACGGAACTCACGCGGTTGAACGAAGAGCTGCAGGGCATCGCCGCCCCGGTGGGTAGCGAGCTGCCGTTTTCGCCGGAGTTCTCCGGCAACATCCGGGCGCGCTACGGGTTCGATCTGCCGGCCGTCGGCGAGATTGCGAACCTGCGCGGCTACGTGACCGGCGGCGTCGCCTACACCGGCGAGAGCAAGGTCGGCCTGAAGATGGACGCCTACGTGGTCGAAGACACCATGCAGCGTGTCTATCAGGTCGCCGGCTCCGGCCTGGAAATCGAGCGTGAGGCAGATGCCTTCCTCGGCGCCGCGCCCGGCACTGATCTGCTCGATCAGGACGGCATCCCCGGCGGACGCTATGTCCAGGAGGCCTACACCATCGCGAATCTCGCGTTCGGTGTGGAGAAGGATACCTGGCGGGCCGAGTTCTTCATCGACAACGTGTTCGACGAGAATGCGGAGGTGTACATCGATACCCAGCAGTTCACGCCGCACGTGGTCACGAACCGGCCGCGAAGCTACGGTCTCCGCCTGTCCTACGACTTCCTCTGAAGCGTCAGGCAAGTCGGCATGAGGGCAGGCCCGCGCTGCGGGCTTGCCCTCTTTTCGTTCAGGGTTTAGAAGATGAAATGGGCGTAATATCGAACCCGGCGCGGCGTGCACGGGTCGGGATCACGGGATCGGAGCGTGACTGAGACAGCGGCGAAACAGAGCGGACGGAGGGCGCATCAGCGCGCGCTTGCAGGCGCCCGGCAGCTGATCCGGGCGGCGCGCTTCGTGGAGGCCGAGGCCGCCATGCTCGACGTGCTCGACGAGTCGCCGGCCCCGCGTCTGGAGGCCGAGGTCCGCTATACCTTGGCCGTCGCCCGGCGCTACGCGAAGAATTACGAAGGCGCGCTGCAGGCGGCGGACGAGCTGCTGGCGCTGCGCCCGGAGTACGGACGGGCGTGGCAGGAGAAGGGCTACACCTGGCTCGCCATGAACCGTCCCGCGGAGGCGGCTGCCGCGTTCGCGCAGGCAACCGAACTGAATCCCGGTCTGACCGGCAGCTGGAAGGCGCTCGTCAACCTGTATCGCAATGCCGGCCGGGAGCAGAGGGCCCGGCATGCGCAGAACCAGGTGGAATACCTCGCGTCGCTGCCGCAGGAGCTGCTGGCCGTGATCGATCTCATCCACGAGGGCAAGCTCTACAAGGCGGAGCAGCTCTGTCGCCGGTTCCTGCAGCATAACCGACACCACGTCGAGGCCATGCGCGTGCTCGCCGATATCGGCGTGCGCCTGAAGGTACTCGACGACGCCGAGTTTCTGCTGGAGACCGCGGTCCAACTCGAGCCGGAGAACATGCGTGTCCGCATCGATTATCTGCGCGTGCTGAACCGCAAGGGCAAGTTCCGCCAGGCCAGCGACCAGGCACGCACCCTGCTGGAGCAGGAGCCCGATAATCCGGTTTTCAAGCTTGCCGCGGCGAGCGCCCTGACCGGGCTGGGGCGCTTCGAGGAAGGCCTGGAGCAGTACCGGGAGTGCATCGGCAAGACCACCAACAAGGCGGGCATCCACGTCATGATGGGCCATGCCTGGAAAGCGATGGGTCGCCTGGACGATGCCGTCGGTGCTTATCGTGAGGCGACGCAGCTGCGACCGGACTACGGCGATGCCTACTGGAGCCTCGCCAACACGAAGACCTACCGGTTCGCCGAAGGGGAGATCGAGGAGATGCGACGCCGTGAGGCAGAGCCGGGCCTCGCCGCGGACGACCGTATCCACCTGTGCTTCGCCCTCGGCAAGGCCCTGGAAGACAGAGCCGAGTACGAGCAGTCCTTCGGCTACTACCGGCGCGGCAATGCGCTGAAGAAGGAGCGCTCCGGCTACGACGCGGACAAGACCGAGGCGATGATGGAGGCCCAGATCGAAGTGTGCACGGAACCCTTCTTCGAGCACCGGGCGGGCGTGGGCTGCGACAATCCCGATCCGATCTTCATCGTCGGGCTGCCGCGCGCCGGCTCCACGTTGCTGGAGCAGATCCTCGCCTCCCATTCCCGGGTGGACGGGACGATGGAACTCCACGACATACTGGGGCTGGCGCAGCGGCTGCGGGGCCGCGCAGCCGTCGACGAGGACCGCTACCCGCGCATGCTCACCGAACTCGATGACGACTATTTCCGCCGTTTCGGCGAGAAGTTCATCGAGGACACCCGGGTCTATCGGGGCGATGCGCCGTTCTTCACCGACAAGATGCCGAACAATTTCATGCACATCGGCCTCATCCGGCTGATCCTGCCGAATGCAAAGGTGATCGATGCCCGACGCCATCCCATGGCCTGCTGCTTCAGTGGTTACAAGCAGCTTTTCGGCGAAGGCCAGGATTTCACCTACGGGCTGGAGGAAATCGGCCGTTACTACCGGGACTATGTTCGGCTGATGGACCACTGGGATGACGTATTGCCGGGTTTCGTGCTGCGTGTACAGCATGAGGACGTGGTCGACGACCTGGAGACCCAGGTGCGCCGCATGCTGGAGTTCTGCGGACTGCCCTTCGAGGAAGCGTGCCTCGAGTTCCACAAGACCGAGCGCAGCGTGCGCACGCCCAGCTCGGAGCAGGTGCGCCAGCCCATCTACCGGAGCGGCCTCGAGCAATGGCGCCACTACGAACCCTGGCTCGATCCGCTGAAGGACGCCCTGGGCAACGAGGTGCGGCGCCGCTACGGTCTCGACCGGGACACAGGCCGGGACAGGCCTGATTGATCATCTCCCACCGGCACCGGTTCGTTTTCATCGCCGTGCCAAGAGTCGCCACCCGGGCGCTGCGACGAGGCCTCACCATGCATCTCGATGCGATGGACTGGCAGCAGCAGAACCTCTTCGCCGAATATCGGCTGCCCGTAGCCGATCTGGCGGCGGAGGAGCACGGCCACCTGTCGGTGCGCGACATCCGGCCACGCCTGCCGGAGGATCTTTGGCAGGCGTATATCAAGTGCGCGTTCGTCCGCGACCCGTTCGAGCGCTTCGTGGATACCTTTCTGTCGCTGGATGACCGGAGAGGGTCGTCGCCGGCAGAGGCGACCCCCAGGATGAAGCGTGCGCTCGTCACGGCGCGTTTCCGACGCCGCCGCCTTACGCTGCCCCAGTCCGACTTCCTGGTCGACGAGGAGGGTGCGCTGGCCCCTGACTTTATCGGGCGTTTCGAGACCCTGCAGTCGTCCTGGGAGGAACTCTGTGCCCGTCTCGGTCTCGAGCCTGCGCCGCTGGAGCGCCGCCGTGCGCCGGAGCGCCGCGACTGGCGGCGTTATTACGACGCAGAACTCGCGGGAATGGTGGCCGACTACTACCGTGACGACCTGGCGAACTTCGGCTATCCGGCCCGGCCGCAGCCGCCGTCGGCCTAGGTTGGTCTGGTCGGCCTGGTCGGCCTCGCGCGCGATATCGCAGCAGCGCAGCCGATCGGGCGGCCTGCCGACCTCCGTGCTGAGCACGGCGCCGCGCGCCCGATTGGGGCGCAACACGGTGCAGGCCTTCAGGCCGAGTTGCCAGGCCCGGGAGTAGGTATCCTCGAAATCGGCCCGGGAGCAGCAGAACGACACCGGCACGGGCCGGCGCCGGCCAGGATGCGTCCGGCCGGCAGAAAGCGGAACTCGCCCAGCAGCGCCTCGAACTTGCGGGCGCGCACTGCACCCGGGGAAGTGACTATTGTTGCGGCTCGACGCTGGCGTTGGCCGTCCGCGCGCGCAAGAATAGCGGGTCATGAAACGGTTCCTCGTACTCTACGCGACCCGGGAGGGCCAGACGGCAAAGGTCGCCGGAGGTATCGCCGGGCATCTCACGGCCGCCGGGGCCGAGGTGAGCCTCGTGGACGCGGCGAACATCCTGAGCGTGGAAGCGCTCGAGCTGGCGCGCTTCGACCGGCTGGTATTCGGCGCATCCATGCACGCCGGCGGCCTCGAGAAAGAGCTGGTGGATTTCGTCAACGGTCACGAGGACGGCATCCGCAGCCACGCCCGATCCCTGTTCGTCGTGCTGCTGAGCGCGGCGGCGAAGGACCCGGCGCTGCGCGAGGAGTGGCTCGGCGATGCACGTAACAAAATCGAGGCGCAGCTGCGGGTGTCCTTCGAGCATGTCGAGATGATTGCGGGCGCGCTCAGGTATTCGCAGTACCCGCTGCCGCTGCGGTGGATGATGCGGCGCATCGCGCGCAAGGCCGGCGAGGATACCGATACCAGCCGGGATTACGAATACACCGACTGGGAGCAGGTGCGGCGCTACGCGGAGGCATTGCTCGAGGACGGTGGGAGGAGCAGTTGAGCCGGAACGGCGACTGGTTCGAGGGCGGCTGTCACTGCGGCCGGGTGCGTTTCCGCGTGCGCATCCGGGCGCGGCGTGCGCTCGCCTGCAACTGCTCCATCTGCGCGAAGAAGGGCATGGTCAACCTGATCGTGCCGCCCGAGGAGTTCGAGCTGCTGCTGGGAGAGGAGTGGCTGGCCACCTATCGCTTCAATACCGGTATCGCCGGGCACCGCTTCTGCCGGACCTGCGGCATCCATCCGTTCAGCCGGCCGCGCTCGCACCCGGGCAGCTACGACGTCAACGCCCGCTGTCTCGATGCGGGCATCGATTTCCTGGCGATCACTCCCTTCGACGGCCAGAACTGGGAGGAGAACGTGGCCTTCATCAGGGAAGAGCCTGACGGCGGGTATTAGCCGTTGAAGACGCCCGCGTTACGCACCGGGGCCGGTACCTCCGGGTCGAAGCCGCCGGCGTCCGCGAACGCCTGCGCGAAGGCCGGGCGCTTCGCCAGGCGGGAGAGGTAGCCGCGGAAGACCTCGTCGCCGCACAGCCCGTAGCCCCGGGCCCAGGTAACGTTGTGGCCGATCACGCAGTCGGCGGCGGTGAATGCGTCGCCGCAGACGAAGGGCTGTTCCGACAGTCTGGCTGCCAGGCGCGGTTCCACCTCGGCAGAAAACTTGCCGCGGTAGCGCGCGGCCGTGCGCGCATCCTGCTGCTCGTCCGCCAGTACGTGTTCGTGAATGCGGATCTGCCACAGCATCATGTCCATGGACGAGGCGCCGAAGTGCAGCATCTGCAGGTAGTCGGCGCGCTCGGCTGACAGGACGTCCGGCGGCGGCGCCAGGCCCCGCGCGGGGAAGGCGTCCGCCAGCCACGCCACCATGGCCCCGCTTTCGACCATGTTCATCACCGAACCGTCGGCGAAGGTGACCTCCAGCAGGGGCACGTTGTGGTGCGGGTTACGCGCCAGGTATTCGCGACGGTACTGCTCGCCCCGATACAGATCGACCGTCTCGACCTCGAAATCGTCGTCCAGCACTTCGTGCAGCATCCATTTCACCCGGGCGCTGCGGGTGGCGGGGAAGTGGAAGAGCTTGAAGCGGACGGGTTCCATGGGGTCTCCTCGTGCGGGCGGCGCCGTGCTCCCGACATACGGACGATCATAACGCGCCCGGCTTTCTCCGGCGCGGCCATTGACATCGGCGGGCATTGGGGCGGCAATACGCGCATGGATTCCGAGGAACGCCCGAAGGGCCGCTCGCTGCGGCCGCTGGCCACGCTGTGGCCGTTCATCCGGCCGTACCGTGGGACCCTGATCGCCGCGCTGGCGGCCCTGCTGGTGGCCGCCGTCGCCATGCTGGCGCTGCCCGTCGCGCTGCGCTATCTCATCGACCAGGGCTTCGCGCAGGGCGGCGACGTGGGCACCATCAACCGCTATTTCGGCTGGTTCATGGCCGCGGCCGGCGTGTTCGGCGGTTTCGCCGCGCTGCGCTTCTACCTGGTGAGCTGGCTCGGCGAGCGGGTGGTCGCCGACATCCGCAGCACGGTCTACGACCGCGTCATCCGCATGGATCCCCTGTTCTTCGAGGTGACCCGCACCGGCGAGGTGCTGTCCCGCCTGACCACGGACACGACGCTGGTGCAGAGTATCTCCGGCGTCAGTCTCTCCATCGCGCTGCGCACCACCCTGACCCTGGTCGGGGCGCTGATCATGCTGATGCTCACGAGTTTCCGGCTGGCCGGCTACATCCTGCTCCTGATCCCGCTGGTGATCGTCCCGCTGATCGCGGTGGGCCGGCGCATCCGCCGGTTGTCGCGCACCGCCCAGGACCGGGTGGCGGATACCAGTGGCCTCGCAGGCGAGACGCTGAACGCCATCCAGACCGTGCAGGCGTTCTCGCTGGAGGAACTCGCGAGCCGACGCTACAGCGACGCCGTCACCGACAGCTTCGATGCTGCCGTGCGCCGTACCCGTGCCCGCGCCGGCATCACCGCGATGGGTGTGATCCTGGTCTTCGGCGCCATCACCTTCGTACTCTGGCTCGGCTCACGGGCGGTCGTGGCCGGGCAGATGACCGGCGGCGAACTGGGCCAGTTCCTGCTCTACGCGGCCTTCGTGGCATCGTCGGCGGCGGCGCTGAGCGAAGTATGGGGCGAGATCCAGCGCGGCGCCGGGGCCATGGAGCGGCTGTCGGAGCTGCTGGAGGCCCGGCCGGCCATCGCGCCGCCGGCCGAGCCGCTGCATCTGCCGGAGCGGGCCGGCGGGCGGTTGGAATTCGAGCACGTGACCTTCCATTACCCGTCCCGCCCGGAGACCCCGGCGCTCTCCGACCTCTCGCTGGCCATAGAGCCCGGAGAAACGCTGGCGATCGTGGGGCCGTCCGGCGCCGGCAAGAGCACGAGCTTCCAGCTCCTGCTGCGCTTCTACGACCCGCAGACGGGGCGCATCCGCTTCGACGGCGTCGATATCGCCCGGGTCGATCCGCGGGAGTTGCGCGCGCAGATCGGCCTGGTGCCCCAGGAGACGGTGCTGTTCGGCGCCAGCGCGATGGAGAATATCCGCTACGGCCGCCCGGATGCGGACGACGCGGCCGTAATGGTGGCAGCGCGGGCGGCGGCCGCCGACGAGTTCATCCGCGAGCTGCCGGAGGGCTACGATACCTTCCTGGGCGAACGCGGCCTCAGGCTGTCCGGCGGGCAGCGCCAGCGCATCGCCATCGCCCGGGCCATGTTGAAGGACCCGCCGGTGCTGTTGCTGGACGAGGCCACCAGTTCGCTGGATGCCGCGAGCGAGCGCCTGGTGCAGCAGGCGCTGGAGGAGCTGATGCGCAACCGCACGACGCTGGTGATCGCCCACCGGCTCGCCACGGTGAAACGCGTGGATCGCATCGTTGTGATGGATCGGGGCCGTATCGTCGCCGTAGGCAATCATGACGAACTGGTGGCCTCCAATGCGCTCTACGCCAGGCTGGCCGAACTACAATTCGGATCTCCGTTGTAACGGTCTGCGTCTGCGCAGAGACCCGCTCACCAGATCGCTTGCAATTGCGGGCGGAATATGAAGAACACCGCGCCCAGCAGACACAACGCGGCCCACAGGAAATCGAGTCTCAGTGGCTCCCTCATGTAGAAGACGGCGAACGGCACGAATACCGTCAGGGTGACCACCTCCTGAAGTATCTTCAGCTGCCCCAGATTGGCGACCGTATAGCCAATGCGGTTGGCCGGTACCTGCAGCAGGTATTCGAAAAAGGCAATACCCCAGCTGATCAGCGCGGCGATGATCCAGGGCTTGTGATTCAGCTCTTTAAGGTGGGCGTACCATGCGAAGGTCATGAATACGTTGCTTCCTGCCAGCAGGACGATCGTGGTCGCCAGCGGTGGCACATTGAGATTTGTCATTGCGCGGTTCTCCGTGTTGCCGGCCAGCGGAAGGCCCGAATTCGCCAAGCGTGTCATATCAGATTCGCGCCGTGCTGGGCTACCGGTGCGGGCTCCGGGCGCGCACCAGGAAATTCTCGTAGGCCTCCAGAAACTCCGCCGGGCATTCGAAGTGCGGCAGGGCGCCGGTATCGAAGGGGTGCACCGTCCAGTTGTCCCGGTCGGCGGTCCAGTCGGCGCCGCCGAAGTCGCTGAAGTCGCCTTTCGTGCCATGGGCCAGCCACACCGGCTGCTGCAGGCGTTCGTAGACGTCGCGGATGTCCTTGCTGAACAGCCGTCCGCTCAGGAACGCATAGGGGGCGTGCTCGGCGCCCGGCTGATGGGTGGTGAGGTCATTGTAGTCGGCCAGGCCTTCATCGTAGTCGTCCGACCCCCAGGTGCGTTTCAGGAAATAGCGGATGACTTTCGGACGGGTCAGCAGGCGGTACAGGCCGCGCCGCCAGAGGGGCACGGTGAGGGCGGCGTGCAACAGCGGTACTTCCCGGCTGCTGCCCTCGGCCTGCCGCAGCCGGTCCGCATCGGCGGTGAAGCCCGTGGGCGTGATCAGCGCCAGCGTGGCGAACCGCTCCGGCGCCTCGGTGGCCGCTCTGGCGAGGAACTCCGAGGCGAGCGACAGGGCGAGCGCATCCACCGGTGTCTCGCCGCACTCGTGCGCGATGCGCTCCAGCATGTCCTGCACCGCATCGGTGTACAGGCGGGCGTCGTAGTGCCGACGGGAGCGTTCCGAGAAACCGAAGCCTGGCAGATCCGGGGCGTATACCCGACGGGTCGCCTGGTAATTCTCGAACACCGGTTTTACTTCGTAGACGGATCCTGCCGCATTGATGCTGTGGGTCAGCAGCATCGGCGGTCCTTCCCCGGCAACGTAGTAGCTCAGTTCGCCGGCACGGCCGCTGAACGCGATACGTTCAGCGTCGACGGCTTTCGGCAGCTCTGGCACGCGGGTCTCTCCGGGTATTGGGGCCGCGTCGAGATTACACGAGCGGGCCGGGCTCTGCCGGCGGCTGCATGCCCCGAAGGCGGAGGAGAGCGAGGGTCGCGCGGCGGCGGCCCGCCAGGGCGGTCTCAGCGGTGGCTTTCCACCAGCAGCTCGCGGTTGCGCCGCTGCATGTCGAGTTCGCGGACCTTCTCCGGGCTGAGGATGAAGGCGAGCATGTCGCCGACGGTGCAATGGGCTTCCAGGGGATGGCGCAGGTGCTGGTCGGTGTCGATGACGTACCTGTTTCGCCGCCCGTCTTTCACCCGGGTGAGGATGCCGGCGCGGTCCAGTTCGCTGACCAGACGGGATGCGGAGCGTTCCGTGATACCCACCCGCTCGGCCACGTCGCGCAGTCTGGCGTGCGGATCCTCGGCAAGGCATACCAGTATGTGCGCGAAATTACTGAAGAAATTCCAGTGGCTGGGCGAGTCGGTCATCGCTGTCGTCCGCGTTGCTGGACATTCGCTATGGTAGGACCGAAATAATGCGAAAGCAATTTCTGGTCTTTTCAGTCTGGTTTAGTGGCGGGACGGTGTGATACGGTCTTCTCCAGTACATTCGCAACCGCAAAGGAAGCACCGATGAATACACCTGTCAGCACCATCTCGAGGACACGCGAAACTACTCTCGCGACCAACCGCGTGCTGCGTAACACCTACGCCCTGCTGGCGATGACGCTCGCGTTCAGCGCGCTGACCGCCGGCGTTTCCATGGCGCTGCACCTGCCCCACCCGGGCCTCATCATCACGCTGGTAGGCTACTTCGGTCTGCTGTTCGCGATCACTAAGTTCCGCGAGCGCGATTTCTCGGTGCTGCTGGTGTTCGCCCTCACGGGCTTCATGGGTTATACGCTGGGGCCGATCCTGAATGCCTATCTCAGCATTCCCAACGGCGGCCAGGTGGTGGCCATGGCGCTGGGCACGACCGCGGTCGCATTCCTCGGGCTGTCCGGCTACGCGCTGAAGTCCCGGCGCGATTTCAGTTTCATGGGCAGCTTCCTGATGGTGGGCATCCTGGCCGGTTTCTGCGCCGGTCTCGGCGCCATCTTCTTCAACATGCCCGCGCTCTCGCTGGCGGTGTCCGGCCTGTTCGTGCTGCTGATGGGCGGCCTGATCCTGTGGGAGACCAGCAACATCATCCGCGGCGGTGAGACCAATTACGTGATGGCGACCGTGACCCTGTACGTGGCCATCTTCAACCTCTTCACCAGCCTGCTGCACATCTTCGGCGTCATGGGCGACGAGTGACCTCTCGGGGGACGGTCGACTCCACGAGTCGACCGTCCCTGTCATTCAGGCGGCCAGCTTCAGGGCCACCTGGCCTGCATACAGCCCCCCGTAATTTCCGCTATGGCCCCGTCTAGGAAGGCGGGCGAGACTGATCCGGCAGGCAGGAGCCCGACACTTATGGCCGGTCACGGTGCCACAGGGACCGAGCGATTCCGCATCCCCGCGGGCGCCCTCTGCGTGCGCTCGGAATTGCGTGACCGTGACTTCGACACCACCGACGATCTGGCGGCGGCGCTCGGTGCCGAAGATGCGCGCGTGCTGATCGTCCCGCGGGAGCACTCGCTGGCCGAGTCGGCCCGCTTCGCCGAGCTGCTCCGGCGCACGGATGCCTCGATCCTGCTCGCCTGAGCCCCGGAACTCGGTCCGGAGTTCATGTTCGGTAAATCCCGGTATTGAAAGCGGTGCCGTCGGGCGTAGGCTCGGAGGGAGACGGAGGGACACCGGCCGCTCGCGGCCGGGAGGAGAGAGCGAATGGATACCGCTGCTCACGCCGGCGCGGATGCGTTGCGCGAAGAACGGGACCGGATGGTCGCGCGCCAGATTGAGGGCCGGGGCGTGCGCTCCGGTGCGGTGCTGGAGGCCATGCGGCGGGTGCCGCGGGAGGCGTTCCTGCCGGCGCACCTGAGGGAGTTCGCCTACGACGACAACCCGCTGCCGATCGGCGAGGGTCAGACCATCTCCCAGCCCTATATCGTGGCCATGATGATCGAGGCGCTCGCACTGGAGGGCGGCGAGAAGGCGCTGGAGATCGGTGCCGGCTCGGGTTATGCCGCCGCGATTCTCGGCGAGATCGCTGACGAGGTCTATACGATCGAGCGTGTGGGAGTGCTGGCCGAGCGTGCGCGCGAGGCCCTGGCTACCCTCGGCTACGACAATGTCCACGTGCTGCACGCCGACGGCACGCTGGGTTGGGCCGACGCCGCGCCGTTCGACGCCATCGTGGTGGCCGCTGCCGGCCCGGAGGTGCCGGACTCGCTGAAGAGCCAGCTGAAGGTGGGCGGCCGCCTGGTCATCCCCGTCGGGCCGCGTCCCCATGCTCAGGAGCTGGTCCGTGTCACCCGCGTCTCGGAATCCGAATTCGCCACCGAGGACCTGGCCGACGTGCGCTTCGTGCCCCTGGTGGGCGAGCAGGGCTGGGGAGACGACGGCGCCGGGCCGGCCGTGGACAACCCGCGGTGGCCGGCCACACTGGAGGCCAGCATCGCGCAGCGGGCGGAGGCCTTCGACGACATCGACAGTGCCGACCTCGACGGCCTCATGGCCCGCATCGGCGATGCCCGCATCGTTCTGCTCGGCGAGGCGAGCCACGGGACGGCCGAGTTCTACCGGATGCGCACCCGCATCACCCGGGAGCTGATCGAGCGCAAGGGCTTCACCTTCATGGCCATCGAGGGCGACTGGCCGGACGCGGCCCGGGTCGATCACTACATCCGTCATCTGGAGCATCCGGCGTCGGAGTGGACCGCCTTTGCCCGCTTCCCCACCTGGATGTGGCGCAACGAAGAGGTGCAGGAACTGGTGGAGTGGCTGCGCCGGCACAACGGCAGCCTGCCCGAGCCGGAGCGCTTCGCGTTCTACGGGCTGGACCTCTACAGTCTCTACACCTCCATCCGCGCCGTGCTGCGCTATCTCGACGACGTCGACCCGGAAGCGGCCGCGCTGGCCCGCCGGCGCTACGGCTGCCTCACTCCGTGGCAGACCGATCCCGCCACTTACGGCCATGCCGCGCTCACCGGCTCCTACCGCAGCTGCGAGGAGGACGTCGTGCGCATGCTCACCGATCTGCTGGAGCGCCGGGAGGAGTACGTGGCCGCGGACGGCGAGCGCTTTCTGGATGCGATGCAGAATGCCCGGCTTGTCGCCAACGCCGAGCGCTACTACCGCAGCATGTACTACGGCTCGCGTACCTCCTGGAACCTGCGCGACACCCACATGTTCGACACCCTGTCGCTGCTGCTCGACCACCACGGCCCGGACGCGAAGGCCGTGGTCTGGGCGCATAACTCCCACGTCGGCGACGCCGATGCCACCGAGATGTCGGCCCGCGGCGAGACCAACATCGGCCGCCTCTGCCGGCAGGCCTTCGGCGAGGCCGTCTACAGCATCGGCTTCGGCACCCACGGAGGCACGGTGGCGGCCGCGTCCGACTGGGACGGGCCGATGGAGGTGAAGATCGTCCGGCCTTCGCTCGCCGACAGTTACGAGCGCCTGATGCACGATACGGGCGTCGGCCGCTTCCTGCTCGATCTCAGCGACGACGGCGAGACCGAGCTGCGCGAGGCGCTTGCCAGGCCGCGCCTGGAGCGGGCGATCGGCGTGATCTATCGTCCCGAGTCGGAACGCATGAGCCATTACTTCGAGGCCGCGCTGCCGCGCCAGTTCGACGAATACGTCTGGTTCGACAGCACTCGCGCCGTCACACCACTTGCCACCGCAGAACTCGAGGACATGCCGGACACCTATCCCTTCGGCCTGTAGGGTCTGCACGGCAGCCCGCGCGGCCCGGGGCGACGCTTGAAAAACGGCCTCACGGCCACGATCTATACGCTGACGAGCAGCGAGTCTCGCGTATCAAGCAGGGTGTATGAAGTACAAGGACTATTACAAGATCATGGGCGTGGACCGGGATGCGACCCAGGACGAGATCAAGCGCGCCTACCGCAAGCTCGCCCGCAAGTACCACCCGGACGTCAGCAAGGAGGCGGATGCCGAGGCCCGCTTCAAGGAAGTGGGCGAAGCCTACGAGGTGCTGAAGGACCCGGAGAAACGCGCCGCCTACGATCAGCTCGGCGCCGACTGGAAGGCCGGGCAGGAGTTCCGCCCGCCGCCGGACTGGGACGCCGGCTTCGAGTTCTCGGGCGGGGGTTTCACCGGCGGCGACGCCTCCGCTTTCAGCGACTTCTTCGAGTCACTGTTCGGCGGTGGTGGCATGGGTGGTGGCATGGGTGGTGGTATGGGCCGCGGCACGGGCGGCACGGGCGGCATGG
>CAYRUH010000024.1:1893-3912 GCA_964427415.1 uncultured Woeseiaceae bacterium | reverse complement strand
GGTGGTGGCATGGGTGGTGGTATGGGCCGCGGCACGGGCGGCACGGGCGGCATGGGCGGCTTCCGCCAGGCCCGGAGCGGCGGTTTCAGCGCCCGCGGCGAAGACCATCACGCAAAGATTCTGATCGACCTGGAGGACGCCTTCGAGGGCGTCACCCGAGCGATCGCCCTGACGGCGCCGTCGGTGGACAACGAGGGGCATGTCCGCACCCGGCAGCGAACGCTTAACGTGCGCATACCGAAGGGCGTGCGGCCCGGTCAGCACATCCGCCTCGCCGGCCAGGGCACGCCGGGGATGGGCGGCGGCAGCGCGGGCGATCTTTACCTGGAAGTGGAGTTCCGGCCGCATCCCCTGTACCGGGTGGACGGCGCCGACCTGCACCTCGACCTGCCGCTCGCGCCCTGGGAAGCCGCCCTCGGCGCGAAGGTGGAAGTGCCGACGCCGCAGGGTGCGGTGGATCTCACCATCCCGCCCAACACGGCCGCAGGCCGCAAGCTGCGCCTGAAGGGCCGTGGGCTGCCCGGCAAGAACCCTGGGGATCTCTACGCGACGGTGCGCATCGAGACGCCGCCGGCCGGCACGGAGGACGAGAAGGCCGCCTACCGCCGCTTCGCGGACCAGTTCGAATTCGACCCGCGCAGCCGCATGGCCGGGCGCGGCACGGAGGCGGGCCGCTGACCCGCCCGGGAAGGACTCATGACCGAACGCCACAGCAGGGAGACGGGCACCGAGATCACCGGCTTCATCCTCGAGGAGACGACGACGCTGGGACTGCGGGAACTCAGCAGCGCCTGTGCCGTGCAGGCGGAGCACATCATCGAACTGGTGGAGGAAGGCGTGATCGAGCCGGTGAGCTATCGCCGCCGACACTGGCAGTTCACGGGCGCCAGCCTGACCCGCGCCCGCCGGGCCGTCGCGCTGCAGCGCGATCTCGGCCTGAATATCCAGGGCGCCGCGCTGGCGCTAGAGCTCATCGACGAACTCGACCGCCTGCGCTCGCGCCTGCGCGCCATCGATACCGATTCCTGAGTCAACCCACAGGCGTTAGGTAATTGCCGGCATGGGGCCGGCCGGTGTCCTGCGTTACGGTCATTT
Source organism: uncultured Woeseiaceae bacterium (assembly GCA_964427415.1). Taxonomy (GTDB): domain Bacteria; phylum Pseudomonadota; class Gammaproteobacteria; order Steroidobacterales; family Woeseiaceae; genus Lentisalinibacter. The sequence continues at coordinate 2,817 of CAYRUH010000024.1, read as the reverse complement.
CATGGTTCCTCGCAAGGAGAGTGTCATGAGCCGCGCGTTCGTGCTGCTGTTCTGCTGCCTGGCCATGGTTTCTGCGCGGGCAGCGGATATCGACGAAGGGAGGCGTATTTTCGAATCGGTCTGTGCATCCTGCCACGGCCCGCAGGGTATGCCGGATCCGGACAGCCCGGTGGTGCAGGCCCTCGATCCCGAGCCGGCGGATCTGTCGGACCCGCTGTTCAACAGCCGGGAACCACGCGCGGATTGGGTGATGGTAGTCGAGCACGGCGGCCACGCGATGGGCCTGTCCGCACAGATGCCCGCCCAGGGCGCCAACCTCACCGATGAGGAGATCGAGGCCGTGGTCGCCTACGTGAAGACGCTGGCGGACACCAGCGAATATCCGCCGGGCGAGATGAACCTGTTTCTGCCGGTGCGTACGAAAAAGGCTTTTCCGGAAGACGAATGGGTGTGGAAGTCCCGGCTCGAGAACCGGGACGGTGAGGACGTCTTCCGCAACGTGATCGAGTTCGAGAAGCGGATCGGCAAGGCGGGCCAGACGATACTCGAGATCATTCATGCCGACGACGGCGTCGACTCGGAGTTCGAGGAGATCGAGGTCGGCTACAAGCACGCCTTCGCCTGGAGTCTGGAGGACCGCTCGCTGTGGTCTGCCGCCTTCGTTTTGGCCGTGCCGCTGCAGAGCGAAGGCGAGGTCGAGCTCGCACCGTATCTGGCCTATGCGAAGCAGTTGACCGACGCGGCCATCTTCCAGGGCAGCGCCCGGTTGAAGCTGCCGGTGGACGACTTCGATCAGGGCGAGCTCGAGCTGGCCGGTATCGTGCACTACACCTGGAGCCCATGGCCCCGCCGCGTGTTCCCGGCGCTGGAGGTCACGGCCACCGCGCCGTTCGACCGCAACGGGGACGACGCCGTGCAGTTCAC
>CAYRUH010000024.1:0-1793 GCA_964427415.1 uncultured Woeseiaceae bacterium | reverse complement strand
TGGTAGCGTACGACGCCATCCCCGGAAGGACTCGCACATCCGCAAAGGCTTCAGACTCATCGGCGACGTCGCACTGGCCGCGGGATGCCTCGGCCTGGCGCCGCTCGCCAAGAAAGCCGCGCTGACGGCCGGCGCGGCGCCGCTGCCGCTGTCCGTGGCCACGACGGCGGTGGCGGCGATGGTCGCGCTCTCCCCGCTCCTCGCCGCCGGCCCGGGGCGTACGCTGGGCGGTCATGGCCGCGCGACCTGGCGGCACGTATTTCTGGTGGGGGCGATGGGCTCCGGGGCGGTCGTGCTGCTCAGCGTGCTCGCCATGACGGAGACCACGGCCACTAATCGGAGTCTGTTCCAGTCCATGTATCCGGTGGCCACCGCCATCGCGGCGCGTTTCCTGCTCGCCGAACGCCTGAGCGCGGTCGCATGGTTCATCATCGGGGTGATGAGCGGCGGGCTGTTCCTCATGAACACGGGGCCGGGCGGCGTCGTGATCGGCTGGCCGTTCTGGGCCCTGGCGGCGACGCTGCCGCTAATCGGCCTGGCGGACGTTTACGCCAAGCGCACGCTGCGGGACGCGAATCCCCGCTTCGTGGCCGGCGGCAGGCTGCTGTTCGGGACCGTGGTGCTGCTCGCCGTGCTGCCCTGGACGGCGCCGGCGCAATGGGCCGCGCTGGTCGCAGTGTGGTGGTGGGTGCTCGGCGCGGGCGTCGCAATGGCCGGCGGCGTGCTCGGGCTCTACCGGGCGATGCAGACCGCCGGCGCCAGCGTCGCCGCCGCGTTCGTCGGCCTCGCCCCGGTGCTCACCGCCGCTGCGGAATGGCTGCTGCTGGACACAGCCTTCGCGCCCCTGCAGCTGGCCGGCCTCGCCCTCGTCGTGGGCGGGGCCGCGGCACTGGCATTCCGTGTGTAGCGCCGCCGCCCGTCGGCGCCAATCCTGGTGCTCCGCCATACGCGAGCGACAGAGTCGCACAAGAACCCGAGGCAAGCCTCTGCTGATATACTCCGTGGCTATGAACCTTGAACACGCACTCGCAGACCCCTCCAGCGAATTCGATACGCCGGAAGCCGTCCTGACCGAGCAGGCGCTGACGCCTGAGCAGAAGAAGGCCATCCTGGAGCGCTGGCGCCAGGATGCCGAGCTGCTGCAGCAGGCCGAAGGCGAGAACATGACCGGTGGCGAGCCGAGCATGCTCGCCCGCGTGCAGCAGGCGCTGGCGAAACTCTGACTGCGCGTCCAACGGCCGCTCCCGGCCGCTCCCGATCGCTCCCGATCGCTCCCGATCGCACAATGGCGGCCGGTTAAGGCGGTCGACTACGGCGGTGCCGGGTCCCCCGTGTGGTACAGCACCCGGTACAGCACCGGCACCACGCCGAGCGTCAGCACCGTGGCGAAGGCCAGGCCGAAGATGATGGCGATGGCCATCGGCTCCCACATGGGCCCGCCGCCGATCCACAGAGGGATCAGTCCGCCGATCGTCGTGGCAGCGGTCAGCAGAATCGGCCGCGCGCGCTGGCGCGCCGCCGCCACGACCGCCTCGGCCTGCCCGAGCCCGTTCTCTTCCTGCTCGATCCGGATCCGGTCGAGCAGGACGATGGCGTTGTTGATGACGATGCCGGCCAGCGATATCACGCCCAGCAGGGTCATGAAGCCGAAGTAGGAGCGCGCGATCAGCAACCCCGCGATCACGCCGATGAAGGCCAGCGGGATGGTGGCAAGGATGATGGCAGGCTTGCGCACCGAGTCGAACTGCAGCACCAGCAGCAGGATGATCAGCATGACCGCGAAGGGCAGCTTC
>CAYRUH010000023.1:31732-50724 GCA_964427415.1 uncultured Woeseiaceae bacterium | reverse complement strand
TTCCCGCAGACGTGAAGCAGTCCACACTTTTGCCCGGAGACGCCGGGAATGGCCGCAGAAAGGGCCGGCGAAAGGGCCGGCGCAAGGACCATGAGAACCGCCACCGATTCGGCCCAGCGAAACGGGGCTGCGGAAGACGCAGCTGATGTCTACAGGACGCTGAACAGAGACAGCGACTGGATGCGCGCGAAGGACTGCTGCGCCGCCTCCAGGCTGCTGATCTGTTCGGCCAGGCGGGTCAGCGCCTCGGTGTAGTCGAGATCCTCGATCTCGGAGATGGTCTGCGCGACGGTGATGGCGAAGCCCTCGTTCGCATCGCGCTGGTCCTCGATCGCCGCCAGGCGGGAGCCGACAGTGGCGCGCACATCGAGCAGGTTGCCGATGGCCCGGTCGAGATCGCTCATGCTCGAGTTGAGATCGTTGCTCAGGGCGGCGCGGCTGGTGTCGTTCGTGGTCGGGCGTTGCAGCGCATCGGCGAGCTGGTCCAGCGTCTCGAAGACGCTCTGGTCCCGGCTCGGCTCGACGGTGAACTCGTCGCCCGCCGCAGGCGCACCGCCGATGCTGACGACGACGCCGGCGAACTCGATGGCGGAACCGGGCTCGAAGCCGCCGCTTGCCACCACGGCGCCGGAGCCGTCCGCCACCTGCCAGGCATCGTCGGCGACGAAGCTGATCGTATAAGTATCCCGGTTCCATACCGCTGGATCCGTCACCGCGCCGGAGTCGATGATGCCGGAGCCGCCGTTGCCGGCGGCCGCCGCGGTCGTGAACGTGCCGTTGCCGCGCGGGATGCGCTGGAACACCCGCGCACCGGAGTCGCCGTCGGCGATGCGCCGGCCCTCGGCGATCTCGACGAAGCGCTGGCCTTCGTCGCCGTTGTAGAGTGCGCCGTCGGCGGTGGCGCTGAACGGCTGCACCTTGTCGCTGTAGCCGGAGAAGAGATAACGCCCGGTGGTGTCCTGGGTGTTGGCGAGCTGGATCATCTGCTCCTTGAGCTGGCGCACCTCCGTGGCGATGAACGCGCGGGTCTCGTTGCTCTGGGTGCCGTTGCTCGCCTGCACGGCCAGCTCCCGGGCCCGCTGCAGCACGTCGCCGGCGCCGGCCAGCGCCTGCTCCTCCACCGACAGGCGGCTCTGCGCCAGGTTGCCGTTGCGGTCGAACTGCTCGATGCGCGAGGAAAGCTCACGCAGCTCGATGCTGCGCGCCGCGCCGATCGCATCGTCCGACGGCGCGAGCAGCCGCTTGCCGCTGGCGATCTGCTCCTGGGTGCGGGCAAGCGCCGATTGCAGCTCCTGCATCTGGCCCAGACTGGCCCGGAACATGCCCGCGGTGGATATGCGCATCAGTCTCGCCTCCTAGCGGCGGAAGGCCCCGATCAGGGTCTCGAAGAGGGTGTTGGTCACGCCAATGAGCTGGGCGGCGGCCTGGTAGGCCTGCTGGTAGCGCATCAGGTTGGCGGCCTCCTCGTCCAGGTTCACCCCGGACTTGTTCAGGAGCGCCTGCTCGGCGTCCTCGCGCACCACGGTCTGGGCATCCAGGCCGATCTGCGCCTGCCGGCTGACGGTGCCCACTTCGGCGACCAGACGGCCGTAGCTTTCGGAGACCGCGACGGTGCCGCCGGCCAGCAGTCCCCGGGTCTGCACCTCGGCGAGGCCGAGCCCGTTGCGGTTGTCGCCGGTACCGCCGGCATTGGCCTCGATGCGGAATACGTCCCCGGCCGCGGGCGCACCGGCGATGACCACCCGGGTGCCGTTGATGTCGATCGCATCGCCGCTGTTATAGGAGAACGAACCGGCGCCGTCGATGGTGTAGGTATCCGCCGCCGTGAACTCGATGACGGCACCGTTGAGCAGGTCCGGATCGCCCGGGTCGGTCACCTCGCCGGCCGATATCTGCGCATCGCCGATGTTGTTCGTGCCGGTGGCCGTGCGCACGGGCGCAGCGAGGGCGACGGACTGGGCATCGGCGACGGTACGGGTGAGCGTGCCCGCCGCGCCCTGCGCCGGCTGGATCAGGTATCGGTCGCCCGCAACCGCGCCGGCGCCCGTCGTGATCTCCAGTCCGCCGGCCAGGAACGGATCGCCCGCCGTGCCGCTGCCGCTCATCGGGATGGCCTGGCCGTTGTCGGCCCGGGTCAGCAACCAGGCGCTGCCGTCATAGCTCATCACGTAATCGGTACTCTTGAGGCCGGCCACATCGGCGACCACCGCATCCACACTGGCCGTGCCGCTGTTGCGCGAAGACACCAGCACTGCAGGATCGCCAACGCCGAAGAATTCACCGCCGAGGCGGCCGTTCAGGTCCATGCCGGCGGCGTGCTGCTCGTTGAAGGCCGTGGCCAGCGCCACCGCGGTCTCGCCGATGGCCGTCCGGGTAGGGTCGAGCACCAGGCGGCGGAAGTCCAGCATGCCGCCGATGGCACCGCCGGAGAGCTCGCCACCCAGGGCACCGGTGCCCGCATCGCCCTCGTAGACCAGCTCCAGCCGACGCGGATCGAATTCGCTCGGCTGCGTGGCGAGCTGCCGGGCCTGGCTGCCGGTGACCAGCGTCTGGCCGTTACCGATGAACACGTTGAGGGCGCCGTCACCCTGGGGCAGTGTGGTCACCGCCACCTGCTCGGAGAGCCGGCGGACGAGCAGATCACGCTGATCCAGCAGGTCGTTCGGCTGGCCCGAGACGCCCGCCTCGGCGCTGACGATGCTGCGGTTGAGCTCCGCGATCGCGGTCGCCAGCTCGTTGACGTCCGTCACCGACTGGCGCAGGCGGCCGTTGATGTCCTTCTCCAGCGACTGCAGGCGGCCGTCGAGGAAGTCGAAGCTGGAGGCCAGCGTATCGGCCTGGCTGACCAGTGCCTGGCGGGCCGGCACGGAGGCCGGATCGCCGGCCGCGTCCTGCACCGCGTTGAAGAAATTCTGGATGGCGGGAGCGAGGCCCACGCTGGGGTCCGACAGCAGATTGTCCACCTGGCCGGAGAGGCCGGCCAGCGTGTCGAGGCGGGCCTGAGAGGTGGTCGCGGCCGACAGCTCATTGCCGAGGAACTCGTCGTAGATGCGGCGCACGTTCGCAACATTGACACCGGAGCCGATGAACTGGTTGCCGACCACCTCGGGCTGGCGCGTCTCCAGGTCGACCCGCTGGCGGCTATAGCCCGGCGTGCTCGCATTGGCGATATTGTGGCCAGTGGTCTCTATGCCGCGCTGGAAAGACAGCAGGGCAGAGACGCTGGTGGAGAGGATATTCGGCATGGTCCCTCGTCAGTACGCTCTCGTCAGAAGGCGTAGCGTTCCCTGTCTATCGGCATCAGCCCGCCGAACTTGAGTGATTCCAGCGCCCGGCCCATGGTCTCGGAGCCGAGCAGCGACTTGATCTTGTCGGCATAGGCCGGGTCCGTGGCGTAGCCGGAGGACTGCAGCGCCTCGGCATAGCCCGCCACGTCGTCGCCCCGGTTCAGCACGTTCTCGTAGCGGGGGTTGGTGCCGAGGAGTTCGGCGTAATCGTCGAATCCGGCCGCCAGAGAGGGGTAGGCCCGGAAGCTCGCCACCTCCGGCCGGGCCGCCCCACCCCGGTATTCGATGGTGTGCACGCTGACCGCATCGCCCTGCCAGCCGCCGCTGGCCTTGATGCCGAACAGGTTCAGCGAGCTGCGGCCGTTCTCATCGGCGATCACATGCTTGCCCCAACCCGTCTCCAGTGCCGCCTGGGCGACCAGCGCCCGGGGGTCCACGTTCAGCCTGTCCGCCGCCCGGCTTGCATACGGCCAGAGCTTGCGCACGAACTCCGCGGGGCTCTGCCACAGCGGCCGCTCGGTGGTGCCTTCCACGGGCACCCGACGGCCGATGGCCGGCGCCTGATCCATCGCCCTGCCGAGCTCTTTGCCGATGCCGGACGCACCCGCCTCGCCGCCGGCGCGCTGACCGGCGCCAAGCTGGCGTACCAGCAGATCGGCGAAGCCGAGGCCCGGCCCGCTGGAGACCTCCATGGCCATCTGCTTGTCGAACAGGTCCTGATACATCTCCGACCCGTTGCTGTTGCCGAAGATCGGGTCGCCCATGCTGGCGTCGCGCATCGACTTCAGCATGGACTGCAGGAAGATCGCCTCGAACTGGTTGGCGGCCTCACGCAGCGCCGCGTCCCCGCCGCCGCGCGCCTCGGTGCGCAGTGCCGTGAATTGCTGGAAGTCGGTGACGACGGGTTTCATGGCTGCGGCCTCAGATCACCAGCAGCTCGGCGCGCAGCGCGCCCGCCTGCTTCAGGGCCTCGAGGATGGCCACCAGGTCTCCCGGCGCTGCGCCCACCCGGTTCACGGCCTGCACGATCTCGTTCAGGCTGGTGCCGGGCTGGAACAGGAACATGCGGTTTGCCTCCTGAGTGATCTCCACCTCCGAGTCCGGCAGCACCACCGTCTCGCCCTCGCTGAAGGGCTCGGGCTGGCTGGCGAAGGGCTGCTCGCTGATGGTCACCACCAGCGAGCCGTGGGAGACCGCGGCCGGGCGCACCTGCACCTGGGAGCCGATCACGACCGTGCCGGTGCGTGAGTTGATGATGACCCGCGCCGGCGCCAGCCCCGGATCCACGTTGAAGTTTTCGAGCACGGAGACGAAGGAGGTCCGCTGGGAGGCATCCCCGGGGGCACGCACGCGCACGGAGACCGCGTCGATGGCCCGGGCCATGTCGGCGCCGAGCCGCTCGTTAATGCCGTCGGCCAGCCGGTGGGCGGTGGTGAAATCCGGCGAATGCAGGTTGAGCATGATCGCATCGCCCTGGTCGAAGGCGGTGGCCACCTCGCGCTCGACGGTGGCGCCGTTCGGGATGCGGCCCGCGCTCGGCACGTTCACCGTCACGCTGGAGCCGTCACGGCCCGCCGCGCCGAAGCCGCCCACTACCATATTCCCCTGAGCGATGGCGTACACCTGACCGTCGGCGCCGCGCAGCGGCGTCATCAGCAGACTGCCGCCGCGCAGGCTCTTCGCATTACCGATGGAAGAAACGGTCACGTCGATGGTCTGGCCCGGCTTCACGAAGGGCGGCAGATCGGCATGCACCGACACGGCCGCCACGTTCTTCAGCTGCGGGTTCACATTCGGCGGCACGGTGATGCCGAACTGGGTGAGCATGTTCTTCAGGCTCTGCACAGTGAACGGCGTCTGGCTGGTCTGGTCGCCGCTGCCGTCGAGGCCGACCACCAGGCCGTAGCCCACGATCTGGTTGTTGCGCACGCCGGCGACGGAGGCGAGGTCCTTGACCCGCTCGGCCTGGGCGGCGCCGGCCGCGAGCACCAGGACAAAGGCTGCCGCCGCGGCGGCGGCCTGGCGCAGGTTCGGGAACCGGAACTGATCGCAGTTGTTCATGGCGCGGCGTCCTCAGTAGGGATTCAGGATGGAATTGAAGAACCGGGACAGCAGTCCCATGCGGTTCGCGGCGGCCAGCACGCCCTTGCTGGAATAGGTGATTCGGGCGTCGGCCACCTTGCGCGAGGACACGGAGTTGTTCGGCTCGATGTCGTAGGGCCGGATGATCCCGGACAGGCGAATGAACTCCTCGCCCTGATTCAGCGTCACCCACTTCTCGCCCCGCACCCGCAGGTTGCCGTTGGCCATGCGCTCCACCACGGTCACCGTGATGTCGCCCTGCAGGCTGTTCGACTGGCTGCTGGCGCCCTCGCCCGAGAATTCCGAGCTGCCGTCCAGCGCACCGGAGAGAATCGGCACCCCGTCCCTGGTGACCGGGCGACCGAACACCGTCGGCCCCGTGTACTCGGCACTGGTGTTCTTGTCTGTCGAGGTCTGGGCGTTCTTGCTCGCCGCGGTCTGCTCGTCCAGCCGGACCGTGAGGATGTCGCCCACGCGGCCGGCGCGCAGGTCCTCGAACAGCCGCACGTCGCTGCCGGTCTGGTAGATAGAGCCGTCCGGCTCGGCGGGCTGCGGCGGCGGCACCGGCTGTGGCGGCGCATAGCTGTCCGGGTAGCGGGGCGCGCTGCCGCAGGCGGCCAGCAGCGCCGCCAGCGCGGCCGCGGTCGCGGCGGTCCTGATTCTCTTCATTGCATCCATGGGATCGCTCTTCCATCTACCTCGCGGCTTGCGCTCAGAGGTTGTTGTTCACGTACTGCATCATCTGGTCGCTGGTCGAGATGGCCTTGGAGTTCATCTCGTAGGCGCGCTGGGTCTCGATCATGTTGACCAGCTCCTCGACCACGTTGACGTTCGAGCCTTCCAGCGCGCCCTGAATAATCGTGCCCAGGCCGTTCAGGCCCGGTGTCCCCGGCTGGGGCGAGCCGCTGGCCGCGGTCTCGAGATACAGGTTCTCGCCCCGCGGCTGCAGGCCCGCGGGATTGATGAAGTCCACCAGCTGCAGCGAGCCCACCTGGACGGGCGACGCCTGACCGGCGAGCTGCACGGAGACCGTGCCGTCGGAGCCGATGGTGACGCTCTGCGCCGCGTCGGGCACCGTGATGCCCGGCTGCAGCAGGTAGCCGCTGGCCGTCACCAGCTCGCCCTGGGCGTTGCGCTTGAAGCTGCCGTCACGGCTGTAGGAGGTGGTGCCGTCCGGCAGCTGTACCTGAAAGAAACCGCGGCCCTGGATGGCCGTGTCCAGCGCGTTGCCGTTCTGCAGCACGTTACCCTGGGTGAACAGCTTTTCGGTCGCCACCACGCGCACGCCGGTGCCGAGCATCATGCCCGAGGGCAGCTCGGTGTCCTGGGAGGTCTGGCCGCCCGCCTGGCGCACGTTCTGATACATGAGATCCTCGAACACCGCGCGGCCCTTCTTGAAGCCCGTGGTGTTCACGTTCGCCAGATTGTTGGAGACCACGGACATGCGCGTCTGCTGCGCATCGAGGCCGGTCTTGGCGATCCAGAGTGACTGATTCATCGTTTAGCTCCTCATTTCCTGTGCTGTCATCCGCTCATGCTGAGCAGTTGCGCGGCCTCGTCCGCATCCTCGGCGGCGGTGGTCATCACCTTCACCTGCAGCTCGTAGCGGCGCGCCAGATCAATCATATTCACCAGCGTCTCCGCCACATTGACGTTACTGGACTCGAGCGCGCCGGCGGTCAGGCGCACCCCGGCATCCGCTTCGGCCACTGCGCCGTCTCTCAGCCGCAGCAGACCGTCGGCGCCTTTCTCGAGCTGGTCGGTCCCGGGGCGCACCAGCTTGATGCGGTCCACCGTGGCGAGCGTCTCCGGCCCCTGGCCCAGAGGGCGAATGGAGAGGGTGCCGTCGGCGCCGACCGTGATGCTGGCATGGGGCGGCACGGCCACGGGCCCACCATTGCCCATCACCGGATGGCCCGCGCCGTTGGTCATGACGCCCACCGAGTTGACCCGGAGGTCACCGGCCCGCGTGTAGGCCTCACTGCCGTCCGGCGCCTGCACCGCGATGAACCCTTCACCCTGCACGGCCACGTCCAGGTCCCGGCCGGTGCTCATCGTCGCGCCCTGGCGGTGGTCGGTACCGTAATTCCCGGCGACGGCATTCACCCGGGTCGGTTCGCCGAAACCCTGGATGGGCAGCGCGCTGAAGGCGTGCAGATCGGCCCGGAAACCGGTGGTGCTGGCATTGGCCAGGTTGTGACTGTTGACGGACTGCGCGAGCTCGGTCTGCTTGGCGCCCGTCATCGCCACGTAAACGAGATCATCCATTACTCATGTCCATGATTCGGGGCTTGCGTGGGTCAGCGCTCATCATCAGCGGATGTTGATGACCGTCTGGGTCACCGTGTCCGCCGTGGAGATCATCTGCGAGTTGGCCTGGAAGTTGCGCTGCGCCGTAATCATGTTTACGAGCTGCTCCGTGAGATCCACGTTACTCGCCTCCAGGGCCCCGGACTGGATCAGGCCGAAGCTCGAGGTGCCGGCCTCGCCGAGGCGGGCGTCACCGGAGGTGAAGCTCTCGCCCCAGGCCGTGTCCTCGAGCTGCTGCAGCCCGCCCGGGTTGGCGAAGTCCGCCAGCGCAAGCTTGCCGAGCTCCGTGGACTGACCGTTGGTGAAGCGGGCGAACAGGATGCCCTCGGAGGTCACCTCGATGCCGGTCAGCCGGCCGGTCGCAAAGCCGTCCTGGGACAGCGAGTTCACGCCGAAGTTACTGCCGAACTGGCTGGCGCCCTCCAGGTTCAGAGACATCGTGACGTCGGCCGCGCCGTTGCCCGGCGTGTAGGCCGGCAGGTTGATCACACCACCCGCGGGCGACTGCAGCTGGCCGTCATTGCCGAAGACCAGCTGATCACCGGCCCCCACTACGTTGCCGTCCACGGTGAACTGGGTGTTCCATGTGTTGGTAGCGGCATCCTTCAGGAAGTACAGGGTGCCGGTGTGGGCCGCGCCCAGGGAGTCGTAGATGGTGACCGAGGTGGTGTGGTTGAAGGTGTTGGGGTCCGCCGGGTCGAAGGGTGTGATGGTCGGCGGCTCGGCGTCCGCGGGCAGGTTCACGCCGTAATCGATCGCCGTGGTGGACTGGGGCGGATTCGCGCCCGTGCTGAGCTGGACGTCGTTCAGCGAGCCGGTGTTGAAACTGCCGTCGCCGGAGGGCGGATAGGCCTGCAGGCGTTTGCCGGCCGGGTTCACCACGAAGCCGTTGTTATCCACGCTGAAGTTGCCGGCGCGGGTATAGACCCGGGAGCCGTTGTCGCTCAGTACGAAGAAGCCCTCGCCGCCGATGGCGAGGTCCAGCGCGTTTTCCGTGAAGTCCACGTTGCCCTGCTCGAACTGCTGGGAGATGTTCGACAGGCGCACGCCGGAGCCGACCGCCGAGGAGCCCGTGCTCTGGGTGCCCACGGCGAAGACCTCGGCGAACTCCGCCCGCGAGCCCTTGAAGCCCGTGGTGTTCACGTTGGCGATATTGTTGGCGGTGACCCCCAGGTCAGCCGATGCGGCATTCAGGCCGCTGAGTGCGATGCGAAATGGCATGGTGCTGTCTCCTTAAACCAAAACCCGATGACTGTGACTATGCGAATGGCTATGCGGATCTAGAGGATGCGGTCGACTTCGCTCAGCCTGAGCGCACCCTCTCCCGCGATGTTCAGCGTCAGCCCCTGGCCGTTACGGCCTAGGGTGACGCTCTCGATGGTGGCGCCGACCAGCGTCTGCGCGTTCTCTACCTGGTTACCCCGGCTGACGATGGTGGACACCCGGTAGTTACCCGGCGCGGCCGGCTCGCCCTCGGTGTTCATGCCGTCCCACTGCCATTGGGTCAGACCCGAACCCCGGCCGCCCAGCTCGAGGCGGCGCACCAGCTGACCCGTCTGATCAGTGATCTCCACGGTCACGCCGGAGGCACCGGCCGACAGATTGACGGCGCCGTTCAGCGTACCGCCCTCGGACAGATAACCCTGGTCAGTGCGGGCCAGCACCTGGTGGCCGACGAGCCCGGCGGCCTGCAGCGCCTGGTCCGAGTAAATGGACTCGGAGAGTGCGCTGAACGAATTCTGCAGATCGCCGATGCCCGAAACCGTGCCGAACTGGGCCAGCTGGCTCAGGAACTCGCCGTTACTCATCGGCTCCATGGGGTCCTGGTTGCGGAACTGGGCGATCATCAGCTCGAGGAACTGCTCCTGACCCAGCTCGTCCTTTGCCGTCGTGGGCTGGGTCTCGCGCCGGGTGGCTATCCCCAGGCTGCCCAGGTCCTCGAAACCGTTGATGGAATCCATGTGCTCTCCTCCGGATTACCGGCTCTGCTTACAGTCGCTAGCGGCCGAGCTGCAGGGTCTGCAGCATCAGGTCGCGCGTGGTCTTCAGGATCTCGATGTTGTTCTGGTAGGAGCGCGAGGCCGACATCATGTTGACCATCTCCTCCACCGCATTGACGTTGCTGAGGAAGACGTTGCCGTTCTCGTCGGCCTCCGGATGCTCCGGCCGGTGCTGGACGGTGAGCGGCGCCTGGCTCTCGACGATGCCGAGCACCTGCACGCCAGCGGCATGGCTGTCGCCGGCCGTCGTTTCCTGCAGGGCGGTGGCGAATACCGGGTGGCGCGCGCGATAGACCTTGTTCGGGTCGCCGCTGACGCTCTCCGCATTGGCGAGGTTGCTGGCGGTGGTGTTCAGGCGCAGGGACTGCGCGTTCATCGCGCTACCCGCGGTATCGAATATGCGGAACATCGACATCATTCACTCCCCTTGATCGCGAGCTTCAGCGTGCGGATCTTGCCGTCCAGAAACATCAGGCTCGCCCGGTAGCGCAGCACGTTCTCGGCAAACTCCGCCTGTTCCACGTCCGGCTGCACCGTGTTGCCGTCCTGGGACGGCTGGTGAGGCAGCCGGTACTTCAGCTCCGCCCCGGCGGGTCCGGTGCCCGCATCGCGATGGCCGGCGTGGGTCTTCGCCAGGGTGACCCCCCCGGACTGCGCGCGCTCCAGCGCCGCACCAAAATCCAGATCACGCGCCTTGTAGTTGGGCGTGTCCGCATTGGCGATGTTGGTCGCCAGCACCTCGGTGCGCATCGAGCGCAGCTTCAGTGCGAGTGCGTGTTGTCCCAGAAGGTCGATCTTCATCCTGTCTCTCTGGCTCGCAGGCTCATTGCCCGCTTCCGCCGGATTTACAGCAAATGCCGTGCCAACTCCGTAAGTCGCTGATATTCATGAATCTCGTCCCGACACACGCGTCAGGGCGGCAAAGCTCTGCCGCTGCCGGCGGCAAAGGACTGCAGCCGCAGACGGCATGGCAGACATCGCGTCCGCAGCCGCACGGCTCGCCGACCCGCGGAATCACTGGCACAGCTCTTGCATCATGCTGCCTCGTCGAGGGCGGCCGGAAACAGACGACGGCGACCGCGCAACAGACCCGCGAATGCCGCGCACGTTTTATGCCAGGGGCCTCCGGGCCCGCTTCCGGACGACGAGGGATCGCTATGATCGGTATTGCAGAGTGGTAATGCAGAGTGACGGGACATTGACGGCAGCGACTGAAATCCGGCGCGGATGGTCCGCGCCGGCTGCGCCCGCGCTCGTCCTCGTCCTATTCGCCTGCGGGGCCGCGGCGGCGGACTGGCAGCCGGTCGAGTCCATCCGCGAGACAGCGGCCCGCTACGCGGCGAGCGAGCTGCAGGCGGACGGCGACGAGATCCGCGTGGAGGCCGGCGAACTGGACACGCGCCTGCGGATGAACCGCTGCGACGTGCCGCTGTCCGGCTTCCTGCCGAACGGGATGGGCAACGGCAATCGCCTGGTGGTGGGTGTGCGCTGCCAGGGCTCGAAGCCCTGGAAGCTGTTCGTACCGGTGCGCATCGCCCGTTATGCCGACGTACTGGTGGTCGCGCGCTCGCTGCCCCGCGGCCACCTGCTCAGCGCCGGCGACGTGCACACGGAGAGGCGCGACCTGTCCAGTCAGCTCAAGACCTATGCCGGCAGCCTGCGTCAGCTGCCGGGACGACGGCTGAAACGGCCCGTCCTCGCCGGTACGCCGCTCACCCACAACATGGTGGATGCTGAGCAGATCGTGCGGCGGGGCCAGAAGGTGACCCTGGTAGTGGACAACGGCGGCATGGAAATTCGCATGGCCGGACGGGCACTCTCCGACGGTGCAATGGATCAGCGTATCCGGGTGGAGAACGTCTCCTCGCGGCGGGTCGTCGAGGGGATCGTACGATCCCCCGAAGTCGTTGAAATCAGGATGAATTGACCATATACGGCACGGTAAGAAAATTGTCACTCGACGCTAAAGTTTCGCGCGCAATCGCCGATACACGGGATAACACAGACTCATGTCTGAGGTAGCCAGTTATGTCCAATAAGATTGATGGAACGAATCAGGGGCAGCCGATCGGGCCGAACGGGGTCGGCGGCAGCCGGCCGACCGCGGCGACGGCGCCACGCACCGGTCAGGCGAAGGAAGCGCCGGTAGCGGGCGGCGAGACCGTGCAGCTCACCAGCGGGGCCCAGATGATGGAGCGCATGAGCTCGATGCTGGAGAGCCTGGAAATGCAGAACGAGCGTCTGGACGCCATCATGGAGTCGATTGCAAACGGCGATTACGAGATCGATGCGGAGAAGATCGCCACGCGTCTGATGATGTTCGAGAGGAGCCTCGGCAGCGACTCATGAGCCAGGGGGACGCCATAGCCTGTGCAGGCGCGCTGGAGACCGTGATTCGAGAGGCGCTGGGAACCGCACAGAGACTGGAGTCGGCGCTCGCGGGGGAGCGCACAGCGCTCGAGGAGCGGGACGCCGCGGCCCTGCATGAAGCCGGCGCCGGCAAGCAGGATTTTCTGTCCCGGCTCGACGAGCTGGACGGGCAGCGGCGGCGCCTGCTTGCCGACCATGGCTACCCTGCGGATCAGGGCGGCGTCGAGGCGGTGCTCGCAGACTGCACGCCCGCGCATCCGCTGGGCGCTCTATGGCGGGAACTCGGCGCGGTCGCCGACCGCTGCCGGGACATGAATGCGGCCAACGGGGCCATCGTCCATCTGCGCCGCCGCCAGATCGGGCGTGCGCTCGACGTGCTGCGCGGGGCGCCGGAGGGCACGGCACCGGTGTACGGCGCCGACGGCAGCAGCGGCCGCGCCGGCGGGCGCGCATTCGGCAGCGCCTGAACGGCGAGGGCTGCCGGCCCTGTAGCCGCCGCCATAACGGCGGAACCCGTACAATAGTCGGCCCGTACCGTGCCGGGAGCATTCCCCATGCCGCTTCAGCTGCCGCGACAAATCGCTCACACCCTCGCACTCAGTCTGATCTGCCTGCTCGCGGCTGGCGCAGCGCATGCCGCGGCGGGTTCCGCGAACGACGCGGCAGGCGCGCTCCACTACGCCGACACCGCCGTACTGCAGGAACGCATGGATCGGGGCGACCTCACGTCGGAGCAGCTGGTGCGCCGGTTCCTCGACCGCATTGAAGCCCTGAACGACGCCGGCCCCACGCTGAACGCCGTCATCGAGGTCAATCCGGACGCCATCGAGATCGCGCGGGACCTCGACCAGGAGCGCGCCGTCGGCGAGAAGCGCGGGCCCCTGCACGGCATACCCGTGATCCTGAAAGCCAACATCGATACGGGTGACCGCATGGCCACCTCTGCCGGTTCGCTGGCGCTGGCGCGGCACCGCGCGCCGGACGACGCCTTCCACGTCGCCGCGCTCCGGCGAGCCGGCGCCGTCATCCTCGGCAAGGGCAACCTCAGCGAATGGGCAAACTTCCGCTCCACCCGGTCGGTGAGCGGCTGGAGCAGCATCGGCGGACAGACCCGCAATCCTCACGTGCTCGACCGCAATCCCTGCGGCTCGTCCAGCGGATCGGCGGTCGCCGTCGCGGCCGGGCTGACCGTACTCGCCGTCGGCACGGAGACCGACGGCTCCGTCCTGTGTCCGGCAGGCGTCAACGGCGTCGTCGGTATCAAGCCCACCGTCGGGCTGGTCAGCCGCGACGGCATCATCCCCATCGCGCTCAGCCAGGACACCGCGGGCCCGATGGCGCGCAGCGTGCGCGACGCGGCACTGCTGCTCGCCGGCATGGCGGCGCCGGATAACGCGGACCCCGCCGCCCGGGCGCACCCCGGCCCGCGGGACTATCTCACCGCGCTGGATGCCGGCGCGCTGCAAGGCTCGCGCATCGGCGTCTGGCGGCAATACTACGGCGCCGACTCGGATCCCCGGGTGGAGGCCATCTTAGACGCCACGCTGGCCCGGCTCGGCGAGCTCGGCGCCGAGGTCATAGACCCGATCGGTCTCGAGATTCCCGCAGGCGTCGGCGAGGCTGAATACGAGGTGCTCCTGTACGAGTTCAGGGATGGGCTGAACCGCTACCTCGGCAACGCGGGCCTGACGGGCGACCGGGGCAGCCTGGCCGCGCTGATCCGTTACAACGAACTCCGCGCGGCCGAGATCATGCCCTGGTTCGGCCAGGAGATCTTCGAGCAGGCCGAATCGCGGGGGGCGCTGACGGACGAGGCCTACCTGGCGGCGCTCGAAAACAGCGGGCCCGCGCTGCGCCGACTCATCGATGCGGTGATGGAAGAGCGCGAGCTGGATGCAATCATCGCGCCGACGAACTCACCCGCCTGGGCCATCGACTTCGTCGCCGGCGACAATTTCTCGCTGTCGAGTTCGCAGCTGGGCGCGGTGTCCGGCTACCCCGCGGTGACGCTGCCGGCCGGTAACGTACACGGTCTGCCGGTGGGCGTGACCCTGTTCGGCCGCCCGTGGTCCGAGCCGCAGCTGATCGGCTATGCCTATGCGCTGGAGCAGGCGACCCGCGCGATCCTCCGCCCCGCGCTGGTGCCGACGCTGGAGCGCTAGTCGGCCTGAGGCTCCGGGGAGGACGTCGTCGCCGCCTTCTTCTTCCGCTTGCTCTTCTTCCCGGCGCCTTTCTTCGCAGCGGGCTTTTTGCTGGCGCGCTTCCTGGCAGCGGGCTTCGGCGCAGCCTCCGCAGCGGTACCCACCACGGTCCTCGCGCGCTTGACTGCGGTGCCAATGGTCAGCGCCTTCAGCTCGTCGAAGGACGACTGCAGGCACTCACAGTAGAACGCAGGGTCAGGCATCATCTGCCGGCAGGAGATGGCGCTGACGGTGATCCTGCCGTCGTAGCCGATCACCGGCTGGAACAGACCGATGCCGTGCACCACCGGCCCGAGTCCGTAATAGGCCACCAGTTTCGTGCCCATCGAGTACAGCGGATGGTTGCTGACAGGCACGTTCGTGATCACGGTATTGAAAAGCGGCGGCAGGCGCTCGGCCATGTGCCAGCGGCCGAAGGCCCTGGCCATGAGTGCCGACGTAGTCGTGGGCAGAAACTCCGCCAGCTCCATATTCAGTTCCGTGCCGGCCGTGCGCATGAAGCGCTTGGCCTCGTCGCTCGCCGCGTGCACGGCGCGCAGTCGCTCGAGCGGGTCCCCGATGTCGCTGCCCACCGGCAGGCGCATGGCGCTCACCCGGTTGCCCTCGGCGCGGCGCTGACCGTCGCCGCGCACGCTCATCGGCGCCATCGTGATCAGCGACGCTTCGGGCAGCTCATCCTTCGCCTCGAGGTACTTGCGCAGCGCGCCGCCGCAGACGCTGACGATGACGTCGTTCACCGTGGCGCCTTCCACGAAGCTCTTGATGCCGCGGATCTCGTCCAGCGCGAAGGTGCGCGCATCGAAGACCCGGTGGGCCGAGACGTTGCCGTTGAAACGGGTGCGCGGCACCGATCGGGGCAGGCTGATATCGCGCCGCATCAGGCCCGTGGCCAGCTTCGGCAGCGTGGGCGCGACGTGGCGCACCAGCTTGCCGACCTTCAGCGGTGTGCCGGCCATGCTGACCGCGCTGCGGGCCAGCAGCTCGACGTCGGTGGGCTCTCGCTCGGGGCTCCACGGCCGCGGCGGCGGCTCCGGCGGGTCGTGGGGAGTGAGGCTGTGGATCGCTGCGGCGATCTCGGCACCGGAGATGCCATCGATGGCCGCGTGGTGAATCTTGGTCACCAGCCCGAAGCTGCCCGGCGGGACGCCGTCGACGTTGTCCAGCCCTTCGATGACCCATGTCTCCCACAGGGGCCGATTCAGATCCAGCGGACGGGCCAGCAGCCTTGCGGTGAGGATGCAGAGCTGGCGCCAGTCTCCCGGCTTCGGCAGGGCGATGTGGCGCAGGTGAAATTCCAGGTCGAAATCCGGGTCTTCGATCCAGTACGGACGGGCCAGGCCGAGTGGCACGTTCGCCAGTCGGCGCCGGAAGGTCTTCGCCTTGTGCAGGCGCTCCTCGAAGAAACGGATGATCTCTTTGAATGTGACATGGCCGCCGGCCGCGGTCGACTGATCGTAGATACACAGACTGCCCACGTGCATGGGCGTGGCAGCCGTCTCGAGATAGAGGAAAGAGGCGTCCAGACCGGTCAGTTGCTGCATGAGATGTCTCCTTGCCCTGACCGGCAATATACAGGAAGGCATTACTCGCCCGCCAAACGGGGCCGCGCCCCAGCGGCGCGGCCCCTCGTGGCTCAGCGAATACTCAGAATCGCAGCCGCGCGCCGGCGTGCAGGGAGCGCCCCGGCAGCGGCGCGAAGGCGGCAAGGAACGATGTGCTGCGCCTCGCGTCTTCATCCAGCAGGTTGGTGCCACGCAGGAACACATCGAGCTCGGTTTCCGCGAACGGCACCCGATACAGGGCCGACAGATTGACGATCGTGAAACTGTCGGTCTGGAACGACGAGATATTGTCCTGCTCCGCATGCCAGAGGACGTCCAGTGAAGTGGTCAGCGCGTCGTTGCGGAGCGTGAATTCCGTGCCGATGCGCATCGGCGGTATACGTGGAAGGTAGCTTCCGTCACCCAGTTCCGCGTAGACGAAATCGCCCAGCAGGCCGAGCTCGGCCTCGAAGCCGCCCAGCCGCCCGAGCAGGAGCGTGGCCTCGGCCTCGATGCCGTAGAAGTCCGAATCGCCCTGGGCATACTCGGCCACGGGCAGTCCGTCCTCGATCTCGCCGATCAGATTCTGGAACAGGTAGTCGTCGATCTGGTTGTAGAACACGCTCACGTCCCAGCTGAACCGCTCGCTGCGGCCGCTCAGCCCGACGTCGACGTTGAGCGAGACCTCCTGCTCGGGCGTGACACCGAGGGCGGCGAGACCGAGCTCGAACTGGGAGGTCGCGAGATGCGGACCGTTCGCGTAGAGTTCCTCCGCGGCCGGATGACGCTCGGTGCGCGAGACATTCGTGCGCAGGGTGTAGCCGGGCGCAATCTGATAGTCCACACCAGCCGCCAGTGACACGGTCGTCTCGTCGTAATCCGCCGCCTCGCTGTTGTCGTGTTCGAGGAACTCGACACGACCGCCGAGATGCGCATGGCCCCAGTCAAAGTCCCGCTCTTCCACCAGGAACAGACCGAGCGACTCGGTCTTGGTGGGTGAGATGAATGCTTCCTCACCCGCAGCGGAAAAATCCCGGTCATCGATCTGCAGGCCGAAGGCGCCCCGCCAGCCGGCGATCGGCGCATGGATGGCCTCCACGCGCGCCTGCCAGGCATCGTTCTCGAACAGGGTGCCAACCTCGCCGGAGGGCTCCACCTCGGCGTGTTCGTAGTCATTGGTGCCCCAGGCGAACTTCAGCGCCTCGAAGAATGCGCCATTCAGGGCATACTGCCCGCGGACGTCCAGACGGGTCTGCTCCATGTCGATAAAGGGCCCGGCTGCCCCCTCTTCCTCGCCGGCGCCCGGCTCCTCCTCTTCTTCCTCTTCCTCACCGGGTCCGGGCAGACCGTAGGTGGTCTCGAAGCCGCTGTAGGAGAAGCCGAGAAATCCCCGCTCGGACACCCAGGATGCCCCGGCCGAATAGCCGTCGGACTCCGAAAAGCTGTTCGTCAGTACGCCGGACGCCTCCTCCGGCGGACGCTCCGCAGGATCCGCAGTGCCAAAACCGTCGATCTCGAGGTCCTCGGTCTCCCGGGTGTAGGCATCGAGGTGCCAGGCGAACTGGCCGGCCCCGCCATCCAGCCGCCCGACCGCCGTGCGCTCCTCGGCAGCGGTATCGGCGCGCACCTCCACGGCGCCGCCTATCGGCTGTTCCACGGGACGTTTCGGTATCCGGTTGTCGATCACGTTGACGACGCCGCCGGCCGCCGAGTTGCCGTACAGCAGCGTGGTCGGGCCGCGAATGATCTCGATGGCCTCCGCCAGCAGCGGTTCGATGGTCACGGCATGGTCCGCGCTGACGTCCGCCGCATCCAGTGACGAGATGCCGTCGGACAGCATGATGACCTGGGAACCGCCCAGACCCCGGATGATGGGCCGGGACGATGCCGGCCCGAAATAACTGGAACTGACGCCGGGCTGCGCGGCGAGGGTCTCGCCCAGGGTCGGCGCACGGCCGGTGAACAGTTCGGCGCCCTTGAAGACGCTGGTGGGCTGCAGCACGTCGCCGAGCGGCGCCGCGGTCACCACAATCTCCTCGATCGTGTCGTCAGCCGCATCCTGCGCCTGCAGGGCGCCGGCACACAATAACGCTGCAGGCAGCGCCGCAGTCAGTCGCGAAATTCGCATGTTTCATTCCTCTGATCCAATCAACAGGGGCCGCGCCGGCCTGTCTCGGGACGACGCGGTGGTGGTCAGTCAACTGATGATCAGAGGCGGGGTGGCGCCCGCGCCTGGCCGTGCCTCGGCGGGAAATACGAATGCCCGGTGGCCACCGGGACGGCGACGACCGGAGAGGGATGGACTGCCGGCGCCTCGGCCGGCGTATTCGACAAGCCATTGGCGAGCCGCTCGCCGCTGACACAGACCTCGCACGGCTCGCCGACGCCGTGGTCGGCGGCTGCGGCATGCCCGGCGACGGCGATCTGCCCGGCCAGGATCGCGACCAGCGCGACTGCCGTGCAGCGGGCCAGGAATCGTGTGCGGAGGCGAAGCATCCGCCTAGTCTAACGGAATTTCACCATGCGTGAAGGCTCCGGGAGGCCCGCGGCCGATGCAGCAACCGGTCGCCGAAACGCCACGGGGCTCCCGGCCCGCAGACCGAGGCCCCGCGCGTCGGATATCACTTGCGGAAGTTCAGTTCCTGCAGCAGAGAGGTGCTCATCACCTCACGGTATTCGGCACGATTACCGCTCTCGCCCTGCATCTGCTCGATGCTCTTCTTGCGCCAGGCCATGTATTCCTGCTGACGCTTCTCGCCCTCGGCCCCGGTCGGTACGTCCTCCATGACGCGAATGAGGTAGATTGTCGGCTCGCCGCTGCGCTCGTATACATTGGCGAGAATCATGTAGTCCTTGATCCAGCCCCTGGACTTGGAGAACTCGAGATTCTCCCGCCATTCACTCGCCAGCCACTGGGCATACTTGTAGCCGCCGCCATCCTTGATGTCGATGCCGGTCACTTCCCAGTAGTCGCCCGAGGTGAACGGCCACTCCTCGGCAGCCGAAGCACCGGCGGCCATGGCCATGGACGCGGCGCAGAGCGCCGCCACGCCGATCGCTTTTCTTATCGTTGTCATCGCTTCTCTCCCTGTGCAGCGGGCAGGGATCGCCCGCTTTCCGACTGGAAAATACCACAGGTTGCAACTGAAACGGTGCCGGCGTCAGGATTGAGGAATCTGACGGCCCTCAGTCTTGCCGGTG
>CAYRUH010000023.1:27904-31632 GCA_964427415.1 uncultured Woeseiaceae bacterium | reverse complement strand
GAAACGGTGCCGGCGTCAGGATTGAGGAATCTGACGGCCCTCAGTCTTGCCGGTGCGGCCCCCCGGTAGGCTCCGCAGGATCGTCGACGTGGCGATCCAGCACAGCATCGATCTTCGCGCGAGCGGCTTGCGCGTCGAAACCGTTCGCCGTCGTGCTGTCCGCCAGGGAGAACAGGGTCATGACGAGACTGCGATCGTCGGCCGTTTTCGCGACCCGCACGCTCTCGTGTTCCCGGAATATCTCGCTCCAGGCGTCCCTCACCTCCTGCCAGAAGGGAGCCGTGCGCTGCCAGTAACGAGCGCCGGCGGACCAGTCGTAATCCGTTATGCGCTGATAACGGTTGACGCCGGCCTCGCGGGCCAGCGTGTCCGCCGGGGCCGCCCCGTCCCCGTTCGACCCCAGCACGACCTTGCGGTTGTCCTCCTCGTGCACCCAGCCGTCCGGGAGTATGGTGTGACGGTTGGTACCGATCAGGACGTCGTAGTCATCACGCACGCTGAATTCCCGGCGCGGCAGCGGGCGCCAAGTTTCGGCGCTCTCCCAGATCGAGTAGTCGTCCGTGTGCACCCACTCACCGGAGGACTCGTAGCGCGGCGAATCGTCCACCTGGTAGACCGCCTGGGTCCACCGGCCCTCCACGGCCTCCTCGTCGAGCCGCAAGGCCCGCCAGCGTCGCTCGCCGGCATAAACGTGCATGACCGTGTCTTCGTAGCGCCAGTCCTGGCGCCAGTGCTTGATCACCATGGCTTCGGACAGGGAACCGTCGTCCTGCCTGAACATCATGACCATGACGTGCTGCAGGCTGATAAACTCCGGCTCGTCGGCAACGACGTAGACGTACTCCGTGCCCCAGGAGCGGAACGGCCGCCCGGGCTCGAAGCCGGCGGAGAAACCGACCGTCTCCAGGAAGTCGAAGCTGGCGCGGTAGGGCCCCGCCATCGCGAGGATGGCGCGGCGGTCACGTTCCTTTTTGCCGAGGCCCTCCTCGCGCAGCCGCCGCCAGTCGGCACTCGGCGTCGTGCTCACAGTGACTTCCGGACCCTCCGTGGTGCCGCCGCGAGGCGCCATGTCGCTGGTATCGATGAATGGCCAGGCGAAGATGTAGCGTTCGTCGTCGCCCGCCGGCTCGCCGGCCGCGATAGCAGCGCCAGCGCCGGTCAGGCCGGCGACCATCAGCACGGCGGCCAGCTTCGATACGGCCCGTTTTCCGGCTTGCGTCGTCGTATCCATGACAGCGGATCATAACATCGGCGCCCCGCGGACCTGCCCTCCCGGAGCGGCACGGGCAACTCAGGCGGCCGGCCGCGCCTTGCGGATCGCCCGCCAGACCTTCATCGGCGTCAGCGGCATATCCAGATGAGCGATGCGGTACGGCGAGAGCGCATCGATCACGGCATTCACGAGTGCCGGCGGCGCAGCGACAGTGCCGGCCTCTCCCGCCCCCTTCACGCCCAGGGGATTGCGCGGTGACGGCACCTCGGTGTAGTGAAAATCGATGCCCGGCAGCCGGTCGGCCCGTGGCATGGTGTAGTCCATGAAAGTGGCGGTCTGCAGCTGGCCCGTGTCGCGGTCGTAGACGGCCTCCTCGAACAGGGCCTGGCCGAGCCCCTGAGCAATGCCGCCCATGATCTGCCCTTCCAGGATCAGCGGGTTGATCACATTGCCCACGTCGTCCTCGACGGTGTAGCGCAGGATATCGATCATCCCCGTCTCCGGGTCCAACTCGAGCTCGCAGACGTGGCAGCCGTTGGGAAAGGTGCCGGCCTCGGGCGTGAAATGCTCGCTGCAGGCAAGGCCGGGCTGCACGTCTTGCGGCCGTGCGCCGTCGTCGAACGAAGCCTTCGCGACCTCCGCCAGCGCCACCGTGCGGTCGGTGCCGACGATGCGGTAGTCGCCCTCCTCGAACTCGATGTCCTCGGCATCCGCCTCCAGCAGTCCTGCCGCGATCTTCCTGCCGGACTCGACCACGGTCTGCACGGTCTTCGTAAGCGCGGAGCCGCCGATCGCCATGGATCGGGATCCGCCGGTGCCCTGCCCGGTGGGGATGGTCTTGGTGTCACCCTGCAGCACCCGGACGTGTTCCAGGGGGATGCCGAGCCCCGCCGCAACCAGCTGCCCGTAGCTGGTCTCGTGGCCCTGGCCGGTCGACTGGGTACCCATGAGCACGGTCACGGTGCCGTCCTGCTCGAAGCGCACGTGGGTGTCCTCGCCGCCCATCGCGGAGCAGATCTCCACGTAGTAGCTGAGCCCGATGCCCCGCAACAGTCCGCCGGCCGCGGAGGCCTTCCGCCGTTCTTCGAAGCCCGCCTGGTCGGCACGCCCGAGCGCGGCATCCAGCAGACGCGCATATTCGCCCGAGTCGTAAATCTGTCCCGTCACGGTCTTGTACGGGAAGGCCTCGGGCGGGATGAAGTTACGCCGGCGGATCTCCGCCGGATCAATGCCGAGTTCCCGCGCCGCCTTGTCCACCAGGCGCTCGATCAGGTAAGTCGCCTCGGGGCGTCCGGCGCCACGGTAGGCATCCACCGGCACGGTATTGGTCACGGCCAGGCGGATCTGCGCATAAGCCGCCGGGATGGCATAGGCGCCGGTCAGCATGACGGCGCCGAACCAGGGGATGAATGCGCCCGCCTGGGAGGTGTAGGCGCCGACATTGCCGTCGCTGTGCACACGCATCGCGAGGAACCGTCCCTCGCCGTCCAGCGCCAGTTCCGCACGGGAAACCTGGTCACGACCGTGCAGGTCCGAGAGGAAGCTCTCCGAGCGCTCCGCCAGCCACTTCACCGGCCTGCCGAGTTGCTTCGCCGCGTGCAGCGCGGCCGCGGTCTCGCACTGCAGGAACATTTTCAGGCCGAAACCGCCGCCCACGTCCGGCGAGATGACGCGCAGCCGGTCTTCGGCGATCCCGGTGGCCGCGCAGACGTGCTTGCGCAGGTTGTGCACGCCCTGGCAGCCCTGATACAGCGTGTAGGCGTCCTCGCGGCACTCGTACACGGCCACGCAGCCCCGCGGCTCCATGGCCGTGGGCGCCAGCCGGTTGTTGACGAGTTCGAGTTCGACCACGCGCTGCGCCCCGGCGAACGCCTCGTCGGTGGCGTCCGGGTCGCCGTGGGTCATGATGCCGAGCAGGTTACCCTCGACGTCGTCGTGCACCGTTGGCGCACCGTTGGCCAGCGCATCCGACAGATCCGTGACCGCAGGGCGCTCGTCGACGTCGAACAGGATCAGATCGGCGGCGTCTTTCGCCGCGGCGAGCGTCTCTGCGACGATGGCGACGACGGGCTCGCCGACGTAGCGCACCACTTCGCGCGCGAGCGGCGGCTGCTGCAACGCGGCATGTCCCGGGTGGCCGGCGCTCCTCGGCACGGCCGATCCCGGCAGATCGCCGAAGCCGGCGGCGGCCAGGTCGTCGGCGGTATAGACGGCCAGCACGCCCGGCGCAACGCGGGCCTCGTCCAGATCGAGTTCGCTGATGACGCCATGGGGGAAAGGCGAGCGCAGGAAATACAGCACGGCGGCATCGGCCGGCGCCATGTCGTCGAGGTAGCGGCCGGTACCGGTGAGGAATCGCTGGTCCTCGACCCGCCTGATCGCCTGTCCCGTGCCGAACTTGCCCATCCCTCGCTCCTCCTGTTGCCGCCGACGGCGCTCCGCGCGATTCTGCGCCGCGACCGGCGGCAATTCAAATGGCCGGCATGCCGATGAGGCGTCGGTGGCAGGTCGGTGG
>CAYRUH010000023.1:0-27804 GCA_964427415.1 uncultured Woeseiaceae bacterium | reverse complement strand
GTCGGTGGCAGGTCGGTGGACGGAGGGTGACCGGGCGGTGGCAGCTGGCGCGCCACCACAAAAAAGCGGCCCCGGTGTGGGGCCGCAGTGTCCATCGTCGTGGCGGGATCAGTGCATCGTATTCCCCCGCCCCAGTGTTTACCTGAAGGTCGTTTACCCGGCACGCGATGGTCGACGGAATGCTTGGGATTGAAAGGTGGCAGAAACCCCACGAAGAGTCAAATCACACGAGCATAAAGCCGTCTGATTGTCGCGGCAGTGCAACAAAAGCGTCCGTCGCGGGAGTCGCCGCTGCTCCTCAACCGGTCTCCGGTTCGTCCCCGCCGTGACCGCGGTGGAACTCCTCCACGCTACGGGCGACGCGGGTCGGTTGCCTGAAGGCCGCGACGTGCACGATGGCGTCGCCCTCGTGAGCCAGCGGCAGCTTCGACAGGCCGATCACCACGCCGTCGTCCGCTGCCCGGATGACGGTATCCGAGGAACCGAGCGGATCGCGCACGTTGGCAATGACGTCGCCCTTCTTCACGTAGTCGCCGAGGCGAACGGCGGCATGCACGATGCCGCTCTGGGGCGAGCGGATCCAGCCGCTGTCGAGCGCGGTCACCGGCTTCGACTCCCTCCGCCTGGACTTGCCGGCGGGCAGCATGCCGAGGCTGCGCATCACCTGCTGGATGCCGCGCACGCCGGCGCGGATGGCGAGTTCGTCGAAGCGCAGCGCCTCCCCCGCTTCGTACAGGAGCAGAGGCACGTCCCGGCTCGCTGCCAGCTCGCGCAGTGAGCCCTCCCGCACCGAGGCGTTGATCATCACCGGCACACCGAAGGCGCTGGCCAGCTGCCGGGTCTCCTCGTGATCCAGGTCGGCGCGGATCTGCGGCAGATTGGCGCGATGAATCGCGCCGGTATGCAGATCGATGCCGTAGTCGGCCTTGTCGACGATCTCGGTGACGAACAGGTTCGCCAGCCGCGCGGCCGCCGAACCCCGCTCGCTGCCCGGGAAGGAGCGATTCAGGTCGCGGCGGTCGGGCAGGTAGCGCGACATATTCAGAAACCCCAGCACGTTGACCACCGGCACCGCCAGCAGGGTTCCGCGGAGGCTGCGCAACGTGCGCAGCTTCAGCAGGCGGCGGATGATCTCCACCCCGTTGATCTCGTCGCCGTGCACAGCAGCGGAGACGAACAGGACCGGACCGGCCCGACGGCCGTTGATCACCTGCACGGGCATGGTCATCTCGGTGTGGGTGTAAAGATCCGCCGCCGGCAGGTCGATGCTCGCCCGTTCGCCGGGTCCCACGGCATGACCGCCGATCTCGATGGAGCGGCCGGCCGCCCCGCTGCGCTCAGCCGACACCTTTGGTCTTCGTCTTGCCGGGCTTCGCGTTGCTCTCGATAAAGCCGATGATCAGCCCGGCGACGTCCTTGCCGGTCGCCGCCTCGATGCCTTCCAGACCCGGCGAGGAATTCACCTCCATCACCACGGGGCCGTGGTTGGAGCGCAGTATGTCCACGCCGGCGACGTTCAGCCCCATGATCTTCGCGGAGCGCACGGCGGTGGATCGCTCCTCCGGCGTGATGCGCACCAGCGAGGCCGAGCCGCCCCGGTGCAGGTTGGAGCGGAACTCGCCCTCCTTGCCCTGGCGCTTCATCGACGCGACCACCTTGCCGCCCACCACCAGGCAGCGGATATCCGAGCCGCCCGCCTCGGCGATGAACTCCTGGACCAGAAAGTTCGCGTTCAGCCCGCGGAAGGCCTCGATGACGCTGGTGGCCGCCTTGCGGGTCTCCGCCAGCACGACGCCGACGCCCTGGGTGCCTTCCAGCAGCTTGATGACCACCGGCGCGCCGCCGGTCATTTTCAGCACATCCTCGGTGTCGTCCGGCGAATTGGCGAATCCCGTGACCGGCAGGCCGATGCCGCGGCGGGAAAGGAGTTGCAGGGAACGCAGCTTGTCCCGCGAGCGGCTGATCGCCACCGACTCGTTCAGCGGGAAGACGCCCATCATCTCGAACTGGCGCAGCACGGCCGTACCGTAGAACGTCACCGAGGCTCCGATGCGGGGTATCACCGCGTCGAAGCCGTTCAGCGTGCTGCCCTTGTAGTGCACCGACGGCTTGTGCGAGGTGATGTCCATGTAGCAGCGCTGGTGGTCGATCACCTGCAGCTCGTGGCCACGTTCTTCACCGGCCTCCACGAGCCGGCGCGTGGAATAGATCGAGCGCCTGCGCGAGAGTATTGCGATCTTCAAGATAAGAGTCCTCCGTCGGCGCCGGGGCAACACCCGGCGGCCCGTTCAACCTGTCTTCCTGCGACGCCTCGCCGCGTCGACTCGCGCGGGCCTGCCGCCGGTGAGATAGGAGCGACCGGGGTCCACGAGCATGTGGCCGCGCAGCGCCGTCCTGCCCAACAACATACGGAAACGCATGTCGGAACGCGAGGTCAGCGTCACCTCGATGGGCCAGACGAGCTCCGGCGAGAGCTCGAGCTTCGTCGCTATCACCACCCGGTGCTGGCGATGGCCGAGGGAACTGCGCACGCCGCGCCGGTCGACCACGTCGGCGGTACAGAGCACCTCGATTTCGTCGCAGCGGTGCTGCGGATGGACCATGAAGCGCACGCGCTCCCTGCCCTGCTCCTCGAAGTGCTCGATGTCCAGCGCGTGCAGCGTAGAGGTACGCGCGCCGGTATCCACCTTGGCCTTGATCCGGCTGAGGCCCAGATCCGGCAGGTCGAGGTATTCACGCCAGCCCACGATCCAGGGCGCGTCCTGTCTGCTCATGGGGTCCGATTGTAGTCCGATTGCGGCTTTCCGGCTTCCTGTCTACCATGCTTCGCCCGGATGCGACAATTCAGCCGATACACGAGCAGAGGGGAAATCCATGAAACTCGCCAGCCTCAGGAGCCGACGCGACGGCCGGTTGATTGTCGTGAGCCGCGACCTGAAACGGGCCGTTGCCGCCGACGGCGTCGCCGTCACCCTGCAGAGTGCTCTGGACGACTGGGAGACGGTGGCCCCGCGCCTGCAGGCGCTCGCCGATGAACTGAACGAGAGTAAGGCCGAGGGCAGCTTCGACCTGGACATGGGTGACCTCGATGCACCGCTGCCGCGCGCCTATCACTGGGTGGACGGCAGCGCCTACGTCAATCACGTCGAGCTGGTCCGCAAGGCCAGAGGCGCGGAAATGCCGGAGAGTTTCTGGCATGACCCGCTGGTCTATCAGGGCGGCTCCGACGACTTCCTCGGCCCGCTGGAAGATGTTCCCGTACCGGACGAGGACTACGGCATCGACATGGAGGCCGAGACGGCGGTGATCACCGACGACGTGCCCATGGGCACCGGCGCCGGCGAGGCCGCCGGCCACGTCAAGCTGCTGATGCTGGCGAACGACCTTTCCCTGCGCAACCTGATCCCGGGCGAGCTGGCGAAGGGCTTCGGCTTCTACCAGTCCAAGCCCTCGACGGCCTTCTCGCCGGTAGCCGTCACGCCGGACGAGCTGGGCGAGGCCTGGCAGGACGGCACCATCAACCTGCCGCTGGTCACCACGCTGAACGGCGAGGAGTTCGGCAGCCCCGAGTGCGGTGTGGACATGACCTTCAGCTTCCTGCAGCTGATCGAACACGTGACAAAGACGAGGCGGCTCGGGGCGGGCACCATCATCGGCTCCGGTACCATCTCGAACTACGACCGCAGCCGGGGCTCGAGCTGCATCGCCGAGCGGCGCATGCTGGAGACTGTCGAGGACGGCGCGGCGAAGACACCCTTCCTGCGCTACGGCGACCGGGTCCGCATCGAGATGTTCGACGCCGATGGCAACAGCATCTTCGGCGCCATCGACCAGACAATTGTGGAGGCCTGAGCATGGCTCACGACATCGAGCTGACCGCGGCCGACGGCCACGTCCTCACCGCCGCGGTCGCACCGCCGGCAGGCGCACCGGTCGGCGGGCTGCTGATCATTCAGGAGATCTTTGGCCTGAACAGTCATATCCGCGAAGTGTGCGATCAATTCGCGGAGGCCGGGTTCCTGGCCGTGGCACCGGCCGTATTCGACCGCCTCGGCGAGGATGTCACGGTGGAGTATTCGGACGTCGGCCGCGGCCGCGACCTGATCGGCCGGCTGGACGCCCGCCAGACCATCCTCGACCTGGCAGCCGCCCTCGAGCACGCGACCCGTGCCGGCAAGGTGGGTGTGGTCGGTTTCTGCTGGGGCGGGGCGCAGGCATATCGTTGCGCAGCCGAGCTGCCGGTGGCTGCGGCGGTGGGCTATTACGGCGGCGGCATCCACAACATGACCGATCTCGCGCCCGCCTGCCCGGTCATGCTCCATTATGGCGATCAGGATGCCCATATCCCGATGGCGCAGGTGGAGGCAGTGCGCGCGGCCAACCCGGAGGCCGTCGTGCACGTCTACGAAGGGGTCGGGCACGGCTTCAACTGCGACCAGCGCAGCGACTACGATCCGGAAGCCGCCTGTCTTGCTTTCGGGCGTACCACCGAATTCCTCGAACGCCACCTCGCCTGATCAATCGAGTTCTCAGTCGGCCTCTCCGCCCCTGAGCACGTCCACCTCGTCCACCACGCCGTTGCGCAGCACGCCGACGCCGGGGATATCGACCTCGACCACGTCGCCGGGCTGGAGATAGACGGGCGGCTTGCGCACGTAGCCGACGCCGCCCGGCGTGCCGGTGACGATCACATCCCCCGGCAGCAGTTCGGTGAAGGTGGAGCAGTAGCTGATCAGCGCCGGCACGTCGAAGATGAGATCCGCCACATCCGCGGACTGCATCACCGCCCCGTTCAGGCGCGTCTCGAGTGTGAGCCGGGCCGGGTCGCCGATCTCGTCGGCGGTGGTGAGCCAGGGGCCGAAGCCGCCGCTGCGCGCAAAGTTCTTGCCGGCGGTGAACTGGGAGCTGTGGCGCTGGAAGTCGCGCACGCTACCGTCGTTGAAGCAGGAATAGCCGGCGACGTGACGCAGCGCTCCCTCCGGCGCGATGTGGCGTCCGCGCCGCCCGATGATCACGGCCAGCTCGCCCTCGTAGTCGAATTTGCGGGAAACGGACGGACGTACCAGCGGCTGCCCGTGGCCGACCTGGGAGCCGGGGAAACGGGTGAACAGCACCGGGCGTTCCGGCGCATCCCGGCCGGTCTCCTCCACGTGGGGCCGGTAATTGATGCCCACGCAGAGGATCTTGTCGGGGTCGGTGATGACGGGCAGGAGTTCGACGTCCGCCAGGGCCAGATCGGGTTCCGCGTCGGCGGCCAGCGCGTGCAGTTCGTCGATGGCGTCGGCGGCCAGCACACTCGCGAGGTCCGGCAGTTCCACGCCGAGCTTGCGGCCGGCATCCACGATCCCGCCGGCCTGCACCACGCCGTAGCTCGGGCGGCCCCGGCGGCGGAAGCTCGCGATCCTCATCCGTGCAGGCCTCCGGCCAGAGAGGCGCGGATCCACTGCAGCCGGTGACGGCGCATCCCGCCGCCCTCCAGCGGCTCCTCGGCGGACAGGGTGAGCCGGTCACCGTCGAGCTCGGTCTGGCGAATCTGGGTGGTACCGATCAGGTCCATGTTCAGCGCGAACTCGACCTGGTGGTGCACGTCGCCCTGCACCACGAAGAAACGGCCCGCATAATGCATGTAACCGTCGAAGGCCCGCACCTTCTCCGCCTCCGGCGCTTTCGGCACGACCGGCGTGGAGAACGAGCCCCGGTCGCGCGCGGCCAGCACGGCCGACATATAGCCGTCCGGCGTGTACAGGATCATCCCGGTGGCATCCTCACCGAAAGGCCGGGTCACGCGGCCGGTGGCGGGATAGCTGATCTCCCAGCGCTCGAGTTTCCAGGCGCCGATCAGGTCTTCTGCGGTTACGTGCAAGTCATCACCTTCACATCCGGAGTGGTTTCTTGGTCACAGACTCGGCAGTGCCGCCATCCGTGGCCCGGGTGATTGTAGCGGATGGGGCATGCCGATAGCCTTCTCCGCCCAACCCTGCTCCCACGGAGATACCCATGGAGCCCGAAGCGCCGGCGCTGCCGGCCCCTATCGAGGAAAGACGGCGCGCGCTGAACGCGGCCCCGGTCCGCCACGGCCGCTACATCCTGTACTGGATGCATCACGCCATGCGCGCCGACGAGAACCCCGCACTCGAGGCGGCACTGGCACTCGGCGCGGCGCGACGGCTGCCGGTCCTCGTCTATCAGGGCCTGGGCGGCCGCCATCACTACAACGCCGACCGGCACCATCTCTTCGTCCTGCAGGGGGCGCGGGACGTCGCCAGCGCCCTGGCCGAGCGAGGCATCCGCTACGTCTTCCATCTGCCCCGGGAAAGCGACGCCCCCTCGCCGCTGCCGACGCTCTGCCGGGACGCGGCGGCCGCCATCTTCGAGGAGATGCCGGTGCCGCCGTTCGACCGCTGGCAGCCGGCGCTGGCGGCGCGGATCGATTGTGCTGCGTGGGCCGTCGATACCCGCTGCGTGTACCCGATGCGGTTGGTGGAGCGGCCCTTCGACCGGGCCTTCCGGTTCCGCGAGGCGGTGGGACGGGACCAGGCGGCGCGGGCTGCCGCCGCCTGGCCGGGCGATGCAGCGGCGAGCGTCGGGCTGGCCGAGGCCGATTGCCCCGGTATCGCGGCGCTCGACGGCCTCGCCGACCGGGACGACCGGGACCTGCTGGCGCTGATCGCCGACTGCGACATCGATCACGGCGTCTGGCCGGTCTTCCACACGCCCGGCGGTGCCACGGCCGCCGCCGGGCGCTGGCAGCGGTTCCGTCAAGAGGGGCTCGACACCTACCATGCGTTGCGTAACGACGCTGCGATCGAGCCGCCCTGCGGCGTCTCCCGCTTGAGTGCCTATCTCCACTACGGCCAGATATCTCCTTTCCGGCTCGCTCGGGAGGCAGCCGCACAGGGCGGCAAGGGAGCGGGCAAGTTTCTGGACGAGCTGCTCGTCTGGCGGGAACTGGCGCACAACTTCTGCTACCACCGTGACGCGCTGGAGACCCTGGATGCCCTGCCCCGCTGGGCCCGGGCGACACTGGAGGCCCGGCGGCGGGACCCGCGTGTCAGGGATTATTCCCTGGAGACGCTGGCCCGCGGCCGCTCGGGCGACGAACTCTGGAACACGGCGCAGGCCTCGCTGCTCCGCCACGGCGAGTTGCACAACAACCTGCGCATGACCTGGGCCAAGGCCATCCCGCTCTGGACGCGCACGCCGGAGGCCGCGCTGGCGGCGCTGATCGATCTCAATCACCGCTACGCCCTGGACGGCAACGACCCGAACTCTTACGGCGGGCTGTTATGGGCCCTCGGTGCGCTGGACCGCCCCTTCAGTCCCGAACGCCCGGTACTCGGCCGCATCCGTTCCAGGAGTACCGCATCCCACGCGCATCGGCTGGACCTGGCGGCCTTGCGCCGGCGTATCGATCGTCCCGCCTCCGGACAGGGGCTGCGCGTCGCCGTCGTCGGCGCCGGCATCGCCGGCCTCGCCGCCGCCCGCAATCTGGCCGACGCCGGTCACCGTGTAACCGTGTTCGAAAAGGCGCGCGGTCCCGGTGGCCGCACCGCCACCCGGCACGAGACGGACCGGCGTTTCGATCACGGCGCGCAGTATTTCACGGCACGGCACGCCGCTTTCCGCCGCCACGTCCGATCCTGGCGTCACGACGGCGTCGTCGGCCCATGGGCCGCCCGGCTGGCCCGTATCGCTGCCGACGGCTCGCAGGCGATGATGTGCGGCGACGACCGCCTGGTGGCAATGCCGGGCATGAACGCGCTGGCACGCCACCTCGGCGCAGATCTGGACGTGCGCTTGCGCACGCCGATCGATAAGCTGGAATGGGCGGACGAGGGCTGGCGCCTCGGCCACGGCGCAGAGGAAGACGCCGATCGGTACGACGCGGTCATCGTCAGCGCACCGGCACCCCAGGCCGCCGACCTCGTACGGCCGGCCGCGCCGGAACTCGCACGGCAGGCGGCCGCGGTCCCGTTCGCGCCCTGCCTGGCCGTCGCAGCAAGCCCGGCGGACGCCGATCGGACGCCGTTCGATGCGGCCTTCGTCGCGGACGAGGTCCTGGCCTGGACTGCGGCCGACCACAGCAAGCCCGGGCGGAGCGACCGACCGACCTGGATATTGCACGGCGCGGCCGAATGGTCTGCGGCCAACCTCGATATCGATCCGCCAGAGGCCGTCGATGCCTTGTGCGGCCGCTTCGAGGCGCTGACGGGGATGGCGCTGGAACGTGCTACCGCCGTCTTCCACCGCTGGCGCTACGCCCGGGTAGCCACGCCGCTGACGGCAGGCGCGCTGGTCGATGAACGGCGATGGCTGGTCCTGTGCGGGGACTGGTGTGCGGGCGAGTCACGGGTGGAGAACGCGTGGCTGTCCGGTGTCGCCGCGGCCGCGCGGCTGATCACGCTCGCGGGAACCTCGGGCGAGATCAATGGCTGAAGCGGCCGTGAAGTTCTGTGCCGCGTGCGGGCGCCGCATGGTATGGCGGCGCAAGTGGGCCCGGAATTGGGAGAACGTCCGTTATTGTTCGCGTGGCTGTCGCGCCCGACGGCAGACGGCAGACGACCATAGACTCGAGGCCGCCATTCTGACACTGCTGGAGAGCCGCGGCCGCGGCAGGAGCATCTGCCCGTCCGAGGTGGCGCGACAGGTCGGCGGGGATGACTGGCAACGGCTGATGGAGCCGAGCCGGGCGGCCGCCCGACGTCTGGCGGCCCGCGATCGGGTTGAAATAACGCAACGGGGCCGCGTCGTGGATGGCTCCACCGCACGCGGCCCCGTACGCATCCGGCTCAGCAACCGGCTCGCGGACTGATTGTCGGACAGCTTGCCGAACGGAGAGAACTCAGCCCTTCGGCGCGTAAGCGCTGCACCAGCCGGCAGCATTCACGAGTTTGCCCGGGAAGATGGAGCAGCCGGCCCATTCCTCGTCACCCTTGGCCTGGAACAGGACGCAGTTGGCGCAGTTCTGGCCGTCCTGGTAACGGGGCTGCGTGCTCTTGTCGACGTTGGCGGCGTCGTGGACGTAACCCAGCGCCTTGGCCTGGGGATTATCCAGTGCAAGCTTGGGCATCTCCTGGGCTGCCGCCGGCGCCGGGCGCAGCAGCGCTGCGGCGGGGATGGCGAGCAGCCCGGTGGCCGTCATGCGAAGAAAAGCTCGGCGGTTCGTAAGCCGCCCGGTTTCGGTTTTGTCAGACATGTTGCTACCTCATTGTCGAACGTTATAGAAGCTTGCCACCCGGCCCGGTAAAAAAAAAGCCGGCAGCTCGCGCCGCCGGCCAGTGCACTCTTCCAGGGGAAGAGGCGGGTTGGGGACATTCAAGTGAAACCGGCCAGCGAGGGTTGGGGGACTGCATTAAACCGGCTTCACCTGAACCGAAGGATGCCCGGGATGCAGTCACCGCGTCAAATTAATGACGAGAAAGGATATCTACAAAATATCGACAATCACTACCGATAGGTCAGGAGCTCCGGCTGCAGGTGATCGGTGGCATTGAAGCAGTCCAGGCTGACCCGCGACCCGCTGAAGGTGAAACGGGTGACGCTGCCGTTGTGGACGCGCCAGTTCAGCTCGGCAGCCGCCTGATCGGGCGCACCGAGGACGGTCTGGACGCTGATCCCCACCGGGCCGCCGGAAGTGAACACGGCGATGTTCTCGCCGGAGCCTGCGCCCGCCATGACGTCGCGGAACGCCGTACGCACACCAGCGCTGAACTCATCCCAGGGCAGCAGCCCCTGCGTGCCCGCCTCCGGATACGCACGAGCGATCCAGCGCTCCATTACCGCCTCGAGCAGCCGGTGGAATCCGCGATAACGTTCCCGGTCGTCCCGGGCCGCCTCGAAGGCCCGCGCCAGGTCGTCGATGGCCGGCAACCTCTCGCGCAACAGCGGCAGCAGCGTGTCCATGATGTCGTCGGCCGGATACTCATCGAGGGTCGGCATGCAACGCATCGCCGGGAACTCCCGGCCCGCCTCCCGGTACACCTCCCGCACCACCTCGCCGGAGCGCCGCTGGCGCACCAGGCTGCCGCACCAGGCCGCCTGGAATTCCAGTCCCTGCGCCAGCCAGTGGCGGGCCAGCGCCGCGCACTGCGCTTCGCCCTTCTCCGACAGACGATCGTAATCATCGGTGAAGAAGCGGGCCTGACCGTGCCTGACGACGTAAAGCCGGCTCACAGCACGCCCTCGCCCGCTCCGCGACGCCTCATTCGAAGACCTCCGAGGCGTCGATGATCCGGATATCCTCCGCCGCCATGCCGAGCGGCAACTGCCGGATCACCGCGTCCTCAGCCAGCAGATCCTCGGGCTTCTCGCTGTTGTAGGTCATGGGCGAGGGCGCATCGGCTTCGATGGCCCTGGCCAATCCGGCCGCGTCAGCCGAGACGAACACGAACTGCACACCACCGGTGGTGAGATGCTCGCGGATCACCCGATTGACCTCGTCCAGCGTCAGCGCCGCCAGAGCCTGGCGAACGTAATCGGAGAACTCGCCGATGCCGTAGTAGCGGCTGTCGAGCGCGTAACCCAGCCGACGGGACTGGTTTTTAGCGAGCAACGCGACGTATTTGCCGAGGAACTCGCGGGTCGCCTCGAAGTCGGCCCCAAGCATGCCCCGCTCGATGAGTTCGTCCATCTCGTAGAGCGCCGCGCGGGTGGCGAACAGGGCGTCGTTGTTATCCCGCAGCGGGCGGATCCATACCTGGAAGATCTGCTGCTGACGGCCGATATTGGTATCCGGCTGCATGCGGAACATGCCCTGCGGGAAATACTCGATATAGGCATAGTCACCATAGTTCATGCCACGCGCCTCCCGGATGCGCTGGTACAGGCGGCTGTAGGTCGAGCGGTGCTCGCCCAGCCACGAGCGCACCAGCCACAGGGCGACCCAGTCCGGGTCGCCGCGGCGCAGGTCTATCGGGAAGCCGAAGGAAACGGCCACCGCCGGCGTCTCCTTCTGCACGATCAGTGCGCGGCGGCCGTCCAGCGCCGGCGCCGCCGCCACCGCTGCAGTGCCCGGCTCGCCGGCCGGCAGCCGCCCCATGTCGGCGGCCACACGGGCGGCGAAGTCTTCCGGATAACTGCCGGCGAGACCGACGGTCAGGTTCGCCACCGTGTAGTGCTCGCGGTAGAAGCCGCGCACGTCTTCCAGCGCGATCGATTCAATATCGCTGATATCGCCCTCGTTCAGCGACCCGTAGGGATGCTCCGGTCCGTAGATTTCCGCGTACAGGAGCTCCTTGCCGAGCTCCTCGTCGTTATTGCCGACCAGGCCGGTGCGGATCCCGTTGATCGTCCGCGTGCGCAGCCGCTCCAGATCTGACTCGCGCCAGCCGGGCTGGAGCAGCTGGGCGCTGACGAGTTCGTACCACGCTTCGAGCTTCTCCCGGTGTACCGTCCCGGCGAGCCGCACCATCTCCTTGTCCACCTGGGCCTCGAAGCCGGCTGCCATGGGATAGAGCGCGCTGTTGATCTCCTGAATGGTGCGGGCGCGTGAGCCAGCGTCGGCGAGCATGGCAGCGGTCAGCGCTGCGAGACCTTTCTTGCCCGGCGGATCCGCCGCCGCACCGGTCGCGAACAGGAAGGCGACGTCCACCAGCGGCGCGGTCTCCGAGCGCCGCTCCAGCAGGCTGACCGTCGGCGCGTCGGTCCGCGTCATCGCGGCGGCGCGCTGGTCTACCGAGAAGCTGCCGTCGATACCCGGCAGCGACGCGTCGTTAGCCAGCGTCACGAGCACCCGGTTGGCGTCCGTGAAGTAGCGCCCGGCCAGGCGCCGCACATCGCCGGGCTCGAGCGACGCATAGGTACGGAAGGTCTTGTTGATGGTCTCCGGCGTGCGCTCGAACTGCACGTAGCTCGCCAGGATGGAGGCGGTGCCCTCGGAGTCGTCCATGCCGGCGGCGAAGGAATAGCGCAGTCGGGACTTCGCCTCTTCCACCGCCTCGGCCGATGGTGTGCGGGTGCGCGCCCGTGCCAGCGTGTCGGCGATGGCATCACGCACCGCCGGGGCATGGCTCCGGTCGGTCAGGCGGGCCGCGATCATCAGCAGATTAGGATCCTTGCGGTGCGGGAAGTAAGTCCAGAACTCGTCGACCACCTGATCCTCGATGACCAGCTGCTGGTACAGCTGCGAGGACTCCGAGAAATACAGCATAGAGACGAGGTCCAGGGCCGGCATGTCCTTCTCGGTGGGCACGAAGGCCGGACCACGGAAAGACATCACCAGCCAGGGCTGGGTCTGCGCCTCCCAGGTGATGTGTTCGTAGACGGGGCCGTCCAGCGGCGGCTCGGCGGGGATCTCCGCCTGGTAGTCGCCGCGCTGCCAGTCGCCCCAGTATTTCTCGACCAGCTCGTAGGTGGCGTCCGGGTCCAGGTCGCCGACCAGGATGATGGAAGTCTTTTCCGGCCGGTACCAGCGGTCGAAGAACAGATCCGCGTACTCCTTCTGCTCGGGCATCATCTCGATGTCCTCGAAGAAGCCCATGGTCGTGTGCCGGTAGGTGTGTCGCTGGAAGGCGAGCGCGCGGGTGCGCTCGTAGAACTTCCGGGTGGGATTCGAGTAATTTTTCAGGTACTCGCCCTTCACCGCCAGCGCCTCGGTGCGGAAGTCCGCCTCCGAGTAGCTCAGGTTGCGGAAGCGGTCTGCCTCCAGCTCGATCAGCGCCTCCAGATCCTGCTTCGTGAAGGTGACGTGATAGTTGGTGTAATCATCTGTCGTGTAGGCATTCTGGTCCGCGCCGGCACTCTTCAGCATCTGCGTGTAACTGTCGGCCGGGAAACGCTCCGTGCCGCGGAACATCATGTGCTCGAAGAAGTGAGCGAAGCCGGACTTGCCGGGCTCCACCTCGTTGCGGGATCCGGTCTGCACCGGGATCTGCATCGATACCACGTCCGGGTAGTCGGTGGGCACGATGATCACCCGCAGGCCGTTGTCCAGATCCCGCATGAGATACGGCAGATCGAAGATGCGGTCGTCGCCGTTCGTCTCCGCGGCCTCCGCGGCGCTCACGGCCGCGGCGCCCTGATCGCCGGCGCCCTCGCCGGTCTCCACCTCCACGGACGCCTGGCAGCCGAAAGACAGCCAGGCCGCCAGGGTCAGCAGTCCCCATTTCTTCATCGGGTATCTCCGTACCGGTGACGTCTCCGCGCCCGTTGCGGGGGTGGCTCGGGATGGCGCGCGGCAAATACGATATGGTACCGGGAACCAATCCGCTTTTCGACGCAGCCGGGCGTCGCCTGCAGGGGCGCGATGCCTTGCGCGGCAGCGTCACGGCCGACGAGGAAGACCGCGATGATTATCGAGCAGATCTGGACCGGCAACGCCTATCGCAACTTCAACTACCTCATCGCGTGCGACGAGACCGGCGAGGCCCTCGCCGTCGACCCGCTGGAGTTCCGTCAGTGCCTCGACCGGGCGCGGCAGCGCGGCTGGGAGATCACCCAACTCCTGAATACCCACGAGCACCCGGACCATATCGGCGGCAACAAGGGCCTGGTCTCCGCCACTGGTGCGAAAGTGATCGCCCATCGCAACGCTGCCACGCGCATCCCCGGCATGCACCGGGGCGTCGGCGCCGGCGACGTCATCCGGGTGGGCCGGACCGTGGAGCTCGAATGCC
Source organism: uncultured Woeseiaceae bacterium (assembly GCA_964427415.1). GTDB lineage: Bacteria > Pseudomonadota > Gammaproteobacteria > Steroidobacterales > Woeseiaceae > Lentisalinibacter. Next base: position 14,191 of record CAYRUH010000023.1, on the reverse strand, counting down.
TGGACACACCGGGCCACACCATGAGCCACATCTGCCTGCTGGCGCACGCCGAGGCGCCGGCCCTGTTCAGCGGCGACACGCTATTCAACGCCGGGGCCGGCAACTGCCACAACGGCGGACACCCGGAGGAACTCTACGCGACCTTCGTCACTCAGCTCGACCGGCTGGACGAGGGCACCCGGGTCTATCCGGGCCACGAGTATCTGATCAACAACCTGCGTTTCACCCTCGACCGGGAACCGGACAACGAGGCCGCCGCCGCCCTGCTGGAGCAGGTCGAGGACATGGACCCGGCCGACGCGCTGGTCACCGATCTGGCCCAGGAGAAGGAGATCAATACGTTCTTCCGCCTGCGCAGCCGCACGGTCATCGACCGCCTGCGCGAGGCGTTCCCGGAACTGCCTGCCGAGCCCTCGCCCAAGGAGGTCTTTCTTAAGCTCAGGGAGCTCAGGAACAGCTGGTAGCGCTCAGCCCGGCAACAGTCCGGACAGCAGGAGCATCACGGGAAAAGCAAGCACCGTCTGGGCGGTGATGATCGAGGCCATGGTCTCCCGGTCGCCGCCGAGCTGGCCCGCCAGGATGTAGGCCGAGGGCGCGGTCGGCGACATGAGCGCGATCTGCGCCGCGCCGGCCGCGGCGCCGGCGAGCCCGGTCAGGGAGACGAGGGCGAAAGCCACCGCGGGCTTCACGCCGAACTGCACCACCGAGGAGACGATAAGGTGACCGGCGTGCCCGCGCACCGAGGCCGGCCTGAGCGCCGCACCGACGGCGAGCAGACCCAGCGGCAGTGCGGCACGGCCCGGCACCTCGAGTACATCTCCGGCAAGTCCAGGCACGCCGAGGCCGCTCAGGCTGAGAAACCAGCCGATCGCGCAGGCCACGATCAGGGGGTTGCCGGCAACGTCCCGCGCCAGGCGGGCGCGGCGGCCGGGTCCGCGGCTTGCGGCTCCCCAGGCGGCCAGCGCCGTCACGCACAGCAGGTTGATCAGCACAATCATGAATCCGGCGGCCAGCGCGCCCATGGCCAGGCCCGCCTCGCCGTAGAAGGCCTGGGCCACCGCCAGGGCGATATAGGTATTGAAGCGCACGCCGCCCTGGAACACGGAGGTGAAGGTCGGCCCCGGCGCCGCCGGCCGCAGCCGGCGCCAGGCAAGGAGCGTCACGGCCGCCGCCAGCACCGTCGCCGCGACCACGGTCATGACCTCCGGCCAGGGCGCGCCGTCGAGATGCTGCCCCCCCAGGGTGCGGATCAGCAGTGCCGGGAACAGGACAAAGTAGGTGAGCCGCTCTATGCCGGCCCAGGCACCGTCGGGCAGGAACGCCAGCCGCCGGAGCCCATAGCCGGTGACGATCAGCGCCAGCACCGGCAAGAGCGCCGCGGCAATACCGTTCACCGGGGCTGCCCGCCCTTGCGTCCGGCGCTCACTTCAGCAGACTCGCCGTCCACAGCAGGGCGATGCCGGCGAGGAATGCGATCACGTGGATCAGGTTGGAGCGGGTCACGGCATGGCGATTGACCTCGGGAATCAGGTCGGCAGCCCCGATGTAGAGGAAATTGCCCGCCGCGAACGGCACCAGCAGCGACACATCCATCCTGAACGAGGCGAACCAGGTGACCAGCCCGCCCGCCAGGAAGGCCAACCCCGACAACAGGTTCATGAGCAGGGCCTTGCGCCGCGGCCAGCCGCCGTGCACCAGCACGCCGAAGTCACCGAGTTCCTGCGGCACCTCGTGCAGGGCCGCCGCGATCCACGCCGTGATGCCGAGCCGGATGTCGATCAGGAAGGTGCTCGCCACCGCCAGGCCGCCGATGAAATTATGCAGCCCGTCGCCGATCAGGATCAGGTAGGTCACTGGCTCCCGGCAATCCGAACTCGCCCGGTGGCAGTGATGCCAGTGCAGCAGCTGTTCCAGCAGGAAGAAGCTCGTGAATCCCGCGATGGCAGCCACGAACACGCTGTCGACGGAGTCCGCCTGCGCCAGGCCGGCCGGCAGCATGTGGAAGAACGCGCCGCCGATCAGCGAACCTGCGGCCAGCGCCACCAGGGGCAGCAGCAGCCGCTGCAGCGTCTCCTCGCGCAGCACGAGGGTGAGCGATCCGACGAGCGCGATCAGGCTCATCAGGATGCCGCTGCCCAGTATCCAGTAGAAAACGCTCACAAACGGATGTTACCGCCTGCCGGGGCGCAGTCCTACGAGCGCCGGTAGCCCCGCCCCGGCTCGGGCAGCGGCTCGGCGGCGAGGCGGCGCTCCACCCTCTGCCGCTCCCGCAGCCCGTCGCCGCCGGCGGCCAGCCACAGCCAGTACAGCACGTCGTGGGCCCGTATGAGCTCGGCCAGCCGCTGCCGACGCCGCGGCGAGACCCGCCCGGACCAGGCCCGCAGCAGATGCAGTGCCGCAGCGGGGCCGAGGTCGTGATAGGCGATGACAGCCGCCAGATCGAACAGGGGATCGCCGGCCACGGCGAACTCCCAGTCGACGAGGCGCAGTCCGTCCGCGGTCCGGATCAGATTACCGGCCACCGGATCCATGTGGCACAGGCGGCGCTCGGACGGCGTGGCGGCCGCCAGCACGGCCAGTTCCTCCACGAGTTCCATGCCGCGGCTGCGCAGGGCCGGATTACGGATGGCGGCCAGGTAGAGTTCGCCGGCCTCGGCCAGTTCGTAAGTGACGCCCGGGTCGGGCAGAGCGTGGACCCGGCGCAACAGCGCCGCGATCTCGTTGAGCGTATCCGGCTTGCCGATCTGCGCTGCACCGAGGGTCTCGCCGGCCAGGTAGCGAGTAACCAGTATCCCCGCGCCGGGATCGGCATAGAGCACCTCCGGGCCCAGCCCCGCTGCGGCCGCGGACCGGAGCACCGCCAACTCCCTGCCCCGGTCGACGACCGGGGCAGGCACGCGCCCACCGTCGCGGCGGAGCACGGCCGAGATCCCGTCGGCCACGACCAGCCAGCTCTCGTTGGAGTGCCCGCCGGCCAGGGCCCGACACTCGACCGATTGTGCTCCCTGCCACAGCGGCACCCGCTGCAGCAGGCCTTCAGGCGGGCGCGGGCGCATCCCGGGTCCTCGCATAGTCCTTGCGCCAGCTCAGGAAGCCGACGGGGATCAGCACCAGGTAAAAGCAGAACAGCAGCGCGGTGAGCGGCAGACCCCGGGAAAGGTACAGGTACACCGACAGCGCGTCGATCACGAACCAGTACACCCAGTTCTCCAGCACCTTGCGCACCACCAGGAACGTGGCCCACACGGCGGACCAGGTCGTCAGCGAGTCCAGGTACGGGAATGCCGCGTCCGTATTCGCCGCCAGCCAGGCGCCGCTGGCTGCGGTGAGTGCGGCAATCGCCGCGAGCCCGGCCGCGTGCCGGGTCAGCGGCCACACGGCCACGGTCAGGCCGGCGTGCCGCCTGCCGCCGTAGCGCCATTCGTACCAGCCGTAGACGGCCATCACCAGGTAGAACACGTTCAGCGCGGACTCCATGAACAGCGCCGCGCCATGGAACAGCCAGATGTAGAGCCCGGTGCTTACGAAGGCACAGGCCCAGCACCAGATGTTCTGCCGCACGGCGAGTACCAGGTAAGCCACCGCCAGCGCGACAGCCAGCGCCTCCGGTAACGACATCGAGGCCGCCTGGGCGGCGAGCCTCTCGGTGAATCCACTCACGCCCCGGCGTCCGCCCCGCCCGCATTCAGCACCTTCAGCACGAACACCGCCTTGCCCTCACGCTCAAAGGTCTCCCTGATCTCCGCCTTCAGCGCATCCCACACCGCGTCGTAGTCGCCGCTGATGCGCGTGCTCACCGCATTGGTATGCACGGCGAGCTCCGGCCGGGTATTCAGCCGGGCGATGAAATCGTCAATGGCCGGGATAAACTCGTCGGCCAGCGGATAAAGACTCACGTCAATGGTGGTCTGCATGCTCAGAATCCGTATTCCAGGGTGAAACCGATCTGCCGCGGGTCGCCGAGCCGCAGGTAGCGCTCGTCCGGGAAATCCGGCGGTTCGTTGCCGAAGAAGAAGCCGCGCACCGCATAGCGCTCGTCGAGGAGATTGCGGGCCCACAGGCTGGCTGTCCAGCCGCCTTGCGCGTAACCGAGGCGCAGATTCACCAGCTGATAGGGGTCGGACTTCTGGTCGTGACTGTCGGAGAAATAGAACTCGTCCTTGCCGGTGACATCGGCCCGGGCGAACCAGCCCGCCGTGTGCTTCCAGCTCGCGCCGAGCGCGAAGGAGTAACTCGGCGCATGCGCCTGCTCGCGGCCGGAGAGGTCCAGGCCGTCCGGTGTCGCATACTCGTCGAACTCCACCCGCATCAGGCCGAGGCGGGCCCAGAGCTCCAGGTCGCTCCGGGGCAGCCATCGCACCTCTCCCTCCAGGCCGATGCTGCGGCCGGTGGCAGCGTTGTCCGTAAAGAAAATAAACGAGGACGGATCGCCGGGCACGAGCTGGCGCGAGGTGCCGATCTGCTGATCCTCCCGGCGGGAGACGAACACCGTGACGCCGGACTCGAGCGTCCCGGGGCGCCACTCGGAGCGAACGCCCGCCTCCAGGTTCCAGAGAGACTCGGCCTCGAAGTAGCGCTCGTCCTCGCTCGGCACGCTGCCCAGGTTGAAGCCGCCGGCCTTGTAGCCCCGGGACAGGCTCACGTAGGTGCCATGGCGCTCGCCGAGCGCGTAGCGCCAGCTCAGCTGCCCGCCGAGCATGGTCTCGCTGTCGGTGAGGTCGTTACGCGGCGTGCCGTCCAGCGTGTCCGCGTAATCGGCGTCGCGATGCTCGACGCGCAGCCCCAGTGACATCTCGTGGCGGTCGGCCGGCGTCCAGTCCAGCTGGCCGAACGCGGCCGTGCTGAGCGCCTCATAGTCGGAGCGCAGGTCCTTCTCGAGCGGGAACGCGCCGAAGGCAGGATCGACGTACAGACCGGTGCTGTCCTCCCGATTACCCTCGGAGAGCCGCAGACCATAGACGCCGGCCAGCCAGGAGACGGTGCCATCCGCCAGTCCGCCGTCCGGCCCGGACATCAGCCGGAATTCCTGGCTGATCGTCTCCCGGTCGCGCAGGAAACGGGTCACGAAATCATAGGTATAAGGCGCCCAGAAATCCGGGTTGCCCCAGTCGGCATCGAAGCTGAAGGTGATGTCCGAGCGCGCCGCCGAGGTGATGCTGGTCAGGCTGGCCGCCTCGCCGAAGTCCTTGCGCACCTTCAGCGCGCCCCCCCGGCTGCGCTGGGCGTCGCGGCCGGGGTTGTCGGCATAGGTGGTGAAACCGTTGTCGATGGCGAAAGCGTCGTAGCCGTTGTCAACGTCCACGTAGAGCAGGTTCAGGTCCACCTGCAGGTCGTCGGCGGGCTCCCAGCGCAAGCGCGCCCGGCCGTCGGTTTCGTCACGGCCATTGGTGTCGTCCCGGCCGAGATACACGTTGTCGCGGAAACCGTCGCTCTGGTAGCTGTTCGCGCTGATACGGAAGCTCGACGAGCCGGTCAGGGCGGTACCGAAGGCCGCGCTCGCGCCGCGGGCATCGTCGCCGCCGGCGAGCAGGCGGAAGCGCCCCGCCGTCTCCGGGCCCGGCTCCACCGAGCGCACGTTGATCAGGCCGGCCAGCGCATTGGCGCCGTAGCGTGTGCCCTGGGGCCCGCGCAGCACCTCCACCTGGGCCACGTCCCAGGTGAGCGCGAGGCCACCGATGCCGGAGAAGTCGATGTCGTCGATCAGGAAACCGACCGAGGGGTTGGGCGCCCCCTCGTACTGGCTGCGCTCGCCGATACCGCGGATCTGGAAGTAGCGCGGCCGGTTGCTGCCGCCCGCCCAGTTCAGGTTCGGTACCAGATGGGTCAGCTCCTCGAAGTGCTGCACCGCGGCGTCGCGCACGGTGTCCCGAGACAGCACGGCGACGCTGGTGGGCAGCTCGGCTCGCTCTCGCTCGCGGAAGTCTGCGGTGACCACGATCTCCTCTATAACCTCGCCGGCGTCGGCGAGGGCGGGCGCGGCGAGCAGCAGGAAAACGGGCCACGCCCGGAGACGGGCGACGACGGATAGCGGGATTGTCATGGATCCTCCTCCCTACGCCGGTACTAACCGGATCAGGTTCTGAGGGTTCCCGTGCCGGCGCAAATAAGGTCTCCGCGCCAACGGGTCTCAGGCCCTCTAGGGCCACCCCTGTGGAGCAGGTACTATAACGTATTGGGGAACACACCCGAAACCGGTGCCGCCTCCGGTTAGCCCTGCGCACGCGACCTGCGCGCCGAACAGAAGAGACGAGCAATGACCGACGAATACCAGGCCATCGACGCCGTCGTGAACATCTGGACCGAGGAAGCCCTGTCGGTGCGCCCGGACTGGGGCCCGGACTTCTTCGTCGGCAAGATGAAGGCCCAGGGCGGCCTGATGGGCGGACTCGCGCTGGAGCAGATGATCGAGCGCATGGGCGAGGCCGGCATCGGCCACGCCTTCCTGGTGGCGGCGAAGGCCGGTCGCCCGGGACTGCCGGGCTGCTACCACATGCCGCCGGAGATCGTCGCCGGTGCCGTGGAGCAGTACCCGGATCGTTTCTCGGGGCTGATCGGCATCGACCCCTACACAGGCATGGACGGCGTGCGCGAGCTGGAGCGGGCCGTGACCGAGCTCGGCTTCATCGGCGCACACCTGTATCCGCACTGGTTCGAACTGGCCCCGGACCACGCGAAGTACTACCCCTTCTACGCCAAGTGCGTGGAACTGGGCGTGCCCATCCAGATGCAGGTGGGCCAGTCGATGATCTACTCGAAAGACTACCGCTGCCGCAGCGTCGGCCAGCCCATCACGCTCGACCCGGTGGCCTGCGATTTCCCCGAGCTGAAGCTGATCGGCATCCACGTCGGCATCCCCTGGACCGGGGAGATGATCGCCATGGCGTGGAAACACGACAACGTCTACATCGGCGCCGACGCCCACAGCCCGAAGTACTGGCCGGAAGAGTTCGTGCACTACGTCAACACCTTCGGCCAGGACAAGGTGATCTTCGGCACCGACTTCCCCGTACTCGACTTCGTGCGCACGCGCCGGGAGATCGACGACCTGAGCCTCAGGCCCGGCCCGAAGCGCAAACTCCTGCGCGACAACGTCATCCGCATCTACGGCCTGGACGGCAGCGCAGGCGGTGACTGACCGATTGAACCTGGCCGGCCTGATCGCCGGTCACGCCCGCAACCGGCCCACACACCCGGCCATCGTCTGGCGCGAGCGGGAGGACGAGGCGACCGACTACCGGGAGGCCTGGCGGCGGATCGAGGCCTGCGCCGCCCGGCTCGCTGCGGCCGGCGTGGGGCGCGGCGACCGGGTGGGCCTCGCCCTCGGCGACCACCCCCTCCACCTGCTGCTGCATTACGCCGTCGCCCGGCTCGGCGCGGTGATCCTGCCCGTCGATCACCGCTGGACCGTCGCGGAGCAGCTCGATGTGACCCGCGCCTTCGACGCCCGCTGCCTGCTGGCGGACGACACCGGCGCCGACTACGGCGAGCTGACCGTCCTGCAGCCCGACGACCGGTGGTACGAGGCGCCGGACGAGGCGCCGCCGCCGACGCCGAAGGACGGCGACCTGCCCGTCCTGATCTCCCTCTCCTCCGGCACCACGGGCCGGCCCAGGGGAGCGCTGGTCACCCATCGCCAGTTCTACGAGCGTTTCGTGAACCAGTGGGTCACCCTCGGCATCGACTGCAACGACCGCTACGTGGCGCTGACGCCCCTGTACTTCGGTGCCGGCCGGTCCTTCAGCATGTGCCTGCTGGCGGCCGGCGGCACGGTCGTGCTGGACCCGCCGCCTCACAAGCCGGAGGAACTGGCCGCCGCCATCAACCGTTCGCGGGCCACGGTGGCCTTCCTGGTGCCGACGCTGCTAAGGCGATTACTGCCCCTGGCCGGCGGCGACGGCCACCTGTTTCCGCACCTGGAGCTGCTGATCTCGTCCGGCGCCGTCCTGCATGCGCAGGAGGCCCGGGAAGTCAGCGCGAAACTGACCCCGCGCCTGCTCTCCTACTATGCCTCCAGCGAGGGCGGCGGCATCTCGGTGCTGCAGCCCCGCGAGGTGGCGGACTACGCCGACACCGTCGGCCGGCCCGTATTCCGGGTGGAAGTGGAGATACTGGACGGCGACGGCAGACGCCTGGCCGACGGCGAGACCGGCCGCCTGCGCTACCGGGGTCCCGGCGTGGCCACCCGTTTCGTGGACGAGGACGGCAGCGAGCACGAGGCGGAGGCCGGGGGCTGGTTCTATCCCGGCGACCTCGCCGTCCGGGGGCAGCAAGGCCATCTGATGCTGCGCGGCCGGGAGAAGGACGTCATCATCCGTGGCGGCGTCAACATCTACCCGGGCGAGATCGAGAAGGCGCTGCTGTCCCACCCGGACATCGACGAGGCCGCGGTGGTCGGCCGCCCCTCCGCGAAACTCGGCGAGGAGCCCGTGGCGTTCGTGTGCGGCAGCATCACGGACGAGCAGAGCGTCATCGCCTGGTGCACCGAACGGCTGGCACCGTACAAGGTGCCCGCAGCGGTGATCTTCCTGGATGAAATGCCGAAGTCCGCCCTCGGCAAGATCCTGAAGAAAAACCTCGCGCAGCACCTGAACCCCAGGTAGGAGGGCCTTCAGGCCCGATCCGACCCTGCCAGACCCCCGTTCTTTTCTGGCCGCCCTGCAGGGGTATCCATCTTGCTCCCGACAAAAGGTCGCGGCGATGGATACCCCCGCATGACGGCCGCCTCGCGGTAGCGTGACGGGGCTGCCAGTCAGCGGCGGCTGCCGACTGGTGCCAGGCCTTTCGGCTACGGGCCCGTCAGCGGGTGGGCCAACGCCAAAACAAACCCGGGTCGGGCCTGAAGGCCCTCCTACATTTCTAGTGGTCGTGGTCGCCGTGGTGGTGATGCGTATGCGTCGTGCCGTCCCCGTGAGTGTGGGTGCCACGGCGCTGCATCGTATCCTCGAAGTCCTCCGGCCCGTGGGGATGGTTGTGGGCGTGGTTCACGCACCACTTGTAGAGCACCGGGTCGCGTTTGGCGAGGCGGGCGACGGAGCGCTCCTCGTTCTCTTCCGGCGTACTCCACGGGTTGTAGTGGAAGTGGTTGAACAGCTTCGAGTCGGTGCGGCCGATGGCGATGCAGCCGAGTTCGCTGGCGAACGCGCCATGGTTGATGTACGGCGGCCGCCAGAAATAACCGCCGGTGGGCAGATTGCCGAATTGCATCATCCACGACGTTCCCCACAGGTGATAACCCTCCTCGCAGCAGTCGTGATAGGAGATGTTGTCCTGGTGGAACTGGGGCACCATGCAGTACAGGAACGTCATGGCGAAGGTCTGCGGATTGAAGTTCAGCAGCTTGATCATGCAGCCGGCCGCGACCGACGGGCTCACCACGTTGCCGGGTGCCCAGACGATGTCGGCGTAGGTGTCGACGTCGTGGTAGAGCTCGGTGCGGGACAGCTCGTGGTGCTGGTCGCTCTCGACCAGGCTGGGCTCGGCGGTGTTGTACATCATCAGCAGAAGTGCACCCTGCTCGGCCGTGAGCTCCGGCAGCGCATAGCCGGCCGGCACGAAAAAGTAGTGCCCCCGGTTGCAGACCTTGTCGCCGACCCTGATGCTGCCCTCGACCACGATGAACTCCAGCTCGGAGTAGCTGAAGCCGGGCGGCTGGCGATAACCGGCGTCAAGCTGCACGCTCATCGTGCAGGAACCGATCTCCGGGTCCAGGCTCAGCATCTTGTAACGGTATCCGCTGCCGAAGCCGGGTAGCGGCATGTTCTTGAAACGGACGTCGCGGTCGCAGAACGGTTCGATATGCGGTCTGGTCATGGCGCTCTCCCGGCTCAGTAGACGACTTTGTGCTTGCGCTCCGGCTTGACCGGCAGATCGTACTCGGGGATTTTCACCCGCTGGTCACCGTCCACGTTGAAGCCGTACTTCTGGATGCGTTCGAGGAACTCCTCGTACCACTGGTCCCGCGTGGAATCGAGAGCTTCCATCTCCGCAACGATTTTTCGGTAGCGTTCTTCCTGTTCCGCCACTTCCTGTTCGAGCCACTCGCGGACTTCCTTCGGCAGTTCGCGCTCGATGCGGGTGTTTCTGAATGTCATGGTGACTCCGGATCGCTCAGTGATTGGTTGGCTACAGTCCGAGACCGATGATGGCGGCACCGCACAAACCGATGGCACCGCCGGAGACGGCATGGGACCAGCGGGTGAAGCGCCGCAGGCCGAGCTTCTCGCCGACGGTCTTCAGGCCCCAGAGACCCACCAGTACGGCCGCCACCATGGTGATGAGCGTGGCGGCACCGAAGACGCCGGTAACCAGCACGAGCCCGGCATAATTATGCTGCGCGGCCGGGTACATGAGCACCGGTATCAGCGCTTCGCAGGGACCGAGTACGAAAACGACGAACAGCGCCAGCGGCGTGAGGGTCTTGCCGGCCTCCGCATGCACGTGGGCGTGCTCGCTCGCATGCCGGTGTTCGTGCAGGTGCCGGGTGCCGTCCGAGTGGGTATGCCAGTGAGTATGCGGCCGGTTGCGCCAGGCGTATCGCAGACCCCAGATCATGTACAGCAGGCCGAAGACCACCAGCGCCCAGGCTGCCAGGTTGCCGCGCACACCCTCCACCCATTCCAGTTGCGTGAGGGCGAGCCCCAGTGCGACGCCGGCGAGGCCGATGAATACCGAACCGAGGACGTGCCCGAGGCCGCAGACGAGGGTGACCAGGCTGGTGCGCCGCGCAGACCAGCCGCGTGCCCGCGATAGCATCACAAAGGGCAGGTAGTGATCGGGCCCGAGGATGGTATGCAGAACGCCGAGGGTGGCGGCGGTCGCGGCCAGCGCCGCGATTTCCGGTGTAAACCAGTCCATGATGATTCACCCCTCCCGGGCGATAACGATCATTGTATGCCTATGCTTCAACCGTGTCTGCCAGTCTGGCGATCAGGCTGGAGGTGTCCCAGCGCCGCCCGCCCATGGCTTCGACCTCGGCGTAAAACTGATCGACCAAAGCGGTGACCGGCAGCGCCGCACCATTGCGGCGGGCCTCGTCCAGCGCGATGCCGAGGTCCTTGCGCATCCACTCCACGGCAAAGCCGAAATCGAACTCGCCGTCCAGCATCGTCTCGTGGCGGTTGTCCATCTGCCAGGACTGGGCCGCGCCCTGGCTGATCGCCTCCACCACGGCGCGCCCGTCCAGGCCGGCCCGGCGGGCGAAATCCAGCCCCTCCGCCAGGCCCTGCAGCAGCCCGGCGATGCAGACCTGGTTGACCATCTTCGTGAGCTGGCCGGACCCGGCGGGTCCCATCAGCCGGCAGCGCCGCGCGTAGATGTCGATGACCGGCTCCGCCCGCGCGTAGACGGCCGGGTCTCCGCCGGCCATGACCGTCAGTGTGCCGTGCTCGGCACCCGCCTGACCGCCGGAGACCGGCGCGTCCAGGAAGCCGGCCCCCGCCTCGGCCGCCGCCGCGGCCAACTCCCGGGCCAGCACCGCGGAGGCGGTGGTGTGATCAACCAGAATGCCGCCCTGTCCCAGGCCGGCCAGCACGCCGTCCTCGCCCAGCACCACCGAGCGGACGTCGTCGTCGTTGCCGACGCAGGTGAAGGCCATGTCGGCGCCCCGGGCCGCCTCGGCCGGCGTCGCGGCCGAGCGGCCGCTGTGCGCCTCGCACCAGCGGCCGGCCTTGCCGGCCGTGCGGTTGCAGACGGTGACGTCATGACCCGCCCGCGACAGATGACCGGCCATGGGGAAGCCCATGACGCCCAACCCTGTGAAAGCGATTCTCATCGCGGCCCGTCCGGCAGTGAGACACGGCCTCACACTACTTGCGGACACTACCGTCAGCAATCGTGGACTTGCCGGACCAGGCACGAGGCCCTACTGTCTGGACCTGCAACCGGATCGGGCAATGGGGGACATAATGAGAAGATTCCTGATCGCCATCGCCGTCGTGCTCGCGGCCGCGCTGGGCCTGCTGTTCGCGGCGGGCAAGGGCTGGCTCGGTGAACACGAGGGGCCGGGCATCATCACGGACCAGCGTGTGCCGACCGAGGCCGTCGAGGAACGCATCGCGCGTCAGGCCGAGGCCATGGAAAGCGCCGGCGCGCCGGCCGACAAGCAGATCCTGTTCGGCGACCTGCACGTGCACACCACGCTTTCCTTCGATGCCTTCCTGAGCAGCCTGCCTCTCATGAACGGCGAGGGAACGAAACCGCTGGCCGACGCCTGCGACTTCGCCCGTTACTGCTCGGCGCTGGACTTCTGGTCCATCAACGATCATGCAGAGGCCTCCACACCGCGCCGCTGGCGGGAGACCGTCGAGTCCATCCGCCAGTGCAATGCGATCGCCGGCAGCGGCCCGGTGCCCGACACGGTCTCGTTCCTGGGCTGGGAATGGACCCAGGTGGGCAGCACCCCCGACAACCACTACGGCCACAAGAACGTGATTCTCCGCGACCTCGAGGATGGCAGAATCCCGCCGCGGCCGATCCACTCCGGCGGCGTCGCCCGCGATGCGCTGGGCGGGATATCGGTGACTGCGCGGGCCTATCTCATCGCCCTGGAGCCGTCCAGGCGCATGCTCGATTTCGCCCGCTACGTCGAGGAGCTGCGCAACGCCGGCGACTGTGCCGTGGATGTGCCAACCACTGAGCTGCCGGCCGACTGCCGCGAGAGTGCGGAGACGCCGGCGGAGCTGTTCGAGCGGCTGCGGGCCCACGGCCACGAAGCCATGGTGATCCCCCACGGCACCACCTGGGGCTTCTACACTCCGGCCGGCTCGGACTGGGACAAGCAGCTGGCCGGCGACATGCATGATCCGGGGCTGCAGACGCTGATCGAGGTGTTCTCCGGCCATGGCAACGCGGAGCAATTCCGCCCCTGGCGGGCGATCGAGTTCGACCACCAGGGCCGCCCCTACTGCCCCGAGCCGGTCGAGGGCTATCTGCCGTCCTGCTGGCGGGCCGGCCAGATCATCGAGGCGCGCTGCCTGGAGGCCGGAGAGAGCCCGTCGCTCTGCGAGGAACGCGCCGCGATGACCCGCCAGGACTACGTCAACACGGGGATCGGCGGCCACCTGGTTGTGGGCGGGGAGACCGGCGCCGACTGGCTGGACGCCGGCCAGTGCACGGACTGCTATCTGCCGGCTTTCAATTACCGCCCCGGCGGAGCGGTCCAGTACATCATGGCTCTGACCCATTTCGACGACGCGGAGGCGCCGCGCCGTTTCCGCTTCGGCTTCATGGCCTCCAGCGACAATCACCGGGCCCGGCCGGGCACCGGTTACAAGGAGTTCTTCCGCGCGGGCATGACCGATGCCACCGGCGGCCGCAACGAGAAGGTGCGGGAGCTATTCGGACCGCCGACGGGCGAGGCCCTGCCCTATTCGCAGGCCATCGACCTCAGCGAGCGCTTCGCGGTGCCGGAAGACCTGATCGAGACGGACTCCCCGGTGCAGACGGTCGACGTGCAGCCGTTCCGGCTCACCGAGTCCGAGCGCCAGGCGTCATTCTTCATGACCGGCGGCCTGATCGCCGCCCATTCCGGCGGCCGGGACCGCAATGCCATCTGGGAAGCGATGGAGCGCAGAGAGGTCTACGGCACCAGCGGCGACCGTATCCTGCTCTGGTTCGACCTGCTGAAGGGAGATGGCAGAGAGCTGCCCATGGGCGCAGAGACGGCGATGACCGCGGCGCCGACCTTCCGGGTACGCGCGGTCGGCGCCTTCAAGCAGCAACCGGGCTGCCCCGACTACGCCGCCGGTGCGCTCACACCGGAGCGGCTGGAGGCCATGTGCCGCGGCGAGTGCTACAACCCCTCCGACGAGCGTAAGCTGATCACCCGAATCGAGATCGTGCGCATCCTGCCCCAGCAGGAACCCGGCGAAACCGTTGAGCCGCTGATCCAGGATCCGTGGCAGGTGCACGAATGCATCCCCGACCCCGCGGGTTGCACGGCCACGTTCACGGATGAGGAATATCCGGGCCTGGCGCGGGACGCCCTTTACTACGCTCGCGCCGTGGAGTCGCCGAGCCCGGCGGTCAACGCCGGCGGCGTACGCTGCGAGTACGACAAGGCAGGCCGCTGCGTCGCCGTCGACCTGTGCTACGCGGACGAGCGCACGCCGCCGGACGACGACTGCCTGGCCATGAACGAGGAACGGGCCTGGTCGTCGCCGATCTTCGTGGACTGGGGCGGCTGAGCACGGGT
>CAYRUH010000022.1:51515-59961 GCA_964427415.1 uncultured Woeseiaceae bacterium | reverse complement strand
GCTTGGTTCTCTCAAACTTCGCTTTGGACATCTCTGCCTACCTTTCAGTCGGGCTTCTCAAAAAACGATCGAAAACGAAACGATCGACGACAATCAGGACTCGCTGCCTCAAAGAGTCGTGAGCAGCCGCGCATCCGAGCCGGACGGCGGTGCCACTGACGCATCGAATTTTCCTCGGCCGCTGGCTGCGCACGCCGTGGCTCTCTTCTCCTCAGCCGCGGGCGTCGGTTCCGGCCCATCGCATCGCGACTTGCTGCGTCTGGTGCCCACAACTGGACTCGAACCAGTGACCTCTTCCTTACCAAGGAAGTGCTCTACCGCCTGAGCTATGTGGGCCTGTGCAATCTCTTAATTAAAGACGCCCGGGACAGATTGGAGCGGGTGATGGGGATCGAACCCACATCATCAGCTTGGAAGGCTGAGGTTCTACCATTGAACTACACCCGCCAACCTCTGCCGCCTGGCCCACGCCGCTCCGGTCAGCTTTCCCGGTCTTCTTCGAGGACTCTTGGTCACCGACAGCCGCCGCTTCGTACCTTTTCCCATAGCAAACCGCCCGGTCGAGGCCGTGTGCCCCGGGCTGTTTCAGTACTTCTTCCGGCCTGCCGCCACCGACCGCCATTTATTCTGGTGGAGGGGGTAGGATTCGAACCTACGTAGGCATAGCCAGCAGATTTACAGTCTGCCCTCGTTGACCGCTTGAGTACCCCTCCGCGGAAACAAGCCCGCTATTGTCCAACCATGGCCCCCCTGCTGTCAACACGCGGTCCCGTTCGACAGCGGCCTCGCGGCGCCCTCAGAGCGCCCAGTGCCAGGGTTCGTAGATGAAGCCCTCGGGATTGCCCGGCGGGTAACTGAGCCCGAAGCCGAAGTCGCCCGCCCGACGGCCGAGCCAGCGGAAGGCCGGCGAGCGCTCGAATTCCTCCGTCAACGGCCGGGACCCAGGGGTGGCGATGTCGATCGCCTCGCCCGTGTGGTGCTGGCTGTAGCCGGGCGCCGCATTCACCGCCAGGATGTCCTCGATGGACTGCCCAGCGTCCAGCTTGCGGCGGATAAGGGCCGCCTGGTATTCGACGCTGCGGAATCCGGACACCAGCAACAGCCGGATGCCCTCCTCGGCCGCCGCCTCCCGCATGGCCTGCCAGCGGTCCGCGGCTCGGGGAGTGAGCTTCTGCGGCCGGCCCACGAGATTCGGCCCCACGTCAATCAGTCCGGTGGCCTCCTCGAAACGGGGCCGTGGCGGCATCTTGCCGTAATCCGGCGGAATGCCGAGCTCCCTGTGCAGCTGTGCCAGCATCGCAACTCCTGTGACCGGTCGCCGGCCGCCGTGTTCCCCTGCGCCGGGCGACCTTGACGCCGCGGGACCGCCGCCGGACCATCTTTCCATGGCAGGCTCGAAACGCGATTCTATCTACCGGGAGTCCGGTGGCAACCGGAGCTCCTTCGAGTTCAACGAGCGGGTTGCCGAGGTGTTCGGGGACATGATCCGCCGTTCCGTCCCCGGCTACGGCCGCACTCTCGCAGAGATCGAGCGTCTGGCGGCGAGGATCGTAACGCCGGGCTCCACCTGCTACGACCTCGGCTGCTCCCTGGGCGCTGCCACCCTGGCCATGGCCCGCGGCATCCGCAGCAACGACGTGCGCATCGTGGCCGTGGACAACTCCCCGGCCATGATCGAGCGCTGCCGCCGGATCCTCGACGATAGCGGGGTCGAAGCGGCAGCCGCGCGGGTGGAGCTGCGCACCGAGGATCTGCGGGCGACGCCGGTGCAGGATGCGAGCCTGGTGGTGCTGAATTACACGCTGCAGTTCGTGCCCACTGACGATCGGTGCAGCCTGCTCGCACGCATCCGCACCGGCATGCGCGACGGCGGGATCCTGGTGCTGTCGGAGAAGATCCGCTTCGCCGACCCGGTGCTGGACGCGCTGTTCGCCAAACTGCACCACGACTTCAAGCGGGCCAACGCCTACAGCAACCTCGAGATCAGCCGCAAGCGAGCCGCCCTGGAGAAGGTGCTGGTCCCCGATACCGCCGAAACCCACCTGGCGCGGCTCGGTGACGCCGGTTTCGGTCACGCCGCCTGCTGGATGCAGGAACTCAATTTCGCGTCTTTCGTGGCCGTCGCCTGAGCGCGGCCCGAGCGCGACCCGAACACCATGGCACTATGCGATCTTGAACTCCTGCGCCGGATGCTGAACGCCGAGGGCGTCGGCGACTGGGGCGAGGCGCTCCTGTCGGCGGCCAGCGCGGCGGCGGCAAGGCCCCACGGCGACCTGGCGCGCTGGGCAGCGGTCATCGGGCGCCTGCCCGGCCTCGAGCCGACGATGCCCGTCGTCGACGGGCCGACGGTGCGCATAGGCGGGGAGACCGATGCCGGGACGCGGGAGGCAATCCGCGCGGCGCTGCTGGCGCTCGCGCCGTGGCGCAAGGGGCCCTTCGAGGTCCACGGCGTCAATGTGGACGCCGAGTGGCGCTCGGGCATGAAGTGGGATCGGCTCGCGCCCCACATCTCGGACCTCCGCGATCGCCGGGTGCTGGACGTGGGCTGCGGCAACGGCTATTACGCCCTGCGCATGCTGGACGCCGGCGCCCGCTGGGTGCTGGGAGCCGAACCAATGCTGCTGTTCGGCCTTCAGTACGAGGCGATCCGCCATTTCACGCCACCGCTGCCGTTCTGGCCGCTGACGGCGCCCCTCGAGGACGTGCCGGAACCGTCGGCGGGCCTCGATACCGTCTTCTCCATGGGCGTGCTCTATCACCGCCGCTCGCCCTTCGGCCATCTCGCCCGACTGCGGCGCTGGCTGCGGCCCGGCGGTGAGCTGGTCCTGGAGACTCTGGTGGTGGAGGGCGGACCCGAGACGGTACTGGTGCCGCGGGGGCGCTATGCCCGCATGCGAAACGTGTGGTTCCTGCCCTCGGTAGCCGCGCTCGCCGCCTGGCTGGAGCGCGCCGGCTTCGACGGCGTACGCTGCGTGGACGTCACTGCCACCCGCCCGGCCGAGCAGCGGAGCACCGGGTGGATGGCGTTCCAGTCATTGCAGGACGCCCTCGACCCCGCCGACCGGCGGCGCACCGTCGACGGCCACCCCGCGCCGCTGCGGGCCATACTCATCGCCGAGCGAGCCTGAGCGGCGCCGGTACTCAGGGTGCCGGCGGCCGGCACGCCTGGTGGAACGTCGCATCCAGCGCTCCCGGCGAGCGCATCAGCCAGACAGCGACGCTGTCCGTGCCCGAATCCGGACCGCTGTGAATCCAGTTGGCCGGCCGCCGGAAATAGCCGCCGGGCAGGTATTCACCGTCTTTGCGGCCCTCGGGCAGGCACTCGGACAGGCGGTAGTCGCCCTCCAGCAGGTAACCCTCCTCCACCACCGAGTGGCTTTCCCAGGGCACCTCGACACCCGGGCCGATCTTCACCAGCCAGCTGCGCGCGCCGGTGCCCGGATCGTTCTTCAGGTCCTTCACGCTCAGGTCCAGCGCCACGCCGGCGTCCCGGGCCACCGTACCGGGGCGCCAGGGCAAAGAACGGGCGCTGGTGACAAAAGTCTGGCGCAGTTCCGAAGCCGGGTCGGCCGGATCGGTGAAGACCAGCATCTTAGCCGGTCGGATGGCCGTTAAGGACGGCGGCTGGGCGCCCGGCGGCACGTACAGAAAATCGCCGCCTTGCAGCGCGCGTTCACCGGCCTGCACCCGGCCTTCCAGTACGTACCACTCGCGGCTGAAGGCGCCATTGATCATACCGCTCCAGCGCCAGCCCAGCGGCACGCTCAGGTGGATGGCACTGCGCCCGGTGATCTCGTCCGCACTCAGGCGCCGTGCCGTCACACCAGGGTACGGACTCCATGGTTCCACCGGCGCCGTCTGCGCCTGGATGAAGCCGGTGAAGCGCGGCGGCGGCGCCTCCCCGCTGGCACAGCCCGCCGCGACGAGGGCCAGCAGTGCCGCTGCCGGGACGCCCGGGAGCCGACAGGGACCCGCGCGCGCCCGAGAGGGCGCACCCGATCGATAACTCATCCACCGATGCTGCATAGCCGACTCCCTGCAACGAAAGCCGTTAAACTCTAGCGCGTCAACGCGCCACACGCACCCGCTGCCACCGACCCGCATCACGCCCATGAATCTCCGCACCGCCGCCTACGTCGTCAACCGCTTCATACTGCGCCGGCCGCGCCTGCTGGCCAAAGCGGACCATTTCGACCTGCGCCTGCGGGTGCGCACCGACGACGTGATCGGCCGCCACATTTACAAGTACGGGGCCCACGAGCCGGAGACCACGGTCTTCCTGAAGCGCACGCTGGAGATTCGGGACGGCGACGTCATCCTGGACGTGGGCGCCAACATCGGCTGGTATTCCCTCGTACTCGACCGCATCGCCGGCGAGGCCCGGGCCGACATCTACGCCTTCGAGCCGGACCCGGAGAATTTCGCCCTGCTGGGCGAGAACCGGGCGCTGAACGCCGCGCAGCGCGTCCACCCGGTCCAGCTCGGCGTCTCGGACCGCGCCGGGACGTTCGAGCTGCATCTGTTCGGCGGCTCCAATCGGGGCCGTCACTCGATGCTGCCCATCCACGAAGGCGGCACGATCGAGATCCGCACCACCACCCTCGACGAATTCTGGTCGCAGGAGGAGCTGGGTGACCGCACGCCCCGCTTCCTGAAGATGGACATCGAGGGCTTCGAACCGGCAGCGCTGCGGGGGGCCGCCGGCGTGCTGGCGCGCTGTCCCTGCGTCGTGCTCGAATACTCGCCCCGCTACATGAGCGCCGCCGGCATGGAGCCGGCAGGGCTGCTGGACTTCATGACGGAGCACGGCTACACGCCGGCGATACTGCGCGATGGGGCGCTGGCGCCGGTCACGCGCGAGGAACTGCTGGCGAGCGACCGGCACGTGGATCTGTTCTGGCGCCGCGACGGCTGAGCCATGCGGCTGCTCTGCATCACCTCCCACGGGGACACCCTGAACAGCGTCCGGCCGGAGGCCGAGCTTTTCATCGGCCTGCAGCAGGCCGGCGTCGCGGTAACGGTCATAACCCAGGGCGATTCGGTGTACGCCGGCGCCATGCGGGAGGCCGGTATCGACGTGGTGGATTTCGTGCCCCGGCGCAAGGTCTCGGCGGAGGCCATCAGGCGCATCCGCCGCGAACTCAGGGAGCGACGCATCGACGTCGTCTACGCCTTCAATAACAAGGCGATCGCCAATACGAACCTGGCCGCCGTCGGGCTGCCGGTGAAGGTGGTCACCTACCGGGGCCAGACGGGCAATATCCATCGCTGGGACCCGAGCGCCTACCTCACCCACCTCAGTCCCCGCGTGGATCTGATCCTCTGCGTGGCCGATGCCGTGCGCGACGGACTGCGGGCCCAGCACCCGCATCCGGAGCGGGTGCGCACCGTCTACAAGGGCCACAGTCTCGAGTGGTATCGCGAGCCGCCCGCCGATCTCGCCGAGTTCGCCATCCCCTCCGGCGCCTTCACGGTGATCTGCGTGGCCAATAACCGGCCGCGGAAGGGACTCGGCGCGCTCGTGGAGGCCACCTACCGGCTGCCCCGGGACGCCGGCATCCACCTGCTGCTGGTCGGCGGCGGGCTGGAGGAGCCAGAGCTCGCCCGGCTGATCGGCGCAAGTCCGATGCGCGGGCGCATTCACGTGGCCGGCTTCCGACGGGACGCCACCGCACTGGTGGCTGCCTGCTCGGCCTCGGTGCTGCCGTCGCTGAAGCGCGAGGGCCTGCCGAAGACGGTCATCGAGTCGATGGCCTGCGCCGTACCGCCGATCGTGACGGACACAGGCGGCAGCGCGGAGCTGGTGGTGGACGGCCAGTCCGGTATGGTCATTGCACCGGGAGACGCCGGCGCCATCGCCGGCGCCATCCGGTTTCTGTATGACAACCCCACGGAGCGGGCGCTGATGGGTCGGCGCGCCAGGGAACGGCTGGACCGCCACTTCAACGTCGCCGAGACGGTGCGCCACACGAAGGAGCTGCTGGAATCCGTGCTGGAGGAAAGAGGATGAGCGTGCCGGCGCTCGCCGAGCTCATCGGCTGGCTCGATCTCGCCGGCGTCGCGGTTTTCGCCGTCTCCGGCGCGCTGGAGGCCGCCCGGCGGGAGATGGACCTGCTCGGCTTCGTGCTGGTAGGCACGGTCACCGGCATCGGCGGCGGCACCCTGCGGGACCTGCTGCTCGGCAGTACGCCGGTGTTCTGGATCGACGAGCCGGTCTACATCAGCGTCTGCGTCGTCGTCGCCTGCCTCACCTTCGTCGGCGCGCGGCTGCTCGCCTCCCGCCTGCGGGCCCTCATGTGGATGGACGCGGCGGGACTGGCCGTGTTCGCCGTCACGGGTACCCAGGCGGCACTCGCCCAGAGCGTGTCGCCGGTCATCGCCGCGGGCATGGGCATGATGACCGCCACCTTCGGCGGCTTCATCCGGGACATCATGTGCAACGACGTGCCGCTGATCCTGCGCTCGGAGATCTATGCCACCGCGGCGCTGGCGGGCGCCGGCGTGTACGTCGCGCTGGACGCCGCCGGCGTGGCGAGTTCCGCGGCGACCCTGGCCGCGCTCGCCGCCGGCTTCGGCCTGCGTGCGATCGCCATCCTCACCGGGCTCAGCCTGCCCAAATACCGTCGGCCGGGCTGAGCCGCCGTCGGCGCTTTCCACCATCGGCAACCGGCCGGGAATCGCCTATGCTCGGGGCATGAGATCCATGGTGCTCAGGGAAGTCGGCGAACCGCTGGTGGCGGTGGAAAGCGATACCCCGACTCCCGGCGACAAGGAACTGCTCATCGAAGTGAGCGCCTGCGGCGTCTGCCGCACCGACCTGCACGTGGTCGACGGCGAGCTGCCCGGCGGAAAACTACCCGTCGCGCCCGGCCACGAGGTCGTCGGCCGGGTGGTCGAGTGCGGGGCCGACGTGAGCGGATTCCGCTCCGGGCAGCGGGTCGGCGTGCCCTGGCTGGGCGCCACCTGCGGGCACTGCTGGTACTGCGAGCACGACCAGGAAAACCTCTGTGACGAGCCTGCCTTCACCGGCTTCGACCGGGACGGCGGTTTCGCCACTCACATCCTGGCCGACGCCCGTTACACCTTCCCCATCGACGCCGACTACGGCGACGCCGAAGCCGCGCCGCTCATGTGCGCCGGGCTCATCGGCTACCGCGCCTGGCGCATGGCCGGGGATGGCCGCAACCTCGGGCTGTACGGGTTCGGCGCGGCGGCCCACATCCTGACTCAGGTGGCCCTGCACCGGGGCCAGCGCGTCTATGCCTTCACCCGTCCCGGCGACACGCAGGCGCAGGAGTTTGCGCTGCGCATGGGCGCCGAATGGGCGGGCGGCTCGGACCAAGCGCCGCCAGTGGAACTCGATGCCGCCATCCTGTTCGCGCCGGTCGGCGGGCTGCTGCCCGCCGGGCTCAGGGCCGTGCGGAAGGGCGGCATCGTGGTCTGCGGCGGCATCCACATGAGCGACATCCCGAGCTTCCCCTACCGCATCCTGTGGGAAGAGCGGCGTATCCGCTCGGTGGCCAACCTCACCCGGCAGGACGCGGTGGAATTCCTGGATCTCGCGCCCCGCGCCGGCGTACGCACGGAGGTGACCACCTATCCGCTGCAGGAAGCCAACGCCGCGCTGGAAGACCTGAGGCACGGGCGTCTCTCCGGCGCCGCCGTGCTGGTGCCCTGACGGAATAGCGAGGCCCCGCGCCACGCGAAGCCGGGCCCGCCACCGCCCGGCGGCCGGCCGGCGCTAGTCGGCCGCTTCCGTCCCCGGCATGCCCGCCGGATGCCCGTACGTCTCGCCCACCGCTCGCCAGGCGGCGTCGATGGCCGCGTCGGCGTAGGCCCGGCCCTCTGAGTCCGACGCCGCGATGGCGATGCGGCCCACCGGCCGGCGGCCGATCTCCCACGGTGCCTCGCCGGGCGGCCAGTCGGGATCGTGGAGATCGTTCTTCTCGTAGGCGTAGCCGTGGGGCCAACGATTCACCGTGATGGCGCGAAGGTCTCGCTCCGACGAGAAGCCCGCCGGTCCGAGCAGCGCATCGAGCTGGCGGCGCAGCGGTCGTTCGTAGTCTTCGAACGCCATCCGCAGGATCTCGTAGCGGCCGCGGGCGAACTGCTCCCGGGGCGTTAGCCCGGTCTCCGGCGTGGTCGGTACGTGCACCAGGTGGAGCACCATCGGCTGATCGGGTGTGGAAGGGTACTGATAGCGGCCGAGGCTCACCGGGAAATCCAGAGAGACGCTGTGATAGAAGTCATACGGGAAATAGGCGCTCTCGATGCCCAGTTCCGCGAACGCTTCCCAGTTCTCGACGGCCGCATTCACGTAGACGATGGGCGCCCGGGGATACTCGGCGATAGCCTTCGCCTGCGCCGCCGGCAGCTGCGGGCAGAGAGGCGGCACCATCAGGTTGTTGCAGGCCAGGATCGCGTGGCGCGCCCGTGCCCGGAACGT
>CAYRUH010000022.1:0-51415 GCA_964427415.1 uncultured Woeseiaceae bacterium | reverse complement strand
TCGTGCTCGCAATACTCGTAGGCGCCGCTCACCCGGCAGGGACCGAGATCCAGGCCGGTGAAGCCCGGATAGCCCATGCGCACCGCCTCGAGCGCCGACAGCGCGTCGGTGCCGATGCCCCAGAACGCGTTGCTCGAGTTCTGGAACAGCCCGACGACGGCCGGGCCGGCGTCGAAATAACGGCGCAGGTAGTCGTTGTAGCTCACCCGGCGCAGGATTTTCTCCAGGGTCTCCCGGCTGGCCGCCGGCAGGTCCGCCGGCGGGGCGATCAGAATGCGGAACAGCGTCACCTTATCCGCGTCGGGCAGCGGCAACGCGCGCACCCAGGCTTCCGCGTCTGTGTCGATGGGCAGGCGGTTCGCGCCGCGGCCGCCGTCGCTGCGCACCAGACGCTCCCCCTCCGGCGCGTCGGCGAAAAAGAGGCCGCGGGCCAGGCCGAAGCGCTCGCGGTGACCCTGGTCATAGGCTGAGTAGAACCGCTCGAGATTCACGCCGAGTGCATCCAGCAGCCCGCGGGCTGGCGTGCTCCATGCCGACGGCGTGTCTATGGACTGGCTGCCGCCATAGCCGATCAGGTTCTTGCCGGCCACCAGGAACTCGTTGCGCTTCGCGTGGCCGCCGAAGTCGTCGTGATTGTCCAGGATCAGTACCCGGGCGAACTCGCCGGCCTGCTGCCGGTAATACCAGGCGGCGGCAAGTCCGCTCAACCCGCCGCCCACCACGATCAGGTCGTAGACCCGGCCGCCGTCGGCGGGCTTTGCGCCCGGGTAACGCTCGCCGCGGCGGGCGAGCGCGTGGGCCACCTCGAACGATCCCGGATGGGCGCCCCTCAGTCCGGTCAGCGCGGGCGGGTAATACTCCTCCTCGCCGAAACCAAACATCTGCGCGCCGGCCGGGCCCGGCAGTCCGGCGGCCGCACCGGCAAGGGCCATGCCCTGGACGAAGTCCCGGCGGGTGACGCCGTCGCCCGCCCGTCGCTTCCTTTGCTCTCCCATGCGCTCATTATGGCGGCAGAGGGCCGCGCGAAGCGAGGGGCCGGTGGCAGCGCGGCTATACTGCTCCGTACAGAGTCCGGGGAGAGCAGAGATGACGCAGGAGAACAGCGGGGAGTACGAAGTCGGCGGCCGCAACCGGCTGCGCCAGCTCAGGGAGGCAGGTTACTACGACCATGCCACCGTACACGCGATCCTTGACGCTGGCCTGAGCGCCCATGTGGCCTTCTGCCAGGATTGCAGGCCGGTGATCGTCCCCATGATCTACGCCCGCGACGGCGAGACGCTCTACCTGCACGGCGCGCGCAAGGCGCGCATCGTGCGATTGCTGGAAACCGGCGCGGAGGCGACGCTGAATGTGACCCTGATCGACGGCATCGTTGCCGCGCGCTCGGCGTTCAACTCCTCTGTTAACTACCGGTCGGTCACCGTGTTCGGCCGACCGTGGCTCGTCGACGACGAGGCGCAGAAAATCGAGGCCATGCGGCTCATCTCGGAGCACCTCATGCCGGGACGCTGGGACGAACTGCGCCCGCCCCACGACCGGGAGGTGAAGATGACCGGCGTCATCGCCCTGCCCATCGAATCCGCCTCCGCCAAGGTCACGGCCGGCCCGCCGGACGACGAGGACGAGGACTATGCCCTGCCCGTGTGGGCGGGGGTCGTGCCGGTGGAGCAGGTTCTCGGGGTGCCGGTGAGCGATCCTGTGCTCGCGGACGGTACGCCCGTATCACCATCCATCGCAGCGCTGGCCGGACCGGCGCACGGAGACCGATGATGCGCGACCACCCGCTCTACACGCACCGCTGGAAGCTGCTGCTGCTGCTCGCGGCGATACTGATCGCGCTCTGGCTGTACCCGACCGATACCGGCCGGGAGGCGCCCGTCGAAACCCAGCCCCCGCCGCCGGCCGCCCCCGCCGGTACGCCAGCATCGGCCGCGCAAGCCGAAGCTCCCCCGACCGCGCAGGAACCGGCGACGGTAGAGCAGACGGTGCGCGATCTGGAACTCGCCCTCGGTGCGGCCGTCGAGGAGCGCAAGCGCGCCGAGGCGCTGCTGGAACAATCCGAACAGGACGTCGAGGACCTCGAACGCTTCATCGAGCAGATCGAGGAGCGGGGAGAAGACCCGGCCGATTACGCCGACGAGGGACTGGAGCTGTTCCAGCCGGCATTCTATGCCTATCAGGACGCGTTCTCGCGCCTGGAGCAGGCCCAGGCAAGCGAGGCGGCGCTGAGGGAGGAACTCGCAGCGGCCGAAGCGCGATTGAAGGCTACGGGAAAATAATCCGTGCAGCGCTGATCCCGGCGGATCAGCGCTGCACGTCGGCAATGCCGCTTGCCTGCTACCTGACGAGATCGCAGTTACCGGCGGCATCACGCAACTCTGCGGGCGTCACACCTCCCGTGTCACCGACGGTGAAAGTACATCCGAACAAGGGATCGGCGACGGCTTCAGGGTTCAGGATGGGGTCTCCCGCGGGCTTTTCACCGCCCTCGACCCAGGTCACCAGATCGTCGAATGTCCTGATGAGCTCCTGGGCCGAAAATTCGCAATGGCTAATAGCCCGGGTGGCACGGGAGACCAGGTACTCCGAGCGTCCCTGCGCCTGTACCTCGCGGGCATAGATCTGCTGCATCGAGAACGGTACGAACAGGTCACCCAGTGTGTGAGTACTGATCACCGGAATGCTGATCCGGCCGGTGATTACCGGTACGCGCTCCAGCTGCAGGAAGCGCCGCTGGTTGACCCGCGGGTTCTGCCGGAGGCGCAAGATGGTCTCATTCAGGGCTCGCTCATCCGGCGTCAACCCGGGCTCAGCATCCAGCTGATAGATCTTGCGGATGTTGTCGTAGATATTGCCTGAGACGACGCCATCCACGGTACCGTCGCTGCCGGCGAAGCTGAACAACAGCGGCAGGAAGCCGGTAAACGCAAACTCGAAGACCGGCCGTTCACCGCCTGAGATGACGCGTGTCAGGTCCTTCAACCTCTCGCCGGCTGCCGTCGGAGCGACGGGCGCTAGCGACGGATCGGTGAAGATATTTCCGTTCTCAAACAGGGTGAATAGCACAGGACCCAGCGTGGAGGTCTGATAGTCGTCCGGGGGCGGGAACTGCGACTCGACGGGCGCACCGGCGAGCTTCGCGAGCGCCTCCGCACCATAGGCAAAATCCCCGAAGTAGTCGAACAGCGCCTCATCGCCCATTACACCGCAGGCGGGAGCCGCACCGTGGTATTCGACACCACCGGAGAGCTTCCCAAGGATACGCGCAAACCGTTCGCAGATACGGCCACGACGGCCTTCGGGACACTCGATATTAGGGAACATCTCGATGGCGGCGCCGGTAACGTGGCCGCCCATCGAGAATCCGGTGATCAGCGTCTTCTCGGGCGCGCCCTGCTCCCGGGCGAAAATCCGCCAGAGGCGGTTCGTGCTCTCGACACCATCTTTCACATCGTAGCAATTCTTGGCGTAACTCGACGCCGCCCAGGCGTAGCCCCTGGACAGGTAGTATTGACGGAGCGGCGGATTTTCGACCGTGAGCGGCACCAGCGCGCCGGTCGCCGCATCGGCCACGCAACCGCGGAAGCCGTGGGCGTACATTACCAGGTCGCCGTTCCAGTCAACCGGAATCTCGTAGCGGTAGATGGCGCCCTCACGGTCGATGCCTTCCCTGATCGTCGCCGTCAGACCCGGCACCGCGTCGAAGGCGCCAGAGTCGCCGAACGGGAATACCCTGTCATCCTGTGGGACCGGTTTACCCGGATAGGCCTGCGCCGAAGCGGCGACGATAAAGGCAGATGCTGCGGCAAGCAGCATGCGGGATACGCTCATTGGTTTTCTCCCCCGTTGTCGTTGATATTGTCGACTTCGCGCCACTTGCGGCATCCGGTCGGGTAACGGGATTGTTACCGCTCCGCCGGTTGATCACAAGCGCATTTGCTGAACAGTGACGGGGCAGCGCCGGTTATGTAAAAACCGGTGTGATCATCGGCGACAGGCGACGACGGCGACTACCGCCCGCGCGGCGTTATCGGCCAGAGACAGGAATGCGGACATTGAAGCGTTGCATGAGCGGCAGGCAGGCCATTTGCGCCACCGTGACCTGTTGTGCCGCGCTGGCGATATACCCGCTCGCAGCGCTCGCAGCAGGGGGCATCACCGTCGTCATCGAATCCATCAGCAGCGCCGACTGGTCGGCAGATGGCATCGAACTCCGGGTAGTCCCGGCTGACGCGTCCGGAGACATCGCCGCCTCCCTCCGCATCGATCGCCTCAGGCTGCCGGAAGCCGCCGGTGAGTTGCGCGACGTCGCCCTGCGCTGCGACTCGGTCGCTGTCACGGCGGCGGGCTACCGCTGCGAGCGGGGCCGGGCCCTGGCGCAGCAATCGCCGCTGGACCCCGAGTCGTTCTCCCTGTCCGGCAGCTATCGACGGGCGGATGGACGGCTCGTATTCGAATCGCCGGATCTCCCGTGGCGGGGCATGAGGCTGCGGGTATCCGCCGAAGTGGGCGACGCCGGCTCGACGGTCTCGGTCGAAGGCACCGGCCTGGACGCTGCCACCGTCTACAGCGCGCTGGCCGCGACCGCATCGAGTGCATCGAACGCCCCGGCTACGTCGGCCGCACCAATAATTCCTATGATTCCGGAGCTCGAGATCGCCGCCGGCACCGCCGGATTCCGGCTACGCGCGCAGGGAGGCGACGGCGGCGTCTCCCGTGTCGACGGCACGGTCACCCTGCGGGGTCTCAGCCTGGCGAACGCCTCCGGCAACCTGGCCGCGGAAGGCCTGGCGCTCACGCTCGAAGCGCAGGCCGGCATCCCGGCTTCCGGTGGACGGCTCGGATACACGGCCACGCTGAGCGCAGAAGCCGGCGAGGCCTACCTGGAGCCCGTCTACTTCAACCTGTCGGCATCGCCCCTCACACTCGAATCGAGCGGCAGCTTCGATCCCGCCGAAGGCTCCGTGCGGATCGACAGCTTCGCTCTCGAACATCGCGACGTTGTGGCCGCGAGCGGCAAGGCCGTCCTGGACCGCGACGATGCGTTCGCCGTGGCCCAGGCCGAGGTCCGGATCACCGAGGCCGTCTTCCCCGGCGTCTACACCACCTACCTGCAGGGCTTCCTGACCGGCACGCCGTTCGCGAAGCTCCAGACCCTCGGCCGCCTATCGGGCCGCGTGAAGCTGGACGAGGGCCGGGTCTCGGCCATCGAGCTCACTCTCGACGACCTCCACGCGGACGACGCCGCCGCGCGGCTGGCGCTCTACGGTGCCCGCGGCAACGTCGCCTGGAACGCGGGACCGGAGTCCGCGCCGCTCTCGTCCCGGCTGAGCTGGGACGGCGGCTTCGTGTACAACGCGGGCTTCGGCGCCGGCGCCGCTGCTTTCTCCACCACAGCGAACCGGGTCACGCTCGTGAATGCCCTGCGTGTACCGGTGCTGGACGGCGCGCTCGTCGTGGACACTTTTGAGGCACAAGGACTGGCCGGTGACGAACCGGCGGTGGAATTCGATGCCCGGCTGGAACCGGTCAGCCTCGCCGGCATCACCACGGCGCTCGGTTGGCCCGCCCTGCCCGGCAAACTCTCCGGCGAGCTGCCCCTGCTCAGCGTGAGCGAAGGCGCAGTGACCCTCGGCGGCAGCCTGGTGGCCAGGGTGTTCGACGGCACCGCCCGCATCTCCGGGCTACGCATCGAACAGCCGTTCGGTAACAGCCGGCGGACTTCCGCCGAGGTCACGCTGGACAATCTGGATCTCGCACTCGTCACCGACGTCTTCACCTTCGGTCGTATCACCGGCCGGCTGGACGGCGCCATCCGCAGCCTGGAGATGCTGCAGGGCCGTCCCATTGCCTTCGATGCGCGCATTTACACGCCGGCCGACGACGACAGCGCGCACCGGATCAGCCGGCGGGCGCTCAGCAACATCTCGGAGATCGCAGGCTCCGGCACTGCCGCCCTGTCCGCCGGCTTCCTCGGTCTGTTCGAGGAGTTCGGCTACAACAGCCTCGGCATCCGCTGCATCCTCGAGGGCGACGTCTGCAACATGAGCGGGGTGCAGCCGGCGCAGCAGGGCTATTACCTGGTGAAGGGCAGCGGGCTGCCCCGCATCGATGTCATCGGGCATTCCCGGGAGGTAAACTGGCCGCGACTGGTAGCGCAGATCACTGCGGCGCTGAAATCCAGGGAAGTGTCCACGTCACCGCAAAGCGAGGAAAGCAGATGAGCAGAGCAAGAATCCGTGTCATGGCGCACCCGGCGGCCTGGCTGTCGCTGTCCGCATTGCTGCTTGCCGCGTGCGTGACCATCAACGTCTATTTCCCGGCGGCCGAGGCCGAACGCGCGGCCGACCGCATCATCGACGAGGTGCGCGGCACCGCCAGCACGGACGAGCAGGACACCACCAGCCGCCTGCCGCTGGAGGCGCTGCCCGCGCGCTTCGCCGCGACGGTGGCGCATTTCCTGGTCCCCGCCGCCCATGCC
The DNA here is from genome assembly GCA_964427415.1 of uncultured Woeseiaceae bacterium. Classification (GTDB taxonomy): domain Bacteria; phylum Pseudomonadota; class Gammaproteobacteria; order Steroidobacterales; family Woeseiaceae; genus Lentisalinibacter. The sequence continues at coordinate 44,934 of CAYRUH010000022.1, read as the reverse complement.
CAGGGACAGCCGGACTTCGATGCCTCCTCGCCGGCCAAACGCGCGCTGGAGCAATCGCTGAAGCAGCGCTTCCCCCAGCTGAAGCCGTACTACGACTCCGGTGCCATCGGTTTGACCGCGCGGGGCACCATCGAGATCCGCGACCGTTCGATGGTCCCGCTGAACGAGCGCAACCGGGTGCGCCAGCTGGTCTCCGAACAGAGCGCGGACTGGGAAGCGCTGTACCGGGAAATCGCCCGCATCAACGGCCGCCCGGAATGGGAGGACGAGATTCGGGAGGTCTTCGCCGAGCGCTGGATCGCCAAGGCGGAGCGGGGCTGGTACTACCGGGACGCCGGCGGCCAGTGGCGCCGGAAGTAGCGCCGGCGCCGGGCCGGCGGGCTCGGGCGGGCACCAGCGCGGCCTAGCGGGAAAGCTCCCAGACCAGGCGGGCAGCCGCCCGGGCGGTGCGCCCGTCAATGTCGTAGCGCGGGTTGAATTCCGCGACGTCGGCCACCGGCCACGGACGCGCCGGGCTCATTGCGCGGAGGCGGCGCAGGCAGCGGATCACGAAATCCAGGCTGATACCAAAGCCGGCGGGGGCGCTGACTCCCGGCGCCACGGCCGCGGGCAGGGCGTCCAGGCATACCGTGACGTAGAGCGTGTCCGTTTGCGCGATCAGCGCCTCCAGCAGCGGCGCCGCCCGTTCTTCGCTGCAGTCGATGTCGACGAGATATTGCGCGCCGGCGGCCTCGGCGAAATCGAACAGCGCCCGGGTATTGGCCGCCTCGCTGACGCCGAGGCAGAGGTAGTGAAAACCGGTGCCCCGGCGGCCGCAGTCGTCGGCAATCTGGCGGAAGGGCGTACCCGAGGTGCCGCCCTCGACGGGTTGGCGCAGATCGAAGTGGGCGTCGAAATTGGCGATACCAATCCGCGCCGGTTCGCCGCCCGAGTCCAGATGCCGCGCCAGTCCCTGGTGACTGCCCCAGGCGATCTCATGGCCGCCGCCGAGGCCGATCACGGTGTGGCCGGCATGCAGCAACGCAGCCACACGCTCCGCATAAGCGTCCTGGCCGGCTGCCAGGTCGTCCGCGACCGTGACCGTGCCGGCATCGTAGACGGGACGCCCGGAAGGTGCCGGCAGATTACCCAGGGCGCGGCGCAGCGTATCGGGCCCTTTCGAGGCCCCGGGCCGGCCCTGATTCAGGCGCACGCCCCGGTCCGAGGCGAACCCGAGCAGGCAGGTGCCGGGGGCGCCGTCGTCCGGGTCATCGATGATCTGATGCCAGCGTAGCGCAGCCACGCCGGGATCCGTCCGGCCGCTCCAGAGCGAGAGATCAGCGCGTGTCCACACGTCGCCCACCTTGCCATACCGCCGCCGGGCGCACGAGGTTGATGCCCCAGGCGAGTTCCGCCGGCGAGCCGACGTCCCACAGGCACAGGTCGGCATCCGCCCCCTCCTCGATGCGGCCCTTGCGCTCGAGCCCCAGCGCCGCGGCGCCCCAGCGGGTCGCGCCCAGCAGCGCCTCGGCCGGCGTCAGCCCGAATGCCGTGCAGGCGAGATTCATGGCCGTCAGCAACGAGCCGAGCGGCGAGGTGCCCGGATTCAGGTCGGTCGCCACCGCCATGGGCACGCCCGCCTCGCGCAGGGCATCGATCGGCGGCAGCCGGGTCCCGCCGAGGAAGTGGAAGGCACCCGGCAGCAGCACCGCCATCGTGCCCGCCTGGAACAGGGCAGGCGCGTCGGCGGGATCGAGATATTCCAGGTGGTCTACCGAGAGCGCGCCGCAGCGGCCGGCCAGCGCGGCACCCTTGAGGTCGGACAGCTGCTCCGCGTGGGCCTTCACGGCCAGACCGTGCTCCCCGGCCGCCTCGAACACGCGTTCGCACTGGGCCGGACTGAAGCCGATGCCATCGCAGAACACGTCCACCGCGTCGGCCAGCCCCTCCGCGGCCACGGCCGGGATCATCTCGCGGCAGACGTGAGCGATGTAATCGTCGGCGCGCCCCTCGTACTCCTCCGGTACGGCGTGGGCGCCCAGAAACGTGGTGCGTACTGTCACCGGATACACCCGGCCGAGGCGGCGGGCGACCCGCAGGAGTCGCAGCTCGGTGGTGGTTTCCAGACCGTAACCGGACTTGATCTCGACCGTGGTGACCCCCTCTTCCAGCAGGCGCTCGAGTCGACGCGCAGAGGCTTCGAACAGCTCCTCCTCGCTCGCCGCCCGGGTGGCGCGCACGGTGGCGCGGATGCCGCCGCCGGCCCGGGCGATGGCCTCGTAGGATTCACCCTGCAGGCGCCGCTCGAACTCGTCCGCGCGATTGCCGCCCCAGATCAGGTGCGTGTGGCAATCCACCAGACCCGGGGTCAGCCAGCCGCCCCGGCCGTCCAGGTGGGTGTCCGCCGCCACCTCCTGGCCATCGTCCTCCGCGCCGACGTAGACGATGCTGCCGTCGGCCATTGCAACACGCGCACCCGCGACCCCGGCCGGCGCGCGGCCGTCAGGTACCGCAGGCGCGAGATTCACGTTGTGGATGAGCGTGTCGGAGAAGATTGCCACGGGCGCCTCCCTGCCGTTATGCTTGCCGAAATTCTAGTTGTATATACAACCCCCGGCAAGCCGTATCCGCAGCCGCCGAGCGCACTATGGCCACACCCCGCTACCGTATCATCCGCGACGAACTGCTCGAGGATATCGAGCACGGCCGCCTGTGCGCGGGAGAGCGGGTGCCGTCCGAGAATGAACTCGTCTCGCGCTTCGGCGTCAGCCGTATGACCGCCCGGCGGGCGCTGCAGGAACTGGCCGACGCCGGCTTCCTGTTGCGCACCCGCGGACTCGGCAGCTTCGTGGCCGATTCCCGGCCGATGAGCTCCATGCTGCAGGTCCGCAATATCGCCGACGAGATCGCCGAGCGCGGCCACCGCCACACCGCCGAGCTGCTGCGGCTTGAATGCGTCGCCGCCGGCGAGGAGCTCGGCCGCTACTTCGACGTGGGACCCGGCGACGAGCTCTACCACTCGGTGCTGGTCCACCGGGAAAACGGCGTACCCATCCAGCACGAGGACCGCTACGTGAACCCCGGCTGCGCCCCGGACTATCTGACCCAGGACTTCGCCGGCACCACTCCGAACGAATACCTCTCGGCGGTGGCGCCGCTGGCCGAAGCCGACCACGTGGTCGAGGCCACCACTGCCATGCCCGGCATCGCGCAGGCGCTCGAGATCAGGCCCGAGGCGCCCTGCCTGCGCGTCACCCGGCGCACCTTCAGTCGCCGGACGGTGGTCACCTTCGCCCGGCTCACCTACCCGGGCAACCGCTACCGCCTGGGCAGCCATCTCGACTTCCGACCGCCTGCCCGGCGGGAGGACGACACCCACGGGGGGAAAGCATGAACCGATACGACCCCGAACGCGTGATCAGCGCTCCGCACGGCACCGCGCTCTCCGCCAGGAGCTGGCTCACCGAGGCGCCGCTGCGCATGCTCATGAACAATCTGGACGCGGACGTGGCCGAGCATCCGCAGGGGCTGGTGGTGTACGGCGGCATCGGCCGAGCGGCCCGGGACTGGGAATCCTACGACCGCATCGTCGAGGTGCTGCGACGCCTGCAGGACGACCAGACGCTGCTGGTGCAGAGCGGCAAGCCCGTGGGCGTCTTCCGCACCCACCCCGATGCGCCCCGGGTGCTGATCGCGAACTCCAACCTGGTGCCCCGCTGGGCCACCTGGGAGCACTTCAACGAGCTCGACCGCAAGGGGCTCATGATGTACGGCCAGATGACCGCGGGCTCCTGGATCTACATCGGTTCCCAGGGCATCGTCCAGGGCACCTACGAGACCTTCGGCGCCGTCGCCCGCCAGCACTTCGGCGGCGCCGCGTCCGGCCGCTGGATCCTCACCGCCGGTCTCGGCGGCATGGGCGGCGCCCAGCCGCTGGCAGCCACTATGGCGGGGTTCTCCATGCTGGCCGTGGAGGTGGACGAGAGCCGCATCGACTTCCGCCTGCGCACGGGTTACCTGGACCGCAAGACCGGCTCCCTGGACGAGGCGATGCACCTGATCGAAAAGGCGAAATCCGAAGGACGTGCAGTGTCCGTCGGCCTGCTGGCCAATGCGGCCGACGTCGTGCCCGAGCTGGCAGAACGGGGCGTCGTGCCCGACGTTGTCACCGACCAGACCAGCGCCCACGATCCCCTGCACGGCTACGTGCCCCGGGGCTGGTCGCTCGCGCAGACAAAGACCGCGCGGGAGAAAGACCCGGACCGGGTCGTGCGCGCCGCCATGGAGTCCATGGCCATCCACGTCCGCGGCATGCTGGCCCTGCAGGAACGAGGCGCCGTCACCTTCGACTACGGCAACAACCTGCGCCAGATGGCGAAGGACGAGGGCGTCGCGAACGCCTTCGACTTCCCCGGCTTCGTCCCGGCCTACATCCGCCCGCTGTTCTGCGAGGGCATCGGCCCGTTCCGCTGGGCGGCACTGTCCGGCGACCCCGAGGACATCTACGCGACCGATGCGAAGGTGAAGGAACTCATCCCGGATGATGCCCACCTGCACAACTGGCTGGACATGGCCCGCGAGCGCATCAGCTTTCAGGGTCTGCCTTCGCGCATCTGCTGGGTGGGCCTCACCGAACGCGCGCGCCTCGGTCTGGCCTTCAACGAGATGGTGGCCAGCGGCGAACTCGAGGCGCCCGTGGTCATCGGCCGGGATCACCTCGACTCCGGCTCGGTGGCCTCGCCCAACCGGGAGACGGAAGGCATGCTGGACGGCAGCGACGCCATCTCCGACTGGGCGTTCCTGAACGCGCTGCTGAACACCGCCAGCGGTGCCACCTGGGTCAGCATCCACCATGGCGGCGGCGTCGGCATGGGCTACAGCCAGCACGCCGGGCTGGTCATCGTCTGCGACGGCACCGAGGCGGCCGCGCGGCGCATCGGCCGCGTGCTCTGGAACGACCCCGCCAGCGGCGTCATGCGGCATGCCGATGCAGGCTACGACCAGGCCGTGGACTGTGCGCGCCGGAACGGACTGGACCTGCCCATGGTGGAGACGGGAGGTGACGCCCCGTGAGTACGCTCGAGATCACCACCCGGGACCTGACCCTGGAGGAGCTCCGCCGGGTGAGCGCGGGGCCGGTGCAACTGGTTATCGACGAGGCCTGCCGTGCCGCCATGGCGCAATCGGCCGAGACCGTGGCACGGCTGCTGGGCGAGGGTCGCACGGTCTATGGCGTGAACACCGGTTTCGGGCGGCTCGCCAACACGAAGATCCCGCCGGATGCGCTGGAGACGCTGCAGAAGAGCATCGTGCTGTCCCACGCCGCCGGCGTCGGCGAGTTCATGCTGCCCCATACCGTGCGCCTGCTGATGGTGCTGAAGATCAAGTCACTGGCACGGGGCTATTCCGGTGTGCGCCCCGAGCTGGTGGACCGGCTGGTCGCACTCGTGAACAGGGGCGTCTGCCCGGCCATCCCGAAGAAGGGCTCGGTGGGTGCCTCCGGCGACCTGGCGCCGCTCGCCCACATGAGCACCATCCTGCTCGGCGAGGGCGAGGCCTTCGTCGACGGCGAGCGGGTAGCCGCGGAGGCCGCACTGCGCCATGCCGGCATCAAGGCGACGCCGCTGGCGCCGAAGGAGGGGCTCGCGCTGCTCAACGGCACCCAGGCTTCCACCGCCTATGGCCTGGAAGGGCTGTTCCACGCCGACAATGCGTTGACTGCCGCGCTGCTGGTCGGCTCCATGTCGGTGGAAGCGGCGCAGGGCTCCCGGGTACCGTTCGACGAGCGCATCCATGCCGTCCGCGGCCAGACGGCCCAGAGCGAGATCGCACGTCGCTACCGGGAGACGCTCGGCGGGTCGTCCGAGATCGGCCGCTCTCACGAGGGCTGCGAGAAGGTGCAGGACCCCTACTCGCTGCGCTGCCAGCCCCAGGTGATGGGGGCCTGCCTGCAGCAGATCGAGTACGCCGCCGGTATCCTGATCGCCGAGGCAAATGGCGTGTCCGACAACCCGCTGGTGTTCGCCGACACCGGCGAGATCCTCTCCGGCGGCAATTTCCACGCCGAGCCCGTCGCCATGGCCGCGGACATGCTCGCCATCGCGCTGGCGGAGATCGGCGCGCTGTCCGAGCGCCGCATGGCGCTGCTGATCGACTCCAGCCTGAGCGGGCTGCCGCCGTTCATCGTGGAGAACGAGGGCGTGAACTCCGGCTTCATGGTAGCCCAGGTCACCGCTGCGGCGCTGGCGAGCGAGAACAAGACCCTGGCCCATCCCGCCTCGGTGGACTCGCTGCCGACCTCGGCCAATCAGGAGGACCACGTCTCCATGGCCACCTTCGCGGCGCGGCGGCTGGCGGACATCTACGAGAACACGGAGAACATCCTGGCCATCGAGTGGCTGGCCGCCGCCCAGGGTCTGGACTTCCGCTCACCGCTGAAGTCCAGCCCGAAAGTGGAGGAGGCCAGGGCGCTGATTCGCTCAGCGGTGCCGTTCTACGACCACGACCGCTACTTCGCGCCGGACATCAACAAGGCGGCGCGACTGATCCGGGAGGGTCATCTGGCGTCGCTCACCGGGGCTTTCGTATAGTGACGGCGTCTCCGCAACCGCTTCGCCGCCCATGCTGACCGCCGTCTACGCCAGCCTGCTCATCGTGCTAAACCTCGTGTTGTGGGCGTCCATCCTGTTCGGGCTGCCCGGCACCTGGCTCATGCTGCTCGGCGCCGCGGTCGTGGACTGGTCGCTGGCCGAGGATCCGATGTTCGGCTGGACCATCCTGCTGGTCTGCGCCGGCCTGGCGACGCTCGGCGAGATCCTGGAGTTTTTCCTCGGCGCAGCGGGTTCGCGCAGCGCAGGCGGGTCGCGGCGGGCCGCGGCGCTGGCCATCGTCGGCGGTATCGTGGGCGCCATCCTGGGGACGCCGGTGGTACCGCTGCTCGGCACCCTCATCGGCGCCTGCATCGGCGCGTTCGCCGGGTCCATCCTGGGCGACCTCTGGGCCGGCCGTCCGCTGTTCCACACCATGGAGGCAGGCAAGGGCGCCGCAGTGGGCCGCTTCTGGGGCACCGTCGCCAAGATGACCATCGGCGGCGTCATGGTCGTGATCCTGGGCGTGGTCGCGTTCGCCTGAGAAACCTGGATCGGGCCTGAAGGCCCTACATCTCTAGTCCCAGGCGCTGGTGCCATTCGGCGATGGACTCGTCCGGATAGCCCTCGAACACCTTGTCCTGCTCCTCCGCCTGCACGGGCACCCAGTTCGCTTTCGAGGCCGTCAGCAGATGGGTGCGTTCCGGCGGCTCGGGCAGGTCGGTGTCGATGGCCGAGGCGAAGGGGTGCACCAGATTCGGCCAGCGCGGGTCCCATACCCACAGCGCGCTGCCGCAGTGCTTGCAAAAGCGGCGCTCTCCCCGGCTCTCCCGACGCTCGCCGGTCTCCTTATCGGTCACCAGCGCATGGAAGACGGTGATGTGCTCGCTACCCTCCACCTGCAGCGTGCGGGAGTCGCCGCTCAGGTTGATGGCGTAGCCGCCACCGCCTGCCGTCTTGCGGCAGATGGAGCAGTAACAGAGGTTGAACGGGCAGGGATGTTTCGACCGCAGGCGGAATCTGACTGCGCCGCAGTGACAGGAGCCTTCGAGTTGCATGTGCTGCCTCCGGTGCTCAGCCCTCGTCCCGGTGCACGGTATCCGGCAAGAACGCCGGCAGGCATACGGCGATATACTCGGCGCCGCCGGGCTCCGGCGTGCTGTAGCGCACCCACTCGCCCTGCTCCGCGATGACCGCCTGGCCGGCGGCCACCGTGAAGGCCTGAGACTCGGTCTCCACCCGCAACGCACCTTTCAGCACGACGGTGAACTCGTCGAACTCCGGCCGCTGACCCGGCTCGGACCAGCCTTCCGGGCTCACCATTCTGGCGACACTCACCGACGCATGCTGCGGCGTATTGGCATGCCCCACGTATTCCTCGATACGCTTCGCCGGCTCACCGACGGCGGGCACGACGGTGGGAGCTTCGATCAGTCTGGCCATCATCTCTCCCGGTCTGGCGGATCGCTCCGTGTCAGTTTCTCGAACGGTGCTCTGTTCCCAGTCCCGCCGTAATGAACAGGGCGGTGGCTTCGCCATTGACATCCGCAGTGTGCCACACCCCTGGCTCGTTCACCGCGTACTCGCCGGCCTGCAGCTGCACCGCCTTCTTCGAACCATCCGACCACTCCTGATGCAGGATCATCGAGCCGGCGACGCAGAGCACCACCTCACTGCCATGGGGGTGGACCTCCCACGTGTCCCAGGATTCGCTGAACGAGTGCATGGAGACGAGTCGGGCCTCGACGCCGTCGGCACCGTGCCGCTCGCCGTAACCCTGATACCAGGCCATATCACCGGTGAATTCAGGCTCCACTTCAGCGCTAGCGCCGGAGCCCAGGTGAATGGGGTGTTTCCTGATCTCGATACCTGCCATGGCGGATCTCCCTGTCCGGAACCTGGAATTCAAGCGTACCGGGAGCGGGAGATGACACCGGTAACGATGCCGGCATTACCCGGGAACATCAGCCGCATGATGATGCGGCGCCGAGCAATCATCACTCCCGTTCATTCGGGTCGCAACCTCTTCGCACAGTCGACACTACCGGCCGGCGCTACTCCCGACAAACGCCGCGGATAAAATAATGGCGCCCCATGCACCTCAGCACGAATTCGCCCTCCTGGCCAGCTTACCAAACCCACGCTGATAACGCCGTGGTCACTACGTTCCGTCGATCCGGCCGACCCAATCCCGGGCTGCTTGCATCAGCAAGCAGCCCGGGAGAAGCCGGGTCACTTCAGGCAGCTGCAGTTCTCGCAGGACTGCTCGGGAGTGGAGGCGCAGTACTGGCTGAGCGGAAAGGCCCACGCCGCGCTGAGGCCCAACTCGGCTGGCAGCTTCGATTTGCCGACACCAGCGCCGATACCTATGCCGGGTGGTGGTAAGCCCAGATCGGATTCGAGGATCACGTCCAGACCGACACTCACGGCGTCTGAAGCCTTGGGAAGCGGAGCACTGCCGCCGACACCGAACCCGAGCCCTCCGAAGGTCTTCATGTTCGCCGTCCAGAACAGCAGGAGCCGGACATCCGCGCTACCGCCGACGTTGGTTACCGCCTTGACCTGCGGTTCGAGGTAGAAGCCGCCGTTGCCGCGAAGGTCCGTGACGCCCATGATGCTGATCCCGCCGCCGAGACCCTTGGCCCCGGACACCGTCACCTGATAGCCGATGAAGGCATGTTCCCAGAGCGGGTTAGCAAGGGGAATCGGGTCCCACTTCTCATCAGCATGGGCACTGGAGATGCCCAGCAGCGGCAGCGCGCCGAATATGATGCCCTGGAACGGGCGCGCTCGCTCGATCTCCGCCAGCAGGCTGGGTGGCACGAGATCATGCCTCGTAATCAGGCGGTCCATCCTCGTGAGATCGCCGCCGCAGATCGTGTCACCCGAGAATATCTCCCGGACCAGGGCGCGGCTGGCGGGATCGTTGAGCGTTTCCAGGATGGGTCCCGCTTCCGGGATTACCCGGCTTACGAGGGCATCGCGAATCATCTCTTCGCCGCGCCGGCGTGCCGCCTCTGCCTTGCGCCGCAGCTCTGCTGTGGTGCCGTGCTGATCGAGGGCCAGAACGAGAAGGTCGGTTGGTTTAGGAGCCTGGCTCAGCAACGCTGCAAGTCCCTGGCCTTCCCACAGCGCATCGACGAGTGCCCGGCAGGCGGTCTGACCGATTCGATCCTCCACGCATCGGTTATTAATGAAGTCTTCGGCCAGTCCGGCGTCGCAGGAGGGAATGCGTTCCACCAGCAGGCACGGCCGCTCGCCCAGGGCGCCGCAGCGGTTGCGCTCGAAACAGCGTCCGCCGACGTTCGCAAGGCCGTCGTCGCACAGGCCGAGCACCGGACTGGCCCCAGCTACCAGATTGCCTGCGGCGCAGGCGTTTCCTGCCGTTACCGGTACGAGAGTGCGCACGTAACCCTCGGGACAGGACCAGCAGCTGCCGCCGCGGCTCGGATCGAAGAAGGAGCCGTCGGGGCAGGCCAGGCGCTTTTTCAACGCGGCTTTGGTGAAGGACGGACCTCGCCATTTCGTGCAGGCGTTCTTCGCCGTAACCGGAGCGGCGGTGCGGGTATATCCGCCGGGACAACTCCAGCAATACCCGTTCGGGTCCCAGAATTGCCCCTTGCCGCAGTCGGTGCCGAGCAGACCACTGCCGCGCCCGTGGCGTTTCGCTTTTACCGTCGTCTCACCCGGCGGTCGCATGCAGGCGCTACCGGAGTTCACCGGCGTCACCTGGCGCACCGTACCCGACGGGCAGCTCCAGCAGCTACCGCCATCAATGGGATCGAAGAACGACCCCTTGGGACAACCCTTCGGCTTCTGACTCTTGTAGGTGGCCGGTGCGACCGAGCAAGCCGGCTGACCGAGACTGCCGCACTTCATGGCGTCGAAGTCGACAGCGTGGCCGGTCTCGGGTGCTCCGAGGAGCAAAACGAGAGCGAAGCAGTTGATCAGGCAGGCGACGAGACGATACATGCTGACTCCATCGAGTGAGGCCCGTCACGCGGGCAGCTGGCGGTAGTAGGGCCTTCAGGCCCGACGCGAAAGTGAGGAACCGGGGGCGCGGGCGACATCGGTCAATCCAGAGCGAGTACGACGTTGAAAGTGGCGCTCATCGGGGCCGAGGGTCCCGTCTTGAGCGGCTCGAAATCGACGGTCAGTTGCTTGCGCGCCACTGGCGAGTGCTGCAGGTAGATCGGATCCGCGGCGTTACGCTCGGCCTGATCCGCGTCGTAGATTCGCGTGATGAGCGGCACGTGACCGGGCGCCGTCACCCGCATGTGAATGTGCGGCGTGCGCCCCAGGCAGGGAACGGGGCGGATGGTTCGGAGGTGGTAATTTCCGGCCCAGCCGGTGGTGGTGACGCCATAGCCTGCGAAGTGCTGATCGGGGCGACCGGAAGCCTGTGGATGACGGTACATGCCCCGCGCGTCACATTGCCAGATTTCGACCCGCGCAGCACTGACAGGACCCCCGCCGGCGTCCAGCACGCGGCCCGACAGATAAACAGCGCGTCCGGCCGCGAGGGGAATGCTGCGGCCTTCGGTTTCCGCTGCGCCGCGTGGGTCGTGCGCCACACTCGAGCGAGGCGGTACGATGCGCAGCAGATCGTTATCCACGTCGGCGGGAGACTCGGCGGGATAGAACGAACCCTCGACGTCCCGGGGCGTCGGCAGCAGTTGCCCGTCCCGCGCCAGCAGCCCGCCGTGCGAGTTGCCGGGCAGCCACAGGAGACAGGCGCTCACCGCAAACAGAAGGATCCGGCGACTGACGCGGCTCACCCTATTCTCCCGGGTCGGGCAGCGATCAGTTTGCGGTTCCTCTCCATACCCGCGTCTCCGTGATTCAGTGGGCCCTACCCATACAAGCAAGAGCGCGTCGCGAATCCGATCAGGAGGGGAGCAGAAATTTCCGGGTCAGGAAGGCCCGGGACGGGATGACAGGATTGATCCCGACGCCGGTCACCCGAACCCGGGAGATGACTTCGCCGCTGGCGAGGTCCCGGGTCACGGATTTGGTCGCCAGCAGCACGCCGATTCTGGTGGCCATGCCCGGGAAGGCCGACCGGTTGCCGAGCGGGCTCGGAAATCAGCGGAACTGGGTCCTGACGCGGTCTCGCAGCAGATCGATCAGCAGCCCCTGGTAGTAGTCCGGTCCCCGCTCGGCAGCCGCGTCCAGCATGGCCTCGAGCTGAGCGGCAGAGACCGCCAGGCCTTCGCAATCGGTGAACGTGCCCTTTGCGGCGTAATAGGGGAAGCCCACGAGACCCGCATAGCGTCCGACCTCAGCCGAGCGGCGGATGAGTTCGCCGCCATAGCAGGGATCGGTGTCCGTGCCGCTCCACCCGGTGACCAGAATATAGCCCATCACGAACAGCGACTGGGGATAACCGGCGCGCAGCGCGGCCTCGCGGTACGGTTCGGCCTCCTCGTGCATGCCGGAGTAGCCGTAGGCGCGGGCCAACTGATAGTTCAGGCGCGGGTTGTCGGCATCGGCCGCCACCGCCTTGCGGCAGGCTTCGATGGCGGCGGGCTTGTCCATCCCGGCGCGGCTCACGCCGTCGGTGACGGCATTCGGGTCGGAAGGATGGCCGGCCAGTCGGTCGCAATCGGTCACCTCGGATGAATAGTCGCCTGCGGAATAAACACCAATCTCGTCGAGGGGGACGTAGATGGAGTCGTCCCCGGCGGCGGCGACCGCCGGGACCGGTATCGGCACGGACAGCGTGATTAGCCAGAGAGACGCCAGGCGCATGAGGAAACTCCATGGACGTTTGGCAGCAAATTAGCCGCGGCCGGCCGTCAGATCAAGCGCGAACCCGTTCTCCTGCCGGCGCCTGGGCGACCGCGCCCGCCCAGGCGCGCAGCTCACCATAGCTCAGCGCGCCGGCATAGCGTGTCAACTCGGCACCGTCACGGAACAGAATCAGGGTCGGCAGGGCCCGCACGCCGTGTTCGCCCGCCAGCGCAGCATGGCGCACGGTGTCGACCTTAGCAACGAGGCACCCATCACCGCACTGCGCGGCGAGGCGCTCCAGCGCCGGGGCCATCATGAGGCAGGGCCCGCACCAGGCCGCCCGGAAATCCACCAGAACGGTACGGCCACTATCGATCATGGCGGTCAGGGTCTCACGGTCCGCATGCATGGGCCGGCCCTCCTTCCATGCCGGCGGCACACTCTCGCCCGACGCTCGCGCTGACGGGCCGCGCCGGCGCCCGAAAAAAGACATGAACGGCCAAAGGATGACGGCGACAAGATTGCTGACCAGCATCACGAGTACGATCGCAACGTGGCCGGCGACACGCAGCGGCAGGTCACGCAGCCCGGAGTCTGCTCGCTCCAGCCGGCGCTCCAGCGCATTGATCCGCAACAGGATTCGATCGGACAGCGGCTTGTGATCTTCGTCGGGTATGGCAGCGGCCTCCCGCAAACAAACGCCCCGCGCAGGGTAACCGCGCGGGGCGTTCGCGGGAAAGGCCCGGGGCTCCTCTGCGCCGTCATTGCAGGCAATTGGGCGTGCAGGACACGTTGCGCCAGTCGCTGCCCCACCACAGCCAGCGGCGGTTGATCATGTCGTCCACCCAGTCGCGGAAGAAGACGCCTTCGGCAGAATTCTCCGTGTAGAACTTGTCGCTGCCGATGATCGTGTGATCGGTCCCGGCCGCAATGTAGTAACGGTAGTTCCAGGTCTGAAACGCCACCAGGTTCATATCGGTGCGCGCCCGGATGCTCCATTCGAATGCCGACAACGCCGGCTCGTTCGGATCCTCCCAGAGATCCGGACGGTCCGTATTCCTGGCCAGGTTGAAGAAAGCGATCTGGACCTCGTCGAAGGCCGTCGTGTACTGCCCGAAAAGGGCGCCCGGATAATTCCAGGCCAGCGACTTGAAGAGTTCGACCTTGATCCGGTCAGCGCCGGACGAGAACGCGGATTCCAGTTCCGGTGCCAGGTTCTCCCAGACGCCCCAGACACCGCCCGGCGTGAGCGTGCGGTTGTAGAAGTCGTCGGCAAGGATTCGACTACTCGTCCTGACAGTCCGCGTGCTGCGCCAGTCCCGGGCCGGGTTCGAGACGGGCCCTGGACCCCGCCGGGAACGCCCGATCCCGTTCACCTCTCCGCCGGATTTTCGTCCGGCGTCGGAATTTCGCATCTCTGTATCGCATGCATGGGTACGGCATCACCCATTCGAGGAGAGAGGAAGTTCCGATGAAAACCAGAATCGACACGCGGCCGCCGGCCGGCCAGACACTCATCCCCTGCCTTGCCCTGCTGCTGGCGCTCGGCGCCTGCGGCGGCGGCGGTGGCGGCGGCGACACCACAACCAATCCCCCGCCGCCTCCTCCACCGCCCCCGCCGGCCGCGACCTACAGCATTGGCGGCACCGTCTCCGGGCTTGCAGGCAGCGGACTCATGCTGCGCAACAACGGCGGCGACGATCTCGCGGTCAGCTCGAATGGCAGTTTCACCTTCGCCACGGAGATCGACAGCGGCGACAGCTACAGCGTCAGCGTCGCGACTCAGCCTTCCTCCCCCGACCAGACCTGCACGGTAACCGACGGCTCCGGCACCGCCACGGCCGACGTCACCGACGTCGACGTTGCGTGTGAGACGAACACGGCGGCTACGGACACCGACGGCGACGGCCTGACCGACAGCGAAGAGCTTGGACAGTACGGTACCTCCCCAATCCTGGCCGACACGGACGGTGACGGCTACTCGGACTTTGACGAGCTCATCACCAACGGTTTCGATCCCGCCGTGAACAACTTCGTCTTCAATCCCCGGGTTGCGGACATCCCCGTCGTGCTCATCCGCATCCAGGAAACGCCGGTCGTCGGCTGGAACTACACCGAAGGCACGGCGCAGGGCACGACGACCAGCACCAGCCGATCCCAGGCGCAGACCAACTCGACCTCGACGTCATACGGCGCGAGCACGACGATCGGCGTGGAGGCGACAACCACCGCAACCGTCGGCGCTAGCCTCTCCGGCCCTTCTGCCGAGGTCAGCCAGTCCGTCTCGGTATCGGCCTCCACTACGGTCAGCTTCGACCAGACCAACACGCAGGAGAACCGCACGGCCTGGGAGGAGATGCAGGCGAACAACGTGGAGACGACTACGGACACCGAGAGCGGCTTCATGCGTTTCGGCGTGCGTATCGAGAACGGCGGCCATCTCACCTTCCGCATCGAGAGCCTGTCGCTCGCCTCGACCCGCACCAGCGAGGGCAGGGATCCCTTCACCCCGACGGGCACCCTGAATCTCGACGGCACGCAGTCGTTCCCGGCCACGAGCATCAGCCAGGGCAACGAGACGCCGTTGCTGACCTTCGAGCAGAACGACATCGACCTCGGCACGGTCCGAAGTCTGCTCAACAACACGCGCTCGATCCAGGTCGAGCCCCTGTACGAGATCGTCGACCGTAACGGCCTGCCCTTCCCCTTCCAGGAGCAGGACATCGCGAACAATACGGCCAAGATCGTGATCGACTATGGCCCGTACCGGGAGACCGAGTTCTACCAGGTGGCGACGAATACCCTCCCGAACTCTCCGGGCCAGACACTGGAAGCGCTGCTGGAGGAGTTCCTGCGCGTGCCCACTACTACCGACGGTTCCGGACTCGAGAGCGTGCGCGGCGAGCAGTCGGCGCTCGGCCGCTGGGTCGTCACCCGAAACCGCAAGCGCGACACGGAGACCGAGACCACCATCTTCGATTCCGAGGACGCGAGCTACGCTCTGGCAAACATCGACGTGCGGGCGCGGGACGAGGTGCTGTTGGTACTGCTCGAGGATGCCGACGGCGATAACATCGGTTACCGCGAAGAGCGGGTGCACGGCACCGACCCCGACAACCCGGACAGCGACAACGACGGTCTCACCGACTTCGAGGAGATCCGTGACAGCTGGACCGTTACGGCAATCAACCAGAACGACCCGGACCGCTACCCCGCCGAGGTTTCCTCGTCGCCGATCTCCGCGGACTATGACGGTGATCTGGTCCAGGACGCCTTCGAGCGCGACCGCGGTCTCGACCCTTACAACCGGGATACCGATGGCGACGGTATCGACGACGGCAGCGACACCGACAACGGCAATCTGCCGCTGGTCAACAACTCGGTGCTGTCAGTCGGGCAAGCGCCCTTCGTCGACGGCGACACGGAATACACGCTCGCACTGGCCGGTTCCGTCGCCGCGAGGGCACCGAATGTGCCCGCCCGTGTCGACATCGACTGGAAGTCGGACGGCACCGACGTGACGTCGTTCGAGACCCAGAGCGGCGGCAATCCGAGCCTGGACATCAGCAGCCGTTTCCGCTACAGCGGCCCAGGCCAGTGGACGGTAACGCTGGATGCGGTGGACGACGCCTCGCCGGCCAATGCCCTCACGGAGACAGCGACGGTGGTGTTCACCGGGCCGATCCGCCCGGAGGACGTCTACGGCTACTCCAGCCGGTGGTATACGGATCGCCACGTGCGCGAAGTCGTCGATATCAACGAGGACGGCTACGCGGACATCGTCGGCATCTCGAACAGCAATACCAGTGTCGCACTGGGCTCGCCGAGCGGATTCGCACCGCGGGCGCAATGGTCGCTGGGCAACTGGCATTACGGCATCTTCGACAACGTGGAGGCCGAGCCGAGACTGTTCGCGGACATCGACGGTATCCAGGGCCTGGAGATCGTGGGTGTGGATGTCACGGCAGACGCCACCATCCTGCGCTACGGCCTGAACAACGGCTCGGCCTTCGAGGCGCCGGTGGTGTGGATCACCGACCTGCCATGGACGGAAGCAACGGACACCGCCTACCTGGCCGACGTGGATAACAACGGATTCCCGGACTTCGTGCATGCCCGCGCGGATACCGATGCAGTCCATGCCTACACCAGCAACGGCTCGAGCCTGCAGCTGACCGAGCGCACGCCTGTATCCCTGCCGGCGGGCGAGGTCATCGACCGGACTGTCCACCCGCTCGAGGTCGTCGACCTCGACGGTGATCGTTGCGCCGATATTGTCTACTTCGGCAAGACGGACACCTGGGTGGCGCAGTCCGAGTGCAACGGTACATTCGCGGATTTCGTGGTACTCACCGGCAACTTCGGCCGTGACGACGACGGCGGCTGGACCGTGGAGCGGCACAAGCGCTGGGTGGACGACGTGACCAACGACGGACTGCCGGACATCGTGGCCATCGGCCAGGAGAGAGTGCTCGTGCTTGTCAACCGGTCTGTGGCGGGCAACATCGCCTTCGGTGAACCCCGGGAGTTCGGGGACGACTTCATCGCCGGTCAGGGCTGGGCGGACGACAAGGTCGCCGGATCAACGACCTGGCTCAATATCCACCCGCGTTACCTGGCGGACGTGAACAACGACGGTTACAAGGACCTCGTCGGATACGGGAGCGCCGGTGCCGCCATCGGCATCAATCGTCTCGGCATCGATGGCACACCGGCTTTCGCGCCGGTACGAGTCGTCGCCTCGGACTTCGCCATCGGCGCGAAGGACGGCAACGACGAGTTCCGCTGGTTCGGTGAGGATGACACCTCCTGCGAGTTCGTCTCACCCTGCCGGGAGTACTTCCCGCGGACTGTGGGCGACGTCGACGGCGACGGCCGGGCCGACCTCATCGGTTTCGATCGTACCGGCATCGTCTTCCAGCCCATGCCCTGGGTGACCCAGTTCGAGTGACGGCGGATCGGCGCTCACCTGCCCGGGCGGCCGCACGGTCGCCCGGGCTTTTTTCACGGCACCGGCGACAGGGAGCGATATTGTGGCCCAGAGCCGACTCAGGCAGCTGTTCGACGGCGCGTTGGCCGTCGACGAGCAGGAGCGGGCGGGATGGCTGGACCAGGCATGCGGTGACGACGCGGAACTGCGCAAACTGATCGGCACCCTTCTCGAGGCGGACGGCGACGAGCGGGAGGTGATCCGCTCGGCCATCGACCATACGGTGCGATCGCTGCTGAACGAAGCGGAAGACGCGACCGGCGAAAGCGGACGCTACCGCACACTCGCCGGCTGGATCGAGCGGCTCAGGAGCTAGCCCAACGCCTTCCTCACCCACGCACGGGCAAAGCGCACATCCTCGTAGGCCGTGCTCTGCGAGACCTCCAGGGCTTGTGCCGCTTCCTCGACGGAGAGCCCGCCGAAGTAGACCAGCTCCAGCGCCTTCGCGGATCGCGGATCCGATTCGGCGAGAGAAGTAAGCGCCTCGTCCAGCGCGATGATCGGCAGCGCCGACGCCGCATCGTCCAGGCCGGCCGGACCGGTCAGTGTGACGTTCGCCGCGCCGTCGCCACGCTTCTCCCGGCTCCTGCCGCGCGCATGGTCGACCAGCACCCGGCGCATCATGCGGGCGGCAACCACGAAGAAGTGCCTGCGGTCCTGGTAGTCGATCTCGCTGCCCGCGATGCGCATGAAGGCCTCGTTCACCAGCGCGGTTGCCTGCAGCGTGTGATTGCCCCGTTCCGAGCGCATGTAACTGCCGGCCAGCCGGCGCAGCTCGTCGTAGACGAAAGGTGCCAGCCGCTCCAGCGCACGCTCGTCGCCGCCGCGCCAGGCCTGCAGCAGGCCGGTGATTTCGTCGCTAGCGCTCATGGTGGGCCCCAGAATAGGTCAATTCGTCCGACCGGGGCTAGCGACGCCCGGTCAGCCCCCGATATCGGTCGGCGGTGTCAGTCTCGCCGCGCGCATCCAGGAACTCCACCAGATAGCGGGCGGTCTGGGCCGTGAGCTGATGGTCGTCACCGTATAGCTCACGCTGGCTCGCGAGCGCCCCGGTGAGGAGTTCCCGCGCCTCAATATCCTGACCGAGCCGGCCGAGCGCCCGGCCGAGGATGCTGCGGCCGAGCGCCTCGATGTGACGCTCGTGATCGGGGTACTCACGCATGCGATCCAGCGTCTCACGGGCCTGTGCCACGGCGCCCTGCACGTCTCCCGTCTCGAAAGAGGACTCGGAATAGCCTATCTCCGCGGCGGCGAGGAATGGGTGATAGTCGCCGTAGGCGGCGCGGTAGATCGGGATAGCCTCGTCGAGCAGGACGAGCGCGGCCGCGTGGTCGTTCTGGAGCTGGCGCATCCGGGCCTTGTTGACGAGGTGCCACGCGTAGTAAGGGTGATCCGGGCCATAAAGCTTCTCCGCGACGGCCCTGGCCGCATCGAGCGCCCGGTTGGCTTCGTCGAAGCGTCCCAGCTGACCGAGCGCGCGGCCGAGTGACGAGAGCTGCACCTCGTAGTCCTCGCTCTCTTCGCCGAGGACCCGTCGGGTGTGTTCCACTGCGCGCTCCATGTACGACAGCGCTTCTTCCGTGTCACCTCGCCCGCGGAGAGAAACGCCGATATTGTTCAGCAGGGCACCTACCAGCGGGTGGTCGGTCTCGCCGCGTTCCTCCAGGAGATCGAGCGCCCGGCCGTAATAGGCGATAGCCCCGTCGATATCGGCCAGGGAATCACTGATATTGCCGATCTGGTTAAGAAGCTCCGGCCGGAAGCGGCGGTCGTTGTGCCCGGCCGGCAGGTTCTCGAGTATCTCGAGGGCGGCCTCAAACTCCTCCAGCGCGCCGAGCTGGTCGCCCCGGTAGCGCAGCGCCGAGCCGATGGCGTTGCGGGTGGAGGCGACCTCGTGGGATGCCGGGCCCACGGCGTCGATCTGCGCGGCCAGCGCCTCGCGCAGCAGGGTGATCGAGGCGTCGACGTCCTCGCCCGCCAGGCGCGCGTAATGGGCGAAGTTGCGCTTGGAGCCAAGGGTCTCGATATGGGTGTCGCCGAGCGCCGCGCGCCGGACATCCCACGCTTCGCGCGAGAGCGCCGCCGCCTCGTCGTTCAGGCTGAGCGCGTTGTAGGTATCGGCAATGCGCTGCATCAGCCGGGCCTGCTGGACAGGCTGGCCGGAGAGCTCCGTGCGGATGCGGTTTGCTCCTTCGTCCAGGATATCCCGCACCGTGATCGCCCTGCCGGCGCTCTCGAAGCGATCCGCTCCGGCAAGGAGATCCGTGAGGAATTCGGTCACCTGTTCGGCGCGCGCCTGGGCGGCTTCGGCCGCATCGCGCTCGGCGATGATGCGGTCGACGAAGAGTGCACTGAGCGTCGCGATGGCGGTGATGACGCCAGCCGCGGCCAGCACCGGTGCGCGGCGGCGCTTCATGAACTTCGCGGTGCGGTACTGCCAGGTGTCCGGCCGCGCCATTACCGGCTCGTCGCGCAGGTAGCGCCCGATATCCTCGACCAGCTCACCGACCGTGCCGTAGCGGCGCCCGGCTTCGGCGCGCAGGCCCTTCAACACGATGTTATCGAGATCGCCCTTGAGCTCATGCGATGCCTCGCGCCAATCCCCCGAGCCGACGCTGCCTCCCCGCGTGGCGGCCGAGCTCGGCGGTTCGCGATGGCCGTCGCAGATGGCAAAGTGCAAGGCCGCAGCATCCCCGGCAGTCGCCTCATACGGATTTGCCCCGGCGAGCAACTCGTAGAGCAGCACGGAGAGCGAGTAGACGTCCGTCGAGATGGTCAGCGGTTCCCCCTTCAGCTGCTCGGGGCTCGCGTAACGGGGCGTGAGCGCACGGTGTTCGGTCACCGTCGGCGCTGCCTGGCTGCTCTCGTCCTCGAACAGCCTGGCCAGACCGAAGTCGAGCACTTTCGGTTCGCCCTCGCCATCCACGAGCACATTCGACGGCTTGATGTCGCGGTGGACCACCAGATTGCGGTGCGCATAGTCGATGGCGGCACAGACCTTACGGAACAGCGCGAGCCGCGCGGGAATATCCAGGGCCCGTGTCCGACAGTATTCGTCGATCCTCAACCCGTCGACGTATTCCATGGCGAGCCAGGGCTCACCGTCGGCCGTGGTACCGCCGTCGATCAGGCGCGCGATGTTCGGGTGCTGCAGCCGCGCCAATATCCGTCGTTCGTCGTCGAAGCGCCGCAGGGCCAGCGGCGACATCAGCGCCGCGTTGACCAGTTTCACCGCCGCCTGCTGTTCATAACTGCCGTCGGCACGCTCTGCCAGATACACCGCACCCATGCCGCCGCGTGCGATCAGACGCGTGAGCCGCCAGGGCCCGAAAATACGGCCCACGCTGGAGGCCGGCAGTTCAGTCAGCGCATCCGAGGCGACGCTCCCGACCACCCGGCGCACGGTATCGTCGCTCACGTCAAGGCCGGCGAGCAGCGCCGCGAGCTCCGCACGCAATGCATCATCGCCGCCACACGCAGCATCCAGCTCCGCAGCGCGCTGTTCCGGCGGGAGATCGGCGAGCTGGTTGAAAATCTGCTTTACGCGCTGAAAGCGGTCGGTGGCCACGCTGTCAACCTGCGAGAGTTACCCGTCAGTCAGGAGGGTAGCTGAATACGCGACACCATGCGCCGCTTCGGATGTCACCGGCTCGCGAGGTCCGCGTGCGAAGCCAGCCGCCTGTGTGTCTCCCCGGCCTGCTGCAGCAACCACTCCCGGAACCGCTCGACGGAGGCTCGCCGCAGCCGGTCCGGCCGGAACCCGACACGGTACGCGTTGCGCGTCCACTGCCCTTTGCGGACATCGAAGGGCAGCGAAAGGCTGCCTGCCTGCACTTCGCCGAGCACCAGCGACAGGCCGCAGATCATCAGCCCCGCATTGGCGTAGACCGCTTCCAGCGCATGCTGCACCCGCTTGTAGCGGATGCCGCGATCTGGTGCCGTTCGTCGATGGCCGTACTCCCGGATCCATTCCGTCCAGCCGATCTCACCGGCATGTACGGTGTAACGGTCCAGGTGCAACAGCGGAAACCCCTCCAGTCGACTTGCTTCCGGCAGCTTCGAGATGCGCTTGGTGTTGGTCGGCGAACTTACGGGCACAAGGTAGTCGTTGAATAAAATCTCTTCTTCCTCGCCATCGCGGCCGCAGCCGAACCAGATCTCGCAGTCGGCGTCGCCCAGCCGCACGGGCACGTCGCCGATGCCGTTCAGGCAGAACAGGGAGTTCCGGTTGCCGGCCTTGAATGCCTCGAGACGGGGGCGCAGCCACAGTTCGGCCAGGTCCGGGTCGGCGGTAATGTGGATCTCCTCGACCCGCTGGAAGTCGAGAATCCGGGAGACCGTATCCAGCTCGCGAAAGGCTGCGCCGAGGTGCGCCATGGCCGCTTCGAGTTCACGGGTCGGCCGCAGCCCGGAGCGGCCGCGGACCAGCAGGTCGTAGCCCAGGTAGTCTTCCAGGGCGCGGAGACGCTGGCCGACGGCGGCCGGCGAAATGGCCAGCTCCCGCGCCGCGGCCTTCATGGAGCCGGTGCGCAGCGCCAGCTCCAGGGCCTGCAATCCTCTGAGATGGGTGGTCCCGGCCATCAGTAAATAATAAAGGTGAGCTTTATCGAGGGGAAGAATATTTACGTTGATCGATCGCACGGATCGGGGAGAATGACGCCCAC
Source organism: uncultured Woeseiaceae bacterium (assembly GCA_964427415.1). Lineage (GTDB taxonomy): Bacteria > Pseudomonadota > Gammaproteobacteria > Steroidobacterales > Woeseiaceae > Lentisalinibacter. The sequence continues at coordinate 22,981 of CAYRUH010000022.1, read as the reverse complement.
ACACACTGGGGGAGCAAAATCATGGAACAGCTGAAGCGATACATCATCGAGCGCGAGATCCCGGGCATCGGAGCCATGTCACCGACCGAACTCTGCGGCGCCGCCCGCGCCTCGAACCAGGCCATTGGCCAGCTGGGCAAGGACATCCAGTGGCAGCACAGCTACGTGGGCGGGGACAAGACCTTCTGCGTGTACCTGGCGAAGGATGAGGACACCGTGCGCAAGCACGCGGAGCTGAGCGGCATTCCGGTGGCGAACATCACCGAGGTGCCGCAGATCATCGATCCGTTGACGGCGAATAACTGAGCGGGCACTCCGGGCGCGGCCCGGCACCGGATCTTCCGGCGGGCGGCGCTGCAGCGCGCCGTCCAGCATCGGACCCGGCCGCAGCCGGTGCCAGAGGGAGTCGACGAGGAGTTCCCGGTAGACGTCGGCCTGCCGTCCCCGGTCGAGCACCCGCTGCATCGCGGTGCCAAGCGGTTGCGTATCGGCCGTGTGACAGACGAAGCGCGTTCCCGGCTCGGTGCGGCGGGGGAACAGGCCGCAGGCGAGGCGGAGCTACTACGGGTGGCTGTCGGGGTCTCGGTAGATGAGGGTTCACGCATGGGCGGCTCAGCCTCATTCCTCTTGCGCGTGCCGTGCCACCTCCACCGGCGTACGCATGATCACCTCGCGGTGCGGGAACGGGATATTGATGCCGTGCTCCTTGAAGCTGTCCCACAGCGCGAGCAACACCTGGCCGCGGATATTGGTCAGGCCGTTCTGTGGGTCGCGGATCCAGAAGCGCAGCAGAAAATTAAGTGAGGAATCGCCGAATTCGGTCATCCAGCAGACCGGCTTCTTCGACGGTTCCACCCGCGGCACCGCAGTGGCGGCCTCGATGGCGAGCTCGGTAACCTGGTGAGGATCTGAGGAATACGACACGCCGAAGGGCACGTCGATACGCACCAGTTCGTCGGAGAACGACCAGTTGATGACTTCATGCGTGATGAAGTCCTCGTTCGGGATCAGGTATTCACGGCCGTCACGGGTGACCACCGATACGAAACGCGCCCGCAGCTCGCGGATCCATCCGAACGTTTCGCCCAGCGAGATCGTATCCCCCGGTTTTATCGAGCGATCGAGCAGGATGATGATGCCGGAGATGAAATTCGAGACGACCTTCTGCAGGCCGAAACCGATACCGACACCGATGGCGCCGGAGAGAACAGTGAAGACGGTGAGATCGATGCCGAGTCCGCCGAGCGCGACCAGCGCCGCGACGATAACCAGGGTAATGCGCAATACCTTGCCGATGAGTACCCGCAGCGACGGCGTCAGCTCATCCGACCGCTGGATACGCTGGTCCAGGAAATTACCGACGGCAGCGGCGGCCCAGAGCAGTACTCCCAGCAGCAGGACGGCCTTGATGGCAACCAGCAGCGTCAGCCTGGCGCCGCCGGTGCCGATCTCGAAGCCGATATTCTCGAGCACGGCGGCCACGTCGTCCGTAATCCCCAGGATCGTGGCCGCCACGTAGATCCAGCCAAGTACGGCGAACAGGCGCCCGATGGCGCGGCTGCGGATGGCCTGCGAGCCGAACGAGATGACCAGCCACGCGAGGCTCAGCAGCAGCGCGTTCGACAGCAGGATGTCGTCCTCGGGCCAGCCGAAACCGCGCACCAACACGTACGCCGTGCCAAGAAACAGCACGAAGAAGATCCAGAAAAGCCGTCGCAGCAACAGGACGATCATGCGCAGGACGCCCGGATAGCCCTTGATGCGGCGTGCCCGGTCCTCCAGCCGTGGCCGCGCCCACCATGTAAGAGCCCGGGCAACGGCGAACAGACCGATGATCAGGGAAGCCTGGAATATGACGGCCGGCTGTTGCACGTAGCCGAGCGCTAGCTGAGCGTATTCAGTGGCTCGTGCGAGATATTCGTCCAATGACGGCCCCGGAGTGTGTGACGTGTATTACTGTACCAGAGGCTGCGTGGAGCGGATCATCGGCCGTCGGACGGCGAGAGTTCGACGCCGCCCAGTTGCTCGTCGATGGACTTCGTCTTCGCGGTCGCCTTGTCACCCGTGTGCTTCGTCGTGACGGTCTCAATGAGGGCGATCAGGAATTCCTCGTCGCACACCGGATTGTGCAGGGTGCCCTTGGCGACGATGTGGAATACACCGTCATGACATGGTGCCGGAAGAGGGATTGATTCGCTTGCTTCGCAAGCTCACCCTTCGGGCGGCTCGCTTCGCTCGCCGTCTGTCGGCCGCCTACGGCGGCCTCGGTTCAAACCCCCTTCGGCGCTTCGAACCCTCGACTGGAGAACAAAAAAATGGCCCCGCGAGGGAGCCATTTTTCTGTTCTATGGTGCCGGAAGAGGGATTCGAACCCCCGACCTACTGATTACAAATCAGTTGCTCTGCCAGCTGAGCTATTCCGGCATTTGCGTCCCGTCGGGCAATTGTAGGCAAGCCGGCCGAACGGAGCCAGCACCCGTTTCACACCCGCTGCCCCGGCCAACGGCCCCCTCCACGGCATTTACTGACGGCCACTTACGGAAACCCGTATTGAACCCCCGACCCGCTCGGCTATCCTCATTCGAGTTTGTGGCTCCGGTAAACGCACTGAGGTTCTGACGTGGCCAAGACACTGCTCCTGTATTTCAGTCTGTACGGGCACACCCGGCGCATCGCCGAGCGCATCCGCGACCGCATGACGGAACTGGGCGAGGACGTCGACGCGGTCTCTCTGCAGGAGAATCCGGACGTGGACCCCACGCGGTACGAGCGCATCATCCTCGGCGCCTGCATCCGTAACGGCAAGTACAAGCCGCCGGTATGGGATTTCATCCGCCAGTACAAACCCCTGCTGGACGAGCGCCCGAGCGCGTTTTTCTCGGTGAATCTGGTGGCCCGCAAGCCGGAGAAGAACACGCCGGAGACGAACCCGTACACGAAGCAGTTCGTGCAGAAGAGCCCCTGGCAGCCGGACCTCCTCGGCGTGTTCGCCGGCGATCTGGACTACCAGCGCTACGGCGCCATGGACCGCAACATCATCCGCTTCATCATGTGGATCACGAAGGGCCCCACGGACCCGCAGACGAAGGAGCAGTACACGGACTGGGCCGTGGTGGACCGCTTCGCCGAGCAGGCTGCAGGCCTGGGCAAGGCCGAGGCCGCCTGAGCGCTCGCGTCCGCCGTTGCGCCGGGTACTCGACAGACTCGCCGACAGCCAGCACCTGGCGGTGCTGCTGGTTTCGCTGTGGCTGGTGCTCACCAGCCCCTGGATCTCGATGCGCAAGGGCATCCCGGAGTCCGCCGGCTTCCTGGACTGGGCCCACGTCGCGCTCGGGCTCGCGCTGGTGCCGCTCGGGCTCGCCTATTTGGTCACCAATACGGTGAACGGCCGCTGGCGGGATTATTTCCCCTGGCTCGCCGGCAATTTCTCCGAGGTGAAGCGCGATCTCGCCGGCATCCCGAAGGGCCGGCTGCCCCAGCCGGGCGGCGCCGGGCTGTTCTCGCTGATCGAGGGGCTGGTGCTGGTGCTGCTGGTAGCCACGGCCCTCACAGGACTCGGCTGGTTCCTGCTGGAAGGCTCACGGGCCGCGATGGCCTGGCGGGACTGGCACATCGTGACCGCAGACGCGCTGGTGGTGGGCATGATCGTGCACGCGGTCGCCGCCTCGCTGCACCTGCTGGAGTTCCTGCTGGAGTAACGCCGCCAGGCGTTATCGGCTCTGGCCGGCTGTTCGCTCGGCGCCGGTCTAGCGCGGGCAGACGGCGTCCGCGCCGGTGACGAGGTTATCCACGCCGAGCACGCTGGCGAAGCTGCCCGGGTCCTGCTCGGGATCGAGCCGCGCGTCCACCCACCAGGCGGTCGCCTCCCGCGTCTGCGGCACCACCTCGGCATCGAGTCCCAGCTCCGCGGCTTGCCGCTGCAGCCGCTCGGCCCGCTCTTCGTCGCTGAAGAGCCCCAGCGAGATGGTTCGCTCGCCGTCGTCCTCGGGCATGGGGTAGGCGTCCTCGAAGCCCGCCTCCTGCAGGACGGCAACCTGCCGATTGGCCTCCTCGCGGCTGGAGATGTTGCGTATCTGCACCCAGTGGCCCAGGAAGAGATCTTCGGTGGCGCTGCGCAGGCCGGCTTCGCCGCCGAGGTCCCGTACCCGGGCGAGTACCTCTTCTCCCGTCTCGGCGCTGCCGAAGGGGCCCACGCTGATGCACACGTCCGCGACCGGGGTGGCGGCTTGCCGGTCCGGCGCCGGCGCGGCCTGCCGGTCTGCCGGGAAGGCGTCATCCGGCGCGGCACCGGCAGGCGGAACGAGGGGCTGACCCACCATGCCGGCCTCGTCGCCCACTTCGCCCACAGCTGCGCCGCCGGACGGCTCGGACGCCAGCTCCAGCGTGGGCCCGAGGTCCGATGCCCTGAAACGAGTGGCGCCGTCGGATGGCGGCTCCGCCACCCACTGGTTCCAGGCGAAAAAGACGACGTTGGCGAGGGCAAGCAGGAGAACGAGGTTTCTCATTCCGCCTCCGCCAGCGCGGCCAGCGCCGCCAGGCCCTCGAGCACGAGGTCCGGTCGGTTCTCCACCGTGTAGTGCCACTGGCGCTGGATGCGCCGCGCGTCTCCGCCTGTCAGCAGAATGCGCGGCAACTGGTCCATGCCCTCGAGCACCCGGCAGGCCCGCTCCATGGCGCCGCAGATGGCCGCCAGCGCGCCGCTGCGCACCGCCTGGTCGGTGCTGCGGCCGAACAGGTTCTCCGGTTCCGGGTCTTCGGCGCCGGCGCCATCGGTGCCGATGCCGCTGGTGGCGGTGTCGAGCACCCGGCCCATGAGCGTGAGGCCGGGCAGGATGAGGCCGCCCAGGTGATGGCCGGAGGAGTCGATGGCATCGAGCGTGGTGGCGGTGCCGGCGTCCACCACCAGCAGCGCCTCGTCCGGGTAGCGGGTCCAGGCGCCCACGCAGGCCGCCCAGCGGTCGACGCCCAGCCGGGCGGGTTCGTCGTAGCCGTTGGTGAGGCCGCAGGCCTCGGCGCGGCTGGTCGCGAAATCGATGTCGATGCCGGCCTTCTCGTCGATGGCGCGGGAGAGATCCGCGGCCACCCGCCGTCCGGCCACATTGGCCGCGATGACCCGGTCGACATCATCGGGCAGGGTGTCCAGCACGGCCGAATAGTTGTCCGACTCGCATTCCTTGTGGGTGCGGTAACCGGCGCCGGCCGCCTCGCCGGAGGCCGTTAGGACACCCCACTTGAGGCGGGTGTTGCCGATGTCGAAGAGTACGGTGCTCATCAGTTTCCGGTGCCCGGGGCGGGACGGCGGCAGCGCAGGATATCACCGGCGATGATACGCCGCTGCCCGTCCGGCGTGTCCACCAGCAGTGCGCCGTCGGCGTCGATGCCGGCGGCCACGCCGCGCACCTCGCCGTCCGCGTCGCGCACCGTCACCTCGCTGCCGCGCAGCCAGTCGCGGCGCTGCCAGCGCTCGGCGAAGGGCACGAATCCCTCGGCCTCGTAGGCGTCGAATGCGCCCTGCAGGGCCTCGATCAGCACCGCCGCCAGGCGGTTGCGCGCCGGCAGCGGGTCCAGCACTTCGGCCAGCGCGGCGGGACCCCGGCCCCAGCCGATGCTGCCGGGCGGTGCAAAGCCCGCGGGCAGCGAGACGTTGATGCCGATGCCCACCACCACGTGCATGGCGGCGCCCGCACGCCCGGCGATCTCGGACAGGATGCCGCCCAGCTTGCCGTCGATCAGCACCAGGTCGTTGGGCCATTTCAGCCGGATGTTCTCCGCGCCGAAGGACTCCAGCGCCTCGGCGGCGGCGGTGCCGCAGGCCAGCGTCAGGGCGGCGATGCCCTCGGCGGGCGCGCTGACCGCGCGGGCCACGGACAGGCACAGGCCGTGGCCCGGCGGGATGTCCCACTGGCGACCCCGGCGGCCGCGGCCCTTCGACTGGTAGTCGGCGACGGCGGCAGCCAGGCGCCCTGCCGCGGGCGGCCTCTGTCCCGCCAGCCAGTCGTTGGTGGAGTCGATGGTGTCGAAGACGTCCAGGTGTGCGAGCCACGCGTCGGCGCCGCCGGGCAGAGCGTCACGGATACCTGCCTCGTTGAGGAGATCGGCGGTCGTCATGCCGGTTCAGGCTTTCGGGCCGGAGCGCGGGCGGAAGATCATCAGGCGCTCGTTGCGGTTCTCATTGCCGGCCCGCATGCGCGCGATGTTGGAGCGATGGGTCCAGAGCATGAACAGCGCGGCGATCAGCGCGAAGATCACGAAAGGACGACCGGCCGGCCCGGGGTTGGTGGCGATCATCAGCGCCGCGCTCCAGGCGGTGATCATGGTGGCGAGCCCCACATAGCCGGTGAGCACAATGATGCCGAGCCAGATGAGGATCAGCGGCAGCAGCAGGACGGGTGCCAGCACGCCGAAGGTGCCCACCAGCGTCGCCGCGCCCTTGCCGCCGCGAAACCGGTGCCAGACCGGATAGACGTGGCCGGCCACTGCCGCACCGGCGCAGGAGAAGGTGAGCCAGTGGCGGTCCACGACCGGGTCGGTGCCAACGCCCGGGATATCGAGCCCCGGTACGACGCCGGCGGCCACAGCGCCCTTGCCCACGTCCACCAGGACCACGCCGAGGGCGAACAGCTTGCCCTGGGTGCGCAGCGCGTTGGTGCCGCCCACGTTGCCGCTGCCCACGCTGGCAAGGTCCACGCCGCCCTTCAGCCTGCCCATGAGCACGCCGCCCAGGATAGCGCCCAGGAAGTAAGCGATGAGTACCTTCAGTCCGAGTTCCAGCATACGAGTGATCGGGTATGCGGCCCGCGGCATCGGGGCCGGCGGAATTATATCACCCGCCCCCGGCCGACTGTGGCGGCTCGCGCCGAGGCCGCGAGCCCATGAAGATGGCGGCGAGCGCGATGGCGGCGCCGGTCATCTCGGTGGCGCTCACCACCCGGCCGAACAGCAGGACCTCCCACACGTAGGAGAGCAGCGGCTGCAGCAGCAGCGAGATGCCGACCACCGCGGTGGACACCCGGGACAGGCTGCCGGCAATCAGCAGCCAGCCGAACACGTGGGAGAGCACGCCGTAGCACACCAGCCAGCCGGCATCGGCGGCGCTGGGCACGGCGAACGACTCGCCTTCCGCCAGCACCATGGCGCCCAGCACCGCGGCGCACACCAGCGACATGACCGCGATCTCCGCCCGCGGCAGCACCTGGCCGCTCTCCGCCTGGGCGCGGCGCAGCGACAGGAGGTAACCGGTGTAGCTCGCCGCGGTCGCCAGACCGAACAGGACGCCCAGCCGGTATTCCGGGCTCAGCACACTCCAGTCCACGCCCACCAGCAGCGCGAGACCTACCATGGCCGTGGGGATGGCGACGAGCTGCCACACGCTCGCCCGCTGACCCAGGAAGATGATGCCCACCGCCGTCATGGCGAAGACCTGGAAGTTGGCCAGCAGCGTGGAGAGCCCCGGCCCCACGTAGAGCACACTGCGGTGCCAGAACCACAGATCCAGCGCGAAGAACACCGCTGCAGAGACAATGGCGACTAAGGCCACCCGGTTGAAGCGGAAACTGCGGCGGGTGGCGGCGATGAACACGGTGAGGGCCATGCCGCCGATGAGCACGCGGTAGAACGCGCTCGCCGTCGGCGCCACATCCACCAGCGCCACCCACACGGGGGAGAAGCTGATCAGCGTGGCGCCCAGGAAGATGCGGGCTCGGGGCGGTATCAGCGGCACTGGGCGGGCTCTGTGTGACGGGCGGGCGGCATGAAGTCCCCTGGCAGAATGTGTGGCGGCGGGACGAGGGCTGGCATTCTAAAGAGCGAAGGCGGGCGCGGCCATGGCCGCGATGGACGGTAGACGAACCTGCCGGGTTCCGGACCCGGCTTCGGGCTCCGGCTCCTGCTCAGGCTCTGGCTCTTGAGGCTTGTATTTAGATATTTCTCGAAATATCATACGAGCATGAAGCATCAGTCCGTCTTCAAGGCCCTCGCAGACCCCACCCGCCGCTCCATCCTGCGGCGGCTGCGTAAGGGCTCGCAGACCGCGGGCGAGCTGGCCGAGGCGTTCCCCATCACGCGGGCGTCACTGTCGCACCACTTCGGCATCCTGAAGGCCGCCGACCTCGTGCGCACGGAACGCCGGGGTCAGCACATCGTCTACTCCCTGAATGCTTCGGTGATGGAAGAGGTGGCAGCGCTGTTCATGGACCTGTTCGGGTCGGCGCGCGGCCCGGGTGACCAAGACAAGGAGACCGAATCCTCATGACCCAACGCCTGGCCGACTGGCTCAGCATCCTGTTCATCGCATTCTCGTTCGCCTTCGCGGCGGTGATGTATCCGTCCCTGCCCGAGCTGATCCCCACCCACTGGAACGCCGCGGGCGACGCGGACGCCTACACGCCCAAACCCTGGGGCGCATTCCTGCTGCCGGCCGTCGCGTGGCTGGTGTTCGCGCTGATGAAGCTGATCCCGGTGATCTCGCCGCAGGGCTTCCGCACCGACCAGTTCATGGAGGTGGTGCGGCTGTTCCAGGTCGTGCTCGTGGCCTTTATGGCCGTGCTCACCGTGGCGACGCTGCTCTATGCGGCCGGCTACCAGATCGCCATGCCCCGTTTCCTGTCGGGCGCGCTCGGCGTGCTGTTCGTGATACTCGGCAATTACCTGGGCAAGGTGCGCAAGAACTTCTTCATCGGCATCCGCACGCCCTGGACGCTGGCGAGCAGCGAAGTGTGGGCGCGTACCCACCGGCTGGCGGCCTGGCTGTTCACGCTGGCCGGCATCGCCGCGCTCATGAGCGCCCTGTATCTGGCGGACCTGCGGGCAGTGGTGGCGGGCGCGCTCATCGCGGGCTTCGTGCCGGTGATCTACTCGTTCCTGCTGTACCGGCGGCTCGAGGGATTCGAACCCGAAGGCGAGGACGAAGACGCCGTCTGAGGCGGCTCAGCGCCCCAGCCAGTTCTGCCGCCGCGCCAGCACGGACTCGTCCGCCGCCTCGTCCAGGGTCAGGTAGCAGGTGTCCTCCGGCGCTTCCGCCAGCGTGAGGGTGAAGGTGAGCAGTTCATCCTGGCGGAACACGGTTAGCTCCGCCGTGTCGCCGGCCCGGTAGCCGCGCAGCAGCACCGGCATCGACGAAGGCGTGGCGCGCAGGCCGTCCAGCGCCACCAGTTCGTCGCCGGCAGCCACCCCGGCGCGCTGCAGGGGACCGCCCGCCAGCACCACGGCGAGCCGGGTCCGATCACCTTCCGATGACATCCGGCCGCCCAGCCAGGGCAGCGGCTGGGGGTTGTTCTGCGCCGGCTTGCCGCCCGCGTCGCCGGCGCCGCTCGCCTTGCGCAGGTGATAGCTCACCCCCATCGCGGCCAGCAGTTCGTCCAGCGGCGGGTCGCCGGTGCCGCGCACGTAGCGCTCGAAGAAATCGCCGAGATCGAGGCCGCTCAGCTCCCCGGCCACGGACTCGAACGCCCGCTCCGGCATGCCGGCGCCGGTCTCGCCGTAGCGCCGCCAGCACTCGCGCATGACCACGTCCAGGTTGCAGCCGCCGGTCCCGGTGCGCAGCTTCAGGTCGAGCGCGAGCGCCACCAGCGAGCCCTTGGTGTAGTAGCTGATGATACTGTTGGGGCCGTTCTCGTCCTGCTTGTAGAGTTTCGTCCAGGCATCGAAGCTCGACGCCTCGATGCTCTGCAGGCGCCGGCCCGGCGTGCGCAGCACCTTGGTAATGGTCTGGCCCAGCAGTTCCAGGTAGCCCGCGGTGTCGATGAGCCCGGAGCGCACCAGCGCCAGGTCGTCGTAGTAGGAGGTGATGCCTTCGAACACCCACAGCAGGCCGGTGTGGGACTCGGCCGTGAGGTCGTACGGTGTGAACGCCGCCGGCTTCATGCGTTTGACGTTCCACAGGTGAAAATACTCGTGGCTCACCAGGCCGAGGAAGCGCCGGTAGCCCTCGCTCACCCGCTGCTCGCCGGCCCGCGGCAAATCGGAGCGTTTGGCCACCAGGCTGGACGACCAGCGGTGTTCCAGACCGCCGTAACCATCACTCACGCAGTAGAGCAGGAACACGTAGCGGTCCAGGTCCTCCGGCGCGCCGAGGAGGCGGTGGTGCTCCGCGCACGCCCGCTCCATGTCCCGGCACAGCCGCGCCAGGTCGAACTGCCGGGCGCCGCGCACGGCGATGGCATGCGGGATGCCGTTGACGCTGAATTCGCCGATGACGAGATCGCCGATCTCGAAGGGGTGGTCGATGAGCTCGTCGTAGTCGTCCGCCTCGAAGATGCCGTAGCCCCACGCCTCGCCGCTGACACGGCGCATGGCGGTCGCGACCTGCCAGTCGGCGCCGGTGCCGTCCATCGGCGGCCGCACCTCGAGGCGCACCGGCCGCTCCTCCCGGCCATCGACGGCCAGGAACACGCAGGGGCCGTTGAAATACGCGTGGGTGGTGTCCAGATGGGCGCCGCGCACGGACAGGTCCCAGCCGTACACCAGCGTGGCCACCGTCAGCGGGCCCCGGCAGGGCGCGGCCCGCCAGCTGGACTTGTCCACCTTCTCCAGCGCCACGGGGCGGCCGTCGGCCTTCGCTTCGATGGAGACGATGTGGCGGGCGTAGTCGCGGATCATGTAGCTGCCCGGTATCCATGCCGGCAGGGAGAACACCTGGCCGGCCGGCTCCGGGTCGGCGACGGTCAGGGTCACCTGATAGAGATGGGCGGCCGGCTCGGCCGGGGTGATGGTGTAGCGGAGGGCCTCGCGGGCGGCCTCGGTCATGGGACCTCCTGGGGTTCTCGTCTCAGCGGCGGCGGGGTTCGGAGAGTTTCAGCGTCAGGCACTTGGCCGAACCGCCGGCCTTCAGGAACTCGGACAGATCGATCTCGTTGACCTCGAAGCCCAGGCGCATCAGCCGCGCCTTCAACGGATTCGACGCCTGGTGCACGAAGATCTGGTCGCCCACGTTCACCGCGTTGCAGGCGAAGTTGCCGGCATCCAGCGTGTCGGCGACGATGCGCTTGTGGTCCGGCACCCGGCTCTCGATGGCCACCCGGGAGTCGTAGTCGAAGGCCGGCGGGTGGTAGAGCAGGAAGCCCTCGCTCAACGGGCACAGGCAGGTGTCGATGTGATAGAAGCGCGAGTCGGTGAGGCGGATGGAGACCAGCTCCCGCTCGAAGAAGCGGTCGATGTGATCATGGGCCTCGATCTCGGTGCGGAAGCCGTAGCCGGTCCACAGCCACGGCCCGCCACGGTCCAGCAGGCAGTCGCCGGCGCCCTCGAAGCCGATGTCCTCGGGCAGGTCGTAGAGCTCGTAGCCGTGCTCGCGGAACCAGCGCTTGAAGTGGGGCTCTTCGGGCCGGCGCTCCTTCGGCATGAAGTGGCTGGCGATGGCCTTGTCGCCGAACACCACGCCGGCGTTGGCCGTAAACACCATGTCCGGCAGCCCGGGCCGGGGCTCCATGATCTCGATGTCGGCGTGTTCGGAGAGCGCGTCCCGCAAGTTCTCCCACTGGCGCTGCGCCTGCGCCGGATCCAGCGCGCCTTCGTTGCCGGCCATCCAGGGATTGATGACGTAGTCCACCTTGAAGTAGTCCGGCGGACACATGAGTATGCGGTCGCGTGTCTTGCTCATAAGGCCTCGCTTTCGCTTCAGCGCCGCGGCAGATGGACAGCGGCCAGCATGCAGCGCGCGCTGCCGCCCGCACTCGCCTCGATGTGATCCAGCGGCGCGCTGACGATACGCGCGTAATCCTCGATGGCGGCGAGTTGCTCCGCGGTGAGGCTGCGGCGAGCCTGTTCCGACATGACCAGAAGCCGCCGGCCCTGCCGGTTACGCAATTCGATCATGTTACCGGCAAACGCCATGACCTGCGCGAGAGAGAGCTCGAGCACCGTGCGCCCGCCCTCCGCGAGATCGGCCAATAGCGCCCGGCGCTGCTGCGGATCGCGCACGGACTCGGTGCAGACCGCCGCCATGCCCTCGCCCACCCACATCATGACGTTGGTGTGGTAGACGGGCGCGCCGGCGGCGTCCACGGCCTTGAAGCGCAGCACCTCGTAACCGAGCCGCCGCGCGAAGTCCTCGAGCGGAGCCGGGTGCGTGCGCGACGACAGGCAGGCGTAAGCCCGGCGGCGGGCGCGGTCCAGCACCAGGCTGCCGGTGCCCTCCAGGAAGTGGCCTGCGTCTTCGTGGCGGCTCAGGTCGATGACCTGGTCCACCCGGTAGCCGAGTTCCCGGTCGAACGCCTCGACCACGTCCCGCCGGCGTTCCGGGCGCCGGTTAGGCGCCTCCATGGGGTACACCACGGCCGTGCCGTCGGAGTGAAAGCTCACCCAGTTATTCGGGAACACGGAGTCCGGCGTGTGGGGCTCCGGCGTGTCGTCGAAGACGTACACGGTAACCCCTGCGGCCTCCAGCGCGGCGCGCAGGCCCTCGAACTCGGGCAACGCGCGCTGCTGGGCCGTGTCCGCCGGCGCCACGGGCACCTCGGCCTGGAACTTGTTCGACTCCGCGGTCAGCGGATTGGTCTGGAAGCGGACCGGCCGGATCATCAGGACCGCGTCCGCTGACTGCGCTTCACTCACGATGCATTCTCCCCACCCGGCGCCCGCCGGCGCCCGGGTGCTATGCTCGCCCCTCGAGGCCACTCAGATTGCCTGCCTGACCCGGGCATGACAACCGAGATCACAGCCATGAAAAGAATACTGCTCTGCCCCGGCCCCGTTCTGCTGATCTGGCTCGGCGTCGTGATCGGCATCTCGTTCATCGAGGCGCCGGTGAAATTCACCGCGCCTACCCTTACGCGACCGGTCGCCTTCGACGTCGGCCGGGTCGTGTTCGCGGCCCTGAACCGCACAGAACTCGTTTTGTTCGCGCTGACCCTGGTGCTGGGTTTCGTTGCCGAGCGCCGGCGCCTGTTCTGGATCGCCGCCGCGGTGCTGGCGGCGATGCTCGCCGCCCAGACCCTGTGGCTGCTACCCGAACTCGTGGCGCGCTCGGAGATGGTCATCGCGGGTAACGAACCGCCGCCTTCCGCCGCCCACGGCGTCTACGCCGGCATCGAGGTCACCAAGGCGCTGCTGCTCGCCTGGCTGGGCGTCTATGCGCTGGCCGGTGCCGCGGCCGGGAGCGCCCCACACCGCTGAGCGATCTCACACCTTCGTGCCCGGTCGGGCCGAGACGGCCTCGTGCCAGCGGCGCAGGTTATCGGCGCCCGCCGGCAGCGGCAGCTTGATCCAGCCGGCGAAATCCAGGGTGACGAGGGCGGTGATGTCGGCCACGGTGAAGACGTCGCCGGCCACGAACTCCCGCTCGGCCAACTCCCCATCGAGACGCGCCAGGAACAGCTCGGCGCGGCGCCTGCCGCGCGGCACCAGTTCGGCGATCTGCTCGAAGCCCTCGGGGCCGGTCAGCGCCCGGCCGGCGAAACCCCGCGAGCGATTGCGGAAGGCCTCGGCGACGGCGCCCAGGCCCTGGGCCTCCACCTTCGCGTTCCACTCGGTGACCAGCGCCCGCTCCCGGTCGTCGCGGCCCATCAGCGGCGGGTCCGGGTAGACGGACTCCAGATACTGGCAGATGGCGAAGGACTCGGTCAGCACCGTGCCGTCGTCGAGCTCAAGCGCCGGCACCGTGCAATCCGGATTGATGGCGCGGTACCCGTCGCCGAGATGTTCCCCCGCGCCGAGATCCACCGGCACCGTCGGCAGATCGATACCCTTCTCCGCGAGGAATATTCGCACCCGCCGGGGGCTCGGCGCCGACCGGCAATCGTAGAATTTCATGTTCTCCCTCCCCTCGTCTTGCTGGTCGCTGCCCAGTACTATTGCCGGGAACATCCGGGCGTGCCTGGCGCGCATTATGGCGCCACCCGGGAGTCGACCTCCAGCAACCGCCCACAGTAGCCAGGGAAGCCGCCGCCGATGACACGGCCCGCAACGCACGACCACGAGCCTGCAGATTCCGTGCCGGGCGGCGACGAGGGTAGCGCCGACTCGAACGCCGGGCGAGCGTTACTCGAGGCCGAGGAGCGCTGGCGACGTCTCTATGACAACGTGCCCGCCGGGCTGTTCGAGCTGGATGCCCGCGGCCACGTCACCCGCATGAACCCGGCGGTGCGCACGATGCTGGGCGATCCCGATCCGGCCGCCCTGCAGCGCCGCCTGACCGGCGGCCGTGTCTTCCGCCATCGCCGCCAGCTGCTGGCCTGGCTGCGGGCGCTCGCCCGGGGCGGGACCGTGCGCGGCATGGAACTCGCCCTCACTCACGTGGACGGCAGCACGGTGCACGTGATGGCGGCCTGCGCCCCCGTGCGCGACGCCCGGCGCATGCTGCGCGGCTACGAGGGCATGTTCACCGACATCACGGAAATTAAGGCACTGCAGCAGCAGTTCGTGCTGGCGCAGAAGATGGAAGCCGTCGGCCAGCTCACCGGCGGGATTGCTCACGACTTCAATAACCTGCTGTCCATCATCGACGGCAATCTCTATCTGGCAGCACGGCAACTGGGGGCAGACCATCCCGTCGCCGATCTGCTTGCGGGCACGCGCAAGGCGGCACGGCAGGGCGCCGATCTTACCCGCAGCCTGCTCGCCTTCGCGCGTCGGGAGTCGCCCGAGCCCGAGTGCATCGACCTGGACGAACGCATCACCGCGCTTCGCCCGCTGCTCGAGCGGGCGCTGGAAAGCGGCATCGAGCTCCGAATCTCGCCGGCCGGCAAACCGGCGCCGGTATGGCTGGATACGGCGGGCTTCGAGAGCGCACTGCTGAACCTGGCAATCAACGCCCGGGACGCGATGCCGGAAGGCGGCGTGTTCTCCGTGAGCGTCGCGGCGGCCGGTGACGAGACCGGCCACAACGCCGCCGACGAGGCAAGCGACGCCCGGCCGGGCTGGCTGGTCACCGTGGCCGACACCGGCACGGGCATGAGTGAGGAGGTACGCAGCCGGGCGCTCGAGCCCTTCTTCACCACCAAGCCCGAGGGCAGCGGACTGGGCCTGGCCATGGTCCAGCGCTTCGCCGGGGACGCCGGCGGACGCCTGGTCCTGGACAGCAGGCCCGGCGAGGGCACGACGTTCCGGCTCTGGCTGCCCACCGCCGACTGAGCCCCGCAAATCCGCGAGAATCCCCGAAAATGCGACATCGGTCCGGTCCGGCCGACTGGTGTGTGTCCATAATCCCACCGGTAGCCTCGCCGGATTATGGCAAAGCACGGCCGCACCGCCGACCTTAGAGATAGGCAAGAGACAGGGACGATGGAGCCAGCAGACAAGCAACACCCCAATCGTCTGCTGATCGTCGACGACGAAGAGCAGATCTGCGCGGTCGTGGCCGCGGTGGCGGAAGAGGTCGGCTTCGCGGTGGCAGCCTGCGGTTCGGCGGACGAGTTCCGGCGCCTGTACGCGGAGGTGGACCCATCCGTGATCGTGCTGGATCTCAGCATCCGCGGCGGCGACGGCGTGGAACTCATGCGCTTCCTGGCCGAGCACGAGTCCCGCGCTGGGGTGGTGCTGATGAGCGGCGCCGAGATGCGCACGCTCTCCGCCGCCGAGCGGGTGGGAGCCGCCAGCGGCCTGACCATGCTGGCCTCCATCCAGAAGCCCTTCGAGCCCGAGCCCTTCCGCGAGACGCTCAAGAGCGCCCGCGGGGCCACCGAACCCATCACCGCCGACGCCATCCGCGACGGCCTGGCGGCCGGCGAGTTCACCGCCCACTACCTGCCGATCGCCCAGCACAAGGCCGACGGCAGCTGGCGCATCGCCTCGGTGGAGGCCCTGGTGCGCTGGAAGCACCCCCAGCGCCGGGAGATCGTCTACCCCAGCGAGTTCATGCAGATCGCCGAGCACGCCGGCCTGGCGACCCACATCACCGACTTCGTGCTGCAGCGCTCCGTGGAACAGGTGCGCGTCTGGCACCAGAGCGGCGTGCCGATCGGCGTCGCCGTGAACTTCAACGTGGGCCTGCTCGCCGACCTCGAGGTGCCCGACCGCCTCGAACTCCTGATGCGGGAGTACGAGCTGGACCCGCGCTACCTCACGCTGGAGTTCACCGAGATCGCGCCGCTGGAAGAGCCGCGCATGATGATCGACATCATGACGCGCCTGCGGCTGAAGGGCTTCCGCCTCTCGCTGGACGACTTCGGCACCGGCTATTCCTCCTTCACCCAGCTGACCCGCATGCCGTTCAACGAGGTCAAGCTCGACCGCTCACTGATGGAAGACGTGCCCGGGCGGCCCGAGTCCGAGACCATCCTGCGGGCACTGGTGCAGCTGGGCCAGACGCTGGGCATCACCGTCTGCGCCGAGGGTATCGACCGCGAAAACCTGCTGCAATTCCTGAAAGACCTCGGCTGCAACCGGCTGCAGGGCCATCTCATCTCCCCGGCCCTCTCTTCCGCCGAAATGCAGGAGTTCTACCACCGCTGGAACGGCGAGAGCCTGGCCGCCTGACCGGTAGAACTCGCCGCCCGTAATCCACCGGGGCGCTGCAACTCCCGCCGGACTGTGGTGGAATACGCTGCTGGAGGACAAAGGGGGGACGGCGTGAAGGAAGAAGCAAGGACGCTTTCGGGGACGGGCGGGTGTGACATCCATCTCTACGTCTGGCACCCGGACGAAGACAACAGCAATGGCGACGCCGTGCAGATCATCCACGGCCTCGGTGAGCACGCGGGACGCTACGGCCGGCTCGCCGGCAGGCTGACCGACGCCGGCTACCTGGTGGTGGCCCACGATCAGCGCGGCCACGGGCGCACCGCCCAGGGCGGCATACCCGGTCATTTTGCCGACCAGGAGGGCTGGGACCGGGTCGTCGAGGACGTCAAGCGGGTGCGACAGGAGGCGAAGGCGATCAGGGCCGACGGCCGCCTGATCCTGCTCGGCCACAGCATGGGCTCCTACGTCGCCCAGAGTTACGTGCTGCGTCATTCGCACAGCGTGGACGCGCTGGCGCTGTCCGGCTCCACCTTCGCCTCCCGCGTGCAGCTGCGGATACTCCGCATCGTCGCCGCCATCGAAAAGCTGCGCCAGGGGTCCACCGGCCGCAGCAGGCTGCTGGACAAGCTCAGCTTCGGCGCCTTCAACCAGGAGTTCCAGCCCGCCCGCACCGACTTCGACTGGCTGTCACGGGACGAGGCGGAAGTGGATGCCTACGTGACCGACCCGCTGTGCGGCGGCCAGTCCACCAATCAGCTCTGGCGCGATCTCACCGGCGGTCTGATGGAGATCTCCTCCGTACCCGCCCTGCGCCAGCTGCCGGCCAGCCTGCCGGTCTATATTCTTGGCGGCGAGAAAGACCCGGTGGGCGGCGCGAAAGGGCTCAGTCGGCTCTATGATGCATACCGGGAAGCCGGGCTCGCCGGCACGACTCTGAGGCTGTACCCCGATGGCCGTCACGAGATGTTCAACGAGATCAACCGGGACGAGGTCACCGCCGACCTGCTGGCCTGGCTGTGCTCGCCCTGGGAAGCGACCCGTTAAGGCTCGTCAGTCCGCCGGCGGGTCCGCCGGATAGCGGTGGACGCCGCCCCGATAGTCCTGCACCCGCCACTCCGAGGTGGCCTCGTCACGCTCGGCCCACGCCGGGCCCAGCGGCGACTTGCCCGCGCCGCCGGGGATGTCCAGCACGTAGGCCGGCTGGCACAGCCCGGACACCCGGCCCCGCAGCTCCCGCATCAACGCCCGGCCGGCCTCGATGCCGGTGCGGAAACGCGCCGTGCCCGGCGCCAGGTCGCAGTGATGCAGGTAGTAAGGACGCACCCGGTGCTGCACCAGGCGGCGGAACAGCCGCTCCAGCGTGTCGGCGTCGTCGTTCACGCCCCGAAGCAGCACCGACTGGCTCATCAGCGGGATGCCGGCATCGGCGAGGCGGGCGCAGGCCGTGAGCGCCGCCTCGTCCAGCTCGTCGGGATGATTCACGTGCAGCACCAGCCAGACCGTCTGCCGCGCCGCGTGCAGCACGTCCACCAGTGCGGGCGTGATGCGTTCCGGCGCGGCCACCGGCACCCGGCTGTGCACCCGCAGGATGCGCACATGCTCCGCCGTCGCCAGTCCGTCGACGATACCGGACAGACGGCGCGGCGACAGGATAAGGGGGTCGCCGCCGCTGAGGATAACCTCCCAGACTTCGCGCCGGCCTCGGATGTAGTCGAGCGCCGCCGCCAGCGCCTCCCGGCCGAGCAGCCCGGCATCCGGCCGGCCGACGGTCTCGCGCCGGAAACAGTAGCGGCAATAGACCGGGCAGGTGGTGGTCGGCTGCAGCAGCAGGCGGTCCGGGTAACGGTGCACGATGCCCTGCACCGGGCTGTGGGCCTGGTCGCCGATGGGATCGGCGAGTTCCCCGTCGGCCGCGGTCAGTTCGTCGGCAGAGGGCAGGAACTGCAGCGCCACGCCCGCCGAGCCGGCGGCGATGCGCCGCGCAACCGCGGGGGTCACGGCAACCGCGTAGCGCTCGGCGACGGCCCGCAGGCCGGGCAGCGCCTCGGCGGCCACCAGACCGGCCCGCGCGAGATCATCGGCACTGGTGAGTCTTGCCACGGCCGGAAGCCTACCAGGAGTAGCGGGCCTGCAGGCTCACCTGACGCCGGGGTGCCGGCGTGCCGGGGAACTCGCGGAAGTCGCTGTTGGTGACGTTGTCGGCCACCAGGCTCAGGTCGAGCCCCGACAGCGGCCGCCAGAACAGGGCGACGGATGCGGCGAATGCGTCGTCGGAGCCGGTGCGCAGCGGGTTGTCCGCCTGGCGGCGGACCTCGGTGTCCATCGCCAGCCGCCAGGCCTCGGCGAAGTCGTATTCCAGCGCCATGGTGAGACGGTGGCGAGCATAGTTCAGCGCGTAGTAACTCGCGTCCACCGCCGCGGTGCCGTAATCGGCATCCTTGTCCAGCCAACTATAACCGGCGCGCAGCGTGAGCCGGGACCAGGCGCGGGCGAGATAGAGTTCTGCGCCGAGTACTTCCAGATCCACCGGGTTCGCCTGGCGGACGAACGGCGCGCCGGAGAGGAAGGTCCAGTCCACCAGATTGTCGTCGGCGCGGCGGAACAGGGTGGCTTCGGCCCGCCAGCTCTCTGCGGCGTGGCTATAGCCGAGTTCCAGAGTACGGGCCGTCTCGCGTCCCAGGGCCGCATTACCGCCGAACAGGCCGGCGGGCGGTGAAGCGAGCGCGGTGTAGCCGGGCACCTGGGAAGTCTCCGCCCAGGAGAGTCGAAAGGTGCGCTCGGCCGTCGCGGTCTCCAGGCGCCACGCGACGAAGGCGCTCGGCAGGAGTTCGCTCCCCTCCCGGTTGGTCCAGTCGAGCCTCGCGCCCAGCCCGAATTCCAGCTCGCCGGCGCCCGCGGGCCGGGTCATCGACGGCAACAGCGCGGCGCTCGCGTAGCTGCGGCTCGCGAAGGGGCCCTCGGTGAGGTCCGTGGAACTGACCAGCTCGTCGGCGGTGGCCTGCAGGGAATAGCGAAGATCCACCGCCGCGCCCTTGCGGCGCCCGTGCAG
The DNA here is from genome assembly GCA_964427415.1 of uncultured Woeseiaceae bacterium. Classification (GTDB taxonomy): domain Bacteria; phylum Pseudomonadota; class Gammaproteobacteria; order Steroidobacterales; family Woeseiaceae; genus Lentisalinibacter. Next base: position 3,537 of record CAYRUH010000022.1, on the reverse strand, counting down.
CGCGATGCCGCCGGCGCGGGTCTCGTGATCGAAGGCGCCGGGCACGCCGGACTCCGCCGTGCGCCGGTCGAAGTCGTAGTCGTCCTTGAGGCCGCGATACCAGGCGCCCGCTTCCCACCAGCCGGCGCCTGAGGCCTCCTGGCGGTGGTTCAGCACGGCCAGCGTGGTCTTCGTGTGGTCTGTCTCCGGCAGATTCGCGAAGCCGGTGTAGGCGCCGGGCCAGCCGTAGAACTTGTCCTGGTAGGCGAGCAGCAGATCGGTCTGGCCGTCGGCGACGCTGCGCCGGGCACGCAGCGCGTAACGCTCGAAGTCGTGATCGCCGTTGTCCCGGCTGCCGTCGCCGCTCGAACTCGCCAGCGCAAGTTCAACGCCGATGTTATCTGTGGCCCGCGCCGCTGCGCGGGCACTCAGGAAGCGTAAACTATCGCTGCCCACGCCCGCGCCGGCATCGTAGCCGGGATCCAGCGGCGCGAACCGGTAGCCGATGGTCGCCACCGTGGAGTTGAAGCCACCCAGCGCGTTGTCCACGCCGGTGAGCAGCGCCGGCGCGGAGAGCATGGCGGGCGGCGCCGGCAGCTCGGCGAAATAGTGCCCGGTCTGGGGATCGAGCAGGGTCACCGCGCCGAGACGGAAGCCGGTGTTCTCGAACAGTCCGCCGCGCACGCTGACGTCCGCCTGACCTTCGGCAAGACCCCGGGACTGCACGTCGATGCGCGGGTCGTAACGTAGCGCGGTTACCGGCGAGGCAAAGGTGCTGGCCGGCGCCTCGAGGGCCACCCGGCGGGCCGTCACCAGGATGGTCTCCACCGTGTTGGAGCCGGCGGCGCCGGCCCTGGCTGTTTCGCCAGTCTCGGCAGTCTCGGCGGACTCGACCGTATCAACGCCCGCGCCGGCTGCACCGGCCGGCAGCGCAACGGCCAGAAGGCACAGCAGGGCGATCGACGCGGCAGCCTGTTGTCGTACTGTAGCGCTCATTCCCGGTCCCCGTGGAAAGCGCTAGGGGATCACAGCCCCCGTTCCTGTGCAAGCGGCGGCCCATGTTAGTCTTGCGGGCCGATTGAAGACCATTAACGGAAAGGAGACCCAGATGGCCAGCATCGTGATCACCGGGGCGAACCGGGGTATCGGACTCGAACTCTGCCGTCAGCTCAAGGAGCGCGGCGACGACGTGATCGCCATCTGCCGCAGCCTGAGCCCGGATCTTGAAGAGCTCGGCGTGCAGATCATCGAGCACATCGACGTCGCCAGCGAAGACAACGTGGAACAACTCCGCTATGCGCTGGAAGGCCGTCAGATCGACGTGCTGATCAACAACGCGGGCATGCTCAGGCCCGACGACATCGACAGCGTACAGTACGACGTCATGGTGCAGCTGTTCGAGGTGAACACGCTTGGACCGCTTCGCATTACGCGCGCCCTTCTGCACAACCTGCAGGAGGGCTCGAAGGTGGCCATCGTCTCGAGCCGGGTGGGCTCCATCGGCGACAACGGCTCCGGCAACAACTACGCCTACCGCACCTCCAAGGCGGCCGTGAACATGGTCGGCAAGAACCTGAGCCACGACCTGAAGCCCCGCGGCATCCCGGTGGCACTCCTGCACCCGGGCATGGTCGCCACCGAAATGACCGGCGGCCGGGGCGTGCCCCCCGAAAAGGCAGCGGCCGGCCTGATCCAGCGCATCGACCAGCTAAACCTGGAAAATACCGGCAGCTTCTGGCACGCCGAAGGCGAAGAACTACCCTGGTAAGCGCCTGTAGGAGCGGCTTCAGCCGCGACCATCCCCGCGGTGCGGGACTCGCGTTGCGCGCGCCGCGCGCGAAATTGCGCATCCCTGCGCTGGCCTGTCCGGCCGCGAACAGGCTGTTCCGTAAACCAGGTAGGAGGGCCTTCAGGCCCGAAATGCGATCGGGCCTGAAGGCCCTCCTACCTGGTTTGCGATCAGTGTGCCTCGCCGCCGGTTATGGCGTGGTAGAGCGCGGTCAGGCCCGGATTAAGGCAGCCGTCGCCGTGGATGTGGTCCTGCCCCGGAATCAGCGCCCGATGCGGCTCGTCGTGCAGCGTGACACCGAACAGGGCGGGAGAGACGCGGGAGGCGACCTCTTCTGGCCGCTGGTAGATGGTCTCGTCCTCCTTGATGGTCTCCAGCACGACCAGGTCGTCGAGCTGATCCTCCGTGACGGTCAGCGGGTTGCCCGACAGAATCACCAAGTCGGCGAGCTTGCCCGGCGTAAGGCTGCCCTTGTGGTTCTCCTCGAAGTGCTGCCAGGCCGGCCAGATCGTCATCGCCTTCAGGGCGGTCTCGACCGGCACCCGGTGCATTGGACCGAGTATGTCGCCGGTGCGCGAACGCCGGGTGACCGTGGCCGAGAGGATGCGCATGGAATCGGGAAGAGCCACCGGTGCGTCGTGATGGCTGCCGAACATCATGCCCCGTTCCAGCACCCAGCCGGTCGGCGAAATATTCTCCGCGCGCTCCGGTCCGAGTACCGACTCCCGGTGCCAGTCGCCCCAGTAGAAAGTGTGCATGGGGAAGAGCGAGGGGAAGATGTCCAGTTCGTCCAGATCGGCCACCTGGTCCTTCCTGAGCGTCTGACCGTGGATCAGCACGGGGCGGTTGTTGACGTCGGGGTAAGTCTGCCGCGCCGCGCGGACGGCAATGATGAATTGATCGATGGCCGCGTCGCCATTCGCATGGCAGAGAATCTGCCAGCCGTTCGCGAATGCCTTCTGCACGGCCTCGGCTGCCGTCTGTTCGGTGATCGCAGCGTAGCCGCGGTAGTCCGCCGGCTGGCCTTCCGGCACCACGAAATAGGGTTCGGTCAGGAAGGCCGTCTTGCCCTGGGGCGAGCCATCGATGGTCAGCTTGGCGCCGCCGACGCGAAACCGGTTCGTGTACTGAATGGACGGCCGGATGTCGTCCACCTCGAGGATATCCGGATAGGTCACCAGATCCACCAGCAGACCGCCCTTTTCTGCCACGCGGCGCATGGCGTCGACGGACGTCTGCATCGCGCGGCCCTCCTGCACCGTGGTATAGCCGAAGGAGGCGGCCAGCTTCGTGCCCTCGACGACCAACGCCTCATTGATGGTATCGTCGAACTGAGCGGCGAGCCTCGAGATAAGATAGAAGAACGCGTATTCCTCCAGCACGCCGTTCGGCTGATTCGATCCGGCTTCCCGACGGAAGGCGCCGCCCTCGGGATCCTTTGTCGCGGCCGTGACGCCCGCCAACTCGAGAGCCCTGGTATTGGCGACGCCGAGGTGCCCGGACTGATGGATGATCAGGACCGGATACTCGGTGGACACTGCATCCAGTTCCTGGCGGGTCGGATGGCGCTGCTCGGCCAGCTGGGAGTCGTCATAGCCGAAGCCGGCGATCCAGCCGACCTGCTCGATGACACGCGGATTCTGGTCCGCCCAGTCGGTGAGCAGCTTCTGCAGCGCCGGGATGTCGCTGCCGTCACCATCCGGCGGCGGCAGCAGGTTAGCGGTGGAAGCCTGCAGCCCGATCATGTAACCGTGGCCATGAGAATCGAC
>CAYRUH010000021.1:36737-63418 GCA_964427415.1 uncultured Woeseiaceae bacterium | reverse complement strand
ACAGCTCATTACGACTGCACTCTCCGCGCTGCGTGATTTGCCGGATTCCAAGTGAACCGTAATCCATCTGGGACTGATGGCCCGAATCAGTTGAGCGGGAGGTTTCCTTCGCTATTCAGGTGACGTTGGGCAATAGGACAATTGACATTGTGGCAAGACCCACCGGGGTCAATCGAGCTGCACGCCTGGCTTGCTCAATCAGTATTATATCCGGACGTGGCGATCACAAAATGGCGACATCATACGACTGGAACGACCCTCTCCTGCTGGACGAGCAACTCACCAATGATGAGCGCATGGTCAGGGATGCGGCCCGCGCGTATGCCCAGGCGAAACTTCAGCCTCGCGTACTGTCCGCCTACGCAAGAGAGATAACCGAGGCAGAGATATTCCGTGACATGGGTGCATTGGGTCTGCTCGGCTCCACCATTCCGGAAGAGTACGGTGGCGCCGGTGCCAATTACGTATCCTACGGGCTCATCGCCCGCGAAATCGAGCGCGTGGATTCCGGTTATCGATCGATGATGTCGGTCCAGTCCTCGCTGGTCATGTATCCCATTTACGCTTACGGCTCGGAAGCGCAGCGGCAACGGTATCTGCCAAAACTGGCGAGCGGCGAGTGGATCGGCTGCTTCGGCCTCACCGAACCCGACGCCGGCTCCGACCCTGCCGGCATGCGGACCCGCGCGAGGAAGACCAAAGGTGGATACCGGTTGTCGGGGTCGAAAACGTGGATCTCGAATTCGCCGATCGCCGATGTCTTCGTCGTCTGGGCGGGATCCGACGCTCACGGCGGCAAGGTGCGCGGTTTCCTGCTGGAACGTGGACTGAAGGGACTCGAAGCACCGAAGATCGAGGGCAAACTCTCCCTTCGTGCGTCGATCACCGGCATGATCATGATGGACGAGGTCGAGATCTCGGACGATGCATTATTGCCAGAAACGGAGGGGCTCAGTGGACCGTTCGGGTGTCTGAATCGGGCGCGATATGGCATAAGCTGGGGCGCCATGGGTGCTGCCGAGTTCTGCATGGCCGCTGCACGGCAGTACGGTCTGGAGCGCAGGCAGTTCGGTAAGCCGCTCGCCGCAAATCAACTCTTCCAGAAAAAACTCGCTGACATGCAGACAGAGATCGCTCTCGGCATCCAGGCCAGTCTGCGGGTCGGTCGCCTCATGGATTCCGCTCATGTGCCACCTCAGATCATCTCCATGGTAAAGCGCAACAACGTCGGGAAGGCGCTGGAGATCGCGCGTATGTCGCGTGACATGCATGGGGGAAACGGCATCGCCGACGAATATCACGTCATGCGCCACATGGCTAATCTGGAGAGCGTGAATACCTACGAGGGTACGCATGACATCCACGCATTGATCCTCGGCCGAGCCATTACCGGGATACCGGCATTCTGATGGACGATGCTCCACTACGCGGCGTCCGGGTGCTGGAACTCGCCCGTATCCTGGCCGGCCCCTGGGCAGGCCAGGTGCTGTCGGACCTCGGCGCCGATGTCATCAAGGTCGAAAGCCCGGACGGGGACGACACACGCAAGTGGGGCCCTCCGTTTATCGAGAACACCGACGGCAGTGCCGACGCGGCCTATTTCCATTCGACGAACCGGGGCAAGAGGTCGATCGTCGTCGATCTATCCGGCACCGAGGGACAGGAACGGGTGCGCCGCCTCGCGGCTGATGCCGATGTCCTGGTGGAGAACTTCAAGGTCGGCGGGCTCGCAAAGTTCGGCCTCGATTACCAATCACTGGCGGCGCTGAATCCCCGCCTCGTCTACTGCTCTATAACCGGCTTCGGTCAGGACGGGCCGTATTCCGGTCGTCCCGGCTACGACTTCGTCATACAGGGGATGAGCGGTATCATGGACCTGACGGGAGAGCCGAACGGCGAGCCCCAGAAAATCGGCGTGGCCTACGCCGACATCTTCACCGGGCTCTACTCGGTAATCGCCATCCAGGCAGCTCTGCGTCACCGCGAAGAAACCGGTCGTGGTCAGCACATTGATATGGCTCTGCTGGACTGCATGGTCGGCGTACTGGCAAACCAGGCAATGAATTTCCTCAGTTCGGGCGCATGCCCCACCCGGCTCGGCAACCGCCACCCCAACATCGCTCCCTACGAGGCCTTCCCGGCAGCGGACGGCTGGATCATCCTCGCGGCCGGTAATGACCGACAATTCCAGCGCTGCTGTGACGTTCTGGGCCTGAAAGCCCTTTCCAGTGACCCCCATTACCGCAGCAACGCGCTCCGAGTCTCCCACAGGCAGGCTCTCAGTGAGCGGATCGCAGCAGAGACGCGGAGACGCCGCAGCGACGAGTTGTTGTCGGCGTTTGAGCGGGCAGGCGTCCCCGCAGGGCCGATCAATACGGTCGAACAGGCTTTGGCCGACCCGCAGGTGCGCCACAGAGGGTTGGAGCTGTCAACGCCAAGAGGACCCGATGGCTCCCCGGTCCCCGGGATCCGCACGCCTATCCTGTACTCCGGCAGTCGTCTCACGACAGACCAGCCTGCGCCAAGGCTCGGCTCCGGCAAGGGAGAATGGCGCTCGAAGCCGGACGACCGGGAGCGCCATGAGTGACCTGTAGAGCGATTGCTCGGGCGGCTGCCAGCCGAATTCACCTGAGCGTAAAGCGTTCCCGCAAAAAACGGGCGATGCCTTCTTCATCATGGTGGCCGATCACGGCCGTGGCTGCGGACTTGATCCGCTCGTTGGCATTTGCCGGGGCATAACACTCATCGGCCGCCTCGAACATGCTGAGGTCGTTGTCGCTGTCACCGAAACAAATCACCCGCTCGAGGCCCAGGAGCTCCTTCAGCGTGCGGATGGCGCCACCCTTGCTGGCATGACTGTGATGAATATCCAGCCAGCGCCACTGCCCGCCTTCCAGAGCGACCCCGGAGTAAGCCACGAGGTGGGGCTCTTCCTCGATGCTCGCGACGACAGCGGCGATGGCATTTGACTCACCGATCGCATTCACGTGAGTCACGATTGCGTCCGGCGGCAGCTCATCCAGCCCGCGTACCGCCAGCTGCGCTTCCATACCAACCTGGGCGATAAGTTCGCGCTCGATCGGCGTCAGGGTCGGCGGATGGTACACGGTGGCCTCGTTGCCCTCTCCCAGCGTGAAGATGAAAGGGGTCAAGCCCTGCTTTATGCTGGCATTCGTGACGTGCTCCAGCTCGGCTGGCGTCAGCGTGGCGACGCTCGACAGGCGCCGGGTATCGGGATGCCAGATCACCACACCATTCTTGTAGGCCTGCGGCAGCCTGAAGCTGTGTCCCTCGAGCACCGCGCGGGCGCCATGCAACGTGCGCCCCGTGGCGACCGTGTACGCGATCTCCCGATCGGCCAGGAGCTTCAGCGTCTCGCTGGTAAAATCCGAGATCATGGACGCCCGGTTGAGCAGCGTACCGTCGAGGTCGAAAACAACGAGTTCCATCTTTAGATTAGCTGCCCGATAGGGTTGAGAGCGCGGCCAGTCATTCTGGGCGGTCCGGAAACATTCTAGACTAACGACCGGGACATGATCCTGGTAACCCTGCTTGTCGATGGCGATTCGCTTGGCGGAGACCGCAAACTCTCGTCGCCGAAGCCGCTGCGGCGCATTGGAGATGACCGGAATGGCGTCCGCCGACGGTAATATTCAACAGGCCATCGACAAACCATGATCACCTCTTACGAACGGCCCCTCCGCCCTCAGTTGCTGCGTTCACCGGTCGCCAACACGCGAGGCTCACAAGACCAGCGCGGACCGCGCCTGCCGCCCTGCTGCTGGCCCTGAAGCGCCATCTGGATCCCGACGGACTGATGAATCCGCGCGTGTTGGAGTTATAGCCGCCTGGCGATGCGCACCCTGATGCCGGGAAGAGACGAACCTGATCTACATTGCGATCCCGCACTGTCGCGGCACTCGCTCCACTGCTAGATTGCGCGCTGGAAGCGCACCGCGCCGCAACGACGCAGGACAGCCGACATCAGCATGAGCGAACCCGCCAATAGCGACAGCGATAGCGATAGCGACAGCCTGCCGCCGGGCCGGCGGGCGGGCGTGTGCCTGCACATCACCTCTCTGCCCGGCTGCTGGGGTATCGGCGAGATCGGCCGCGAGGCGCTGGCCTTCATCGACGCCCTGCAGCGCATGGAACTCGACGTCTGGCAGTTCCTGCCCACGGGGCCAACCGGCTACGGCGATTCTCCGTACCAGCCCCTGTCCACCTTTGCCGGCAACGAGATGATGGTCGCCACGGGCGACCTGCTGGAGATGGGGCTGCTGCGACCGGCCGAGGCCGCCGTGCTGGAGGCTTTGCCGCGGGACACCGTCGACTGCGGCGCGCTGATCCCGCTCAAGACGGCCCTGCTGCAGGCGGCCGCCGGCCGCTTCGATCAGGTCGCGGGCAGCGCCCTCAAGTCGGCACGGGACGAGTTCTGCGAGCGGCATGACGCTGCATGGCTGCGCGACTATGCGCTCTACCGCATCCTGAAGTCGCGCCACGGCGAACGACCCTGGCTGGAATGGGACGACCGCTACGTCCATCGCGAAACCGCAGCGCTCTGCCGCCTCGAGGCGGAAGCCGGCGCCACGGTCGAGGCGATCCGTACGGCCCAGTTCCTGTTCCATCACCAGTGGCAGCGGTTACGCGAGTATGCGAACGCCGGGGGCATACGGCTGTTCGGCGATATGCCGATCTATATCCCCCTCGACAGCGCCGACGCCTGGGCGAACCGGGAACTACTGCAGGTAGACCGCGATGGTCAGCCGGATTACGTTGCCGGCGTCCCGCCGGATTACTTCAGCGCCGACGGTCAGCTGTGGGGCAATCCGCTCTATGCCTGGGACCGGCATGCCGAGCAGGGCTACCGCTGGTGGATCGAGCGCCTGCAGGCCGCCCTCGAACTCGCGGATATGGTGCGGATCGACCATTTCCGCGGCTTCGAGTCCTACTGGGCGATACCCGCGGAGGCAGAAACGGCGCGCGACGGTACCTGGATGCCTGGACCCGGCGATGCGATCTTCGAGGCGATACGGCAGTCGTTCGGCGAGCTGCCCATCGTCGCGGAGAACCTCGGCGTCATCACGCCCGAGGTCGAGGCGCTGCGTGCCCGCCGCAAGCTGCCGGGCATGGTCGTGCTGCAGTTCGCCGTGGCGGACGGGCACTTCTCCCTCGCCCACGTGCCGGAGTACTGCGTCTGCTACACCGGCACCCACGACAACGATACGACGCGGGGCTGGTTCGCGGGCAGTCCGGGCGATCTCCGGTCGCCGGAGGAGATCGAGCGGACCCGCCGGGCCGCCCTCGACATCACCGGGGGCACAACGGAGACAATCCACGAGGATCTGATCCGCGCCGCGTTCTCGACCCCGGCGAGGCTTGCGATCGCGCCGATGCAGGACTATCTCGGCCTCGGCTCCGAGGCAAGGCTCAATACGCCCGGAACCTCGAGCGGCAACTGGCGCTGGCGGCTGGAGCCTGCGGGCCTCACAGACACTTTCTGCCAGCACATCGGCGCCATGGTCGCCGCCTCCGGGCGCGCCCTGCCCCGCTAGCCTGATCAGGCGACAGGTCAATTACGATGACGGTCCCGAAATTCTCAGGCCGATCTGGCAAACTAGAGGTTCAGTTCAGCAGCGGAAGGCGCCTGCCGTGGCCGACATGCAGATTTACGACGACGCACGTTTCGTCAGCCGCCTGACGCGGCAGACGCTCGCGCTGGTACTGGCCGGCGGCCGGGGCTCCAGGTTGCACGAGCTGACCACCTGGCGGGCAAAGCCGGCGCTGCACTTCGGCGGCAAGTACCGAATTATCGACTTCCCGCTGTCGAACTGCCTGAACTCCGGCATCCGCCGTATCGGCGTGCTGACCCAGTACAAGGCCCACTCACTGATCCGGCATCTGGTCCAGGGCTGGACCTGGCTGAACTCCGGCGCGGCCAGCCAGGAGTTCGTCGAGATCCTGCCCGCTTCGCAGCGCGTCGGCGGCGAGTGGTATCAGGGCACCGCCGATGCGGTCTACCAGAACCTCGACATCATCCGCACCCATGAGCCGAGATTCGTCCTGATCCTGGCGGGTGATCACATTTACAAGATGGACTACGGCAGCTTCCTCGCCGCGCACGCCGAATTCGACGCGGACATGACCATCTGCTGCCTGGAGGTGCCGATTGAGGAGGCCGCCGGCCAGTTTGGCGTGATGACGGTCGATGAGACCGGGCGAATCATCGCTTTCGACGAGAAGCCGAAGGAACCCAACCCGATCCCCGGCAAGCCCGGTTTTTGTCTCGCGTCGATGGGGAACTACGTCTTCAACACCAGTTTCCTCTATGAACAGGTCATCAAGGACGCCGATACCGCATCCTCCGCGCACGACTTCGGCCGCAACATCATCCCCGCAGTGATCAAGGGTTACCGGGTCTACGCCCATGCGTTCCGCGACCCGGAGACCGGCGAACAGGCCTACTGGCGGGATGTCGGCACGCTGCAGGCCTTCTGGGATGCCAATATGGAGCTGGTCTCCATCTCGCCCCAGTTGAACCTGTATGACGAGACCTGGCCGGTACTGACCCACCAGGTGCAGTTGCCGCCCGGCAAGTTCGTATTCAACGATACCGACCGCCGCGGCGAAGCCATCGATTCCATGGTCTCGGGCGGTTGCATCATCTCGGGCGCGTACGTGGGCAATTCGCTGTTGTTTTCCGGCGTCCGAATCCACTCCCGCAGCCGGGTCACCGAAACCGTGGTCCTGCCGGAGGTCGAGATCGGCGACAACTGCCGGATCCACAGGGCCATTATCGACCGGGGCGCGAAGGTCCCGGAAGGCACGGTGATCGGGGAGGATCCGGAGGCGGATCGGGCACGGGGCTTCCGTGTTACCGAGACGGGCATCACACTGGTAACACCGGACATGCTGGGACAATACCTGCACTTTACGCGCTAGCGGCAGACAGGGTCATCCGGCATCGGCACGAAGCACGTCATTTTCCTAGCGGCCGAGAACGGCGCGTTGCCCGGCGGCAAGGTCGGCGGCGTGGGCGACGTCGTCCGCGACCTGCCGGCGGCACTGTCGACGCTCGGCTGGCAGGCCACGGTTCTGACGCCCTCCTACGGTGTCTTCTCGTCTCTGCCGGGAGCGCGGCGTATCGGCTCGCTGGAAGTCCCGTTCGCCGGCCGTAGCGAGACGGTACAGGTCCACGAGGCCGCTCGGCCCGCAGGCGGTGTCCGCCAGCTCGTATTCGAACATCCGCACTTCAGCGCCGCGGGCGTCGGCAGAATCTATTCCGATCACGAAGACGACGGCCCCTTCGCAACGGATGCGACCCGCTTCGCGTTCCTGGGCGCCGTCGCGGCGCGATGGATCCGCGACCTGAAGGCGGCGCCCGATGTCGTCCACCTGCACGACTGGCACGCCGCCTTCTACTGCCTTTTCCGGGGTTTCGCGCCGGATTACGAAGCGCTCGCAGCGATTCGGACAGTCTTCACCATCCATAATCTCGCCTACCAGGGCACGCGGCCGCTGGACGGCCACGCCTCCTCGCTCGCCGCCTGGTTTCCCGATCTGGACGTCGACCCGGCACTCGTCGGCGACCCGCACAGCCCCGACTGTATCAACCCGATGGCGCTCGCCATCCGCACCTGCGATTGCATCAGCACCGTATCCCCGACCTATGCGCGCGAAATCCTCGAACCGAGCGATCCTGCGCGCGGCTTCAGCGGCGGCGAGGGACTGGAGCGGCCGCTGAACAACGCCGCGCTGGGAGGACGGCTCGTCGGCATCCTGAACGGCTGTGACTACAGCAATGCGCCGGGATCCCGCCCCGACTGGCAGGACCTGACCGGCCTGGCGGCCTGGCAGGTGAACGTCTGGCGTGACGACGCACCCGAGGACCCGGCTCACCGTGCCGCGCGCGATCGACTGCTGGAGCTGCCGCAGCACAGACCCGAGCATGTGCTCGTCAGCATCGGTCGACTCGTGCGTCAGAAAGTCAGCCTCTTACTTGCAGAAGTCGAGGACGGGCGGACGGCGCTGGAACATGTCCTGGACGCGCTCGGATCCCGCGGTATTCTCATCATGCTTGGCAGCGGTGAAGCCCACTACGAACAACGGGTAACCACGATCGCACAACGCCGTGAGCAGCTGCTGTTCCTGCGAGGCTACTCGGAGATGCTATCCGAAGCCCTTTATCTCGGGGGCGATCTGTTCCTGATGCCCTCGAGTTTCGAGCCTTGCGGGATCAGCCAGATGCTCGCCATGCGCGCCGCCCAGCCGGTGGTGGCGCATGCGACGGGGGGTCTCAGCGACACGATCGCGGACGGGCGCACCGGGTTTCTCTTTTCCGGGACGACATCTCGCGCCCAGGCCACCGCCTTCGTCGCCAAAGTCGCACAGGCACTCGAGCTGAAGTCGAACGATATGGCGGAATGGGAGAATCTGCGCATCCGCGCGGCAGCGCAGAAATTCGACTGGGCCAGCTCCGCCCGCGACACTATCGCCAGGCTCTATGAACCGCAGGACTGAAACAGACCGGCTGCTGGCCGCCATGACCGCGGTAGCCGATGGGCGCTACCACGACCCGTTCTCGATGCTCGGCGTACACCGGGTCGGCAATCTGCGTCTGGTCAGGACCCTCCAGCCCCAGGCCCGGGAAGTCGAACTGGTCGACGCTGAAAGCGGACATCTCGCGACGATGGAACGGGTCCACGATTCGGGGCTCTTCACCGCGCCGCTGCCGGCCCGCAAGCGCCACTACCGGCTACGCATCACCACCCACGAGAACGAGAGCTACGAGATCGAGGATCCCTATCGATTCGCGACGACCCTGGGGGAGATGGACCTGTACCTGCTGGGGGAAGGCTCCGACCGGCAGATCTACCAGAAGCTCGGCGCGCAGATCCGCGAGACGGAAGGCGTGGCCGGCACGCGTTTTGCCGTCTGGGCTCCCAACGCGTCCCGGGTGAGCGTGGTCGGCGACTTCAACGGCTGGGACGGGCGCCGGCACATGATGCGGCTGCACCCCGCCAACGGGATCTGGGAGGTCTTCGTTCCCGGCGTCGGCCAGGGGACACGCTACAAGTACGAGCTGCTCGACCGGGACGGCCGGCTGCTGCCGCTCAAGACGGACCCCTACGCGCGCTATCACGAGCCGCCGCCGGGCAACGCCGGCGTCGTCTACCGCAGCGGCTACGACTGGCAGGACGAGGACTGGATGGCCGCCCGCTCGATGACGCCCGATCTCGCGCAACCGCTCGCCATCTACGAGGTCCACCTCGGCTCCTGGCGCCGGCGGGCCGACGACGGACACCGCTATCTCGGCTTCCGTGAGCTCGCCGACGAGCTGATCGACTACGTCACCGACATGGGCTTCACCCATATCGAGCTCCTGCCGGTCACCGAACACCCGTTCGACGGCTCCTGGGGCTATCAGCCCATCGGGCTGTTCGCGCCTACCCAGCGTTTCGGCGAACCCGACGACTTCCGCTACCTGGTGGACCGCTGCCATGCCGCCGGCATCGGCGTCATCGTCGACTGGGTGCCCGCGCATTTCCCGAAGGACGAACACGGCCTGCGCCGCTTCGACGGCACCGCGCTGTACGAGCACGAGGACCCCCGCAAAGGCGAGCACGCCGAATGGGGGACGCTGATTTTCAACTTCGGCCGGCGCGAGGTCGTTAACTATCTCATCGGCAGCGCGCTGTACTGGATCGACGAATTCCACATCGACGGTATCCGGGTCGATGCCGTCGCCTCGATGCTCTATCTGGACTACTCCCGCGCGGACGGCGAGTGGGTGCCGAACGAGCGCGGCGGCAATGAGAACCTGGAGGCCGTGGACTTCCTGCGCCGATTCAACACGGAGATCCATGCGCACGGTGCCATATCCTTCGCGGAGGAGTCCACGGCCTGGCCCGGCGTGTCCCGGCCCGTCGAAGCCGGCGGCCTCGGTTTCACCTACAAGTGGAATATGGGCTGGATGAACGACACCCTCGCCTACATGTGCGAGGACCCGGTGCATCGACGCCACCATCACGACAAGATGACCTTCGGACTGGTCTACGCCTTCAACGAGAATTTCGTGCTGCCCCTGTCCCACGACGAGGTCGTGCACGGCAAACGCTCCCTGCTCGGACGCATGCCGGGCGACGAGTGGCAGCGCTTCGCCAATCTGCGCGCCTACTACGGCACCCAATACGCGCATCCGGGCAAGAAGCTGCTGTTCATGGGCAACGAGATCGCCCAATATGCCGAATGGAACCATGATCGCTCACTGGACTGGCACCTCCTGGACTACCCGTTACACCAAGGCGTCCAGCGCCTGCTGCGCGACCTGAACGCGCTCTACCGGCGCACACCGGCGCTGCACGAGATCGACTTTGATCCCGTCGGGTTCGAGTGGATCGACTGGAACGACCGCGACAACAGCACCTTCTCCTGGATCCGGCGCGATGGTTGCGGCGGCTTCGTGATCTGCATCGCCAACATGACGCCGGTCGTCCGCCGGGACTATCGCGTGGGCGTGCCGGCTCCCGGCCGCTACGGGGAATGTCTCAACACCGACGCGGCTCAGTATGGCGGCTCCGGCTTACATAATCCCGTTATCGGGACCGAACCGGTCGCCGGTCACGGCCGCGAACACAGCCTCTCGCTAACCCTGCCCGCGCTGGCAACGCTTATACTCGCACCTGTCACGCAGGATTCCTGACGGAGATTCATGATGTCTGCACGTTCCGACGAGACAGCCGGCATCGGCGAAATCGATCTGCTGCAGACGCCCGAGCTGCCGTTGACGGCCGATGCGATCCTGAGGGATTTCACGCATTATTTCGGCCGCATGCTCGGCCGGCGCACGATCCGCACACAGGCGCCGTATCTGTACCAGGCGGTGGTCTATGCGACACGCGACCGGCTGATGGAACGCTGGGGCCGCACCCGCATGGCGATGGAGCGCGACCACGTACGGCGCTGCAGCTACCTCTCGCTCGAATTCCTGATGGGTCGGCTGCTGCGCAACGCGCTGCTGAATCTCGGTATCGAGAAGGAGACGGCGGAAGCGCTGAACCGCATCGGCCTGGACCTCGAGGACGTCTACGAGCGCGAGCTCGATGCGGGCCTCGGCAACGGCGGACTCGGGCGGCTCGCCGCGTGTTTCATGGACAGCTGCGCCACGCTGGAACTGCCGGTCCTCGGCTACGGCATCCGTTACCAGTACGGCATGTTCCACCAGCAGATCGAGAACGGCTTCCAGGTGGAGGAGCCGGACCCGTGGCTCAGACAGGGCTTCCCCTGGGAAGTCGAGCGCTTCGAATTCACCCAGACCGTGCGTTTCGGCGGCCGTACCGAGAGCCACACCGACGCCAGGGGGCGCACGCGCTACCGGTGGGTGGACACGCACGACGTCCTCGCCATCCCCTTCGACGTGCCGGTGCCCGGCTACCGCAACGACGTCGTCAACACGCTGAGACTCTGGTCCGCCGCGGCAACCGACGAGTTTGACCTGGAGGAGTTCAACGCCGGCAGCTATACGAGCGCGGTCGCCACAAAGAACCAGGCCGAGAACATCACGATGGTGCTCTACCCGAATGCCGAATCGGAGAACGGCCAGGAGCTGAGGCTGCGCCAGCAATACCTGCTAGCCTCGGCGAGCCTGCAGGACATGCTGCGCTATCACACCTATCACCACGGCAATGACGTGAGCGATTTCGCAGTCAGAAACTGCGTGCAGCTCAACGACACCCATCCCGCGATCGCGGTCGCCGAGCTGATGCGCCTCCTGCTCGACGAGTTCGACCTTGACTGGGACGAGGCCTGGGCGATCACCCGCCAGACGATGGCCTATACCAACCACACGCTGCTGCCCGAGGCGCTGGAGATGTGGCCGGTGTCGATGTTCCGCCGGTTGCTGCCCCGCCTGCTCGACATCATCCACGAGATCAACGCGCGCTTCATCGGTGAGATCAGCCGGCGCTGGCCCGGCGACGGTGAGCGCATCGCCCGGATGTCGCTGATCCAGGAAGGCAGCGAGCCGATGATACGCATGGCGTATTTGGCCATCGTCGGCAGCTATTCCGTGAACGGTGTGGCGGAGTTACATTCGAGGCTGCTCACCGACGGCCTGTTCCGCGACTTCGCCGAACTCTGGCCGACACGATTCAACAACAAGACCAATGGCGTGACTCAGCGTCGCTGGCTGGCCGCCTGCAACCCGGATCTGGCGAAGCTCATCACCGCTCGCATCGGCTGCGGCTGGGTCACCGACCTCGGGCAGCTCTCGGAACTGCGCGAGTTTGCCGACGACGCGGACTTCCAGTCGGAATGGCGCCGCGTGAAGCTCGGCAACAAGCTCCGTCTGGCCAACCACATCGCCGGGAAGACCGGGCTTTCTATCGGCACGGAGATGCTGTTCGACGTCCAGGTCAAGCGCATCCACGAATACAAGCGCCAGCTGCTGAACGTGCTGCACGCCGTGCACCTGTACGACCGCATCCGCCGCGGCGACGCCGACGACCTGGTGCCGCGGGCGATCATCATCGGCGGCAAGGCGGCCCCGGGCTACGCGATGGCCAAGAACATCATCAAGTGTATCAATAACGTGGCGCAGGTCATCAACGGCGACCCGGAGGTCGCCGACCGCCTGCGGCTGTTGTTCTACCCGGATTATAACGTCTCGGCGATGGAGCTGATCTGCCCCGCGGCCGAGCTGTCGGAGCAAATCTCGACGGCCGGCAAGGAGGCCTCGGGCACGGGCAACATGAAGTTCATGATGAACGGCGCCATCACCATCGGGACGCTCGACGGAGCCAACGTCGAGATCCGCGAGGCGGTCGGAGCAGACAACTTCTTCCTGTTCGGCCACACCGTCGAGGAGATCCGCGAGCTGCGCGGGCACTACGATCCCCCGGCCATCATCAACGCCGACGAGGACTTCCGGCGCGTGATGCACCTCTTCGACAGCGGACACTTCAGCCGCTTCGAGCCGGGCGCGCTCGACGCCGTCGTGCGGTCGATACGCGAACCGGCGGACCCCTGGTTCACGGCCGCCGATTTCCGCAGCTTCGTGGACGCGCAGGCGGCAGCGGAAGCCGCCTACCGGGACGTCGCCGTCTGGGCCCGGATGTCGATCGTCAACGGCGCGAGCTCCGGGCGCTTCTCCACCGATCGGACCATGCGCGAGTATAACGACGAGATCTGGAAGCTCGATCCGATCCGGCTCGACCCGCAATGATCCGGCCCGGCAGCGCCCGACCGCTCGGCGCGAGTGCCGATGCGGACGGCGTCAACTTCGCACTGTTCAGTTCGGCGGCCACTGCCGTCGAACTCTGCCTGCTCGACGGGCGGGGAAGAACAAGCGCCTCGTTCCATCTCCCCGAGCGCGAGGGCGACGTGTGGCATGGTTACCTGCCGGGAGTTCGCCCCGGTCAGCGCTACGGTTACCGGGTCCATGGCCCCTGGGAACCGGCCCGCGGGCTGCGCTGTAACCCTTGCAAACTGCTGCTGGATCCGTACGCCCGCGAGATCACCGGCCGCTTCGAATGGCACGCGTCCGTGTTCGACTACGTGCCCGGTCATCCGGAGAGGATGAGCGAGAGAGACAGCGCCGGCCACGTACCCCTGGGCGTCGTGCGCAGTGATAGGGAACCGCCGGCCGCCGGGCCCGCCATCCCCTGGGCCGAGACGATCTTCTACGAGTTGAATGTCCGCGGCTACACGATGCGCCACCCGGCGCTGGACGACAGGGTGCGCGGCCGGTTCTGCGGCCTGCGGCACACCGAGGTGCTGACTTATCTGAAGGCGCTGGGCGTCACCTCGATCGAGCTGATGCCCGTGCACGCTTTCATCGACGAGGCCCATCTCGCAGAGCGCGGACTGCGTAACTTCTGGGGCTACAACACAGTCGCTTTCTTCGCACCGGCGCCCCGCTACGCCCGGCTGGACCCGGTCGGTGAATTCAGGGACATGGTCGATGCGCTGCACGATGCCGGGCTCGAGGTCATCCTCGACGTCGTCTACAACCACACCGGCGAAGGGGATGCGCTGGGGCCCACGCTGGGTTTCCGCGGTATCGATAATCTCGCCTACTACCGCACCGAGCCGGACGATCCGGCCGTCTACATCAACGACACCGGCTGCGGCAATACGCTCAATGCAGATCATCCGGCGCTGCGCAGGCTCGTCATCGACAGCCTCCGTTACTGGCACCGCTCGATGGGCGTCGACGGCTTTCGCTTCGACCTGGCACCGGTGCTAGGCCGTCATGGCCACGGCTTTTCGTCCGACCATCCGCTGCTCGCCGAGATCACCGGTCACCCCGATCTGGCGGACGCGAAGCTCGTCGCCGAGCCCTGGGATCCAGGCCCCGGCGGCTACCAGCTGGGGGCCTTCCCGCAGCGCTGGGCGGAATGGAACGACCAGTACCGCGACGCCGTTCGCCGCTACTGGCGGGGCGACCACGGCGCAAGCCCGGATCTGGCCCACGGTCTCCGCGGCTCGGCCAAGATCTTCGAACCGTCCGGCCGCAAACCGGTGGCCGGCGTCAACCTCGTAACCAGTCACGACGGTTTTACCCTGGCCGACGTCGTCGCTTATGAACGGCGGCACAACGAAGCCAACGGCGAGGACAATCGCGACGGCCACGCCCACAACTACAGTCACAACCACGGCGTCGAGGGCCCGACGGCGGATCCGGCCGTCAATGCGATGCGGCGCCGCCAGCGCCTGAACATGCTGGTGACACTGCTGTTCTCCCAGGGCATGCCGCTGCTGCTGGCAGGCGACGAGTTCGGCAATTCACAGCAGGGCAACAACAACGCCTATGCGCAGGACAATCCGACCGGCTGGCTCGACTGGTCCGGGCTGGACGAGGACCCGGGATTCCAGGCGGCCGTCCGGCGGCTGATCGAGCTGAGGAAAGCGAGCCCCCTCCTGCACCTGCCCGAGTATGTGCATGGCCATCTCGCCATCGGCGGGCGCGACCTCCGCATAGAATGGCGCCAGCCGTCGGGCGAGCCGATGACCAGCGACGACTGGCACCGCCTGAATTCGTTCTCCGTACTGATCACGGAAGAAAAGCACGAAAGGCATATCCGCACCGCGGCCCTGCTGGTGAATGGCACGGACGCAGATACCACGTTCGAGTTACCGGCTGTCGCCGACGATGCCGACGCGCTCGAAGTCGTCTTCTGCAGCGCCGGCGACGTGCCGTCGACGGCGCGCACGCTGAAACTGCCGGCACGCAGCTGTGCCTGCCTGCAGGCGACGGCACGGCCCTGAGGACCGCCTGGTGTCCCGTCCGGCGGGCGTTTCCTCCCCTGCAATCCCGCGCCTGCAGCTCAGGCGGTCTCGCCGATCGCCTGGTAGAACATCAGGGCATTCTCGTCAGGGTCGTAGAACGTAAGCAGGCGCACCATACCCTCGATGGTGCTAATCTCGCCGTCGATGCGGATGCCGCGCTGCTCGAGAGACTCCTTGGCCGCCTCGATGTCGTGCACGCCGAAGGTCGGCGTCGCGCCGCCGGGCTGGGGCTTCTCGACCACGCTCAGACCCACGTTGACCTGCTGCACCGGCGAGGCCATCTCACACCAGCCCAGCTCGTCCATCCGGTAGAGCAGCTTCATCCCTAGATTCTCCGCATACCAGCGGATCGAGGCATCCAGGTCCAGCACCGGCAGAGAGAGGGTCAGTCCGCCGTCGAAATCGATCTTCTTCGTCATGTCGTGCTCCCGCAGTCAGGTGGTTCAATATTTATACTTGCTATATAATTAGTCAAGCCATGACGAACACCGATAGAACCTCAGGGGATGGGCAGGTGGCCGAGCCCCTGGTGCACCTGGTGGCGCGGCGCTGGAGCATCCCGGTACTCGCCCGGCTCCATGCCGCCGGCGGCGGCGCGAAATTCGTCACGCTGGCACAGGCCCTGCGCGTGAGCCGGGCGTCTCTCAGTGCGACACTGAATCACCTGATCGCCCTTGGACTGGTCCGCCGCAATCCCGGTCATGGCCACGCGATGCGGCCGGAGTACCTGCTCAGCGGGCAGGGCGCAGCGCTCGCGCGGCATTGCGCCGCGCTGGACCGCACGGTGGCGTGCAATGGCGGGCCCGACCTGGCCTATCGCAAATGGACGCTGCCCCTGGTGGCGGCGATCGGCGATGACCGCGTGCGCTTCCGGGACTTACGTTCGACCCTCGCCGAGGCGACGCCTCGCGCGATCACCATCGGCCTGAAGCAGATGGTGGAAGAGCGCTGGGTGGATCGCTCCCTCATCGACGATTACCCGCCGGCCGCCGGCTATCACCTGCTGCCCCGCGGTGAGCGCATCTGGTGCCGACTGCAGCCGCTGTGCTGACGCTCTCAGCCGCCCTTCCGGGCTGCAGGGTCGAGCGACCGGCGCGGCGTGACGGCCGCCGGATCCGGCGGCCGCGCACGAACAGCAGGGTACCGCTGGTCACGATGTACAGCAGGCTGAGCGAAAGCGCCGACAGCAGCAGCCGGTAACCGGGCCAGGCCGTTTTACCGGCATGCAGGGGATAGAGGGCATCGAATACCGCCGGTCCGGTGCCCTGACGGGTGGCATCGATGGTCTCCAGCACCTCGCCGGAGGCCGGATGCGCGACCAGGTAACTGCGACCGTTCGGATGCAGCTCGCCGGCGTTGCGCAGACGGACCACCACCGGGGCATCGGGCTGCCGCGGCGGCGAGACGAAACGCACGGTTCCGGCCGGGAAGGCCGCAGCCGCCGCTTCGAGTACCCGCTGCCAGTCGACCGCCGCCGTGCCGGCCGCCACCGTTACGGCGGAGGGTGCCAGCGGCGGCTGCGCACCGAGCGCCGCGTTCAGGGCCGAGCGGAAAGGGCCGGGGAACACCATGGCCACGCCGGTCAGGACGAGGACGGCGAATGGCAGGCCGAGCGTCGCGCCCTGGGCGGCATGGCCGCGCAGGAGATAACGCGCCTCGGTATTGCGCGGCCAGAAATAGCGCACGCGCAATACGGTTCGCCGCCGCAGCCAGAGCCAGGTGCCGGAGGTCAGACTGATCAGCACCAGACAGCCCAGGATGCCGACCAGGGTGTGGCCGCGCTCACCGGCCAGCAGATGTGCGTGCAGCTCGAATACAAACGCAGGCGCGCTGTCGGTCCAGCCCCACTCCGTCACGAGTGCGCCGCTCTGCGGGTGGTAGAGACGTTCGCTGCCGTCGGCGTAATAGGCATGGTAGGCAGGACGCCCCGGCCGGGCCATGGCGAGCGCGGTGATCCTGCCCTGCCCCGCCTCGACTATGCGGGCGATGACGTCGGCATCCGGCGTCTCCGCGGGCGGCGTCTCCGGTAGCTGCGGGTAGCGCCAGTCGACGTACTCGTCGGCCCAGAGCAGTGCTAGTCCGCTCAGGGTCGCCACCGCCAGCCATGCCGCGATGACGACCCCGAGCCAGCGGTGCAGCCGGCGGATCATCCGCTCAGAATGCCCGCTGCCACCCGAACGTCAGGGTGCGGCCGTTGCCGGCGAAGTAGGTATCCGACCGCTGAAAGGGCTCGGTCTGCGCGAAGTAGGTAAAGTAGTCCTCGTTCAGCAGGTTCTCGACGGCTACGGAGAACACACCGTAGCCCGACTGCCAGCTCACGAAGGCATCCGCCAGGGTGTAGCCGTCGAAGTCGGCCGCGTCCGCGGGCGCGCCGGGGCCGTCGAAGCTGCGGTCGTCCAGCCGCGCCGCCTGCAGCCGCCAGCGGATGTCGTCGCGGACACGGCCCTCCGCGTAGACGTTGAGGCGGTCCGGCCCGATATTCAGGCCATCCAGGTCGCTGTCCACGGCGCCGTCGCCGTCGGAATCGAAGCGGCCGTCGATACGGCTGTAATTCGCCCCGATGCTGAACGTGTCGCTGAGCGCATAGTCCAGAGCGAGTTCGATGCCGTCGATTTCAGTCCGCTGGCGCTCCACCTCGAAAATGCCGGCCTCGTTGCTGAGCAGCCGGGCGCCGTTGTCCGCCGTGGACTCGTAGTACGTGGCGCGTGCCGTCAGCCGTCCGTCGCCGTATTCCACGCCGAACTCGGCGTTGTCGGTGACGATCGGCTCCACCGCCAGCAGGCTTTCCACGTCCAGGCCGGGGGTCGAGACGCCGCGCAGCACCCGGCCGACGTCGGGCATGGTGAAGGCCTCGGCAACGGCCGCGTACAGTGCCCAGGAGTCGGTCAGGCGCCAGATCGCCCCGGCGTTGAAAAGGGTCTCGTCGAACTCCGGATCACCGCCTTCCACGAAGGTGCTGCCGGCCGAGGCGATGGTGGTGTAGTCGTCCACCTGCAGACTTGCGTTTTCCTGACGGGCGCCGCCGCTGAGCGTGAAGACCTCGTTAATGGTCCAGCTGAGCTGCAGGAACGGCGAGACCGTCTCGAAGCGGGTCTCCGGCACCCACTCGCGTGCGCTGCGCGCCAGTTCCTGCGCCGAGTCGTCGCGGAACCAGTCCACGCCTGCCGTGAGATTAAGGTCGGGATCGACGAGCGCCCGGTTCCAGGTGGTCTTGAACCCGTTCTTGTCGGAGACGATCTCGGATTGGTCGAGGAACGGCCCGCCGTCCGGGGTCAGCCGGAAGAAATCGCCGAAGGTGCCACCCTCGAACAGTGCGGAATAACTCTGGTCGTAGAGCTGGGCCTCAAGATTGCCGCCCAGCACCCCGTCCTGACGATAAGTCAGTGAGACGGTGGTGACCTCGTTGCGGGCCGGGTCACCCACCTCGTCGGAGGGGTCGCCCTCTTCCGTCCCGGTCGGTATGCCCGCCGCCCGCTCGCCGGGCACGCTGCGAAAATCGCCGTTCCGCTCCAGGTCGAAATCGTTGACCAGCAGGGTCAGCGTGGCATCGTCGGTCACCCGCCATTCGCCCTTGCCGAACAGGCCGAGGGAGGTCGAGTCCATGATGTCGCCCTGGGTGGGATATAGCCCGACGGGCTCGCCGTCCGCGTCGAGGAACAGGCCACGGTCGTGCCACGCAAAGCCGACGATGAAGTCAAAGGCCTCGGTACCGCGGCCGGTCGTGGCCGCGATCTTGTAGCCGTAGGCATCGGAGTCGAAGTCGTCGGCGCTCGTGAAGCGGGCCCGAAGGTCGGTCTCCCAGGCGTCGCCGGACACCGGCGCGCGGGTCACGGTATTCACGACGCCACCCGTGGCCCCGACGCCCTGGATGGCGTTCGAACCGTTGATCACTTCGATGCGCTCGATGAACGCGAGGTCGATGGTATGGCCGTCGCGCTGGCCGTCCCGCAGGGCATTGTGCTGGGGCACGCCGTCGATCAGGTACAGGGGATTGCGGCCGCGCAGAGTCTCGCTGCGGCCCGTCAGCTTCTGGGAGCTGGGCGCGAAGCCGGGCACCGAGCTGGCCAGTACGCTGGCGAGGTCGTCGCTGATGGCGGACTGGAGTTCGATGGTCTCGGCGTCCAGAATAGTCAGGGTACCCGGGATGGCTGTCGCCGGTTGCTGCACGCGGCTGGCGCTCACCACGATCTCGTCGATCACGCCCTCGCCTTCCTCTCCCGCGGACTGTGCTGCTGCGATCCCGGATGCCAGTCCAGCACCGGCGACGGCGAAGCACGCCAGGAGGTCCGGACGGATTGGGGATGTCATCATTGTGGCTCCTCTCACTGCGGTACTAATTGCAAATGCGAATCTTTCGTATTTCTTTGCCTGTTGTCAACTGCGGCTTCTACGAATCAGCGGATGCGGGCCTGCAACGGGACAGCAACCCGGTTGCTGGTAGCATTCCGCCATGAAGTACGCGCGGGATTACCGGGAACGGCATACCCTCGATGACGGCACGCTCATCGAGTTCCGCGCCGTGCAGCCCTCGGACAAGGGGATGCTGGCCGAAGGCTTTACCCGCCTCTCCCCCGAATCGCGCCGCCGGCGCTTCTTTACGAGCAAGAACGGCCTGAGCGACGAGGAATTGCGGTATCTCACCGAATTCGACGGCACGGACCACTACGCTCTGGGGGCCATGCTGCCCGCCGGCGGGCCTGACGAGAGCGACGGCGAACCGGTGGGCATCGGCGTCGCCCGCTTCGTCCGCAGCGCCTCGGACCCGGAGACCGCCGAGATCTCCCTCGTCGTGGTGGACGACTGGCAGCACCGCGGCATCGGCAAGCGGCTGCTGGAGCGCATCGCCGGGGCGGCGGCCGAACGGGGCATCCGCCGCATCCGCTCCGTGGCGCTCGCAGACAACCCGGACGTACGCGCGTTGCTGGAGCGCCACACCGAAGGCCTGGAAGTGCGCCGCACGGAGCCGGGAGTGGTCGAGTTCAGCTTCCCGCTGACGATGCCGGTGAGCGACGACATCTTCGACGCGCTGTTCTCGACCTTGCGCCTGGTGGCGCTGGGCGCGTTCATCGTGCCGATCTGGTTCGGCGAACAGACCGTGCGACGTCTGCTGTCTCGCGGGCGGAGCCGCGGACGCGATACCGAAGACCAGCGGCCCGAATCCTGAACCGCGCGCCGCTGACTAATACTGCGGCCGAGACATCACCGCGGGGGGAGCCACCGGTGCAGCCGAACATTGCCGCCAGTCCTCCGACCCTCGCCACCCGGCTCGCTCGAAGAGACCGCGTTATTCGCCACGCTGGAAAAGCTGCCGCTGCCGGAGGACCCGGACAGTTTCGCCGCCATGGTCGCGGCCGTATATCCGGATCCTACGTTCGCGAAGGATGCCGGCGAGTTCGACCGCATCATGGCCGCCGCCTCGATGCGCTACGAAAATCACCTTCGCATCCCCGCTATCAAGCTGTCGCTGGACGGTTCACCCCGGGCGGAGAACGGCTGGCAGGTGCTGGAGACCCTCAAGGAAGGCGAGACGATCCGGCGGCGTGCGACGGAGGCCGCGCCGCAAGCACGCTGACACTAGCCCAGCGAGGCCGCCGCGTACTTGATGGCACGCCGGATGCGCACATAGGTGGCGCAGCGGCAGAGGTTGCCGTCCATGGCCTCGTCGATGTCCGCGTCGCTCGGTTTCGGTTTCTGCTTCAACAGATCGACGGCGGACATGATCTGGCCGGACTGACAGTAGCCGCACTGGGGCACGTCGATCGCCCTCCAGGCCGCGCGCACGGCGTCCGCCTCGGGCCCCTCGACGCCCTCGATGGTGGTGACGCTCGAATCCGCGACGCTGCCCACCGGGGTCACGCAGGCGCGCCGAGCCTTGCCGTCCACGTAAACGACGCAGGCGCCGCACTGGGAGATGCCGCAGCCGTACTTCGTGCCGGTGAGCTGCAGGCGGTCACGCAATGCCCAGAGCAGTGGCATCTCGCTCGGCACATCGAGTTCGACGGCTGCGCCGTTGACGGTCAGTTTCGTGCTCATGACTGTTCGCTCCCGCTGGTGAGGCTGTCCAGGCTGTCCGCATTCGGCCCGAAGACGGGCAGGCGGCGGATGCGCTTGCCGGTGGCGGCGTAGATGGCGTTGGTCAGTGCCGGGGCGGCCGGCGGCGTCGGCGGCTCGCCCACCCCGCACGGCGGGGCGTCGGATTCCATGATCTTCACCTCGAAGTTCCGCGGCGCCTCGCTCATTTTCATGATGCGCCAGGAGGGGAAGTTCTCCTGCTGAATGACGCCGTTCTTCGCGGTGATCTCGCCGTACAGCGCGTTGGAGAGCCCGTACAGGCAACCGCCTTCCATCTGCGCCTCCACGTGCCGGGTATTCACCACGGTGCCGGCGTCGATGGCGGACCAGACACCCGGGATGGCGAGCCGGCCCTCGTCGTCCACTTTCACCTCGACCACGGTGGCCACGTAGGCCAGGAAGGAACGATGCGCGGCGATGCCGAGCCCGCCGCCGCTGCCCATCGTGCGGCCCCAGCCGGCCATTTCGGCGGCCATCTTGGTCACGTTGGCCAACCGGCCGGTATCGATCGGGTATTCCTCGAACGGGTCGCCGTAGTTGTCGTACTCGGCGCCCTCCTCGCGCGGATCCACGATCCGGGGCGGACCGATCAGCTCCAGCAGGAAGTCCTTCTGGTCACGGCCGGCGGCCGCCGCGAGTTCCGCGGCGAAGCTCTGGATGGCGAAGGCGTGGTAGACGTTGGCCACCGAGCGCAGCCAGCCGATGCGCACCTTCGCCTCGGCCGGCCCGGTCTCCAGCTGCAGGTTCGGCACGATGAAGGGGTTGTCCGAGGCGCCCAGGCGCAGCTCGCCCCACGAAGGCTCGGTGACGCCCTTCTGGAACGTCGACGGGATGGGCGGGAAGACGGTGCGGTGCAGGAACGCCGTGCAGCGGCCCTCCTCGTCCAGGCCGCCCTCCATGTGCTGGCCGCTGACCGAATGGAAGTAGCCATGCTTGAGATCGTCCTCGCGGCTCCAGGTGACCTTGACCGGCTTGCCGAGCTGCCGGGCGAGCAACGCGGCTTCCACGGCGAAGTCCGGCTTGGACTTGCGGCCGAATGCGCCGCCGAGCCAGGTGGGCGTCACGATCACCTTCTGCGGGTCGACGTCCAGCGCGCCCGCGACGGCGGACCGGGTGGCCTGGGGCGCCTGCACGCAGGCCCAGACCTCGCATTTCTCGCCGTCCCAGCGCGCGGTGGCCGCCGGCGGCTCCATGGGTGCCTGGGACAGGTGCGGCACATAGTAGTCGGCGGAAACCCGTTGCGCGGCGGCATCGAGTGCCTTCTGCACGTCGCCCCGGCTGCGCCGCACCTGGCCGGGCTTGCGCGCCGTCTCGAGGAGCTGTTCACGGAACGCATCGGAGTCGTAGTCGCCGTTCGGGCCCGCCTCCCACTCGATCGCCAGTGCCTCGCGGCCCTGCAGGGCGGACCAGGTGTTATCGGCGACGACCGCAACACCGCCCAGGGGCTTGAAGACGGCCGGCGGTTCGGGCGCATCGAGCTGCACCGTACGCAGCACGCCGGGCACCCCGAGCGCTTTCTTGTCGTCCACACTCTTGACGCTGCCGAAGACGACCGGCGGTCGGGCGATGACCGCGTAGACCATGTCGGGCAGCTGCACGTCGATGCCGAAGGTGCCCTTGCCCATGACGATATCGGGCACGGTGAGGGATGCGACATCCTTGCCGATGTAGCGCCAGTCGCTGCGCGCCTTCAGCTGCACCGCGTCCTTGTCGGGGACGGGGATGCCCGCGGCATCCGCGGCCAGCCCGCCGTAGCCGAGGCTGCGTCCGCTGGGCCCGTGCACCACCTGGTGCAGCTCGGCCCTGCACTCTTCGGCCGCCACGCCCCAGCGATTCGCCGCTGCGGTCTCCAGCATGTTTCGCAGGCCGGCGCCCGCATAACGCAGCCGGGTAAGATTGCGGCGCACGGAGCGCGAGCCGTCGGTGTTCTGATCGCCGTATTTCGGATCACCAATGGCCTGCACGACCGCGATTCGATCCCAGTCGGCCTCAAGTTCGTCGGCCATGATCTGGGCCATCGCCGTCCAGGTCTGCTGACCCATCTCGGAGCGGTGGCAGGTCAGCCTGACGGCGCCGTCTTCCTCGATGCTGATGAACAGACTCGGCGTGGCATCTCCGCCTCTCACCTCGCCGAGGCCGCCCGCCGTGCGGTCGGCGCGTGCGCAGCCCGTCAGCGACAGCGCGAATGCGAAGCCGGTGCCTGCGGCGATGCCGGCCAGGACGTCGCGCCGCGTAACCCGCGCGAGGGGAATCTCCGCGAATGCCCCGTTGTCGTTCTGCCGCCAGCTGAGCGGCCCCGCCTCCGTTTCTGCGCCGTTGCCCGTTCCGATCTCCGTTCCAATGTCCGTCGTCATGGCAGACTCCCTGTGTCGCAGTGTCGCGGTGCAACAAAGTCCCTGAGCACGGCGCTCAACATAACACGGCAATGCGGTCGGTATCAGGTGCCCCTATCAGGCACTCAATGGTGTCGCCCGCTCGATCAGACCCCGCGCATCGAGCTCCAGTCCCGGCGCAAACGCACCCCAGGTATAGCCGCGCTCGGGGCGCAACCGCGCTGCGGCGAAGCCCTCGGCCACGATCGGCGGCGCCGCGCGGAACAGCACCGCCCCCTGGAACGCGAGCGCCAGCGACTCGACGAAGTGCCGCGCCGTGGCCTCCCCCAGTGCTTCCTTCACGTTCAGCGTGGTGAGCGTATGGATCAGGCCGTCGAGGTGACGATCCGCGCCGCGGGCCTCGTCCAGCTCCGCGAACAGCGCCTCCAGCACGCCCGGGTCGCGCTGGATGGCGCGCAGGGTATCCAGCGCGATCACATTGCCGGAGCCTTCCCAGATGCTGTTCAACGGCGACTGGCGGAAGTAGCGCGGCATCGGCGATTCCTCCACATAGCCGGCGCCGCCGAGACACTCCATGGCTTCGTAGACGAACGACGGCGCACGCTTGCAGATCCAGTACTTCGCGATCGGCGTGAGGATGCGCGCGATGGCCGCGGCGTGCTCCGAGTGCGGCGCATCATCGAAGGCGCGGGCCACCCGGAAACTCATGGCGAGTGCCGCCTCCTGCTCCAGCGCGAGATCCGCGAGCACCTGGGCCATGGCCGGGTGCTCCACCAGCCGCGCGCCGAAGGCGCGCCGGTGCCCGGCGTGCCAGAGCGCCTGGGAGAGCGCCGCGCGCATGATCGCGGTCGAGCCCACCATGCAGTCGAGACGGGTACCCTGCACCATTTCGATGATGGTGCGCACGCCGCGCCCTTCCTCGCCCACCATGCGCGCCCAGGCATGGTGGTATTCGATCTCGCTGGAGGCGTTCGAGCGGTCGCCCAGTTTGTCCTTCAGGCGCACCACCTGGATGGTGTTGCGGGTGCCGTCCGGGCGCCATTTCGGCGTGAAGAAACAGGACAGGCCGCCTTCGGTCTTCGCCAGGGTCAGGAAGCCGTCACTCATCGGTGCAGAACAGAACCACTTGTGGCCGACGAGCTCGTACTCACCCTCCGCGCCGAGGGGCACGGCACGGGTCGTATTGGCGCGCACGTCCGAGCCGCCCTGCTTCTCCGTCATCGCCATGCCGAGAGTGACGCCCCGCTTCTCGCTGGCGGGGATGCAGCGGGGGTCGTACGCCGCCGCCGTCACCCGGGGCTCCCACTCCGCCGCCAGGTCCGGCTGATGACGCAGCGTGGGGATGCAGGCATAGGTCATCGAGAAGGGGCAACACACGCCCTGGTCCGCCTGACTCAGGACGTACATCAGCGCCGAGTGGGCCACGTGACCGCCCTGCTCCGCCGTCCAGGCCACCGCGCTCACGCCGCTCTCCAGCCCTAGCGCCATCAGCCGATGGTAGTCGGGGTGGAAATCCGCCTCGTCGATGCGCTGGCCGTAGCGATCGAAGGCCTTCAGGAACGGCGGATTCGCATTGGCCCGGGCGGCCCAGTCCTGGACCTCGGCCGAGCCGACCCGCGCGCCCAGTCCGCCGAGTTCGGCTTCCATCCAGGCGGCGCCGTTGCGGCTCACCGCCTCCTTCAGCGCGATGTCGTTCTCGTAGCAGTTGACGGCTTCCAGCGGCGGCGCCTGGTTGATGACTTGGTGGGTCGCCAGTTCTGTACGCGGCTTCAGGTATCCCATCGCTCGCTCCGGTCGGTGGATGTGCCCACAATGTAACGCCGGCGTGCGGCGGCGTCAGCCGTGGATGGACCGGATAGCGGCGCAGGCTGGCTCAGTTCTTGTCCCGATCGACCAGGCGGTTGGCCGTGATCCAGGGCATCATCTGCCGGAGCCGCGCGCCCGTGGTCTCTATGAGGTGCGCCTCGGTATTGCGCCGCTGCGCCGTCATCGACGGGTAGTTCATGGCACCCTCGGCGATGAAGCGCTTGGCGTATTCGCCGTTCTGGACGCGCTCGAGCGCCTTCTTCATGGCGGCACGGGACTGCTCGTTGATCACCTCCTTGCCGGTCACGTACTCGCCGTACTCCGCGTTGTTCGAGATGGAGTAATTCATGTTGGCGATGCCGCCTTCGTACATCAGATCCACGATCAGCTTCAGCTCGTGCAGGCACTCGAAGTAGGCGAGTTCCGGCGCATAACCCGCCTCCACCAGGGTCTCGAAGCCGGCCTTCACCAGCTCCACACAGCCGCCGCAGAGCACGGTCTGCTCACCGAAGAGATCCGTCTCGGTCTCGTCCCTGAAGGTGGTCTCGATGATCGCCGTGCGGCCGCCGCCGATACCGCCGGCATAGGACAAGGCGACCTCCCTGGCCCGGCCGCTCGCATCCTGGAACACGGCCACCAGATCCGGGATGCCCGCGCCTTTCGCGAACTCGCTGCGTACCGTGTGACCCGGCGCTTTCGGCGCGATCATGATGACGTCCAGATCCGCCCGCGGCACCACCTGGTTGTAGTGGATGACGAAGCCGTGGGCGAACGCGAGGATGGCGCCCTCCTTCAGGTTCGGCTCGACCTGGTCCCGGTACAGCGCCGCCATGGACTCGTCCGGCGCCAGCATCATCACGAGGTCGGCGCAGGATACGGCTTCGGCCACACCCTGTACCCGCAGCCCCGCCCTCTCGGCCTTGGCCACCGAAGAGGAACCCTCCCGCAGCCCCACGGTGACGTCGACGCCGGAGTCCTGAAGGTTCAGAGCATGGGCATGGCCCTGGGAGCCGTAGCCGATGACGGACACCTTCATGCCCTGGATGATGGAAAGGTCGCAGTCCTTGTCGTAATAGATGTTCATGTTGAGTTCCTCATAACAACGTAGGAGGGGCTTCAGCCCCGATTCGTCAGCCCCGACTCGTCAGCCCCGATTCGCAAGGTCGGGCCTGAAGGCCCTTC
>CAYRUH010000021.1:0-36637 GCA_964427415.1 uncultured Woeseiaceae bacterium | reverse complement strand
TCGTCAGCCCCGACTCGTCAGCCCCGATTCGCAAGGTCGGGCCTGAAGGCCCTTCTACGGGGTACCAGGCACGATAGTGCAATGGCTGTATTTTCTAAAATGAAATATTTAAAATTTTGTGTTTTATTTTCTGCAACACAGGAGCCGGCATGGACGATCGCAGCCTGCGCGCCTGCCTGAGCCTCGCCGACACCCTGCATTACGGGCGGGCGAGCAGGGCCTGCCACATGAGCCCGTCGACGCTCAGCCGCATCATCAGCGGCCTCGAGAAGGAACTCGGCGTCCGGCTGTTCGAGCGGGACAACCGCAGTGTCAGTCTCACCCCGGCGGGAGAACATTTTCGGGCGTGGGCCCGCGAGACCGTGGAACAGTGGGAGGCGCTGCGTGCCGGCCTGGCCGCGGACAGCGACGAGCTGACCGGTGAGATCAGCATCTACTGTTCGGTCACGGCCAGCTACAGCTTCCTGTACGATCCCGTTGCCGAATTCCGGCGGCACCACCGCCGGGTGCGGATCACGGTGCACACCGGCGACCCCGAGCAGGCGGTCGCCCGGGTACGCGCGGGAGAGGAGGATCTGGCCATCGGGGCCCGCCCCGAGCGGCTGCCCGCCGCTCTCGCCTTCGAGCCCATGGCCGTCTCGCCGCTGGTCTTCATCACCTCGCGGGAGGACCCGGACGTGGATCGATTCCTGAGGCCGCGCATGCGGCCGGCGGACTGGGCTGCGGTACCGATGATACTGCCGGAGCGGGGACTCGCCCGGGAGCGGGTCGAGCGCTGGTTCCGGGACAAGGGCATACGGCCCCAGGTGCTGGCCCAGGCGGCCGGCAACGAGGCCATCGTCAGCATGGTCGGTCTCGGCGGCGGCGTGGGTGTCGTGCCGCTGATCGTGCTGGAGAACAGTCCGCTGGCCGGCAGGGTGCAGCAGGTACCTGCCAGGCCCGCACTGACGCCTTTCGAGGTGGGGCTGTTCGCCCGCCGCAAACGGCTCGGCGACCGGCTGGTGCGGGCCTTCTGGTCGGCGCTGACCGCCGGCGGGCCGGCGCCCGCCGCGAATTCCTAACCGGCGACGATGCCAGCCAGTTCGGCAGGGGTGATCTTCAGCGACTTCGCCACCATGTCGAAGAAGTGCACCTCGCGCTCGCTGATGCGGCAGTCGCTATGGATGACCTCGGCCAGCGCATTGGCGATGGCGACCCGCTCCCCGGAATCCAGCTTCCTCGCCACGCCGGCAAGGTAGTCGGGCAGCGGCGCCTTCTCGTAGATCTCGGACTTGGCGGCGACGCGGATGTCGGCGGCGTCGATATCGTCGCCCAGCGTCTTCTTCAGGATCCTCTGTACGGTATCGACCTCGGCGGTATCGATATTGGCATCGGCGCTGGTCGCCCGCGACAGAGTCATCAGCAGCACCTCCCGGAACAGGCCCCGCCGCTCTTCCTCGGTCGGCTCCGAGCCGCCGAAAATCTTCAGTACGTTACTGAGATCCGCTATCGCCATGTGAGGTCTCCCGAATTCGACCGGACCGCCTCCGCGGCGACCCTTTATTTGCTTGTGGCCGCAGTATATACGGACCGGCATCGGTCGTGCACCGCCGCGGACCGCGGTCAGGCCACCACCCGATTCCGCCCGCCCCGCTTGGCCCGGTACAAATTTGCGTCTGCCGCGCCGAGGAGGGCGGCCCGATCCCTGCCTCGCCCGCTCGCCGCCACGCCGATGCTGAGGGTGACGGCCAGCGCCGGCGCGAGATCCGAACAGTCCAGCGACGCCACCGCCGCGCGGATGGCCTCGCCGATGACGGCGGCCCGGTCCGCGTCCGTGGCGGGCAGACAGATCAGGAACTCCTCGCCGCCGTAGCGGGCAACCATATCGGTCTCCCGGCAATGGGACTCGAGCAGGCGGGACAGACGCTCCAGCACCGCGTCGCCGACGGCGTGTGAATGCGTGTCGTTGATCAGCTTGAAGTGGTCGACGTCCGCCAGGACTACGCTCAGCGGGCGCCCGAGACGTGCCGCCAGATCGAGCTGGCCGTCGATGAAGCCGTCGGCATGGCGCCGGTTGAACAGCCCGGTGAGCTTGTCCCGGGTCGCCTGGCGCTCGAGCTCCAGGGTCTTGTCCCTGAGTTCGCGGGTGCGCTCCTCCACCAGCGCCTCCAGCCGCTGCCGCATGTCCGCGAACTCCTTCAGGGCCAGCATGCCCAGCGAGAGGACGAACAGCAGCATGATGATGACGGACACCTCCATGCGGCCGAAGACGATCGCCACCAGGACGGCGGCCGGCACCGAGCCGATCTCGATCATCGTCTGGAAAACACTGAACATTCGCGCCGGGTCCATGCCGCGCAGGCTCACATAGATGCGCATGCCGATCTCGTTGATGACCTGCATGGACAGTGTCAGCAATGCGACCAGGGCGGCGCTGCGCCAGTCGATGGCGGCCAGGGGCACCGGGCCGCCGAGCCTCACGTAGAGCAGGCCCGAGACGAGGATCATGAGCGACATGAGGCCCGCGTTGTGCAGGGAGGCGGTCAGGGCTTGCCGGGCCCTGCCGCCGCGTAAACGCTGCAGCGGCCAGAGCAGAGACGCCAGACCGTTGATCATGGCGGCATCGACCGGCCCCAGCATCAGCAGACTGGCCATCTGCGCCACGCGGTCGAAGGAGACGTGGCCGAAGGTCGGGTGCGGATAGCCTACCGTGATCGTGAAGAGCCCGAACAGCAGGAAGAACCCCGCCAGCGGCAGTTCGTCCGCAGTGATCGAGGCGCCGGTTGCCACGGCTGCCGCCCCGATCGCCGTGACCGCGACCGCGAACAGGGCGGCGGCGTAGACCAGGTCCGCCGGCAGTCGACCGCTCAGCGCAATGCCCCCAGCAGTGCATCGGCGAGGCGCAGATGGTCGGCGACGCTGCGCGGCTCGAGGAATCGCTCGCTCACCCGCTCCCTGGCGGCGGCACCCAGTCCCTCCCTGAGCCCGGCATTGCCAACGAGCCGCTCCAGCAGCCCGGCGAATGATTCCAGGTCGCGGGGATCGTCGAGCAGCAGGCCTTGACGCCCGTCCTCGATCTGGTCCTGTATGCCGCCCACCCGGCTCGCGAGCACGGCCCTGCCCTTCCACATGGCCTCGGTCACCGTGAGCCCGAAGCCCTCATGCAGGCTCTTCTGCACGATGACGGCCGCGTGGCGCTGGATGGCGTTCACCATGGCGGCGTTCTCCTCGACGTCGACCATCGGCAGCATGGCCAGGTGGATGCGGCTGCGCTGGGCGTGGGGCAGCTCACGCCAGACCCGGAATACCTCGTGGAACACTTCGATACCTTCCGGGTCATCGGCCACGCCGGTCACGCTGGGACCGACCATCACCAGCTCGGCGCCGCTGTCCCCGCCATGGCGCAGCCAGGCGGCGAAACCCTGGATGACGCCGCAGGGGTCTTTCAGCGGATCCCAGCGCGAGACCTGCACGATCATGGGGACGTCCGGCGGCGTCGGCTGGCCGCAGCGGATGAGGTCCGCGTGCCGGTCCACGCGGCCGCGGCTGCCGTCGCTGCGGAAGAATTCGTAGTCCGGCTCCGCCGGCAGCGGGCCCGACACCAGACCGGCATGCACCAGCAGCGTGCGCGCGGCTGCCTCGCTCATACCCTGGTTCTTCGGCGTGAAGGCATCGATGCTCGGCGGGATGATGACGGTGTGCTCCCGGTCGATGATCGGCGGCACGTAGGCCTCCCGCGAGAACACGAATCGGCGGGGATAATCGAGATAGGGACTCAGAAACCGCCAGGCCCTGTCGTATTCCTCGTTCCAGTCGCTGTGGCCGATGTGGCAGCGCCAGGCGACGGCGGCGCCGTGCTCGACGAGGTAGCGGGCCAGCCCCAGGGTCTGCGGATCGTGGAGCAGGACGACATCGCCCGGTTTTACCAGCGCGAGTAACTCCGGCGCATTGTCCTCGAGGGTCTCCTCGTAGATGCGCCGCGCCTCGTCGTCCAGCGGCGAGCCGTCGCCGGGCTCCCCGTGCAGACCGTGATGCAGCCGTTTCGTGACCCGGAAGAACGCGGGATTGCCGCCGATCACCAGCCAGCGGGAGTCGATATCGAAGTGACGGCAGTAGCCGAGCAGGGAGGGCAGCATCTCGGCGACCCCGCCGCCCTCCGCCGTGGAATTCAGGTGCCAGAAGACCCGCCCCTCCAGCGCCCGGGCGAGCCGTGCCGCCTCAGCGCGGAGATCGGCGAGGAGCCCGGGCGCAGCGAGGCCCTCGTAGCGATCGATGCTGAGCGAGTGGACGTCGACTTCCAAAAGTCTGGCCGTTTCCTGTTCCATCCCGACTCCGTCGCCTGCCCGCCTACCCGGCCGCCCTGACCCTCGTGCTCCGCGAGGGAGTCGACGCGGCGGAGTTGCGCGTCGCGGCGGACGGAGAGGCCGCAGCCGAGCCCGTGACCCGGCTCGAAATACGCTGCGTATCCGCCGCGCTGTGCATAATTACCTGACCCGACAATCGCCTGAGCTGACAATCGCCCAAGCTGACAATCGCCCTAGCCGTCAGTCGAGCCCCGCCATGGCGAAGTACTTGATCTCGACGTACTCGTCGATGCCGTACTTCGAACCCTCGCGGCCGATGCCCGACTCCTTAACACCTCCGAACGGGGCCACCGGCGTGGAGATCAGCCCGGTGTTCAGACCGACGATGCCGTATTCGAGCGCCTCGCCCACCCGCCAGGCACGGGCCAGATCCCGGGTGTAGAAGTAGCTCGCCAGCCCGAAGCGCGTGTCGTTGGCCATGGCGACGGCCTCGGCCTCGTCGCGGAACGGGAACAGCGGCGACAGGGGACCGAAGGTCTCCTCGCTGGCCACCAGCATCGCCGGCGTGGCGCCCTTGACCACGGTCGGCTGGAAGAAGCGCCCGCCGAGCGCATGGCGCTGGCCGCCGGTCACCACCTCGGCACCGCCCGACAGCGCGTCGGCGATGTGTTCCTCGACCTTCTGCACGGCGCTCTCGTCGATGAGCGGTCCCTGATCCGTATCGCCTTCCAGGCCATCGCCCACCACCAGGTCGTCGACCGCGGCGGCCAGCTTTTCAGCGAAGGCATCCATGACCGATTCCTGGATCAGGAACCGGTTCGTGCACACACAGGTCTGGCCGGTATTGCGGTATTTCGAGGCCACGGCCCCCTCGACTGCCGCGTCGATATCGGCGTCGTCGAAGACGATGAACGGCGCGTTGCCGCCGAGTTCCAGCGACAGCTTCTTCATCGTGCCCGCGCACTGCTCCATGAGCAGCTTGCCGATCTCGGTGGAACCAGTGAACGAGAGCTTGCGCACCGTCGCATTGCCGGTCATCTCGCCGCCGATCGCGGACGCCGAGCCGGTGAGCACGCTGAACACGCCGCCCGGGATGCCGGCTTCCTCCGCCAGCACGGCCAGCGCCAGCGCCGAGTACGGCGTCTGCGAGGCGGGCTTGCAGACGAAGGTGCAGCCCGCCGCCAGGGCCGGGCCCGCCTTGCGGGTGATCATCGCGGCGGGGAAATTCCACGGCGTGATCGCCGCGACCACACCCACCGGCTGTTTCAGCACCAGCAGGCGGCGGCCGGCCTGGGGTGACGGGATGATGTCGCCGTACACCCGCTTGCCCTCCTCGGCGAACCATTCAATAAATTCGGCAGCATAGGCGACCTCGCCGCGGGACTCCTTCAGCGGCTTGCCCTGCTCGGCCGTCATGATGACGGCCAGGTCTTCCTGATGCTCCATTATCAGGTCGTGCCAGCGCCGCAGTACCGCGGCCCGCTCGGCGGCCGGCCGCGCGCTCCAGTCGGCCATGGCCTCGCCTGCGGCGGCGATCGCCCGGCGGGTCTCGTCCGCACCCAGGGAGGGGACAGTGCCGAGATTCTCGCCCGTGGCCGGATTACCGACGGCGATCGTGCCGCCGTCGTCCGCGTCGGCCCAGTCGCCGGCGACATAGCACTGGCGGCGGAACAGGTCGGAATTCTCAAGTTTCATGGAATGACTCCTATTCGTGAGTGGTCTCGCCCCGGGTCACGCTCTGATCCGGCGCGATGTCGTAGCGCCGGATCTTCTCCACCAGGGTCGTGCGCCCCATCCCCAGCATCCTGGCCGCCTGCGCGACGACGCCGTCGCAGGAGCGCAGCGCGTCGCGGATCAGGCTGCTCTCGATGTCCCCCATATGCTCCTTCAGGCTCTTGCCGTCCGGCGGCAGATCGTCGGCGGCAGCCCTCAGTATGGCGGCCTCCACGGCCTCGCGCCGGAGCGGCGCCGGCAGGTCGCCGATCATGATGCAGCCGTGAGGATGCACGACCGCCAGGCGCTCCACCAGATTGGCCAGCTCGCGGACGTTGCCGGGCCAGTCGTACGCCTGCAGCGCCCGCACCGTCTCCGGGCCGAAATCCACCCGGACGCCGAGCCGCGCGTCGACCCGCCGCACCATCTCTTCCAGCAGCAGCGGGATGTCATCGGCGCGCTCGCGCAGCGACGGCAATTCGATGGGAAACACGTTCAGGCGATAGTAGAGGTCTTCGCGGAAGGTGCCATCCTCGATCGCCTCGGGCAGATCCCGGTGGGTGGCCGCGATGACCCTGACGTCGATGGGTATACTCTGCACGCCCCCGATGCGATCGATCACGCGCTCCTGCAGGACGCGCAGCAGCTTGACCTGCATCGCCGGCGGCATATCGCCGATCTCGTCCAGAAAAATGGTACCGCCGCCCGCCTGCTCGAACCGCCCCGTGCGCCGCGCCACGGCGCCGGTGAATGCGCCGCGCTCGTGGCCGAACAGCTCGCTCTCCAGCAGCTGGCCCGGGATGGCGCCGCAGTTGACCGCGACGAACGGCCCCTGCCGGGCGCTGAGTTCGTGGATGTAGCGTGCGACAACCTCCTTGCCGGTGCCGGACTCGCCGAGTATCAGCACCGAGGCGCCGCTGGCGGCCACCCGCTCGGCCAGGCCCCGCACCTCGCACATCGCCAGGCTCTCGCCGAGCGGCCGGGACTGCACCCGGTCGGCCGCGTGCTCCGTGCGGCGGCGGCTATAGCCCGCCCAGATCTCCTCCAGCAGTCCGGCCAGCTGGCTGAAATCGACGGGCAGATCGAGACCGAAGAGTCTCGCGCCGGGGCAATCCGCCTCGAGTGCGGTCAGATCGGCGCGGCCCGCGACCACCACCGGCAGCGCAGCATCCGCGCTGCCGATCTCCGCGGCCAGATGGGAGACGGTTCCGCGCCCCAGTGAAGGGTGGAGAAAGACCGCGGCAAGCCGTTGCCCCGCAGCGCTGTCGCGCCAACGTTCGGCCGACGTGAGCACCGTCGCCGGCGCGTCCAGGAACTCGATGCTGTCGCGCAGGGTCTCGCCTGCCCCGGCGTCGTCGGCGATGACCAGGATGAGCCGTTCGCCGTTCACCGGATCGCCTCCGCCGCCGGACGGCCCTTGCCCGGCCCATCGGGAATCGTCCCCGGCCCGCTTACCACCGGCGCCGCTGGTCTGATCACACCTGTCAATTCAGTGCCTTGCGCCCTGAGCGGGCATCTGCCGCAACCGCCGACGATTGTGCGGCGCACTGCAGGCGATTGCAACTCGAAACCCGAATAATTCGAGCCACTTCATGCTCTTGCGTCACTGCCACGCAGCCCCGGATGGCACGTTCCGCGATTGGCTCCAAGGACTAAAGATTCCCCATCCGCCGCCGATAAAGAGGGTAGCCGCAGGAGCGTGGCGGCGCGTGCGTGCGGATGCGCGTACCGGCGCCGCCTCCGGACATCCCGAACAAGAACGGAGGACGACGCGTTGGATCTCGCAACACTGATTGGCTTGCTCGGCGCCCTCGGGGTGGTCATCACCTCCATCTTCCTGGGCGGCGCGCCGGGCGTCTTCGTCAATACCCCGGCCCTGCTGATCGTGCTGGTCGGCACCTTCCTGGTGACCATGGTGAAGTTCAGCCTGAAGCAGTTTTTCAGTGCCACCGGTATCGCAGTTAAGGCGTTCACCCAGCGCGTGCCGAACCCCGAGGCCATCATCGAGAAATCCGTCGAACTGGCGAAGACCGCGCGCCAGGGCGGCATCCTCGCGCTGGAAGACGCCGAGGTACCCGACGAGTTCATGAAGATGGGCGTTGGCTTGCTTATCGACGGCCACCCCTCCGAGGTGGTCCGCTCCATGCTGAACAAGGACCTCAACCAGACCCTGCAGCGCCACAGCGACGGCCAGGGCATCTTCAAGGCAATCGGCGACGTCGGGCCGGCGATGGGCATGATCGGTACGCTGATCGGCCTGGTGCAGATGCTGGCGGTGATGGACGACCCGAAACTGATCGGCCCGGCCATGGCCGTGGCCCTGCTCACGACGCTGTACGGCGCCATACTGGCGAACATGATCGCCATCCCCGTGGCCGACAAACTTGCCCTGCGCAGCAAGGAAGAGCAGCGTCACAAGTCGCTGGTCATCGATGCGCTGATCGGCATCCAGGAGGGACAGAACCCGCGCATTATCGAGAGCATGCTCGAGGCCTATCTGCCCCGTTCTCGCCGTAGCTCGGACGAAACGGTGTGAGGTAAGCGCGCATGACCGAGGAAGCGACCCCGGAGGTCGAAGAGCAAGAGAAGGCCGGCGTACCCGCGTGGGTGATGACCTTCGCCGACCT
This sequence comes from uncultured Woeseiaceae bacterium, assembly GCA_964427415.1. Taxonomy (GTDB): domain Bacteria; phylum Pseudomonadota; class Gammaproteobacteria; order Steroidobacterales; family Woeseiaceae; genus Lentisalinibacter. The sequence goes on along the minus strand of CAYRUH010000021.1, from coordinate 28,014 downwards.
CATGACGCTGCTTATGAGCTTCTTCGTCTTGCTGCTGGCATTCTCGGAGATGGATGTGCAGAAATTCAAGGTACTGTCCGGATCGGTGCGCGAGGCCTTCGGCGTGCAGGCGCAGATGGAGGTGAAGACCATACCGAAGGGCACCAGCGTCATCGCGCGGGAATTCAGTCCGGGGCGACCGGAGCCAACGCCGCTGAACGAGATCCGCCAGCACACCATCGACTCCGCCAGGAATACGCTGGACGTGGGCGTGGACGAGCCCGGCGCAGGCGACGAGGAAGCCGACAACGCGAAGCAGGATGCCGAGAAGCTCCGCCAGGCGCTGGCCGAGGAGATCGAGCAGGGCAGCGTGGACGTCAAACTGGACGGGCGCCGGATCATCATCCGCATCCTCGAGAAGGCCACCTTCCCCTCCGGCGACGCCAGCATCCAGCCCGGATTCCTGCCGGTGCTGGAGAAGATTCGCGGCCTCATCGGCGACATGCCCGGCGAACTCAAGATCTCGGGCCATACCGACGACGTGCCCATCTACAACGAGCGCTACCGCTCGAACTGGGAGCTGTCCACGGCCCGGGCGGTGTCCGTCGCTCACACCCTGCTGAAGGGCGGCGACATCGAAGAGGGCCGTATCGTGGTGACCGGCCACGCGGACACACGCCCGTTGTATCCGAACGACAGCGTGGAGCACCGCGCCATCAACCGGCGCGTGGACATCAGCATCATACGCAACCCCGCCGGCGGCGATGAGGACCGGCAGCTGCGCATCGCCGAGGCCCGCAAACCGGACTCGGAGGCAGCGGCAGAGAAGGGGACGAGCGCTAACGGCGACGATACCGGGACCGCTGCGCCCGGAGGAGACAAAGACGATGAGTGAAATACAGAACGACACCGAGATCAGCGATACCAACCGCCGCCGCGTGTTCCGTCTGAAGGAGCTCGTGCGCATCGACTACTCGACGGTGGACGAGAACGAGTGGATACAGCGGCTGGAGAAGAACCTGGGCAGCACCTCCCGGACCTCCGGACTGGATGCCAAGCTGATCGAGGTGGAGGCTTCCCTGAAGCCCGCAGTGCTGAAACTGCGCCAGAAGGCGCCGGTCAGTGCCGAGTGCGTGGAGCTGCTGAACGAGAAAATCCAGCTGGTGGCCGACAAGGTGATGGAACTCGAGCAGCAGCGTAACCCCATCTACAAGCGGCCCACCCAGCTCTGCGACCTCAGCTCCTCCGGGCTGGCCTTCGCGGCACCCCATGGCATGAGCGAGGGCGCGCGGCTGATGCTGAAGTTTCTTCTGGTCTCAGACTCCCACTACGTCGAAACGCTGGCCAAGGTCGTGCGCTGCCAGTCGCCCGAGGAATCCGACCTGGAGGACGAGGGCTACAAGATCGCCGTGGAGTTCGTCGGCATGCGCGAGGCGGAGAGCGAGATGCTCATCCGCCACATGTTGAGTCGCCAGGCCGAGGACATCCGTACAGCCCGGCTGCGGGCGCTGCAGGAGTAGCCGAGCCGGCCGCGGCTGCCCGGTCAGCCGGCCAGCGCGGCGGTCAGGGACTCCAGCTTCTCCTCGAAGCGCTGATAGAGCGGCGGATAACGGGGCCCGTCGACACCGAGCTTGTGCACGACCGGCTGGAATTCTTCCTCCACTTCGGCCTCGGCCTCCCGCAGCGACAGATAGCAGGATGCCACGATCACATCCTGCAGCGTCGGCTTGCTGCTGCGCCGCTGGGTCTGGTCGCCGGCCACCGTGTCGACGATATCCTCGGGGAACTCCCAGTTCTCCAGGATGGACTTGCCGACCTGGGGATTCCACTCCTCGAGTATCTGGCGCCGCGAGTCCTCGTCCGCCAGCAGGGTCGGGAACTCCTTCGCCTTGGTGAGAATGTAGAGCTTGCCGATCTCGTTCAGCAGACCGGCCAGGAATGCCCCGTCGCCATCCAGCTCGGCATGCTGGTCCGCCAGCACTTCTGCCATGGCCGCCTTGCGCAGGCTGACCTTCCACAGCATCTTCAGCTGGTTGCGGATCGCCGCCTGCTGCTCTGCCTGGAATAGCTGCTCCACGGCCATGGCGATCGCCGTGTTGCGCACCATATTGAAACCGAGCCGGCTGATGGCGGCACGCAGATTGGTGATCTTCACCCCCGCCGGGTTATAGAACGCGGAATTGGCCATCGCCAGGATGCGCGACATGAGCACAGGCTCCAGGCTCACCACGTCGGCGACGCGCTCGGCGGTGCAGTCGCCGTCCTCCAGCGCCTTGCGGATCTTGATCACGACGTCCGGGAATGACGGCAGCTTGATCTCCTTGCGGGTCAGCTCGTCCGCCAGCATCTGCACAAAGCGGAAATATTCGGCACTCGACATCTTCTTACTCCGGTCAGGACACCGGGCGTGCGGCCGCAGCCCCGCCCCGGTGCCGGTTACCATGCAGCCGCACGAACAAGTCGGCCTCGCCGCGGCTCAGGCCGCAGCGGCTCACCAGGTCGTCCGGCGCCGCTCCGCCGCCGACCAGGCGCAGGGCCTCGCCGTAGCGCTGGCCGCCGGCCCCGCCCGGCGCTGCGGGCGCAGTGGCCTGCGCGGCAGCCTCGGACAGTCTCTCCAGCTGCTCCAGGCGCCGGCCGATCTGGTCGAGACGCTCCAGCACCGCCGGCCCGAAGGCCTCGTCGCCCGGCCCGGACTGCTCCGGCGCCAGCGGCTCGCGGCGGGGCTCGCCGCGCAGGATCGCCGCCACGGCGAACAGGATCAGGGCATTGGAGAATGCCAGCACGTAGATCACATTGATTTCGCTAATGAAGTCCATCACGCATACTCATCGATAATTGAACCGTTATCCTTGTCCGAATTCTCATTTTTTTCCTCACGCTCAGGTTCGTCGCCGCCGTCCTTGCGCGGGCGCTTCGGCGTATCCGGATTCACCGGCTTCAACGGCCGGGAGGGCGCGATCGGATACACGTCGCCTATCCTGCCGCCGCCCATAGCCATGGCTACGCCGCCTCGTCCTGCAGGCGTGCGCGCAACCGCAGCAGCGCCTGACTATGGATCTGGCTGACCCGGGACTCGGTGACCTCGAGCACCGTGCCGATCTCCCGCAGATTCAGCTCCTGGTGATAGTACAGGGAGAGCACCAGCTGCTCGCGCTCGGGCAAACCGCGTATGGCCTCGGCCAGCCGCCCGCGCATCTCGGTGGCCTGGGCCCGCTCCTCGGGGCCGGGCTGGCCCTCCGCCGGAACCTCCAGCGGCTCCTGCAGGCTCGTGAAGGGTTGCTCCAGGCTGAACAGGCGGCAGCTCGCCGCGTCGCGCAGCACCTCGTGATACTCGTCCAGCGAGATGCCGAGTTCCCGCGCCACCTCGGCGTCTTCGGCCGCCGCACCGGTGGCCGACTCCACCCGCTGCATGGCCTCCACAATCTGCCGATGGCGCTGGTGCACCGAGCGCGGCGTCCAGTCGGATTTGCGCACCTCGTCCAGCATCGCACCGCGGATGCGGATGCCGGCGTAGGTATCGAAACTGGCGCCCCGGGATGCGTCAAAATTACCCGCCGCCTCGATCAGGCCCATGAGCCCGGCCTGCATGAGATCATCCAGCTCCACCGAGGCCGGCAACCGGGCCACGAGGTGGTGCGCGATCCGCTTCACCAGCACCAGGTGCTGTTCCACGAAATCGTCGCTCACGACGCGTCGATCGTCTGCGAGCCGGGGGTAGGTCATCCGCCGAGACTCCCCGCTGCCGTCAGGTCGCGCCCGAGCAGGGTCTCGAAGAAGAAGGCGATCCCGCCCGGCGCCTGGGCCGCGGCGGGCCAGCGATCCACGGTATCCGCGATACGGCGGAAGGCGAGCGCCGCACGGCTGGCCGGATAGGCGTCCACCACGGCCACCTGCTGCTGTACGGCACGGCGCAGCGTGTCGTCGGCGGGCACGTTGCCGAGGTGCTGGAGCACGACGTCCAGGTAGCGGTCTGCCACCCGCTCGATCTTCTGGAACAACAGCCGCCCGTGGGCATCGGAGCGGGTCATGTTGGTCAGTACCTGGAAGCGGCCCACGCCGTAGTCACGGCTGAGCACCTTGATCATGGCGTAGGCATCGGTGATGGATGCCGGCTCGTCGCAGACGACGACCACCGCGTGCTGCGCGGCCTGGGTGAAACGGAGCACGTTATCGGAGAGCCCGGCGGCCGTGTCGATCACCAGCACCTCCGGCGCACAGGCGAGGTCGCCGAAGGCGCGGATGATCTCGCCCTGGGCCGCCGGCGCGAGATCGGTCATGGCCTTGTCGCCGGAGGCGGCCGGCACGATTGCGAGGCCCCGCGGGCCCCGCACGATGGTGCTCGCGAGGTCGGTCTCGCCCGAGATCACGTGCTGCAGGTTGTAGCGCGGCTGCAGGCCGAACAGCACGTCCACGTTGGCGAGCCCCAGATCCGCATCCAGCAGCATGACGCTGCGCTGGAACGAGGCCAGCGCGACGGCCAGATTGGCCGAGACATTGGTCTTGCCGACGCCGCCCTTGCCGCTGGTGACCGCGATTACCTTCACCGGCGCGCCGGCGAGTGCCCGTTCCATGCCCCGCGCCTGGGTGTGTTCAAGAGAGCGCATCGATCCCGCCTCCGAAACGCTGGGCCATCGTCTCCTCGGACACATCCGCTTCGCTGCGGCGCATGCATTCGACGGCCTGGGTGGCGATCCACAGCCGCTTCGAGTCCGCCAGATAGAAGTCCTGGGGCACCGACTGGCCGTCGGCGATGTAGACCAGCGGCAGGCGGTGGCGGATGAGGACACCCAGGGCGCAGCCGAGCTGGGCGGCCTCGTCGATCTTGGTCAGCGCGCAGCCGGCGAGCGGCAGCTGGCCGAAGCGCCGCACGGCCTCGTCCAGAGAGGCTTCCTGGGCCGTGGCGGACAGGGTCAGGAATACCTCGATCGGCGTTTCCTCGATCCGCAGTGCCGCGAGCTGATCGGCCAGGCGGACGTCGCGCTGGTTCATGCCGGTGGTGTCGATCAGCACCAGATTCATCGCGTCCAGCCGCTCGAGCAGCGCGGCCAGCGCCTCGCCGTCCTCGGCCACGTACATCCGGGCACCCAGGATGCGTGCGTAGGTGGCCAGCTGTTCCTCGGCACCGATGCGATAGCAGTCCGTGGTGACCAGCGCGATGCCCTCGGCACCATGACGCATGGCGTAGCGCGCCGCGAGCTTGGCGATGGTGGTGGTCTTGCCCACCCCGGTGGGGCCGACGAAGGCGGCGATGCCGCCGCTCTCGAGCAGGCGGTCCTGCGCCATCGGCAGCGTCTGCGCCAGAATCCTGAGCGGCAGCTGCCACGCGTGCTCGCTCGCATCGCCGTCCTCCAGCTGGTCGGCGATGGGCGCCGCCACGTCCGGCGCCACGCCGAGACGGCTCAGATTTCTCAGCACCTGGGCGCGGCCGGGCCGCCGGCGGGAGTAGTCGTTCCAGGCGAGACTGGAGAGCTGGGACTCCAGCAGTTCGCGCAGTCCGCGGATGTCCGAATGGACCGCGTCGAGGGACGGGTTCGCCTCGGCCGCCGTTGCGCGCAGCTGCGCGGCCGGACGCTCGGTCAGGCCGGCCAGCGTGCGGTGCACGAGCGGCCCGGCGGGCGCCTCTTCCTCGCCGGCGGGCGTCATGTCCGCGCCGGGACGTGCCCCGGGTGCCTCCGCCACGGCGTCCTGTGCCTCCGGCGCGGCCGCCGCGCCGGCGCTGCCGGTTTCTGCCCGGAGGCTGCCCAGCGCCTCGCGGACCAGCGCCTCGTCGTAGTCCAGCGCGGCGATGATCTCCACGCCCTCGGCAACGCGGCTGTTCGAGAGGATCACCGCATCGGGCCCCTGCTCCTCCCGCACCCGGCGCAGAGCCTGGCGCATGTCCGGTGCTACGAATCGCTTGATTTTCATAGTGGCTTCCTCGGCTCAGGCGGCCGGTCAGTGACCGACGGCGCCAACCATCCTTATCTGTTTGTCTTCGGGGATCTCGTTATAGGCCAGCACATGCAGGTTGCGGATGCCGCGCATGAGTTTCGCGAGCCATGGCCGGATGCCCGGCGCCACCAGCAGTACCGCCGGCTCCCCGGCCGCCTCCTGGCGTTCCGCGTTCTCGGACAGCACCCGGTGGATGCGCTCCACCAGACCCGGCTCCAGGCCGGCGGTGGCGCCGTTGCGGGTGGACTCGGTGAGCAGCTGCTCGAGCTCCGGCTCCAGGGTGAGCACCGGCAGCTCGTCGCGCATGCCGGCGATGCCCTGCACGATGGAGCGGCCAAGCGCTACGCGCACCGCCGCTACCAGCTGTTCGGGCTCCTGGGTCTTTGGACCCTGCTCCGTGAGGGTCTCGGCGATGCGGCGGATATTGCGCACCGGGATGTTCTCGGTGAGCAGCATCTGCAGCACCCGGACCACGGCGGCCATGGGCAGCGTCTTCGGCGTCAGTTCTTCCACCAGTTTCGGCGCCGTCTCGCCCAGCCTGTCCAGCAGCTGCTGGGCTTCCTCGTGGCCGAGCAGCTCGGCGGCGTGGGTGGAGAGCAACTGGCTGATGTGGGTGGCCACCACGGTGCTCGCATCCACCACCGTGTAGCCCAGCATCTGCGCCTCTTCGTTCTGGGATGGGTCGATCCACACCGCCTGCATGCCGAATGCCGGGTCTTTCGTGGCGATGCCCTGCAGCTCGCCGAAGACCTGGCCGGGGTTGATCGCCAGTTCCTTATCCATGTGCACCTCGCCCTCGCCCACGGGCACGCCCATGAGCGAGATGCGGTAACCCACCGGCGCCAGATCCAGGTTGTCACGGATGTGCACGGCCGGGATCAGGAAGCCGAGCTCCTCCGTGAGTTTCCTGCGCACGCCCTTGATGCGGGAGACCAGCGGACCGCCCCGGTTCCGATCCACCAGCGGGATCAGCCGGTAGCCCACTTCCAGGCCGACGGTGTCCACGGGGGAGACGTCGTCCCAGCTGAGCTCCTTCGGCTGCGCCGGCTGCTCGGGCTCGGCCGTTTCCTCGTCCGCCTCGGCGCTCTCCGGCGGACGCCGCGCGGAGCGCCAGGCGCCGTAGCCGGCGCCGGCGGCCAGCGTCAGGAACGCGAAGTTCGGCATGCCCGGGATGAGGCCGAGGGTGAGCATCACGCCTGCCGTCACGCCCAGCACGCGGGGGTCGCCGAAAATCTGGGACAGCATCTGCCGGGCCATGTCCTGGGGCTTGGAGACGCGGGTGATGATCACGGCCACGGCGGTGGAGAGCAGCAGCGAGGGGATCTGCGCCACCAGGCCGTCGCCGATGGTCAGCAGCGTGTAGTTCTGCATGGCTGCCGACAGGCCCATGTCGTGGCGTACCGTGCCGATCACCAGGCCGCCGATGATGTTGATGAACAGGATCAGAATGCCGGCGATGGCGTCACCGCGGACGAACTTGCTGGAGCCGTCCATGGCGCCGTAGAAGTCGGCCTCCTCGCGGACTTCCTGGCGCCGCTGGCGGGCTTCGTTCTGGTCGATCAGGCCGGCGTTCAGGTCGGCGTCGATCGCCATCTGTTTGCCGGGCATGGAGTCCAGGGTGAAGCGGGCAGTCACCTCGGAGACGCGCCCGGCACCCTTGGTGACGACCACGAAGTTGATGATCACCAGGATCGAGAACACGACCAGGCCGACCGCATAGTCGCCGCCGATGACGAAGTTGCCGAAGGCCTCGATGACCCGTCCCGCAGCGCCCGTGCCGGTATGGCCCTCGAGCAGCACCACCCGGGTGGAGGCGATGTTCAGCGCGAGCCGGAGCAGGGTCACGATCAGCAGCACGGTCGGGAACACCGCGAAGTCCAGCGGCCGCTGCACGTAGATCACCGTCAGCAGAATCGCCAGCGACAGCGCGATATTAAAGGTGAACAGCGTATCCAGCGCGAACGGATGCATCGGCACAATCATCATGCCGAGCATCGTCAGCATGAGGAGCGGCACGCCCAGCCCGCGACTGAAGCGGGCGATTCCGTTCACTGCAGCGACACTTGCCACGTTCTACTCTCCTGTCACGAGCGCCGTACGGGCCCGGTGAAAAGACTCTCGTCCACGTCAGGCTCCGGCGCCTCGGGCGCCTCGGCGGCCGGGCCCTCGAAATCCCTGAGCTGGAAGATGTAGGCCAGCACCTGGGCGACGGACGTATACAGCGCCGCGGGTATCTCCTGGCCGATGCGGGTGCTCGCATACAGCGCGCGGGCCAGCGGCGGTGCCGAGAACAGCGGTACGTCGTGCTGCTCGCCCAGTGCGCGGATGCGCGCCGCGATCAGGTCCCGGCCCTTGGCGACCACCCGGGGTGCCGACATACGGTCGGAATCCCAGGCCAGCGCCACCGCGTAATGGGTGGGGTTGGTGATGATCACCGCCGCCTCCGGTACCGCCTCCATCATGCGGCGCGTCGCCACCTCCTGCTGCAGCTGGCGGATGCGCGAGCGCACCTCCGGCCGGCCCTCGGTGTCTTTCTGCTCGTCACGCACTTCCTGCCGCGTCATGCGCAGCTTCTTGGCGTGATCCCACAGCTGGAAGGGCACGTCGACCGCTGCGATCAGCAACAGCGAAGCGCTCAGGATGATCAGCGACTGCACCAGCAGTTCGGCGGCACCGCCGAGCGCGGCACCGGGCGTCTGGGTGCCGAGGCCTAGCAGTCGGTCGGCGCTGATCCAGAGCCAGATCACGGCCGCCGTCGCGACCACGGCGAACTTGGCCACCGCTTTCAGCAGTTCGTTCAGGCTCTTCATGCTGAAGATGCGCTTCACGCCCTTGATCACGCTCAGGCGCTCGCCCTTGAAGGCAATAGCCTCCACGCTGAAGGCCCAACCGCCCAGCGCCACCGAACTCAGCAGCGCGGCGGCGACCACCACCATAAAGAACGGCGCCAGCGCACCGACGGCCGCCACACCGGCCTCAGCCAGCGCCTGTGGCCCGTAAGAGGCGTCCATGATCTTCGCCCGCTCGGTGACCAGCGAACCGGTGAATCCGTCCACGATGCCGCCGCCAATGGGCCGGGCCAGCACCGCGAGTGCCGCGGACCCACACAGCATCACGCCCGTGGTGGTGAGTTCCTTCGAACGCGCGACGTCACCTTTCTTGCGCGCGTCTTCGCGGCGCTTCGGTGTCGCTTGTTCGGTTTTCTCCTGGAACTGTTCCTGCTGTCCGCTCATGGCCTCAGTTCGCTCCCACCAGTGCGCGCGTCATCTGCAGCGACTGCGCCAGCAGCCGGGTAAAGCTCGAGGTCAGGCTGTCCATCGACAGCAGCAGCACGAAAAAGCCGAGCAGCATCGACACCGGAAAGCCCACCGCGAAGAGGTTCAGCGTGGGCGCGGCCCGGCTCATCACGCCGAAAGCCAGGTTCACCACGAGCAGAGCCGTGATGCCCGGCAGCGCCACCGTCAGCGCACCCACGAACAGGTACGCGGTCCATTCGAGCAGTCCGCCGAGCCCCTCCCGCGTGAGGCCGCCGCTGCCGACGGGCAGGCTGTGGAAGCTGTCCGCCAGCACCTGGATCATCACCAGGTGCCCGTCCAGCGCCAGGAAGATCAGCGTGGTCATCATCAGGAAGAACTGGGACAGCACGGGCACGTTCACCCCGCGCTGCTGGTCCACCAGCACCGCGAAACCGAGCCCCATGCTCATCGCAATGTTCTGGGCACCGAGTACCACGGCGTCGAAGATCAGCTGCACGCAGAAACCCATGGCGATGCCGATCAGGAGCTCGTGGAAGACCGTGATCACGATGGCCGGCTCCAGGAATCGTTCCGTCGCCGGCAACGGCACCACCGGCGCGATCACTGCCGACAAGGCCAGCGCCAGCAGGATGCGCACCCGCGTCGGCACCAGCCCGCCGCCCAGGGAGGGCATCGCCATCAGCATCGCGGAGATGCGAATCAGCGGCCACAGGTAAGGCAGCAGCGTATCCGTGACGACAGGTATGAGGGTATTCATGACTCACCCGATGATCCCGGGGATGTCGGTGATAAGGCGACGCGTGAAGTCGATGATGACGCTGAGCATCCAGGGACCGGCCACCGATAATGCGACGACCAGCATCAGCAGCTTCGGGATGAACGACAGCGTCATCTCGTTGATCTGCGTAGCGGCCTGGATCATGCCCACCAGCAGACCCACGGCCAGCGCCGAGAGCAGCAGCGGCGAGGCGAGCAATATGGTCACCCATAGGGCCTGTTGTCCGATGGTGGTAACTGTCTCGGGTGTCATGAACGCATCCTCAGACGTAAAAACTCGAGGCCAGCGTGCCGAGCAACATGGCCCAGCCGTCCACCAGCACGAACAGCATGATCTTGAACGGCAGCGAGATGAGCATGGGCGAGAGCATCATCATGCCCATCGACATGAGTACGCTGGACACCACCAGGTCGATGATCAGGAATGGGATGAACACCAGGAAGCCGATCTGGAAAGCGGTCTTCAGCTCGCTGACGATGAAGCTTGGCACCAGCACGGAGGTGGGCACCTCCGCCGCCGAGGCGAAATCGGTACGGCCGGAGATGCCGGCGAACAGCGCGATGTCGTCTTCCCGGGTCTGGTGCAGCATGAACTCGCGCAGCGGCTGCATGCCAGCGCTGAGCGCCAGCTCCGCGCTCACCTCGCCGTCGATGTAGGGCTTCGCGGCTTCGTCGTAGATGCGGTCGAGTACCGGCGTCATGACGAAGAAAGTCATGAACAGTGCGATACCGATCAGCACCTGATTGGGCGGCGTCTGCGCAGTGCCCAGGGCCTGGCGCAGGATCGAGAGCACGATGATCATCCGCACGAAGGCGCTCATGGACAGCAGCCCTGCCGGCAGCAGGGTCAGCAGCGTCATCAGCACCAGGATCTGGATGCTGAGGCTGTAGCTCTCTCCGGCGCCGGATGCCGACTCATTCACCGACTCGGCCGCCGCGGCGATGACGTCCGCCGCCGTCGCTTCATTCGCGAGACCGGTAACGGGTGCCGCGAACAGCGTGGCGAGCACCAGTGCGATCAGTATCGTCAGCCGCCTCATGACCGCTCCCTCGCCGTGCCTGCCACCGCCGCGCGGAGACGCTCGGCGAAGCTGCGCTCGTCGCCGCCGGGCACCGCAGCGACCGGCGCCACCGGTTTCTCGGGCACCAGCAGCGTATTCATGCCCCCTGGCGAGATACCAACCACCACCTGTTGCTCGCCCACCTGCAGCAGCACCACCTTCTCCTTGGCGCCCAGCGGCTGGGCAGCGAGCACGCGGAAATGGCCGTTGCGCGCCGAGCGCAGTCCCTGGGAGCGGCTGTAGATCCAGCCGAACAGCAGGATGGCGCCGATCACCAGCAGCAGATTCATACTCATGCTGAGCAGTTCCGTCCCCGACAGTGGCGAGGGCATAGACGAGGGCATAGACGCCGGCTCGCCATCGCCGGCGGCCAGGGCCGGCGCGGCGGCAAGCCACAGCGCGGCGGCAGTGACCGTCGCCAGCAGGGGACGTGACTCGGGGCGGATGGCCATGCTCTCGACTCCCATGCTCTCGATTGCCCGGCGGCTCAATTCAGCTTGCGGATGCGTTCGCTGGGGCTGACGACGTCGGTCAGGCGCACGCCGAACTTGTCGTTGACCACGACGATCTCGCCATGAGCCACGAGCGTGCCGTTCACCAGCACGTCCATGGGTTCGCCGGCGGGCCGGTCGAGTTCGAGGATCGAGCCTTCCACCAGGCGCATCAGGTCGCGGATGCTGATCTTCGTGTTGCCCACCCGCAGCGAGACGGTGACCGGCACATCCAGTACCAGGTCGAGCTTGATGTCGGCGCTCTCGGCCGGCAGGCTCGCGGCCCCTTTTTCGAAGCGGTCTGGCGAGTACTGCTCGCCGGTGTCCGCCGCGGGCGGCGTCGCCGCCTGGTCTTCCGCCGTCTCGGCGCCGGTGTTCTCTGTGTTCTCACTCATGATGCTTCCTCGTGCTCTCAGTCCTTGCGGGCGGCGACCCAGACGCCGGTCCGCACTGCATTGCGCCCCCGCGACAGGCCGAACTGGCCCTGGAGCACGGGCGTGTCGCCGACGCTGAGCGTCACCGTCTTGGGGGAGTTGATGGGGATGATGTCGCCGGGGGCCAGGCGCGCCACGTCGCCCAGCGAGAGTTCCTTATCGCCGATGCCGGTCGTGAGCTCGACGACCGAGGCGAGGACGTGCTCCCTGAGCCGCTCGGACCAGACTTCGTCCTGGGCGTCGCCGCCGGAGCGCTCGGCGCCGTCGAGGCTGTCGAAGATGGGCAGAATGGTCTCGACGGGCAGGATGAGCTGAATACGGCCGCTCGACTCCCCCGGCTCCACGCCGAACTCGCACTTCACCACCGGATCGTTCGGCGCCGCGACCTGCAGCTGCTGCAGGTCCGATTCGGTCTGCATGATCTCGGGTTCCAGGTCGAGCACCGGCCGCCACACCTCTTTCATGTTCTCCAGGAAGCGGCTCATGACGATCTCGGTGATACGCACCTCGCCCGGCGTGTAGCCCTCGCGTTCGCCGCGGCACTCGTTGCCGTTGGCGCCACCGAAGTAACGGTCGACCAGCGCGTTGATCAACGGCGGGTCGACGAAGATCAGCGCCGGACCGGCCAGCGGCTTCATACCCAGCAGCATCAGCATCGGCGGTGCGGGGAAACCGTCGCAGACGCGCTCGAAGCGCAGCGTCTCGATTGTCCGCGTCACCACGCGGGTCTCCACCCGCAGCTGGCGCATGAGGGTGCGCTCCATCCGGCGGGCGAACTGGCGGTTGAGATGATCCAGCCGGGGCAGGCTGCCGCGGCGGATCTGGTTACGGGCGGGGATCTCGTAGTCGCAGACCTCTGCGTCCAGCGTGCCGGCGCCGGTCTGGACCTCGACCTCGCCCGAGGACACTCCGTCCATCAGGGCGTCCATCTCGTCCTGGCTGAGTACCTTCTCGCTCATCGCCTTACTGCACCACCAGCGTCGTGAAGTAGGCTTCCCGCACGCCGGGCTCGCCGATGCGCTCGCTGAGGATGCCCTGCACCTCGGCGAGGACTTCTTTCAGCATCCGCTCCTTGCCGGCGCGGGTGGTCGCCGTCTCGTAGTCGTAACCGCCAAGCAGCAGCAGGAGGTTGTTGCGGATCACCGCGTCATGCTCCCTGAACGCATCGATGACGCGCTGCTCCCGGGCCATGAACTCCAAACTGACCTGCATGAAATGGCGCTGGCCGGCTTCGCCGCCGAAATTGACGGTGAGCGGGGGATGCACGCCGACGTAGAGCGCCGGGCCCTCTGCTTTCGCGGCCTCGGCAGCCTCCTCGCCGGTTCCGGCGGTTTCCTCCGACGAGAACATGCCGGACATGACGCCACCGACGGCGAGCCCCAGTACGAGCAGGACGACGGCGCCGCCGATTATCAACAGCTTCGAGCCCTTGGCCTCGGGCGCGGCCTCCTCACCGTCCGGGGTCTCGTTCTGTTTCTCTGCCATCGACATCACTCCTGTAGAAACCACAGGCGTGGATGCAAGGGGCATGCCAATCGGCGCTAGGTCTTTAAGCGTTTGTTTTTATAAATTTAAATTTCCGAAACGTCGGATTCCCGTCGCCGGGAATTTGGCGCCGGCGTCAATGATCCACCGTCGACCGTCAGACATAGGTGTCGATCAGGCCGCGGCGGCCGGCACCGGAACGGACCGGCGTCCCGGCCACCGCCTCGGCATCCCCGGCGCCGCTCACGCCGGCGCCCGGTATCGGGTCGCCGCCGGCGGCAGCCCCGGCCTCGTCGCCGCCGCGCTGCGTATCCGGCCCCTGTCCGGAGACGTCGGCACCGGCCAGCGCCAGACCCGAACCGTTGAACATCTCGCGCAGCCGCGGCAGCGCCTGCTCCAACGCATCCCGCGTCAGGGCGTGCTGGGCGGTAAACGTGATATTCGCCCCGTCCTCACCCACGCTGACGTCGACGGAGATCGGGCCGAGGTGCGCCGGGTTGAGCCGGATCTGCGCCCGGTCCAGCTTCTGGCCGGCCATCCAGACGACCCGCTCGGCGACCTGGCTGGCGAACTCGGGTGTCCCGGGCAATGACGGCAGCGTGAACACCGGGCGGTCCGCCCCGGAGGCCTGGGATGCCGTCGTCAGGCCGAGGGTCGAGAGGAAGCCGGCCCCATCGGTGCGGCTCGGCACCTCGGGCGCCGGACGGCTCCGGTCGCCGGCGGAGCCGCCCCGGTCACCGGCCAGATCCGCCATCGCCTGACGCAGGCCGGCCACGGCCTCGAGTCCCGGCGGGCTGGCCTGCAGGCCCGGCACCGACGGCTGGCCCGCCCACCCGTTCGCGGCAGTCGCCACCGGCGGTACCGGCGGTCCGGCAGGCTGGCCGTTCAGTGCAGCCAGCCCGGCGAATGGATTCTCGGCGCCGACCCGGCCATCGGCTGCGCTATCGCCTGCGGTGACTGCCCCGGGCAATCCCGGCAGCACCGCAACTCCCTGCAGTCCCGGAGGAGCCGATCCCGCAGAGCCGCCCGCCAGGGCGCCGCCCCATTCCGGTAACCGGATGCCGGGTGGCACTGCGCTCAACGGATCGCTGAGCGTCGGATTAATCGGGCCATACGGCGTACCCGCCGACCCCGGCGCGATCCCGCCGCCGAACAGGGAGAACGCGTCAACCCTCGTGGCAGAACCGTCCAGCGGCGGTACCAACAGACTCAGCCCGCCGGAACGCGTCTCCAGCGGCGCGGCCGGAAATTCCAGTTCCAGATCCGGGAGCAGGTTCGCCGGCAGCGGCGCGTCCCCGGACTCGATGGTGGCGTCCACGCCCGCCGCGGCCGGCTCCCCGGCCATCTCCGTGCCGGCAATCCGGCCCAGGCCGCTGGCATCCGGCGCGGTGCCGCTGGCCTCGCCGTTGAGGCGGGCAGACGCCTGCTCGAGCATCTGCCGGGTAGAGATCGCCGCCGGATTCCGGGCATCGCTCAGCAACGGGTTCCTCAGGTTCCCGTCCGGGGCATCGCCAGGCGGCAAGGCGTTGCCGTGCGGGCGGAAGGCGTTTGCCGGCGAGCCGGGAGCGGCGGGGTCCGCCAGCGCCGGGATCCGGAAGGGCGTGCCAGCCGGACGACCGGCGGCCGCAGTGCGCTGTTTCACGGGGTCGGAGTCCGCCGCGAAGGCCTCACCGGGCCGCCTGTTCAACATGTTTTCGATCAAGGGACCGCTCCCGTCTTGTGTTATCCACCCGGACAGGAGCAAGAAGCGTGCCAGGCGCTCAGATGGTTAACGAATTACCCGGACAGGCCCTAGTCTTCACCGAACACCCGCCGCGGCCGCGCTTCGGCATCGACGGCCCGCTGCTCGCGGCGTTCCTCCTCGCGCAGTTCGTTGCGGCGGTAGCGGTCGATGATGCGGTCCAGCGATTCCAGTCGCTGGCGCTTCAGCTGCCATTGCCGGCGTAAATCATCCCGCCGCCGACGCCAGTCAGCGATGATGCCCTCCTGCATGACGATGGCCTGGTTCAGCCGGTCCAGGAACAGCCGGTAGTCCCGCCACCGGCTCGATCGCACGGCTTCGCTGTCACGGCTCTTCGCCGCGTATTCCTCGCGGTGTTGCCTCAGTTCCTGCAGCCGGCCGATCTGCTCCCGGAGCGTGCGTTCGGCCCTGCCGAGCTCGCGGGAGATATCCTGCTCCTCGGCACTGGCCACGTCGTGCACGGGCTGCATACGAGTGGAGCGCTTGTTCGCCATGTCAGTTTCCTCCGCCGGCAGCGATATCATCGGCCGGCACCGGCTCCGCCGCGGCAGGCTCTGCCGGCAACAGGTTGTGCAGCATTCGCAGACTGGTCGCCATGTCCACGCGCTGCTCGAAGTCCTGGCGCAGGAACTCGATCATGGCCGGCCAGAGTTCAATGGCCTCGTCCACGCGCCGGTCCGAGCCGCGCTGGTAGGCACCCACCGCGATCAGGTCCCGGTTGTGCTGGTAGGTGGCGTAGATCTGGCGGAATCGGCTCACCTGGGCCAGCTGTTCCTTATGCGTGATCTGGTGCATCGCACGGCTCACCGAGGCTTCGACATCGATGGCCGGATACAGGCCGGATTCGGCGAACTGGCGCGAGAGCACGATGTGGCCATCCAGGATGGCCCGGGCCGCGTCCGCGATGGGGTCATTATGGTCGTCGCCTTCGGTCAGCACGGTGTAGAGCGCCGTGATTGAGCCCTCGCCGCTGGCGCCGTTACCGGCGCGCTCGACCAGCTGAGGCAGCTTCGCGAACACCGACGGCGGGTAACCCTTGGTGGCGGGCGGCTCGCCGATGGCGAGTGCGATCTCCCGCTGCGCCTGGGCGAAGCGGGTCAGTGAATCCATGAGCAGCAGCACCTGCAGCCCCTGGTCCCGATAATATTCGGCGATGGCGGTGCACAGCCAGGCGCCGTGCAGGCGCATGAGCGGTGTGTCGTCCGCGGGCGTCGCCACCACCACCGAGCGGGCGAGTCCCTCCTCGCCCAGCGTGCAGTCCACGAACTCCTTCACCTCGCGGCCCCGCTCGCCGATCATGCCAACCACCACCACGTCGGCGTTTGTGTAGCGGGTCATCATACCGAGCAGCATGCTCTTGCCGACGCCGCTGCCGGCGAACAGGCCCATGCGCTGACCGCGTCCCACCGTCAGCAGCGCATTGATGGAACGCACGCCCACGTCGAGCGGCTCCGTGATGCGCCGCCGCTCCAGCGGATTGATCCGGGCGCCGGCCAGCGGCACACGGTCGCTCGCCCGCGGTGCCGGCAGCCCGTCCAGGGGACGGCCGCGGCCGTCGAGGACCCGGCCCAGCAGCTCGGTGCCGACAGCGACCTCGCGCACGCCCGGCGAGGGGATCACCCGCGCGTCGGGCGCGATGCCGTGGATGTGGCCGGTCGGCATCAGGTAAAGACTCTCACCCGCGAAGCCCACCACCTCTGTCTCCACGGTGTGACCGTCCAGCGAGACCACGTCACAGCGCCCGCCCACCGCGGCCTGACAGCCTTCGGCCTCCAGGGTGAGGCCCACCGTGCGCCGCAGCGTGCCCTCCACGACCATCGGCGGCGCGTTCTCGATGCGGCCCTGGTAATGGCGCAGGCGTTCGGCCCAGCGGGACGAGCGATTCGCCGAGGGCACGGCCGTACCGGCGCCGCTCATGTGCGCTGGTCCTCGATCAGGCCCGACAGGGTGCGGTTCAGCCGGCTCTCCACCGTGGCGTCGATGCGGGATTTCTCCGCCTTCACGAGGCAGCCGCCCCGAGTCACCAGCGGGTCCTCGGTGAGCCGCCAGGGACGCTCTTCCTCGGTGACCGTGAGCGCCTCGCGCACCAGCGCCGCGTCCTCGGGATGCAGCTGCACCTCGATGCTGCGGCTGGCCACCGGCAGCATGCGCAGCGCATCGCGGACCACGCCGATGACGTGGCCGGGATCACTCTGCAGCTCCCGTCGGAGGAGCTGGCGCACCGCCAGCGTCACCAGATGCAGCACCTGCTGTTCCACCTCGTCGTCGAGTTCCTCGAACGGCTTGCACATGGCGCCGAGCAGCGATTGCAGCCGGGCGGCGCGATCGCCGACCTCGTCGGAGCCCGCTTGTACGCCCTCCTCGTAACCCTGGCGCCAGGCCTCCTCGTAGGCCTCCCGCTGCAGGGCCTCCAGCCGGCTCGCCGTGACCAGCCCCTCGTCGCCGATGTCGGGCTGCTGCCAGCGCGTGGCCGCCTTGTCCGTCGCGGACTCAGACATACTCCTCTCCGCCGGTGCCCAGATCGAGGTCGCCCGCATCGGCCATGCGGCGCGCGACGGTCAGGATCTCGCGCTGCGCAGTCTCCACCTCGCTCACCCGCACCGGGCCCTTGACCTCCAGGTCCTCGCGCAGGAGCTGGCCGGCGCGCTTCGACATGTTGCCGAAGATCTTCTCCTGCATGGCCTGATCCGTGCCCTTCAGCGCCAGCACCAGCAGCTCGTTGGACACCTCGCGCAGCAGCGCCTGTATGCCCCTGTCATCCACCGAGAGCAGGCTCTCGAACATGAACATCTTCTCCGAGATGCGCTGACCCAGAGACTCGCTCTGCTCGTTGATGTAGCCGAGGATGGAATCGCCGTCCTGGGACGTCAGCGCATTCAGGATATCGGCCGCCACCTTGTCGCCGCCGATCTTCGCCGTGGCCGTGCGCTCGCCCATGTTCGCCTTTTTCTCGATCAGGGACTCGATCTCGGCCAGCGCACTCTGCTGGACGTCGTCGAGCTTGGCCACCCGCATCACGACCTCGCTGCGGATCTCCTCGGGCAGCAGCTCGACCACGTGGGCGGCCTGATCCGCATCGAGGTAGGCGAGCACGATGGCGATGATCTGGGGATGCTCATCGGAGATCATCTCCGCCACCGACTCCGAGCTCATCCACTTCAGCGCCTCGAGCCCGCTTGCGTCCTCGCCGATGAGGATCCGGTCGATGAACGCATCGGCCTTGGACTCCCCGAAGGCATTCACGAGCACCTTGCGGATGTAAGCCTCGGTGCCGACGCCAAGAGAGGTCTCCTCCTCCACGACGGAGACGAAGTGACTCAGCACGTTGTCGGCGGCGTCCTTGGAGACGTTCTTCATTTGCGCCATGGCCACGCCCAGGCGCTGCACCTCGCGCGCGCTCATGTGCTTCAGCACCTGGGAGGCCTCCGCCTCGCCCAGGGTCATCAGCAGCACCGCGGCTCGCTCTGTACCGGAGTAATTCGGTTGTTCAGACATCCTCGGCTACCCATTTTTTGACGACCTGGGCCACGCGGGCCGGATCGTAGGTGGTGATATTCCGCGCCGCGGCGATCTTCTGCTCGTAGCTCAGCTGCGGCTGGTGTTGCTGGGCGGGACCGCCGAGGGCTCCCGCGCCTGCCGCGCCGGCGAGCTGGGGCGTCGATTGCTGATGGCTGTGCACGATGCCGCGCAGCATCGGGCGCAGGACGCCGAAGCCGAGTGCCAGCACCAGAGCCGCGCCCAGTACCTGGCGGCCGATCGCGAGCACCTGGGGCTGCTGCCAGATCGGCGGGCCATCCGGTTCCGCGACTTCCGGAGCCGGCTGGAACGCCGCATTGATCAGCTGCACCGAGTCGCCCCGCGCCTCGTCGAAACCGACGGCCTCCTTCACCAGGGCGGTCATGCGGGCGATATCCTGTTCGCCGAGACCGCCGACGGCAGCGGCCTCGCCGTCTTCAGCGCCGTCGGCCGCGCCGGCTGCCGCGATGTCGTCGATCAGCACGGCGACCGACAGACGGCGGATGGCCCCCGTAGGCGCGATCACCCGGCTCACCGTCTTGTCCACTTCGAAGTTGCGGGTCGCCTCGCGGGAGGTATTCACGGCGTCGGCGGCGGTCTCGCCCTGCTCCGGCGTCACACCGCCCGCCTCGGGCGGCTGATTGCTGAGCGCCCCGGGGATACCCTGGGGCGCGTCGGAGCCGCCGCTGCGCTGGCGCTCGCTGACCGTCTCGCTGCGCACCACGGTTTTCTCCGGGTCATAGTTCTCCCGCGTCTCCTCCTTCACGGTGAAGTCGATATCGGCGACGACCTGGGCGCGGACATTGCCGGCGCCGACCAGCGGCGTGAGGAGATCGACGATGCGCTCCCGGAAACTGTGCTCGACCAAGCGCGTATGCTCGAACTGCGCGGCGGTCAGCGCGTAACCGTTACGCTCGCCGTTCGAACTCAGCATGCGGCCGTGCTGGTCGATCAGCGTAACGTCTTTGGCCATGAGATTGGGCACGCTGGAGGCCACCAGGTGCACAATGGCATCCGCCTGCTCGGCTTCGAGCTGACGACCGCCGTACAGGCTCAGCATCACCGAGGCGCTGGCGCCTTCCCGATCACGCACGAACGCGGTCTGTTTCGGCATGGCGAGATGCACCCGGACCTCCTGCACCGAGCGCACGTTGCGGATGGTCCTGGCCAGTTCGGTCTCCAGCGCATGCTGATAGCGGGCGTTCTCCATGAACTGGCTGACGCCGAAACCCTGGGGCTCCTTGATCATCTCCAGGCCCATGCCGGTGCCTTCCGGCAGTCCGTTCGCAGCCAGTTCCAGGCGGGCGTCGTGTACCCGCGAGTCCGGCACCATCACCGCGCCGGTGCCCGGATCCAGCCGGAAATCGATGCCGGCGGTGCGCAGGGCCTCGACCACCTGGCTCCTGTCCCGCTCGGCCAGGTCGCCGTACAACTGGGTATAGGCCGGCGACTGCGACCACAGGAACAGCGCAATGCCGATGGCCACACTGCCCGCGACGCCCACCAGCAGCACGACCTGGCGCACCGCCGGTATGCGCATCACAGCCGCGAAGTCCAGGTGGGATGCCGCGGCGAAGCGATTCTCGATCGGAGGATTATTTTCCATAGTGCTCTACCGTCAACCTCACACCGGCATGTTCATGATGTCCTGGTAGGCGCTCACCAGTTTGTTGCGCACCTCGGTCACCGCCTGGAAGGCGAGCCCGGCCTTCTGGCGGGCGAGCATGACGTCCACCAGGCTCGTGTCCGGATCACCCGCCTCGAAGCGCGCGGCCAGCTCGCCGGATTCCTTCTGCGCCTCGTCGACCGCCTTCAGGGTGTTC
This sequence comes from uncultured Woeseiaceae bacterium, assembly GCA_964427415.1. GTDB lineage: Bacteria > Pseudomonadota > Gammaproteobacteria > Steroidobacterales > Woeseiaceae > Lentisalinibacter. The sequence continues at coordinate 7,519 of CAYRUH010000021.1, read as the reverse complement.
TCCAGCACGTCGCCGAACTCGGCGCCGCCCGGCGGCCGCTGCACCGGCTCGGGCTGCAGACCCGGGCTCATCGCGCGGATCTGTTCCAGCAGTTGTTCGGGTCGGATCGTATTCATGGCTCTCTCTACCTGTGATGATCGCAACGGCCGCGCTCAGGCGACCTCCCTGTCACCATTGCCGTTTCCATTGCCGCCGGGGACGTCGGCCCCGGTCTCGCGCATCTTCGCCAGCTTGTAGCGCAGGGTCCTCGCGCTGATGCCGAGGCGCTCGGCAGCGAACTTGCGGCTGCCCTCACCTTCGCGCAGCGCCTCCAGGATCAGCTGCTGCTCGCGCTGCCAGAGGTCGTCCTGCAGGTCCCCGTCGCCGCCGGCGCCGGGCGCCGCGATATGGCCGCCGTCCTCGAAGATCAGGTCGTCCGCATCGATGCTGTCGGCCGCCGTCATGATCAGGGTGCGCTGCACCAGATTCTCCAGCTCGCGCACGTTGCCGGGCCAGTGGTGGCCGGCCAGCTTCCGTTCCGCCTCCGCCGTCAGCGCGGGCACGCACCGTGTCCCGTCCGCATAGTGTTCGAGCGCATGGGTCACCAGCGGCAGGATGTCGCCCCGGCGCTCGCGCAGCGGGGGTATGTTCAGCGGGAAGACGTTCAGGCGATAGAACAGGTCCTCGCGGAAGCGCCCTTCCTGTACCTGGGAGCGCAGGTCCCGATTGGTGGTCGCGAGCACCCGCACGTCCAGCGGGATGGTGCGACGGCCGCCGATCCGCTCGACCTCGCGCTCCTGCAGCACGCGCAGGAGCTTCGCCTGCAGGCCCAGTGCCATCTCTGAGATCTCGTCCAGCAGCAGCGTGCCGCCCTGGGCCTGCTCGAACTTGCCCGGGCTCGTGCTGGTGGCGCCGGTGAACGCGCCCTTCTCGTGGCCGAACAGGACTGCCTCCAGCATGTTCTCGGGGATCGCCGCGCAGTTGATGGCGACGAAAGGCGCGCCCGACCGGGGCGAGCAGCGGTGGATATAGCGGGCGAACACTTCCTTGCCGGTGCCGCTCTCGCCGCTGATCGTCACGGTGGCCTCGCTCGCGGCGACGCGCTCGGCGACCTTCAGCAACACCCGGGTGGCCGGGTCGCCGGCCACCGGGCCGTTGCCGCCCGGGGTCGGGCGCAGATGGCGCTCCACCGTCTCGACCAGTTCCCGCGCCTCGAACGGCTTCACCATGTAGTAGGCCGCGCCGAGGCGCATGGCCTCGACGGCTTTCTCGATGGTGCCATAGGCCGTCATGAGCACCACGGGCAGGCTGGCATGGCGGCGGCGCAGCGCTTCCAGCAGCGCCACCCCGTCCATCGGTTCCATCTGGACATCGCTGACCACCACGTCCACGGACTCGCGGTCGGCGAGCGCCAGCGCGCTTTCGCCACAGGCGGCCGTGACGACGTCGTGGCCGGCCGCCTCCAGTGTCGCGGCCAGCGCCTCGCGCAGATCGGCATCATCCTCGACGATCATGACGCGGGTCATGCGGGGTTCGTTCATGGGTTACTCCTGAGCTCTTTGTGCCTGCGGGCGGCTGTGGCCGCCTCGCCGGCCCGGGCAAACGCGGTACGGCTGGCGAGCAACGGCTGACCTGCAATGCCGGGCAGGCGCAGCAGGAAGGCGGCCCCGTCACCGTGGTTCGCCACGCAGACACTGCCGCCGTGGGCGGCGGCGACCGAGCGCACCACGGCCAGACCGAGGCCGGTGCCCTGACGGCGGGTGGTGAAGAACGGCTCGAAGATGCGCTCCCGCAGTGCCTCGTCCACGCCGGGCCCGTTGTCCGTCACGGTGAGCCAGATCTCGCCGGCATCGGTGCGCGCGGCACCCAGTTCCACCCGGGCCGTGTCGCCCGCCATCTGCAGGGCGTTCTGCACGAGATTGGTGAGCGCGCCCGCCAGTGCAGGACGGTTGCCGCTCATCGTGAGGCCGGGCTCGGCCATTATCACGGAGACGGCGGCATCGCCGGGCAGCTCCGACGCGGCGGCCTCGGCTGCGTCCTCCAGCAGCCTGGCCACGAGAAATTCCTCGGCCGTACCGCGGCCGCCGCCGGCGAACACGACCATGTCGTTGATCATCTGCTCGAGTTCGCGCAGCTTGGTGATGGCGCGGCCCGCGAACCGGCGCGTCAGCGCAGGCTCGCTCGCCCCCTGCTCGATCTGGGAGACGTACAGCAGCGCCGAGGCGAGCGGCGTGCGGATCTGATGCGCGAGGCGCGCGGTCATCTCTCCCATGCTGGACAGCCGGCTCTGCCGCTCGGCCGTCTCCTGCAACCGGCGAGTCTCCGTCACGTCGGTGATCAGCAGTATCTCGCCCGGCTCCGGGCCGAGCGAGCGGCGCGACAGCGCCAGCCAGCGCCCGTCCGGCAGCCGGAGCTCGCCGGCCGAATCCCGCACCGCGCCGAATTCCCGGTCGACGACCTCGGCCCAGGTCAGGCCGATGAGGGGGCGGCCCAGCATCTCGACGGCGCGCGTGTTGCATTCGACGATGATCCCGTCGCCGTCCAGCACGATGACGGCACCGGGCAGCGACTCGAGCAACAGCGCGAGACGGTTGCCGAGCCGCTCCTTTTCCAGCAGCTGCTCCAGGCGCTGGGAGCGCGCCTCGGCAAGCTGGCGGTTCAGCGTCAGCACCTCGCGCTGCAAGGCGGCGTAGACCGCCTCGAGACGGGTGGCGCACGCATCCGCGGCTGCCTCGGTCTCCGTTCCCACGCCGGTTTTCGCTTCACTCGTCAATCCGCTGCTCCGTTGCCCTTGCCTTGTGTGCTCGAACATGCCGTCACCCTGGTCCGTCGGATCCCTGGCGGAGCCGTGCCTGCGCCGGCCCCTGGAGAGGATCTGGTCTTAGATAAGCAAATTTGATGCCAACCTGGATTGGCTACTAAAACAGGGATTTATATCTTGGCGGCGGTTCGGCCGGCGTCAATTTCCCGACAGAGCGTCGGTATTCAGGCCGTGCTTGCGCAGTTTCTCGACCAGGGTGGTGCGCTGCATGTTCAGCCGGCGGGCGGCTTTGGCCACGGTGCCGCCGGCTTCGCGCAGGGCGCGGCTGATCAGCCGGACCTCGATATCGGCCAGGTAGGAACGCAGGTCCAGGCCGTCGGCGGACAGATCCGCGGCCGGCGCCGGGCCGGCGCTCGCCGCAGGCATTGCCTGCCGGTACTTCTCCGGCAGATCGTCCAGGCCGATTACGCCGGCAGGATGCAGAATGGCAAGACGCTCCACGAGGTTGCCCAGCTCGCGGACGTTGCCCGGCCATGGATAGGCGGACAGCGCCTCCATGGCCTCCGTCGTCAGGCGAAAGCCGTCACCGCTATCCGGCGAGCGGGCGACCATGAGTTCGTCGAGCAGCGATGGCAGGTCGTCCGCGCGCTTCCTGAGCGGCGGCATCTCGATGGGGAAGACGTTGATGCGGTAATAGAGGTCTTCGCGGAACTCGCCCGCCTCGATGGCGGCACACAGATCCCGATGGGTCGCGCAGATGATCCGGCAGCGGCATTGCAGCGAAGCGGTGCCGCCCACGCGCTCGAAGCGGCGCTCCTGCAACACGCGCAGGAGTTTCACCTGCATGGCCAGGCTCATGTCGCCAATCTCGTCCAGGAACAGGGTGCCTGCGCCGGCCAGCTCGAAGCGGCCGGGGCGGGATTTCACCGCGCCGGTGAAAGCACCCTTCTCGTGGCCGAACAGCTCGCTCTCCAGCAGCTCCGGCGGGATGGCACCGCAATTGACCGGAACGAAGGACCGGTCTCGCCGCGGCGACAGGTCGTGGATGGTGCGCGCGACCAGCTCCTTGCCCGTGCCCGATTCGCCGGTGACCAGCACGCTGGTATCGAAGTCCGCCACCTGCTCGATCGCATGGCGGACGGCCTGGATGTTGCTGGACCCGCCCGTCAGGCGCTGACGCCGGTCGCCGTCGCCATAGCGCCTCGCCCGCTGCAACAGGCGGTTCAGCTCCGAGCGTCGCATGCTGGCCGCCAGCGGCCAGGCCGGATGGCCGCCGAGATCCGCGGGTGTCCCGCCGTCCCCCCTGCCGTTCAGGACCAGGAACGGGATCTTGCGCCGCGCGGAAAGGAGCGAGCGGACCAGGTCCGCCAGGGCGGTATCGTCACCGGCATCGCCGAGCAGCACCGCAGTCCAGTCGTCACCGGAGCCGGTTCCCGGTTCGGCAGTCACCGCCTCGCAGCCGAGGTATTCGAGCCGGTTCAGCAGCGATTCGCGCCGCTGCCTATCCTGCTCGACCACCAGTATGCGGCTGACCTTATGCTCGCTCTTGTTGTCGCTCACGCCCTGTATGGCTCCTCGGTTCCGCATGCGGATGATACAGAGCCAACAGGGTAACGGCGCCAGCGGCGCCGACGTCGTGACGCCAGTCACAGTTCGGCCGCTTATGTGAAATCAGGCCTCGAAGGACTGCCGCAGAACGGGTTGCTGCGGATCGGCGACCGGCGAGTCGGATTCCAGCGAACCGGCGATCGTGCGCCGGCTCTGGCGGTTCGCTCCACCATACGCCTGCACGGCCTTGCGGCCGTTGTCGAGCTGACGCAGCTCGCCAGCCACAGCGTCGCGGGCCTTGCGCGCCAGGGCCAGAATCTCGCCGTCCTGTTCCAGCAGCCGGCGCAGCTCGCCCGCATGATCCGCCACGCCCGGCCCGTTGAGGAGCTGGCGCACCAGCCCGTCGCGCGCGGTCAATGCCGCTTCCACTGCCTCCCAGTCGTGCTGCCCCGCGCAGCGGCGCATCTCGTCGGAGAGTGATTCGATTTCGGCGAGCGCCGGCGTCACGCAGCACTCCCGGCGGTGCCGGCGCCGGGCGGCCTGGCCGTCTGGTCCGCCACCTGGTCGGCAATGGCTTCCCAGGCGCTCTTGATTTCGCGCACCAGCGAGGCGACCTCGTTCAGTGCGGAGGGATCGTCATGCAGCTGGGCGTGCAGCAGGCGACGGGACATGTAGTCGTAGAGCGCGGCCAGGTTGGACGCAATGTCACCGCCCCTGTCGGCGTCGAGACTGACCCGCAGCCCGTCGACGATGGAGATCGCCTTGCCGATATGCTGACCCTTACCGGCCGTATCGCCGCGCTCGACGTGACCCCGGGCGATGGCGATCCTCGCCAGCAGGCGGTCCAGCATGAGCTGGATCAGCTGGTAGGGGTTCGCGTCCGCCACTTCCTGCTCGACGTGCATTTTCCGGTAATCACGGAGTGCGTTGGGACCGGCTGCGTATGTCATCTTCTGTGTAACCTCTGGTTCTCGGGTCAGCCCCGTGCCGACAGCTCGTTTCCAGGATGCCTATGAATCCTTGCCCGGCGTGGGCAGATTGGCGAGCTGCTGCGCGAGGAAGCTGCTGGTGTTGTTGAGCTGGCTCACGAGTGAATCGAGCGCGTTGAACTGGCGCAACAGCCGTGTCTCCAGCGCCTCCAGGCGCCGGGCCAGGGATTCGCGCTGCTCCTCGATGCGCTCGATGCGATTGTTAAGGCCCTCCGTGCGCGTCTCGATGGCGCCATCGTCGGAGAGCGCGCGGTCGACGCGGTCGAACAGTCGCACCGCGAATCCGTCCTCGCCGGCGAACAGTCTGCCGACATCCTGGAAATTGGTACCCAGTGCCTCGTCGAGCCGGGTATCGTTGACAGCAAGCTTGCCGTCGATCTGCAGGCTCACGCCGATCTCCGCCAGCGTGCCGAACGGGCTCTGGCTGTTGCCGGCCGGTGTGGAGAACTCGCGGCGCAGCTGTGCCTCGAGGCCGCGCAGCGTGGCGTCGCCGAGCAGCGGGCCGCCCTGCCGGGTCTCCTGATCGAAGCTCGTCAGCGAGCCGACCGTGTCGACCAGCTCGTTGTAGCTGTCGACGAAGTCCGTGATCGTGGAGCGGACCGCGGCCACGTCGTATTCGATGACCGCATCGTTGCTCTCGCCCGGCGCGGCACCGAGCAGGTCGATGGAGACGCCGTCGATGGCACCGGTGACCGTATTGGTCTCGCTGAAGACGTCGAAGCCGTCGATGCGCACCTGCGCGTCCTGGGCCGCCTGGGACAGGTTCAGCGAACCCGTGCCGGCGGCGGCGTCGTAGGTGAGCGCCGCCAGGCCGCCGTCGCCGCCGGCCTGGCTCACCGAGACGGAGCGCGCGGCGCCGGTCTTCGTGCCGGACAGGATCAGGTAGCTGCCCGCATCGGCGTTCACTATCGTGGCGCTGACGCCGGCATTGTCCACCGCAGCATTGATGGCATCGCGGATGCCGGCCAGCGTATTGTTCTCTTCGGTGATCTCGACGTCGAAGCTGAGCGCGCCGACGCCGATGGAAAGCGTACCGGTACCCACCTCGGCATCCGAACTGGCGAAGGCACCGGAGGTCAGCTTTGCCGCCTGGGCGAGCTGCACCACTTCCACCGAGTACTTCGCGGGAATCGCGGTCTCGTCCGGGACCACCGCGAACAGCTCCTGGTTTCCTGAACTCGCTTTCCGCGTGAGCAGCGAATTCAGCGATTTCATGCCGTCGAGCCGGTCGCGGAAATCGGACAGGGCGGACTTCAGCGTACCGTAGGCGGACAACTCGGACTGCGCCCTCGCCTCCTGCCGCGCGAAGCGCTGCTGGGCGGGCTGGCCCTCGGCCGCGACCAGCTGCTCGACGATGCCGCCGACGTCCAGTCCCGATCCGATGCCCGTGGAGGTGATACTCGCCATGTTCCTCGCTACCCGTTCCTGCTATTTCGTTCGTGTCTGGCGGGCCGTCTTGCTGCGGCACCCTCTCTGATTCAACCGGTGCAATCCAAGAAGCGTGCCAGTTCAGGCCCGGCTGGCGTTGGACGAGCGGTCCAGTTCCGGCAACAGTTCCCCCCAGGGGATGGAGCGGACCAGTTCGCCGGTTTTCGAATCCGTAACCCGCACGGTTGCGGGATTTTCACTGTAGTCAACGGCGAAGCGCAGAAACATGCCGGAGCGGATGCTGCCGCTGTTCAGCTGGTGCACGGCCAGCTCCAGCTGACGCCGCACGTCGCGGGGCGCGGCAAACGGCAAGGTCGTGCCAGCTGCCGGCGTCTCGTTGCCGCCGTGAAGATCCGCCTCGCCGGCGGTTGCCGGCCGGATGGCGGGATCGGCCTGATAGCCGGCGTCATGCGTTCTCATGCTTGCCCCATTCGTTCGTGAAGTCGCTGTCCGGGAGGGGAGAAGGAAGGGGCGGCACGCGGCCGCCCCTCCCCCATCCAGCGCTTGCAATTACTGTTTAAATGGCAATTGCTATCGCTCTGGCTCTCGCTTACTGCAGGAGGCTCAGCGCCAGCTGGGGCTGGGCATTCGCCTGTGCGAGCACGGCCACACCGGCCTGCTGCAGGACCTGCGCCTTGGTCAGGTTGGCGGTCTCGGCAGCGAAGTCGGCATCCAGAATCCGGCCGCGGGAGGCAGCCAGGTTCTCGCTCACCGTCTGCAGGTTGGTGATGGTGGACTCGAAGCGGTTCTGGATGGCACCCAGGTTCGCCCGCAGGCCGTTCACGTCCGTCAGCGCGGAGTCGACACGGGCGAT
>CAYRUH010000020.1:0-65832 GCA_964427415.1 uncultured Woeseiaceae bacterium | reverse complement strand
TCTATGATAGCGATTAATGAATGAGTATTCATTCACTTTCGTGGCAAAGTGCGTGCGCCGCCGACAGCCGAGGACCGGACCATGCGTGACCTGACAAAATCCAATGCACAATTCCGCAAGGCGTCCACGCGACTCCCGCTGGGCGTGGCGTCGAACTTCCGTTATTGGGGAGAGGATCGCACGATCTACGTCCGCGAGGGCCGGGGCGGACGCCTGACGGACATCGACGGCAACGTCTACGCGGATTACCGGCTGGGATACGGGCCCTGCATACTGGGCTACGCTGACCCGCGCGTGGACGCCGCGGCGAGGGACGGAATGGACGTCGGCGGCGTCTTCGCACTCGCGACCGAACGCGAGTACGAGGTGGCCGAGAAGATCGCCCGCATGGTCCCCTCGGCCGAGCTGGTGCGCTATTCCAACTCCGGCACCGAGGCGGTCATGGCAGCGCTGCGCCTGGCACGGGGCTATACCGGCAAGGACTCCTACGTCGTGGTCGAGGGAGGCTATCACGGCGTGTTCGACTCGGTGCTCTGGTACACCGACGTGGAGGAATGGCAGCCCGGCGACGGCGAGCCGCAGGTGATGCCCTACAGCGAGGGCGTACCGAATCTGATGAAGAAGCTCTATCACACGGTACCGCTGAACGACGCCGAGGCACTGGAGGACGTGCTGCGCCGCCACGGCGACGACATTGCGGCATTCCTGATCGAACCGATCATGGGCAATTGCTGCTCGATCACCGCACAAGCGCAGTACCTGGCGGACGTGCGGGAGCTGTGCAGCCGCTACGGCGTGCTGATGATCGTGGACGAGGTAAAGACCGGATTCCGGGTAGCGAAGGGCGGCGTGCAGGAGCTGTTCGGCATCGAGGCCGATCTGTGCACCTTTGCCAAGGCCGTCGCCAACGGCTATCCGCTGGCGGTGCTGGCCGGCCGTGAGGAGTTCATGCGCAAGATCGAGGACGGCGTCGTCCACGGCGGCACTTTCACCGCGCATTCGGTGGCCCTCGCGGCAGCCGAGAAGACACTCGAGATCCTGGAGGAGACCGACGCGCTCGCCACCATCGAAGACTACGGCCGGCGACTGCAGGCCGGCATCGGCGAGATATTGGACAACCGTTCGATACCGCATTGCTTCGTCGGTCATCCGTCGATGGGCGGACTGTTCTTCCGCGAGGAGCCACCCGGCAATTACCGCGACTGGGTCAACACCGACTACGCGTTCTACGACAGTCTCGCGCCCCACCTGCACGATTTCGGCGTGCTGGTGGAGCCGGACTCCAGGGAGCCCTGGTTCATCTGCGAGGCACACGAGACCGGCGACTGCCTCGGAGATACGCTCGAGGGCTTCGAGGCGGCCCTGGAACGCAAGCTGGCAGAGGACGCCGGACGATCTGCGGCACGCAGCAGCGCCGGCTCCTGACGAGGAGGGCACCGCGCGTTGAACGCCACGCCTCACCGCCTCGACCCGCTGCTCCGACCGCGCTCCATCGCGCTGGTCGGCGCCTCGTCCCGGCAACCGAGCATGGGGCAGCTCGCTCTGCAGAATCTCCTCGCCAGCGGCTACCAGGGCCGTATCTATCCGGTAAACCCGCGCTACACCGAGCTGGCCGGCCTCGAGTGCCTGCCGAGCCTGGCATCGCTGCCGGAGGTCCCGGAGATGGTGATCTTCGCGGTCTCCGACGAACGTATCGAGGCCGCTCTGGAGGAGGGACTGCATGCGGGCGCGGCCGCCGTCACGATCATGTCATCGCTGGCAACCGCTGACGATGCAGGGGCCCGGGCAGCCGGGCGGCCGGTGCTGCGCGAACGCGTCGCCGCCCGGCTGGCGGAAGCCGGCGTGCTCTGCTGCGGCGGCAACGGCATGGGGTTCTACAACGTCCGGGACCGGGTCTGGGCGACCGGCTTCGATGCCCGCCATCACGAGCCTCCGGGTAATGTCGCGCTGATCTCGCAATCCGGCGCCGGCATGTGCGGTATCGTCGACTGCGACGAGCGCCTGACCTTCAACCTCGCCGTGTCCACCGGTCAGGAACTCACGACCGGCATCGACGAGTATCTCGATTTCGCCCTGGAGCTGCCAGAGACGCGGGCCGTGGGGCTGTTTCTCGAGCGGGCGCGCAATCCGGCGGGTCTCGCAGCCGCTTTCGCGAAGGCACGGGAGCGCGGCATCCCGATCGCCGTCGTCAAGACCGGTCGCACGGCGTGGTCAGCCGAGCTGGCCATCTCACACTGCGGGACGCTGGCCGGAGACGACGCCGCCTACGAGGCGCTGTTCGAGCGCTACGGCGTGCAGCGCGTCCGCGATCTCGACGAGCTCGCCAATGCCCTCATCCTGTTCGCCCAGCCCCACCGGCCCGGCGCCGGCGCGGTCGTCTCCCTGCACGATTCGGGCGGCGAGCGGCAGCTCATGGCGGACCTGGCCGCCGACGCCGGCATCGAATTGACCCGTCTTGCGCCCGCCACCGTACGACGGCTGGAGGCCCTGCTCGACCCGGAGCTGCCCGCGGTGAACCCGCTGGACGGGTGGAGCCGCGGCGGCACGGAGGCGGAGGACCGCATGGCGCAAGCCCTCGGCATACTGATGAGCGACCCGGACGCCGCCATCGGGCTGCTGGTGCACGATCGCGCGCCCTACGGGCGCATCTACGAGAGCTATGTGGACTACATGACCCGCGCGCACGCCGTCAGCGGCAAACCGGTGGTGCTGATCGGCTCGCGGCAGGGCACCGGCAGCGACCCGCTGGTGATCAGCGCCACCCGCGAGCACGGCTTCCCGGTGCTCGACGGCGTACCCGCCGCCCTGGCCGCGGTGCGCTGCCTGCTCGCCTGGCGGGACAGCCGCGAACGGGCCGAACCGGTGGTACCTCCCGCCCCGGCCCACGCCGGCCTGCGCTGGCGCGAACGACTGGCGGGCGGCTATGCGCCGGACAGCACGACCGCGCTTGCCATGCTGCGGGATTTCGGCATCCCGGTCACGGAAAGCTCGCTGGCGCATACCGAGGAAGAGGCGGTGGCGGCCTGGATGCGTGTCGGCGGCCCGGTCGCGCTGAAGACGGCGGCGCCGGGCATCGCCCATCGCAGCCACGTCGACGGCGTCCGGCTCGGCCTGAACGAGCGCACCCGGGTGGCGCAGACCTGGCGGGAACTGGCCGGGCGCTTCGGCCCCGCCGTGGAAGTCTCCGCCATGCAGCCCGCCGGCACCGAGGTGCTGCTCGGCATGAGCACGGACCCGGACCTGGGACCGGTGGTCGCCATAGGCACCGGCGGCATCCATACCGAACTGCACGCCGACGTCGCCTTCGCCCTGCCGCCGTTCGATGCGGCCTGGGCGCAGCGGCTGATCGGGCGCCTGCGGCTGCGCCGGCTGCTGGATGGCGGGCGGGGCCGGCCGGCGACCGATATTGACGCCCTGTGCGACGCGGCCGCAAGATTCTCCGTAATGGCAGCCGAACTCGGCGATGTCGTTCGGGAGATCGACGTCAATCCCCTCCTCGTCCATGCCGGAGGCTGCATCGCCGTCGACGCGCTCACGGTATTGCACGACGACAAGACCCCAGAGAGGCAAACAGCATGACACTGGAAGCACTGGCAGAGTACGACGCCCCGCGCTGGCATCAGGCGGCGGACCGGCTGAAGCAGCGCCTGGAGACCCGCCTGTTCATCAACGGAGAATTCGTGGACGCCATCGACGGCGGGCGTTTCGAGACCGTGAACCCGGCCACCGGCGAGGTGCTCGCCGAGATGGCCGAGGGGACGGCGAAGGACATCGATGCCGCGGTCGCCGCGGCCAGGGCCGCGTTCCGCTCCGGCGTGTGGTCGAAGATGGCGCCGCGCAAGCGCATGGCCGTCCTGTATCGCTTCGCCGATCTCGTCGAGGAGCATGCCGGGGAACTGTCGCTCATGGACACGCTGGACATGGGCAAGCCCATCGCCGACATGCTGTCCGTGGACGTGCCGCTGGTGGCCGACACCATCCGCTTCATGAGCGAGAGCATCGACAAGATCGAGGGCGCCATCACCAATACGGCCAGCGACGCCATGAACCTCGTGCTGCGCGAGCCGCTGGGCGTGGTGGGAGCCATCTCCCCTTGGAACTATCCGCTGCTGATGGCGGCGTGGAAGTATGCACCCGCGCTCGCGGCCGGCAACACGGTCGTCCTGAAGCCCGCCGAACAGTCGCCGCTGTCCAATCTGCGCATCGCCGAACTCTTCGTCGAGGCCGGGGGGCCGCCGGGGGTATTCAACGTGGTCAACGGCATGGGGGAGATCGCCGGCAAGGCGCTGGCGCTGCACAACGACGTGGCCAAGATCTCCTTCACCGGTTCCACCGCGGTCGGCAAGCTCATCCTGCAGTACGCCGGCCAGTCGAACATGAAAAAGGTCGGCCTCGAGTGCGGCGGCAAGTCCCCGCAGGTGTTCATGGACGATCTGCCCGATCTCGGCCGGGCGGTGGAGACCGCCTACCACGCCATCTACGCCAACATGGGCGAGGTGTGCAACGCCGGCTCGCGGATCATGGTGGACCGCAGGATCTACGACGATTTCGTGGAGCGCTTCGTCGCCGAGGGCAAGGACGCCTACCGGGCGGGCGATCCGCTGGACCCCGCCACCAATCTCGGCCCGCTGGTCACGCATCAGGATCAGAAGCGGGTGCTCGGGATGATCGAGACGGGCAGGAAAGAGGGCGCGAAGCTGCTGTTCGGCGGCACCGCTTCAGAGCAGTACCCCAAAGGCGCCTACGTGGATCCCACGCTGTTCGTCGACGTCAACAACGATATGACCATCGCCCGCGAGGAGATCTTCGGGCCCGTGGCCAGCGTCATCCCCTTCGACGGCGCCGACGAGGCCATCCGCATCGCCAACGACACCATCTACGGCCTTGCCGCCAGCATCTGGACGCGGGACATACGCACCGCCCACCGCTTCATCCGGGAATTCGAGGCCGGCATCATCTGGGTGAATACCTACGACGAGGCGGACATGACCCAGCCGTTCGGCGGCTACAAGCAGTCCGGCAACGCCCGCGACAAGTGCTTCGACAGCCTGCTGGAATACACCCAGACCAAATCGGCCTGGATCAGCCTCGCCTGAAGCGGGCGCCGGCAACCGGACGCAGGGGAGGAGGGAAGATGGCGGCACCGGACGGCAGGCTGGAGGAGTACCTCGCCGCGCACCCCGATTGCGGCATGATGGAGCTGCTGATCGCCGACATGGTGGGCGTGCTGCGCGGCAAACGCATCCTGCGCGAGGAGTTCGGAAAGGTATTCTCCAAGGGCTTCAATATTCCCGCCAGCGTCGTCATGCTCGACTCCATGGGCGCCGTGATAGACGGTCTGCCCTACGGTGCCGACGACGGCGACCCGGACGCCTACGCCCGGCCGATCCCCGACACGCTGGCGCCGATACCCTGGGCCCGGCGCGACTGCGCCCAGGTCCTGTTCTCACTGTACGCACGCGACGGCGGCCCCTATTTCGCCGACCCGCGTCACGTGCTGGCACGCGCCGCGAGCCCGCTCGCGGAGATGGGACTCACCGCCGTCATGGCGGTCGAACTCGAGTTCTACCTGCTCGACGCCGCGCACACCGGTGTCGCGCCGCGCATGCCCGCCATCTTCGGCACCGGCCACGGCCAGCGCGGCGAGCAGGTCTACCACCCGCAGGATCTCTGGGACATCGAGGAGTTCCTGGACGAACTGATGGCGGTGTGCGAGGCACAGTCCCTGCCGGTGGGCACGACCATCTCGGAGTTCGCGCCGGGCCAGTTCGAGGTGAACCTGCAGCACGTGGCCGATCCGCTCGCGGCCTGCGATCATGCGGTATTGCTGAAACGCGTCGTCCGCGCCGTGGCCCGGCGCCACGGCACCGCGGCCTGCTTCATGGCAAAGCCCTTCGCCGAATACACCGGCAACGGCCTGCACCTGCACGTGAGCCTGCTGCGCGAGGACGGCAGCAATTTCTTCTCCGGCGGCGAGCCTGCGGCCGCCGAACCGCCCTTCGACGCGGCGCTGCACCATGCGGTCGGCGGTCTGCAGGAGACAATGGCGGACGCCATGGCCATCTTCGCGCCGAACGCCAATTCCTACCGCCGGCTGCGGCCGGATTTCTTCGCTCCGGTCACGCCGAACTGGGGCGCGAACCATCGCGGAGTCTCCATCCGCATCCCGCTCTCGGGCCCGAACAACCTGCGCATCGAGCACCGCACCGCCGGTGCCGACGCCAACCCCTACCTGGTGGCCGCCGCGGTGCTCGCCGGCATCCACCACGGCATCAGCCACGGCATCGAGCCGGGACCGATGGTGGCCGAGGGTGAGAGCATCGAACCCGAGGCGACCCTGCCGATACGCTGGGAAGCGGCACTGGCGCGCTTCGGCGCCAGCCGCTTTCTGCGTGACTACCTGGGCGACGAATACTGCCGGGTCTACGAGCATGCGCGCCGGGTCGAGAGCCAGCGCATCCACAACGAGATCACCGATCGTGATTACCAATGGTATCTGAGGAACGTCTGAGCGACGCGCCCGGGGAGCCGGAAGATGAAGTCGGAATCCGGCCGAGGGAACTACTGGCTGCCGACCCGGGCGGGCGAGCGGGCGAGCCTCGCGGCGATCAGCGGACCGCTGATCGCCGCCTACCTGGTCGAGATGGCGATGCTGATCATCGACATGATCATCGTCGGCCAGCTCGGCAGTATCGAGCTGGCCGCGGTGGGGCTCGCGGGCGACTGGTTCTACGTTTTGCTGCTGATCGGCATGGGCACGGTCTCGATGGTCGCCGTACTGGTCGCGCAGGCACGCGGTCGCGGGGATACGCGGACGGCGGGACGGGTGGTCGAGCAGGGCCTGCTCGTCGCCACCCTGTTCTCGCTGCCGGTGATGGTCGCCACCTGGTGCCTCGCTCCGCTACTGGGGCTGGCCGGCCAGGATCAGCGGGTGGTGGCGGCCGTCGCACCGTATACCTACGCGCTCACGTTCGCCGTCCTGCCTATCCTGTGGTTCACGGTGCTCAGGAATTACGTCATCGCCGTCGAGAAGCCGATGGTGATCTTTGTCCTGTCGGTCGCCGCACTGATACTGAACGCCGGGCTGAACTATACCCTGGTGTTCGGCCATCTCGGTTTCCCCGCACTCGGCGTGTTCGGTGCCGGGCTGGGCACGACCATCGTCAGCTGGCTCATGTTCGTCGCGCTGGCCATCCATGTCGGCGGACAGGACGGGCTGCAAATACGCTGGTGGAACGCGGCCGGGCGTCCGGATCCGCCGCTGGCCGGCCAGCTCGTCTCCCTCGGGCTGCCGGTGGCGGGAGCCCAGCTGCTCTCCGGCGGCATGTTCACGGTCGCCGCGGTGCTGGTCGGGTTGCTGGGCGCCGTCCAGCTGGCGGCGCAGCAGATCGTCTACACAGTGGTCTACGTCTCCCTCAGCATCGCGGCCGGCCTGGGCGATGCAGCCCGGGTGCGCGTCGCATTCGGCACCGGCAAGGGCAGTCCGCCGGCGGCGCGTCAGGCGGCGGCCATCACGCTGCGCATGGGACTGGCGGTACTCGGCCTCGCCGCGATGGTGCTCTGGTTCCTGCCGGAGGCCGTCGTCGGGCTGTTCCTCGACCCGGCGCAGGCGGACACGGTCGCGGTGCGCGAGCAGGCGGTGTCTTTCGCCGTCGCAGCGGGCCTGTTTCAGCTCCTGATCGGGCTGCAGATCATCGCCGCCAATGCCATGCGCGGACTGGGCGACACCCGCACGCCGATGCTCTACGCGGTGCTGGGCTACTGGCTGCTCGGGCTCGGCAGCGGCACGGTGGCGTGCTTCGCCTTCGGGCTGGGCGGCGTGGGCCTGTGGTGGGGCATGACGGGCGGTGTCGCCGTCTCCGCCACGCTGATGACACTCGCCTTCTTCCGCAAGGCCTCGCGCCTGCAGCCCGTGGCGGTTATTTCATGAACCGGGCGCAGGGCGCACCGGACGGGGCAGGGCAAACTTGAAGACTTACGATGCCATCGTCGTCGGCGCAGGCCACAACGGTCTGACCACCGCGGCCTTCCTGGCGAAAGCCGGCCTCGACGTCATAGTCGTCGAGAAGAACGACTACATCGGCGGCGCCGCGGTGAGCCGCAATCTGTACGACGACTGGATCTACTCCAACTGCTCCTATGTGTGCAGCCTGCTGCGGCCCGAGATCTACAGGGCGCTGGATCTGTCCCGGCATGGCCTTCAGGTCACCCCATACGGCGGCAGCGTCACGTTCACCCGGAACGGCGACTATCTCGGCAGCTACTGGGACCAAGAAGTGGCCCACCGGGAGCTGGCGCGCCATTCCAAACGCGACGCGGATGCCTATCAGCGTTATTCCGCCGAGGTGATGCGCCAGACCCGCTTCATCCGCGATTTCCTGCTGAGGACGCCGCCGGACCCCACCTCTTTCCGCCCCCGCGACCTGCGCGAACTCGCCCTGATCGGCGGCCGGCTGCTCGAGATGGAGGAAGAGGCCATCTACGACACCATCCGCTTCTGGACCATGAGCATCGGTGAGTATCTCGAGGAGTTCTTCGAGACGGATGTCATCAAGGCCCACCTCGCGGGCAGCGGAATCATCGGCACGGCGCTCGGACCGTACTCGCCGGGAACCGCCTATGTGCTGCTGCATCATTACATGGGCGAGGTGGACGGCAACATCGGGGCGTGGGGATTCGCACGGGGCGGCATGGGCGCCGTCAGCAACGCCATCGCCGGCGCGCTGCGCGCGTTCGGGGGCGAGATCCGCACTAATGCCGAGGTGAGCCGTATCGTCGTTCGGGACGGCCGGGTACAGGGCGTGGCACTGGCTAACGGCGACGAGATCCGGGCTCACCGGGTCGTGTCGAATCTCGACGTCAAGCGGACCTTCCTCAACGTAATGGAGCGCAGCGACCTCGACGATGACTTCGTGCGCCGGGTGGAGAATTTCCACATCCGCGGCTCCTCCGGCAAGCTCAACATCGCGCTGGACGGCCTGCCCACCTTCCCCCCGCTGCCGGAATCGAGCCAGCTCATGAACGCGGACATGCACTTCATCGACTCGCTCGGGCGCATGGAGCGTGCCTATGACGACTGGAAGGCGAAGACCTGGTCGAAGGATCCGTACATCGACCTGGTGATACCGACGGTGACCGACCCGACCATGGCGCCGCCGGGCAAGCACTTCATGAGCTGCTTCGTGCAGTACTGTCCGCCGGAGCTCGACACCGGCGAGTGGACCGACGCCGACCGCGACGCCTTCGGCCAGACGGTCATCGACCAGATCGCCGAGTACAGCCCTGATTTCAAGGACCTGATCCTGCACGTCGAGATCCGCACGCCGCGGGAACTCGAAGCCGAGGTCGGCCTCACCGAGGGCAACATCTTCCAGGGCGAACTCACCATGGACCAGCTGCTGTTCAACCGTCCCGTGCCCGGCTTCGCGCAATACCGCGGTCCGGTGAAGGGGCTCTACATGTGTTCCTCCAGCACCCACCCCGGCGGCGGCGTGATGGCCGCGCCGGGGGCCAACGCGGCACGGGAGATCCTGCGCGACATCAGGAAGCCCTCGACAGTACCGGAGAACTTCGGCGATGACTGAGAAGAAGACGGCCGGGGTGATCGTCATCGGCGCCGGGCACAATGGCCTTGCCTGCGCCGCCTATCTCGCGCGGGCAGGACACGACGTGCTGGTGCTGGAGGCATCCGGCGAAATCGGCGGTGCCGCCGCCACGCGGATTTTTGCCGACGGCTTCCGGGTCTCCGGCTGCGCTCACCTGCTCTATCAGCTGCAGCCAAAGGTGGCGAGTGAACTCGAGCTCGCCCGGTTCGGCCTGGAGATCGCCGTCGCCGCCGCGGCGACCACGGCCCTCTCGCCCGACGGCCACCACGTGCGCATCCGGGGCGCGGAACTCGACGGCCGCGTGACCGAGCGCGACCGCGCCGGGCTGCGGGAATTCCGCGAACGCATGCTGCGATTCGCGAAGCTCCTCCGCCGGTATCTGAATCGCCGGCCGCCCCGGCTCGCGAACAACGACACGACGGACAAGATGACGCTCGGCAGGCTCGGACTCGACATCCGCCGCCTGGGCCGCAGCGAGATGCAGGAGTTCCTGCGTCTGATCGCCATCAATATCTACGACGTCCTGGACGAGCATCTCGACACACCGCTCGTCCAGGGCGCGCTGGCGCTCGACGCCGTGCTCGGCACCCATCTGGGGCCGCGCTCGCCGAACAGCCTGCTCACCTACATCCACCGGCTCACCGGCGCAATCGACGGCAGCCCCGGCGCGATGGCTCTGCCGAAAGGCGGCATGGGCCGCGTCGGCGAGGCTTTCGCCGGCGCAGCGCGGGCTGCGGGGGCGGACATCCGATGCGATGCCCCGGTGCGACGCATCCGGGTGGATAACGGCCGGGTCATCGGTGTCGAACTGGAAGACGGGGAGGAGATCGACGCGCTCACTGTGGTCTCCAATGCCGACCCTAAGACGACGGTGCTGGAGTTGCTCGGGGCGCGGCACGTCGAGACGGGCTTTACCCGACGCATCCGCAACCTGCGCATGCGCGGCAATGCGGCCAAGCTGCACCTCGCGCTCGACGCACTGCCCGAATTCACCGGCGTCGATCCGTCCGCACTGGAAGGTCGGCTCGTCATCGCACCGGACATGGACTACGTCGAGCGCGCATTCAATCCGGCAAAGTACGGGCAGTGGTCGGCGGAGCCGGTCATCGAGATCACGATTCCCAGCGTCGGTGACCCGTCCCTGGCGCCGCCGGACAGGCACGTCCTGTCGGCCGTGGTGCAATATGCCCCCTACCGGCTCGACGGCGGCTGGGACGAGGCGCAGAACGGCCTGTTCCGCGATCTGGTGATCGATACCATCGCCGCGTACGCGCCGGGACTGCGTGACCGTATCGTTGCGGCGGAACTGCTGAGCCCGGCGGACATCGAGCGCCTCTACCGCATGGGCGGAGGCCACTGGCACCACGGGGAACTCGCGCTGGATCAGTTCCTGTTCACCCGGCCCGTGCCCGGCGCCGCGCAGTATGCGCTGCCGGTGGAAGGGCTCTACCTCTGCGGCGCCGGCGCGCACCCGGGCGGCAGCATCACCGGCGCGGCGGGCCGCAATGCCGCGGCCGAGATACTGAAACGGGAGGGACGCTCATGAGCGCCCGGGGAGTCAGCGAACGCGTCCTGCGCACCCATTTCCACGCGCGCACCGCCGCCGCCAATCACCGCAACGCCTGGCAGGACTGGAAAGGCTACACGACCGCCGCCGAGTACACCGCCGCGGACCTCGAGTATTTCGCGGTGCGCAACGCCGCGGGCGTATTCGATCTCTGCCCTATGACCAAGTACCGCATCAGCGGGCCCGAGGCGCTGCCCTACCTCGACCGACTGGTGACCCGCGACATGACGAAGCTGAAGCCGGGCCGGGTCGCCTACGCCGTGTGGTGCAACGACGCCGGCAAGGTCATCGACGACGGCACCATCTTCCACCTGCGCGAGGGCGAGTACCGGCTCTGCTCCCAGGAGCGTCACCTGGAATGGCTGCTCGACGCGGCCGACGGCTTCGACGTGAAAGTGACGGAGGAGACTGCGGAGGTCGCCGCCCTCGCCCTGCAGGGCCCGACCTCCTGCGCCGTCCTCAGGGAGATGGGCCTCACGGACGTCGAGGCGCTGAAGCCGTTCGGGCTAACCCATTTCCGTTTCGAGGGCACAGAGCTCATGGTCTCGCGCACGGGCTTCACCGGTGACCTCGGTTACGAGCTCTGGATCGATCCGGACCATGCCGAGATCCTCTGGGACCGGCTGTTCCTCGCCGGAAAATACCGCGGCATAAAAGCGATAGGCAGTAATGCGCTCGATCTCTGCCGCGTCGAGGCCGGTTTCATCCAGGCGGGAGTGGACTTTCTGCCTGCCGACGAGATCGTGCGGCCCGCGCGCGCACGCTCGCCGTTCGAGCTGGGACTCGACTGGCTGGTGGATTTCACCAAGCCGAATTTCAACGGGCGCCGGGCACTGGCCGCGGAGCTGCGCCGCGGCTCGACCTGGCGCCTGGTCAAGCTGGACATCGAGGGCAACAAGCCGGCGCACCACTCCTATGTCTACAGCCGACGGAACAAACAGGTGGGCTTTGTCACCTCGGCGGGCTGGTCGCCGGTGGCGAAGAAGAACATCGCGATAGCCACCGTGCAGCGGCCGGCTGGCGAACCCGGCGAGACTCTGTACACGGAAATCTACTACCAGCGCGAGATGCACTGGTCGCGGAAGATGGCCGCAGCTTCCGTCGTGGCGAAGCCCTTCTGGGATCCGCCGCGCCGCCGCCAGACACCGCCCGCCGATTACTGAGTCGCCGCACCTTGCGTTACCGCTACTACATCTGCGACGTGTTCACGGCGACGCTGTTCGGCGGCAACCCCCTCGCGGTGCTGCCGGATGCCCGCGGGCTCGGCGACGAGCAGATGCAGCGCATAGCGCGGGAGTTCAACTTCTCGGAGAGCACGTTCGTGTTCCCGCCCGAGACTGGCGGCGACCGCCGTGTGCGCATCTTCACACCGAAGGTGGAGGTACCCTTCGCCGGGCACCCGAACATCGGCACGGCATTCGTGCTGGCCCACACCGGCGAGCTGGACGGGCGCGACGGAGTGGTCTTCGAGGAAGCGGCGGGCAGGGTACCGGTATCCATCAGCCGGGACGGCGGGCGCATCCGCTGCGAGCTGGCCGCGCCGGAGACCCTCACGCTCTCGGAACCGGTATCGACGGAGCTGATCGCCGCCGCGCTGTCGCTGGAACCGGAGGACATCGTCACCGACACCCACTTGCCCCAGGCCGCCTCGGTCGGCCTGCCGTTCATCATGGCCGAGCTGGCCGACACCGACACCCTGGCCCGTGCCCGGATCGACGCCGACGTGTTCAACGTGCTGGCCGACCAGGGCCTGCCGCCGGACATCCACATGTACGTGCACGACGACGGCGAGTACGACATCCGGGCCCGCATGTTCGCGCCGCTGGACGGCGTGCCCGAGGATCCCGCCACCGGCAGCGCGAACTGCGCCCTGTCGGCACTGCTCGCCCACTACACGCGCGAGGCCTCCGGGGACTACGGCTGGCGCATCCTGCAGGGCGCGGAGATGGGGCGCCCGAGCGTACTCGAAGCCCGGGCCGAGAAGCGGGACGGGCGCGTGACCGGCAGCTGGATCGGCGGCGGCGCGGTTGCCTTCGCCGAGGGCTGGCTGGATATCGACTGAGGCGACGGCCTGGTCGATTAGGACAGCCCGAACAGCACCTTCTTCGCGCCACGATCACCAGTTCCGGGAACTCGAGCGCCACGTGCTCCCGGTAGGGGATGGGCCGTCCCGGCTCCGACGACATCAGCGGCCCGGTGTGACCGACCTGAAGGCAGAACGGCATGCCGAGTTCGATGCACTCGGCGTAGAAGGGATAGTAGCGCCGGTGGTCGGGTGGAAGCCCCCACATCCAGGGCAGACACCTGCGCCCGCGGAAGCCGAATTCGCGCACCGCCCGCGGATCGCTATCCGTCGATAATGTTCTTTTCTTTCAGGAGCCTCTCGATACGCTCGACACGCACGTATGCGCTGACGGCCATGGCGAACCCCGCGATGGCGAGACCGAAGAGCAGATATTCCATCAGATCACTCCGTGTCGGCCATCTCGCCGGTAGTGTCGGCACCCGCAGCCTCCCCGGCAATCTCCGTCATGCCTGTTATCTCACCGCGGAACTGGCGCAGGAGCGTTTTCACCGTGGCGCGGTTCTCCGGGCCCATGCGTATGAGCAGCTTCTGACCGGGCGAGAGACCCTCCAGGACCGGGTTCTCGAACTTGTACAGCACGTGGGGCCGCACCAGGCGCACGGGGTCGGCGACGTCGGGCGTGGCCAGAAGCTGGTCGATCACCACCACCAGGCGGTCGTTGAAATAGCTGTCCGGGTAGCCGAGTTCGGCCCAGGCCTGCTGGAACAGCGGGTAATGGCGCCGGTAGGTCTCGGCGGCACGGGACAGATCGACCTCCGCCGCCATATTGACCAGCGCATCGTAACGCTCGTAGTTCGCGGGGCTCAGGATGTAGAGGTCCCCGTCCACCTTGCCGGAGACGCGGAAGGACCCGGGCACCGGCTCCACGGGACGCACGCGCTCGGGCAGCGCCTCACGTTCCAGGCCGTCGACGGTGGCCACGATCTTGCGGATCAGCCGGTCACGCAGCTCCAGCGCAGGAACGGCGGCCTCCGGCAACAGTTTGTCCACCGAGTCGGTAAACGGCCCGTCGCTTGCGTCCAGCGGCGGCAGGGGCGGGCGTGCCGGCTGCGCCGGCATTTCGGCCGGTGCTCGCGCCGTCTCGGCGGGGGCCGGCTCGGGCTGCGGCTCCTCGATGGGATAGCGGGGCTCCGGTGGCGGCGCAGGCTCCCGGCTCTGCGCGGCCGGTGGCGGCTCCGCCGGCGCCTCCTCCGGCTGCTCCCGCTGCAGCAATTGATAGCCGGTGAAGACGAGCAGGGCCAGCGTCGCGGCGACCGCGATGACCAGTCCCCAGGATTGTTCGCGCATCAGAACGTCCCTATTCGCTGCTCCGCAATTGAACAGCGAGTATAGACGCCGTGACTCCCGGGGACGAGGGTATCATCCCGCAACGCGGACGAAATCCTCCTTGTACCGCACCGCACAATCAGGGCACACGAACTCCTCCGGCAGGTCCGCGAATTTCATGCCCGGCGGATAGCCCTCGTGATCGTCGCCCGCCGCCTCGTCGTAGACATAACCGCAGTCGGGGCACTCGTAGCGCGCCATCGCGCCCGTCTCGGTCATGCGGCCGCCGCCTGTGCCGCGGCGCCCTGCCCGTAGCGGGTCTCGATCGCCTGCCGCCGGTCAGGGTCGACATTGACCTTGCTCAGGTCGCCGTCGATGTGAGGCAGCGCAAGCACGCGCCTGTCCATCACGCGGTACCAGAGCGAGGGGATGTAGGCGATGAGATACATGCCGAAGTACCCGTTCGGCAGCTGCGGCAGGTCTTCGAAGTGCCTGAGCGACTGGTAACGGCGCGTGGGGTGCGCGTGGTGATCGGAGTGGCGCTCCAGGTGGAACAGCAGCAGATTGGAGTACACGTGGTTCGAGTTCCACGAATGGTGCGGCTGGCAGCGCTCGTAGCGGCCGTTCTCCTGCTTCTCGCGCAGCAGCCCGTAATGCTCGATGTAGTTCGCGCTGGTCAGCTGCCACCAGGCGAGCACGTTATGAACGGCCAGGAACGGGATCATGATCCAGCCGAAGGCGATGATGAGCCCCGCCTGCAGTGCAATGGAGATCAGGTAGGACTGCAGGATCTCGTTGTCGAGACTCCACACCGACTGACCCTTGCGTTCCAGCCGCACGCGCTCCTCGTGCCAGCCCCGCTTCATCGCACCCGGGATCTCGCGCAGCGCGAACTTGTAGATGCTCTCGCCCATGCGCGCGCTGGCCGGATCCTCCGGCGTGGCCACGTCCCGGTGATGGCCCTTGTTGTGCTCGATCCAGAAATGGCCATAGAAAGGCACGGCGAGGACGATCTTGGCGAGCCAGCGCTCCAGCTTCGATTTCTTATGGCCGAGCTCGTGGCCGGTGTTGATGCCGAGCCCGCTCGCCATGCCCGCCGTCATCGCCAGCACCAGGTAGCCCCACCAGGACAGATCCTGGGTGCCGGCCCACCAGGCCGCGGCAATCAGGGAGACGAAGTGCATGGGCACCGTGATGTAGGTGAGGACCCGGTAGTAGGGGTCGTCCTCCAGCTCGCGCACCATGCGCTCGGGCGGGTTGCTCTCGTCCTCGCCCATCAGCCAGTCCATGGCGGGCGCCACGACGTAGCTCGTGAACAGGGGCACCAGCAGCATCGCCTCGATGCCGGTCCAGGCATGCAGACCGATGCCGACCAGCGGATAGAGTGCCCAGAGTACGGACAACGACCACCAGGTGCGCTTGCGGTCGGTGTAGGACATGGCCACGCCGTCGGGCGTGCTGTAGACGAAGGTTTTCATGTTTTCCCCCTGCGGCGGAGCCGGGAATCAGTCCCGGATCGACCAGTCCGCTGACGCGCTTGCTGCCCCGGGCACCTATTGTGCTTTGACCGGCGCCGGATAACAGTGCTAGAAATGCCACTGGCTGGTTATTAAGTGCCAGAAAATGCATCTTCCCGTCACCTATATCAGGACTTTTGTCGGCGCACTCGACCTGGACGGCCCCGACCGGCGCGAGATCCTGAGAGCGGCGCGCATCCGCCCGCGGGAAATGGAGGGTACCGACCACTACGTGCCGTTCGCCGCGGTGCGGCGGCTGCTGCAGGCGATCGACCGGCGTCTCGCGCCGGGCTGGCATCTCGAGATGGCAGCGCGGATGGACGTGGCCCACCACGGCCCCCTCGGCATCGCGGCTATCACCTCGCCGACGCTGGGCGACGCGCTGAAGATCATGACCAAGTTCGGTGAGATCCGTGCACCATTCGCCTGGGGCGAGATCCGCGAGACGGGCGACACGGTGCAGATCCGCGACCACGAGCGCGAGGATCTCGGCGCGCTGCGCCCCATCCTGATGGAGATCATGCAGCTGACCGGGCTGCAGGTGATCGCCCACGTGGTCGGCCATGCCGCGGGCCGCAAGGGTTCCGGCCTCGTCTGGCACCTGCCCGCCGACAGGGCGGGTCTGCGGACCGAGTTCGCGGCCCGCTTCGAAGGCACGTTGCGCTTCCACGGCGACCAGTACACAACCACCCTGCCAGCCGCCTGGCTGGCGGCACCCTGCCTGCTCTACGACGAGGCCATGCACAAGGTGTCGCTGGCCCGCTGCGAGGAGCTGCTGCAGCAGGTGGCGGAGCGCTCGGCCCTAGAGGTGGAGGTGCGCCAGTGTCTGCTCATGGCCGGCGGCCGCTCGCCGGGCCTCGAGCATGTCGCGCGGCGGCTGAACGTCTCGCGCCGCACGCTGATCCGGCGGCTGAAGCGCGAGGGCACCTCCTACCGGCGCATCCTGGACGAGGTGCATCGCAGCCTCGCCCACGAGTATCTGGTGAGCACGCGCTGGGGCGTGGCGGAGATCGGCTACCGGCTGGGCTATCAGGATGCGGCGAACTTCGGCCGCGCGTTCAGGCGCTGGTACGGCGTGGCGCCCGGCGAGTACCGGCGGCGCCTTGACTAAGCCTCCGGCCGGCCCGAAACTGCAGTGATGCTCTCGACCCCGATCGGCCAATGACCTATTGCCTCGCCGCCAATCTCGACGAAGGCATGGTCTTCGTCTCCGACTCGCGCACGAATGCGGGCGTCGACCAGATCAGCACGTTCTCCAAGATGCACACATTCTGCGGTGACGGCGAGCGCTTCTTCGTCCTTCTCAGCGCGGGCAATCTGGCCACCACCCAGACAGTGGTCGCCAAGCTCGCCCGCGACGTCCGGAATGGCGAGAACACCAGCCTGGCGTCGCTCGCCACCATGGCGGAGGTGGCCGACTACGTCGGCGCGGCGAGCCGCTCCATCCAGGCGCGCCATGCCGGCAAGGACGAGGAGTCGGGCTTCAGCCCCGAAGCGAGCTTCATACTCGGCGGCCAGATCCGCAATCAGCCGCAGCGTTTGTACCTGGTGTATCCGGAGGGCAATTACGTCCACACCACGGATCGCACGCCGTATCTTCAGATCGGCGAGACGAAGTACGGCAAGCCCATACTGGACCGGATAATCGCCCGGACTACCGACCTGGAGACAGCCGCCCGCTGCGCGCTGGTCTCCATGGACTCGACGATGCGCAGCAACGCCACGGTCGGCCCGCCGGTGGAGGTGCTGCTGTATCGCCGGGACAGCCAGGCGGAGGGCCAGCGGCTGCTGTTCGAGGAAGACAGCGAGTATCTCGCCCGGATCCGTTCCGCCTGGCAGGAGAGCCTGCGCAGAGCGTTCGGGGAGTTGCCATGCTTCAGGGTGGAGACGAAGAATATAAGACTCGTCGACGGATGAATTCCAGCTTCTCGCAGACGGCGGGCGCCAGGCTGAACGGATAGGCATCCCGCAGTCCCAGACTGCGATTCATCTCGTTCAACGCCACCGCCACCTCCGTCCAGCGGTCCAGCCAACGGTCATCACGGACGCCGACGTCAGCGGGTATCAGGCCCGCGTTCGCCGCCGTCTCCAGCGTGTCCGCGATATGCAGGAAGTGCGCCCAGCACTCCGCCCAGTCTTCCGTGGGATGGGACGCGGCATAGGCGCTCACGTAGGCGGACGGGCTGCCGGCGCCCCCGCCGCGCTCGTGGTAGCGCTGCAGTGCGCCCTGGTAGTCTTCGCGTTCGTCACCGAACAGGCTGCGGCATTCCGTGAGGGACTCTTCGGTATTCACCACGACCGACCAGTAATAGTGCCCGCTCTCGTGGCGCATGTGGCCGAGCAGCGTCCGGTAGGACTCCCCCATCGCCTCGCGGATGGCTTCCCGGGCCGAATCGTCGGCCTCGGCCACGTTGATCGTGATGACGCCGTCACGGTGGCCGGTGTACACATGCATCTCCCGCACCAGCGGATTCGTGCGCCGGTCCTCCAGGAATTCGAAGCGCAGCCGCTGCTCGTCGATGGACAGGCCCAGTGACAGGAGGTCATAGAGCAGTCGCCGTTTCGCGCCCTCGAGGCGGGTCCAAAGCACGAGATTGTCGTCACGCGCGAGATTCGGCAGCGTCCGGGTCAGGCGGCAGGACGCGCAATATCCGGATGAATCGTCCCCGTCGAGCAGCCAGTTGCAGTGCCACTCGCGGTTGAGACAGAAGCGATAGCGGTGGGAGCCGCCCGACGGATGCCATTCGTCTCCGCCCTCTGCGGATTCCAGCGCGACCAGCTGCAGACTCGCGGGATCGAAACCGGCCTCCCGCCCGCAGGCGAGACAGCGGGAATTGTCGAAATACAACCGATTGCCGCAGGTGCAGCGGAACTCTTTCATTGCTGATCCGCCGGCAGAAACCAGGTGTCGAATATGTGGCGATGGAGCCCTCCCAGCTGCCGCTGCAGCCGGTCCAGGCAATCATGCAGCGCCGCGGCATCCAGATTCGCGTCGTCGGCATCCTCGAGTTCCGCCAGCAGCGCGGCCGACTCGGCCAGCACCCCCTCGTGCCGCGGCAGGGTCTCGAGTGAGGCAGCGATCTCGCCCAGGCAATGTCGGAAAGAACGGGGGAACCGCATGTCGAGCAGGAGGAAATCGATGACGTCCTCACCGACGATGCGGCGGCGGACGTACTGGCAGTACATCTGATACGCCGACAGCGATTTCAGGACGTTCATCCAGAGTGTGTAGCGATAGGGGGCGACTTCGTCCGGCAGATTCAGCAGGGAGGCGGCGGGGACGTCCAGCACCCTGGTCGTCATGTCGGCGCGTTCGAGATTGCGGCCGAGCCGCAGGAACTGATAGCCGGGGCCATGGCTCATGGTTCCTGCCAGCAGTCCGGTTACCTGCTGGCAGGCGGTGATCATCTCGCTCAGGATGCGGTGGCGGGTTCGCTCGCCCCCCGCCCGCGGCAGCTCCCGTCGGGCGTACAGATAGAGTTCGTTCACCGACTCCCAGCCCTCCGTCGGCACGATGTCCCGGGTCGTACGTATGTTCTCGCGCAAAAGTGCCAGTGACGACAGCACCGAGCCCGGATTGGCGGTATCGGCGATGAAGAAGGCGACCACCGCGGACTCGTCGGCACGCTCGTAGCGGCGCTCGAATTCGTCCTGTTTCTCGAAGATGGTCAGGAGCTGCTCCCACGTACGTCCGGCCCGGGCCGGCAGGTCCAGCAGCATGTTGCCGTGCACGCGCACGAGACGCGCCGTATTCTCCGCGCGCTCGATGTAGCGGCCCGCCCAGTACATGCGCTCGGCCACGCGGGAGAGCATCAGTCCCGGTCCTCCACGATCCAGGTGTCCTTGCTGCCGCCGCCCTGGGACGAGTTGACCACCAGCGAGCCTTCGACCAGCGCCACCCGTGTCAGTCCGCCGGCAGTCACCGCGAGCCGGTCCGACTGCAGAATGAACGGCCTGAGGTCCACGTGCCGCGGCGCCAGCGCCTCGCCCCGTACCGTCGGTGTGGTGGAGAGCGCGAGGGTCGGCTGCGCTACGTAGTTGCGCGGATCGGCCTGGATCAGCTCCCGGAACCGCGCCAGCTCCGCACGGCTGGCGCGCGGGCCGATCAGCATGCCGTAGCCGCCGGATTCGTTGGCGGGCTTCACGACCAGCTCGGCCAGGTTGGCCAGTACGTGATCGCGCTGGTCCTGCTCGGCGCAGCGCCAGGTGGGCACATTCGGGATGATGGGATCCTGGTCCAGATAGTAGCGGATCAGATCCGGCACGTAGGTATAGACCATCTTGTCATCGGCGACGCCCGAGCCCGGCGCGTTCGCCAGTGCCACGTTGCCCTTGCGCCAGACGCGCATGAGGCCCGGCACCCCGAGCATCGAGTCCGGCCTGAACACCTGCGGATCCAGGAAGACGTCGTCGATGCGCCGGTAGATGGAATGGACGCGGGTGAGGCCCTCGATGGTGCGCATGTAGACGCAGTCGTCGTCACCCACCACCAGATCGCCGCCTTCGACGAGTTCCGCGCCCATGCGCTGGGCCAGGTAGGAGTGCTCGAAGTAGGCGGAGTTGTAGATACCCGGCGTAAGCACCACCACCTCGGGCTCGCGCTCGTCGGTCGGCGCGATGGCGGTCAGCAAGTCGAACAGGTCCGAAGGGTAGTCGTCGACGGGCAGGATGGTCTGGTCCTCGAACAGCTCGGGGAATACCCGTTTCGTGACACTGCGGTTCTCCAGCATGTAGGAGACGCCGGACGGGACACGCAGATTGTCCTCCAGCACGTACACCGTGCCGTCGCCGTCGCGCACCAGGTCGCTGCCGCAGATGTGGGCCCAGACACCGAAGCGGGGACTCACCCCCGCGCACGCCGGCAGGTAGTTCCGCGAGCTGCCGAGCACCTCCGCCGGGAAGACGCCGTCGCGGACCACGTTCTGATCGTTGTACAGGTCGTCTATGAAGAGATTGAGCGTCGTCAGCCGCTGGCGGAGACCCTCGTCGATGCGCGCCCACTCGCTGGCCGGGAT
The DNA here is from genome assembly GCA_964427415.1 of uncultured Woeseiaceae bacterium. Taxonomy (GTDB): domain Bacteria; phylum Pseudomonadota; class Gammaproteobacteria; order Steroidobacterales; family Woeseiaceae; genus Lentisalinibacter. The sequence continues at coordinate 44,776 of CAYRUH010000020.1, read as the reverse complement.
CACCCGGGGGACGATATCGAAGGGCCAGGCACGATCGATATTGCGGCCCTCGGAATAGACCGTGAAGGTGATGCCCATCTCCGCGATGGCACGGTCCGCGGCCGTCTGCCTGTCGGACAGCGCGGCCGGCGTCAGTGTATTCAGCAGGTCGATGAGACGCTCCGTGCCGGGACGAGCGGCCCCTTGCGCATTAACGAGTTCGTCATGAAAGGCGCGCGGATCGTAACCTGTCAGTCTGGGCGGCATCCGCAGATGTTAACCCGAACGTCGGCGCCCCTGCAGATTGCCCGGGGTGAGCGTCAGTGGATATCGTGGCGGGCGAGGATCGAACGGATCGACTGGCGCAGACGGCTATCCACCCACGGTTTCTCGATGTACTCCGCGGCGCCGGCCCGTATGCCACGCACCGCCATCGCCACGTCGCCGTCCCGGGCGAGCAGGATGGTGGGAACGTGATGGCCGGCCTCGTTGAGCTGCTCCAGGAGTTCGACACCGGAGATGCCGGGCAGCCAGACCTCGGTAATGAGGCAGTCAGGTGCATGATCCGCCGTCGCCCGCAGGAACTCCTCGGCGGAATCGTAATGGCAGATCTCGGTCGCAAGGTCGCCCAGCAGCGCGTCCAGCCCATCACGAACTGTCGGATCCGGGTCCACGACGGCAACGCACGATGCCTTGCTGCCCTGGTGATTGTTAGCCCCCGCGGCGGCCTGGCCGTCCCCAGAAATCATTACAGCTCAAAATAAGAATGCTATTACGCGACACTGGCATGATCGGGAAATCAAACTACCCTAAAAATACGGGCTTCTACCTAGCGGCGGACGTCCTCCAGCGGGCTCGCTAAAGAATCAGGCAGGTGTCGATCAGGGGCAGCTACTGGATGGCCCGGAGGGCGGCTCAGACATAGCTCAGGGATACTTAATGGCCACCGGAAGGCGGCAGACTTCAATGGTGTTCTGCCTCCTCGCCCGCATCCGAACGGAGCATGACGGCCATGCGCACCAAATGGGCAAGCGAATTTGCCTGCATTTTCTCCATGACGCGGGCGCGGTGGATCTCTATGGTGCGCTGGCTGACTCCGAGTTCGTAGGCGACGACCTTGTTGGGCTTGCCGTCCACGACGAGTTCCATGACTTCCTGCTCCCGGTTGGTGAGCGAGTTCCAGCGCTTCTGCAGGTCGTGATGCTCCTCCAGCGCACGCCGGTTTTCGGCGTCTTTCGCCAGCGCCTCATTGATGCGGTCCAGCAGATCCTGGTCGCGGAAGGGCTTCTGCAGGAAGTCGGCGGCGCCGCCCTGCATGGCCTCCACCGCCATGGGCACGTCGCCGTGACCCGTGATGAAGATGATGGGCAGAATGGAATGACGCTCGTTGAGGGCTTCCTGCAGCTCCAGCCCGCTCATGCCCGGCATGCGCACATCGAGCACGACACAGCCGGCCCGATCGTCGTTGTAGGCATTCAGGAAGTCGCGAGCCGAGGCGAAGGTCTCGCACGGCATCCCCACGGACTGCAGCAGGAATGACAGTGAATCGCGTATCGCCTCGTCGTCGTCCACCAGAAATACCGTGGGCTGATGCGGCTCATCTGTTCCCGCCATCGCGGACCCCTCCCTCTACCGTCGGCAGCGTCAAAGTCACTATGGTACCGCCCTTTGGGTTGTCTTCGTAGGCCACCTCTCCGCCGTGGCTGCGGATGATGGACATGCAGATGGAGACGCCGAGGCCCATACCGTTCTTCTTGGTGGTGAAGAACGGGTTGCTCACGTTGTTCTTCACCTGTTCCGACATGCCGGTGCCGTGGTCCGTGACGCGGACCACGACCTCGTCGTCGCCGTTCAGGCGGGTCTGTACGATGATGTCGCCGGAGCGCCGCTCCTCGGAGGCGTCGAAGGCGTTGCGCAGCAGATTCAGCATCACCTGCTGAATCTGCACGGGGTCGACGTTCACCGGGAGCTGCGGCTGGTCGAAGTCGTAGATGACGGGTATGTCGTTGCCGCGCACGTCGATGCTGACCAACGGTTCCAGCTCGGAGATCAGCTCATTGATGTTGCGCACCTCCCGCGTCTGATCGGTCTTGCGGATGAGGGCGCGGAGCCGGCGGATGACCTCGCCGGCCCGCAGCGCCTGATCGCTGATATTGCCAAGCGCCCGGCTAAGTCTTTCGACATCGACATTGCCTGACGCGATCATGCGCTTGCTGCCCTGCGCATAGGTGGTGATCGCGGTCAGCGGCTGATTGATCTCATGGGCGATGCCGGCCGTCATCTCGCCCATGGTACTCAGGCGCGCGACGTGGGTGAGGCGCTCGCGCTGGGAGGCGAGCTCGGCCTCCCGCTCCTTCGACTCGGTGATGTCCCGGGTGACGCCGAGGACACGCTCGATCCGGTGGTCGGGTGCCAGCACGGGAGTCGTGTGCGAGCGGTACCAGCGCAGTGTGCCGTCGTCCTGCGTGACACGATATTCGAACGCCTGAGCATCGCCCTCGTGGACACGCGCGATGGCCCGCTCGATGCGCTGCCGATCCTCGGCCAGGACCCGGTTACGCAGGTCGGCACCCTGGACGGCCTCGCCGGCGCCCAGTCCGGGCATAACCGCGGAGTCGCCTTCCAGCGTGCGGAATAGGTCGGTGGCAGGCTCCCATTCCCACACGTTCAGATTGGCCGCACGCAGGGCCATCTTCAGCGACTTTTCCTTGTCACGCAGCGCGCTCTCCAGTTCGCGTACCTGGGTCATGTCGCGGATGATGCCGGTGAAGATCCTCTCGCCGTCCTGGAACTCGCTAATCGCGAGGTGCACGGGGAAAACGGTGCCGTCCCGGCGCTTGGCCTCCACGTAGCGGCCGATGCCGATGATGCGCGCCTCCCCGGTCTCCATGTAGCGGTCGACGTAGCTGCTATGCCGCGGCGCATGCGGCGCCGGCATGAGGATGCTAACGTCCTCGCCTATGATCTCGTCGCGGCTGCAGCCGAACATGGCCTCGGCCGCCCGATTGAACGTGCGGATTCGCCCGTCCGCGCCCATGGTGATGATGGCTTCGGCGGCGGTCTCCACCACCGAGTGCATCAGTCTCTGGGAATCCTGCAACTCGACGAAGGCGATGAGACCGCGCCGGCGGCCCTGCCAGAGTGCGAACGCCAGCAGGAGCAGCGCGCTACCGGCCACCAGCCAGGGTAGCCATTGCGTCAGCGCCGGCCCGGACGGCGCCGCGGCGACCGCGGACGGGGCGGCGGCCGCCACGGCGGCGAACCATAGCGCGGGAGAAAGACCGGCAGGGCGCCGTCTGGAAAGCCGTCGGGAAATATGAGCCACGCGGATACGCAGAAATACTGGCCAAAGCGGGATTCTACCCGCTCGGCTCGCAGATGCCCACGCCGGTAGTCGCCTGAAGCCGCGGTGCCCCGGTGGCGTGGCCCCGGCGCGCCGGGACAGCGATCTCAGTCGGGGCGGCGCTTGCGCTCGATGCGCTGCTGTCTCCTTACGACTGGCCACAGCCCGCCGATGGCTTCGGACAGTGCCGCCACCAGGTCGTCCAGGCTCAGCACACCGGCGAGCTCGCCATTATTGCCGAGCACGGGAAGCCGCCGGACAGCGCGGGTCTGCATCGCCTCGATCGCGTCCAGTATCTCGTCCTCCGCCTCCACCGTCGCGAGTTCGTAGCTCATCACGTCGCCGCAGGTCACGGCGTCGAGATCCACGTCCCGGGCCAGCAGCTCCAGGACGATGTCCCGATCCGTCAGTATCCCGACCGGCGCCTCACCGGACGGATGCGGCTCGGTCACGATCACGTCGCCGACATGCTCGTCACGCATCAGTGCGATGGCGTCCCGGATGGACGTCCGCCGCTCTACCGTGACCACACGCCGGGCGCAGATATCGCCGACGCGCATGACTCACCTCCTCTCTCGATCGCTCACCAGCAGTACGGGCCGAGAACTTTCAATTCGTGCTGCGTTTCCTGTCTACGTGCACCGGCGTCTCGAACCAGGCCGGTTTCAGCACCAGCAGGTCACAGGGCAGATTATCCATCACCTGCTCGGCCGTACTGCCGATGAAAATACGTTTCAGCCGGTTACGCGCGACGGCGCCCATGATCACCACGGAGGCCTCGACGTCGCGTGCGAGGGCCGGCAGCACCTCCTGGGTGCGCCCGGGCATCAGATGAGCAGTGCTGGCGCTGAGTCCGTGGAATTCCAGCAGCTCATTGAAGTGCTCGCGGTGACGCTCGTGCATCTTCGCCTCCAGTTCCTCCACCGGCAGGGTCACCGGGACGAAGGTGCTGTTGGCGGCATCGGCCACGGCGATGATGGGATCGTAGGAATGGAACCCGTGCACCTCGCCGCCGGTGGCACCGGCCAGCCGCTTCGCCGCATTGATGATCTGGTCATCGAGGGCGGCCGGCTTCTCGTGCTCGTGCAGCGGGTCCACTGCGGCCAGATAGCGGATACCGCCCTCCCAGTTGCCGCCGGGCTTCACCAGCCAGAGCGGCACCGGGCAGGTGCGGATGAGGTTCCAGTCGGTGTTGGTGAAGATCACCCGCGCCGACGGCTTGTGATAGTGGGTGTCCTTGAACACCATGTCGGCACCGGTGCCGACCGCCTTGCGTACGATGCCCTCGTGCAGCGGGTTGTCCCAGGCGGCGTCGGTGGTCACCTCGAGTCCGTCGCCACGCAGTTTCCCGGCGAACTTCTCGAGTCGCGAGCGGAAATGCTCCAGTGTCTCCTCCCGGGCCTCTTTCAGGCCGCGGGAATCAAAGAAGCGGTCGCCGGACAGATACTGGTTGTAGTAGCAGACGAACAGCTCCAGACGGGCACCGGTCTGCCGCGCGAGCCAGGCCGCGCGTTCCATGGCGGGCTGCTGCTCGCTGGTAGGGTCGATCACTGCCAGGAGTTTGCGGAATTCTGTCATGGTGGTAACTCCTTCGACGACGATTTACCCGGGCCGGCGCCTGCGGCTATTGCGGCAAACCGAAGGGCCTGAAGTCAGCATAGTCCGCCGTCTCCTTGGCTAGAATACGCCAAGCTGCGTAGCGCCCTGCGGGCACTACCTAGCGGCGCCAGAACCCCGCACCTGCGGTGTTGCGGACGTCTGGCAAGCGCCGGTCGAGAGGATTAAGCTGCTGCGCAACTCCACCGGGGACGCCGGCCGTCTCGATGTTATCGCCAGGGTGACGCTATTGTGAAGGACGAGCGACTGCTGCGCCAGGCGAGCGCCGTCTCCCTGCTGACGGCGCTGCTGCTGAGCGTGGTCAAATTCGCCACCTGGCTCGCCACCGGTTCGGCGAGCCTGTTCGCCTCCATGGCCGACTCGGCGCTGGACGTCATCTCTTCGGGCGCTAATTTCGCCGCCCTGCGCATCGCGCTGCGCCCCGCCGATACCGATCACCGCTTCGGCCATGGCAAGGCGGAGTCACTCGCCGGACTGGGTCAGGCGCTGTTCATCGGCGCCTCGGCTGTCGGCACGGGCGCTTATGCCGTCACCCGTCTCGCCGAACCGCGGGAGATCGCGCTGGCCGGCGTGGGCCTGGGGGTCATGGTCTTCAGCATCGCGGCGACCGGCCTGCTGATCTGGTATCAGCGCGGAGTCGTCCGGCGCACGGGTTCACTGGTAATCCAGGCGGATTCGCTGCACTACCTCTCCGACTGGCTCGCCAACGTCAGCGTCATCATAGCGATCGTGCTCGCCGAACTCGGCTGGCTGCGCGCCGACGGGGCCATCGCGCTCGGCATCAGTCTGATGATCGCCTGGAGCGCCTGGTCGGTGACCCGGGAAGCCCTCCAGGTACTGATGGATCGGGAGTTGCCGGCCCCCGAACGGGAGCACATCCTGGAACTCGCCAGGGCTGCCGAAGGGATAACCGGCGTGCACGGCCTGCGCACCCGACGCTCCGGGACTCGCCGTATAGTCCAGCTCCATCTGGAGCTGGACGGCGCGACCGACCTCTCCACCGCCCACGAGGCCGGCGACAGACTGCGGCGCCGCATCGAGGAGCAGTTTGCGCCGGTGGACGTGATGGTGCACCTGGATCCCGCCGGCCCGGACAATCCGTCCGAGGAAGAGGTGGTCGATCCCGTCTGCCGGGACTCTAGGTAAGAATACGCATTACCTGTGAAGCCGCCCTGCCGATAACTTGACCGGGGAATTGACCATTCGGCCGATCAGCAGACCGGCCAGCACGGCGAGAGCCACGATTCGCTCAATTGTCTATCCGGGGACCGTTATGAGCTCGCCAGGCAACATGCTCAGCGACAAGCAGATAGCGGCAGCGCGGCAGGCGCTGAAGGAGCAGGAGCAGCTCCTGCAGACCCGGCTCGACCGCATCAAGGAGAACCGGCTCTCCGGGTTCCATCCGGATTCTTCCGAGAGAGCAACCGAGATGGAGAACGCCGAGGTACTCGACGCGCTCGGCAACGAGGCACGGCGCGAACTCACGCTCATCCGCATGGCGCTGCACCGGATCGAGGACGGCACCTACGGACTCTGCGTGGACTGCGCAGAACTCATCGAGCCGGCGAGGCTGAAGGCCTATCCCCACGCGCAGCACTGCCTGCGCTGCGCCGGCGCCCGGGAGGCCGCCCGGCGCTGAAGCGCTGTTACCACATTCGGCTATCGGAGACGTTCACCACGGCCTGTCAGTCCAGCCGCGGCAGCCCGCCGGCGTCCTTGATCGCGCTGGCCAGCGTCGCTGCGCTCCGCCCGACGAGATCCTTGTCGATCTCCAGCCGGTCGTGCCGGGCGATGGATTCCTCGGCGATCTCCTCGCGCAGCAAGCCGAGCAGTTTCGGTTCCGCAACCACGATCAACCCGCCCAGACCCTGCCGGGTCATGGTCTCGTCCATGCGCCCGGCGATCTCATTCGCGAATACCCTCGCAGCATCTTCTCGCAGCGTCGTCGGCGGCTCCATCCTGTGTCGGCCCTCACCGTGGCTGTCGAAGGACTTGCCCGGCTGGTCCGACGGTTCGGCCGGCACGGCCCCTTCGATCGCGGATGCCTGCACCGTGAACAGAGGCTTCGGTTCTGAGAAACGCTGTTCCTGGGTATAGAAGTCCGCGCGGCGGCGGTCGACAACGACCACCAGTACGCGTTTCTGTCTGCTCTCAGCCATCACTTTTCCCTTTTCCTGTTGGGGCATCTCCCATGCTCCGCCAGCGCGCCATGAGCGGCAACCGCGAAATCTACCTAAGGTACCGGCGGCGACCAGCTGCGAATTCACGTAATGCGATTAGTGGTAAACCACAGTAGACGCCTGCATGCTGCCCGGTGTCTCATACTCTCCAGCAGCGCGGCAACGGCCGTCGCACAGAATCCGGTTAGCTGATCTCTCTCCCTCAGCGAAACCGAAAGGGGGCCTCGCAAGAGGCCCCCGGCTTTTTGCGACGCAGAGGGAGGGCCTTGAGCCCGATTTTGTTTTGTTGGGGGATCGGGGCTAAAGCCCCTCCTACCAGAGCCCCTCCTACACGTGCTCGTCTGGCTCCTCCGTCAGTTCGGCCATCTCCAGGCAGACGAATCCGTCCGGCTTCACGATCAGGAGGTCGCAGGGCAGCCGATCGAGCACCTTCTCGGCCAGCCCCCCGATAAACATCCGTTCCAGGGCGGACCGGGATACGGCCCCCATCACGACGATGTCGGCGCCCGCCTCGGCGCAGAACTCCGGCAGCCGCCAGCGCGGCGCGCCCTGCAGCAGGTGGATGGCGTCGGCCGGCAGGTCGTGACCCGCTACCAGGTCCTCCAGGGCTCGGCGATGATGGGCTTCCAGACTCGCCGCCAGCTCCTCGGTCTGCAGTGGCGCGGGCAGCATGGGGCTGGCCGACATCCCGGTGACGAGCGGCGTCACGTCGTAGCAGTGCACGACCTGCAGCCGCGCGTCCGTGACCCGTGCCAGATCGCTCGCGGTCGCGAGGATCTTCTCGTCCAGCGCCGCCGGCTTATCGTGTTCGTGCAACGGATCGACCGCGGCGACCAGCACCGGCCGCGCGGGCAACTCGTGCTCGCGCCGCACCATCAGGACTGGCACCGGAGAGGTACGCATCAGCTGCCAGTCGGTCTCGGAGAAAAATGTGCGGCTGAGCGGGGTGTGATGGTCGGCACCTTTCAGCACCAGGCGCGGCTGCAGCCGGATCACATCGGCGAGTATGGACTCGGCGACGGGACTGCCCGCCACCGCATCGACGGTCACCGTCAGGCCTTCGCCGCGCAACGGTGTCGCCAGTTCCTCGAGGCACTCGAGCTTCTCCCGGCGCATCTGCTGGACCGCCATCTCCAGCACCCGGGAGTCGATGAACTGCTCGCCCAGCCCGGGCACCGCCTGGTAGTAGGCCCGGAGGTCGACGGGCGCGTCGAGCCGCCGCGCCAGCCAGCGGGCCCGCTCGAGCACTGCATGGCGCTCGTCGCCCTGATCGACGATCACCAACAGCCTGTTTCTCAGCTCCATCCTCGCTCCCCTCGTGCCCGGGACCGGCCGGTCCGTGTCCCGCAGTCCCCATTTAGAACCCTGCCGCCGGGCCTTGCAAGAAGCGACTGCGGCAGGCGTATATTAGTAAGTACAAATACAGATGGAGCGTATCCGGTGAGTCCCGGATCATCCGTCGACGCAGGTACGTGACGGGGCTGGTCACGCTGGCCGCCAGCCGGCAGATCACACGCCCGATCTCCGTCGATCGAGTTACGATGATCCACCCGTGGCCAGCTACCCGGCGCGGCGGGCGGCCCGGGTGCGCGCCCATTCGGGCGGGCCTGCTGGCGGCATCACCGCGTACCCGCGTCAGAATCACGTACAGGAACAGCGCTATGCAAATCCAGGAAACCTACAACGACAGGGTCGTGCGACAGTTCACGATCATGACCGTAGTCTGGGGCGTGGTGGGCATGCTCGTCGGCGTGTTCATCGCCGCCCAGCTGATGTGGCCCGCCCTGAACTTCGACCTGCCCTGGCTGACCTACGGCCGCCTGCGGCCGCTGCACACCAACGCGGTCATCTTCGCCTTCGGCGGGTCGGCGCTGATCGGTACCTCCTACTACGTCGTGCAGCGCACCTGCCACGTGCGTCTGGCCTTCGACAAGCTCGCAGGATTCACGTTCTGGGGCTGGCAGGTGGTGATCCTGCTGGCGGCCATCACGCTCCCGCTGGGCATCACCCAGTCCAAGGAATACGCGGAACTCGAGTGGCCCATCGACCTCCTGATCGCCGTGGTCTGGGTGGCTTACGGCATCGTCTTCCTGGCCACCATCGGCCGACGGCGAGTGAAGCACATTTACGTGGCCAACTGGTTCTACGCCGCATTCATCATTACCATCGCAGTGCTGCACATCTTCAATAACCTCAGCATTCCGGTCTCGCTGACGAAGTCCTACCCCATCTACACCGGCGTCATCGACGCCATGATGCAATGGTGGTACGGCCACAATGCGGTGGGCTTCTTCCTCACCGCCGGGTTCCTCGGGATGATGTACTACTTCGTGCCCAAGCAGGCCGAGCGCCCCATCTACTCCTACCGCTTGTCGGTGGTGCACTTCTGGGCACTGATCGCCATCTACATGTGGGCCGGGCCCCATCACCTGCACTACACCTCCCTGCCTGACTGGGCCCAGTCGCTCGGCATGGTGTTCTCGCTGGTGCTGCTGGCGCCGTCCTGGGGCGGCATGATCAACGGCATCATGACCCTGTCCGGTGCCTGGCACAAACTGCGCACCGACCCGATCATCAAGTTCATGATCGTCTCGCTGTCCTTCTATGGAATGTCCACCTTCGAAGGGCCGATGATGTCGATCAAGACGGTGAATTCGCTGTCTCACTACACCGATTGGACGATCGGCCACGTACACTCCGGCGCGCTCGGCTGGGTAGCCATGATGACCATCGGCTCGCTTTACCACCTGATACCGCGGCTGTTCAATCGGGAGGCGATGCACTCCACGAAGCTCATCGACGTGCACTTCTGGACCTCCACGATCGGCGTCGTGCTCTACACGGTATCGATGTGGATCGCCGGCGTGATGCAGGGCCTGATGTGGCGCGCCGTCAACGACGACGGGACGCTCACCTACACCTTCGTGGAGAGTCTGGAAGCCACCTATCCCTACTATGGTCTGCGCCTGCTGGGCGGGCTGCTGTTCTTCAGCGGCATGCTGATCATGGTCTACAACATCTGGAAGACGGTCGCGAGCGAGAAACCCCGCCCGGTGCCCGTGCGCCAGCCCGCCTGAGCCAGGAGGAGATCCGACGTGTCCCACGAGAAAGTCGAGATAAACATCACCCTGATGGCGGTGCTGATCGTCGTAGTGATCAGCATCGGCGGGCTGGTGGAGATCGTCCCGCTGATGATGGCCAAGACCACGGGTGAGCCGGCGGAGGGCGTCGAGCCCTACCCGGCGCTGGAGCTGGCGGGCCGCGACGTCTACGTGCGCGAGGGCTGTTATCTCTGCCACTCCCAGCAGGTGCGTCCGTTCAGGAGCGAGACCGAGCGTTACGGTCACTATTCGCTGGCCGGGGAGAGCGTCTACGACCGACCCTTCCAGTTCGGTTCCAAGCGCACCGGGCCGGACCTCGCCCGGGTCGGCGGGCGTTACAGCGACGAGTGGCACGAGCTGCATCTCATCAACCCGCGTAACGTGGTGCCCGAGTCCAACATGCCGGGCTATCCCTGGCTGGCGGAGCGCATGATCGACGGTGCGCTGGTGGAGCGCAAGATGCGCATGCTGAAGAACATCGGCGGCGACCCCTACACCGAGGAGCAGATCGCCGGCGCTGCCGCTGCGGTGGAAGGCAAGACCGAAATGGAGGCGATGATCGCCTATCTGCAGGGCCTCGGCACCAACCTGCAGACGAGGCGCTAGACGCAAGCATGGACAGCCAATGGACGTAAACACTTTCCGGGGACTCATCACGCTGGTGCTGATGATCCTGTTCCTCGCCCTGGTGATCTGGGCTTTCAGCTCCAGGCGCCGCAGGGACTTCGAGGAAGCCGCGAAACTACCGCTGGAGGATGACGAGCAGCCGCCGGTGGAAAAGAAGGAGTCGAACTGATGTCTGCACCGATGGGTTGGTTTGTCGCCATCACGACCATACTGAGCCTGGCAGCCTGCATCTGGCTGATTGCCTGGACCATGAAACGACGCCCCGGGGAAGCGGCGGAGACGGAAACCACCCACCACACGTGGGACGGCGACCTGCAGGAGATGAACCGGCCCCTGCCGCGCTGGTGGCTGATGCTGTTCTATCTCACGATCCTGTTCGCAGGCGTGTATCTCGCGCTGTATCCGGGGCTGGTCGTGACCGACGGCATCCTCGGCTGGAACCAGCAGCAACAGTACGAACAGGAGGTGCAGGCGGCCGAAGCTCGCTATGCACCGATCTTCGAATCGTTCGCCGAGCAACCGATCCCGCAGCTGGCGAAAGACCCCGAAGCGCTGCAAATCGGCCGCAACCTCTACGCCAACCACTGCGCCATGTGCCACGGTTCCGCCGCCCGCGGCGCAGCCAGCTTTCCGAATCTGGCCGATGACGACTGGCTGTACGGCAGCGACCCGCAGAATATCAAGGTGAGCATCCTGAACGGCCGCCAGGGTGTCATGCCCGGCTGGGCATCGAGCTTCACCGACGAGGAACTCGACGCCATGGTGGGACTGATACGCCAGTTCGGCACGCCTTCGGAGACGAGCGCGCTGGAGACGGCAGCCGGGCAGAAATATCAGATGCTGTGCGCCACCTGCCACGGGCCGAACGGCAGGGGCAACCAGGCGCTGGGCGCGCCCAACCTGGCCGACGACACCTGGCTCTACGGCGGCAGCCGCGAGGCCATCATGACGTCGATCACCCAGGGGCGTCAGGGCTTGATGCCGGCGCACAAGGACCTGCTGGGCGAGGACCGGGTCCACATCCTGGCTGCTTACGTCTACAGCCTGTCCGGTAGTGGTACCGAGGGCGGGGCCGGCGGCGGAGGTGCCGGCGCCCCATGAGCCTGCACGGCGGCCGAGCGGCGGAACAGGACACTCCCCGGCCACCGGCCTGGAGCCGCGGGCTGCGCCAGATTATGGCGACAGGCTGGGCGTCGTTCCTGACCGCCTGCATCGCAAGCGTGCTGTTCTTCGCCGTGTTCGACCCCGCGCGACTCGCGGAGGCCGCGGACTGGCCGCTGGAACTCTCGCGCATGGGCGGCTACGCGCTGCTATTTTTCTTCTTCTGGATGATCGGCATCGGAGCCGCGGGCACAGCACTCATCCTCATGCGCCATGACCACGATGACGGTGCACGCGGGACCTCCACGGACAAGGACTGATGGCAGCAGGAAGCAACGCGGGCGCCGCGAACGAGACGGCGCTCTACCGCAGTGAAGAAAAGATCCACGCCCGGGAGGTGGACGGCACTTTCGCCCGGCTGCGGAAGATCGCCGTGTTCGTGCTCCTCGGCATCTTCTACGGCCTGCCCTGGATCACCTGGGAAGGCCGCCAGGCCATTCTGTTTGATCTGCCGGCGCGCAAGTTCCATCTGTTCGGCCTGACGCTCTGGCCTCAGGACTTCATCTTCCTCGCCCTGCTGCTGATCATCGCGGCGCTGTCGCTGTTCTTCTTCACCGCGCTGGCCGGCAGACTGTGGTGCGGCTACGCCTGCCCGCAAACCGTGTGGACCGAGGTCTTCGTCTGGATGGAGCAGTGGACCGAGGGCAAGTACTCCCAGCGCAAGAAACTCGACAAGGCGCCCTGGACCACGGAGAAGTTCCTGCGCAAGGGGTCCAAGCAGTTCCTGTGGATCACCTTCGGCCTGTTCACCGGTCTGACCTTTGTCGGCTACTTCACGCCGATCCGCGAGCTCCTGGCGAGCTTCGCCACCCTGTCACTCGGCCCGTGGCAGACCTTCTGGGTGCTGTTCTACGGCTTCGCGACCTACGGCAACGCCGGCTACATGCGCGAGCAGGTCTGCAAGTACATGTGTCCCTACGCGCGCTTCCAGAGCGCCATGTTCGACCGGGACACGCTGATCATCACCTACGACGAAGCCCGCGGCGAGCCCCGCGGCAGCCGGCGGCGCGGCGTGGACCCGCAGGAGGTCGGCCTCGGCGACTGCATCGACTGCACGATGTGCGTGCAGGTCTGTCCCACCGGCATCGACATCCGCGAGGGGCTGCAGTACGAGTGCATCGCCTGCGCCGCCTGCATCGACGCCTGCGACGACGTGATGGAGCGGATGGGCTATCCGAAGAAGCTCATCAAGTACTCCACCCAGCACGCCATGGACGGCGAGCAGACGCGTGTGGTGCGGCCGCGGGTGATCGTCTATGCCGTCCTGCTTACGATCCTCAGCGGCGCATTCGTCTACGCCCTCTCCCAGCGCTCGGCACTCACCATGGACGTGATCCGAGACCGCAACGCACTGTACCGGGAGGTGGGCGACAGCTTCATCGAGAACTCCTACCAGCTCAAGCTCATCAACAAGACCGACAGCGCCCACAGCTACGGGATCAGTGTCTCGGGCATCGAAGGGGCCCGGGTGGAGGTGCCGAACGGCGACATCCGCATCCGCTCGGGAGAGCTGCTCGGCGTGCCGGTGATCGTACAGGCGCCGCGGGAAGCGGTCCGCGGCGTCGGCGAGATCACCTTCACGCTTCAGGCCGAGGATGACGCTACAATCAGGCAGTCGCGGGAGACGAAATTCGTCGCGCCCGTCGGCCGTTGAGCGGCCCGGCAACTGACGGCAGGCGATCGCCGCGCCGCGAGAGGCACAGCACCATGCAACAGCGCAATGCCCAGAATACAGCCCCCGCCGAAGCCTGGTACCGCCAGTTCTGGCCCTGGTTCGTCATCTCGGTGCCCGCCGCGACCGTGATCGGCTGCATGGTCACCATCTTCCTGGCGGTCACACGCCCGGATTCGCTGGTAGTGGATGACTACAGCCGCATCGCGGAGACCACGGAGCGTCGCTTCCGCATGGCGGATGCGGCCTCCGAGCTGGGGCTGGAGGGTCTCCTTGAGGTCACCGCCGGGCAGGGCGCGGTGGAGGTTCAGCTGGCGCAGAACGGCGGACCGGGCACGGACCATCTCGACTGGCCCGACACGCTGCTGCTGGAACTGTCGCATCCGACCGTGCCGGCAAAAGACATGGACATCCTGCTTACCCGCGCGCCGACCGCCGGCGAGGCGACCTACCGGGCGCGGCTTGCGCCAATGGCGGCAGAGCGCTGGTACGCAGCGGTGGAATCGCTGGGAGAGGCGGCCGCAGGCTGGCGGCTCACGGGGGAGGTCTCGCAGCGGGACGGCCGCGGCATGCTGACGCCCGCCGGCTCCCGCGACGATGGCTGACGCTCGCCGCTGTTTCCACTGCGGCCTGCCCGTGCCGGCGGGCCTGGACCTGACCGCCCGCATTGACGGCGAGGACCGGCCGATGTGCTGCCACGGCTGCAAGGCGGTGGCCGAACTCATCGGTGCCTCGGGCTTCGATGCCTACTACCGGTTCCGCGAGCTGCCGCCGGGCGAGGCGCCCGCGCCGCCGCCGGGCGACGACGATCACTGGCGCGGATTCGACGACCCGGAGACGCTGCCGCTGTTCGCCGCCACGCGAGCGGACGGCCGCATCGAGGCCGTACTCCACGTCGAGGGACTCTATTGCAGCGCCTGCAGCTGGTTGCTGGAGAACGTGCTGCGCCGACTGCCCGGCGTGGACGAGATCACCGTCAACACGGCCTCTTCCCGCCTGCACGTCATCTGGCGACCGGAAGACACCCGCTTCAGCGCGATCCTCGGCACCATCGAGCGGCTGGGCTACCGCCCGCATCCCCAGAGCCTGACCGAGTCGTTCTCGCCGCGGCAGCGGGAGCGGCGTCAGGCGCTGAAGCGTCTGCTGGTCGCCGGCGTCGGCATGATGCAGGTGATGATGTTCGCGGTCGGCCTCTACGCCGGCGCCTTCCAGGGCATCGATCCGGACATGCGCCGCTTCCTGATCTGGGTGAGCGCGCTCGTTACCACGCCCGTGGTGTTCTACGCCGGCCGGCCGTTCTTCCAGTCCGCCTGGCGCGGGCTTCGTTCCGGACGGCCCGGCATGGACCTGCCGGTCTCCATCGCCGTCGGCGGCGCCTATGTCGCCTCGCTGTACGCGGCCTTCACCGGCCACGGCGAGGTGTACTTCGACTCCGCCACCATGTTCGTGTTCTTCCTGTCGCTGGGCCGCTTCCTCGAGATGAGTGCCCGCCACGGCGCCACGGAGCGCTCGGCAGCCATCGGCCAGCTGCTGCCGGATACGGTACGGCGGCTGCTCCGCGGGCCTGACGGCGGCGAGGAGATCATCGCCGTCGCCCGGCTGCGCGCGGGCGACCGGTTCGTGCTGCGTCCCGGGGAGCGCGTGCCGGCCGACGCCCGCATCCTCAACGGGCAGGCGTCCATGGACGAGTCGCTGATCACGGGCGAGTCGGACCCGGTGCCGCGGGCACCGGGCGACGAGGTCACGGCGGGCAGCATCAATCTGGACGGGGTCCTGACGCTGACCGCCGAGCGGGTGGGCCAGGACACGATGCTGGCTTCCATCTCCCGGCTGCTGGAACGGGCCCAGGCCGAACGGCCGGCGGTTGCCGTGCTGGCCGACCGGGTGGCGAGCTGGTTCGTGGTCGCGGTAATCGCCATCGCGGCGACGGTCGGCGTGACCTGGTGGTGGATCGACCCGGGTATTGCCTTCCCCGCCGCGCTGGCGGTACTGGTCGTCACCTGCCCCTGCGCCCTGTCACTCGCCACGCCTGCCGCCCTGGCGGCCGCCAATACGGCGCTGGCCGACCGGGGCATCCTCGTCACCCGCTCCCGGGCGCTGGAAGGGCTGGCCGAATTCGACCGCGTCGTGTTCGACAAGACCGGCACTCTGACCCGTGGGCGGCCGGAGCTGGAGCGTGTGCTGCCGCTGAGCGAAGACATCGATTCGCAGCGCTGCCTCACCATCGCCGCCCGGCTGGAGAGCGGTTCCGAGCACGCACTGGCCCGCGCGTTCCCGCGCAGGGATGACACCCCGGCGGACCTGCGCCCGGTACCGGGCCGGGGCATCGAGGGCACCGTCAACGGCGAGTGCTATCGCATCGGCTCGGCGGAGTTCGTCGGCGAGGCGGCAGGCGCCGCGCTTGCACGCATCGAGACCGGCCCCGCATCCACGGTGGTATTCCTCGGCGACGCCGGCGGCCGCGTGCTGGCCGCCTTCGAACTGCGCGATGCGCTCCGGGACGACGCAGCAGAGGTGGTGCGCACTCTGCACGATGCCGGCATCGCCACGGCCATCGCGAGTGGCGACCGCTCCCGCACGGTCCAGGACATCGCCGGCCGGCTCGGCATCGACGACGCCCGCGGCGGCCTGCGACCGGAGGACAAGCTCGCCTGGGTGCGGCAACTGCAGGCCAGCGGCGAGAAGGTCGCTCTGGTCGGCGACGGCATCAACGACGCACCGGTACTGGCGGGCGCGGACGTCTCCATCGCCATGGGCGCGGGCACGACGCTGGCCCAGTCGAGCGCCGATGCGGTTCTGCTCGGCGACTCACTGGCGCCGCTGCTCGAGGCGGTGGATCTGTCGCGACGAACGCGCCGTATCATCCGGCAGAACATCGGCTGGGCCATCGGCTACAACGTGCTGGCGCTGCCCCTCGCCGCTTCGGGCGCGCTGGCGCCGTGGATGGCGGCCATCGGCATGTCCGCGAGTTCCCTGCTGGTGGTGCTGAATGCGCTGCGCCTGCGCCGGGGCGGCAAGGCGGCGCGGGTACGCGGGGCCCCCGCAGAGGCCCCGCGCACTCCCTCGCCGGGCGTGCTCGAGGCTTCTTCGTGAGCGTGCTCTACGTCCTGATACCGCTGGGCCTGATGCTGCTCGGCCTGGCCGTCTGGGCTTTCTTCTGGGCCGTCGGCAGCGGTCAGTTCGACGACATGGACACGCCCGCATGGCGGGTGGTCATGGACGACGACCGGGCGCCACCGGCCCGCGAGGAGGACGGAGAAGATGAGCGCTGAAGGCGGCCTGCTGGCGGCTCTCGTCGCCGGCCTGCTGGGTTCCACCCACTGCCTCGGCATGTGCGGCGGCATCGCCGGCTGGTTCGGCCTCAATACCGGGGTCCGGGGTGCTGCCGCGCGCTCGGGCTTCGCGCTCGCTTACAATGGCGGGCGCATCGGCGGCTATATGGTCCTGGGTGCGCTGGTCGGTTTCGCCGGAGCCACCGGCGGCTCGGTATTCGGTCTGCGCGAATGGGGCCCGGCGCTGCGTATCGCTTTCGGCGTCATCATCGTGCTGATCGGTCTGCAGCTCGCCTTCGCCTGGAATCCGTTGCGGCCGCTGGAGGCCTGGGGAGCCCGGGGCTGGCAGAAACTCGCGCCGCTCACCGGGCGCCTGCTGCCCGCCCGCACGCCGCTGCATGCGATCGGCCTCGGCCTGCTGTGGGGCTGGATCCCGTGCGGCCTGGTCTACTCGGTGCTGCTGGCGGCAGCGGTCTCAGGCGGCGCAACCGAGGGCGCGCTCGTGATGGCTGCGTTCGGCCTCGGCACGCTGCCGGCGATGGTGCTGGCCACCGCCGGTGCGGCGCGGCTGGCGTCACTCACCCGGCGCACCGACGTGCGCCGCGCGGCGGGCGCGCTGGTGGTGCTGGCGGGGCTGTGGACCATGGCCATGCCGGTCATGCACATGAGCGCCGACCACGGCGGTCACGGCGACCACGGGGCGATGAAGACCGACACGGAAACCGACCCGGGGATGCCGGCAGAGCACGCCGGTCACTGAGCATCGCCAGCCGCCTCCGCCTGTTCCTCGAGCACCTGATCACTCCATTCCTCCTCGTAGGCGTGGGAGGCCGTGCCGGATGCACTGAGCGCATCGGAGAAGGCGACTTGCTCGGCCGCCGGCACCTGCTCCTGGCGGTAAATACGAGTCACGGCAAACACGGTCAGCGGCAAGTAGATCACCGCGATAAAGAGATACAGTGCCGGCGCGCTGGTCAGCGACATCAGCAGCGATGCGATGACCGGACCCACCGTCGCCCCGGCGCCGTAGGCCAGAAGTAACCCGGCGGAGACCGCCACGAAATCATCCGGGTCCGCGTGATCGTTGGAGTGCGCAACCGAGATAGGGTAGATGGTGAACGATGCGGTGCCCCACAGGAAACTCAGGAGGTACAGCAACAGGTTGTCTGCGGCGGCGCCCGCCGCCAGCCAGATGGCCAGGCTCACGGCGGCGCCGAAAGCCGCTACGCCGGCAATGACCTGGCGCCGATCGATCCGGTCCGACAAGCCGCCGAAAGGAAACTGGCCCGCCGCACCACCGATGAGCGCGACGCTCATGAAGGTGGCCGTACGCGAGACATCCAGCGCATCGCCCGCCGCCACCAGCGGCGCAAGCGACCAGAAGGCGCCGTTGCCGAGCCCCGAAGCGAGCGTGCCGGCGAGACCCGACGGTGAAACACGCCACAGCCCGCGCAGATTGATCACCGTCGCCTCGGGCAGTCGCGGTGTCGGCGAGCGGGTCAGCGCAACCGGTATCGCCGCCAGCGATACGAGGGTGGCGATGACGGCGAACAGCTCCACGCTGCTCGGATCGTAAGTACGAAGCAGTTCCTGGCCGAGCGCCATGGCGCCGAAGCTGATGAAAATATAGGTCGAGAAAACGACGCCGCGGTTCTCATTGCTGGCCCGCTCGTTCAGCCAGCTCTCGATGACGATGTAGAGAATAGAGAAGCAGAATCCCGTAGCCGCGCGGAAGAAAAACCAGGCGACCGGATCGACCCACAACGCCTGAATCAGCGGGACGGCCGAGGCCAGCGCGGTCATCGCCGCGAATGCCCGTACGTGACCCACCATGCGAATGAGGGTGCCGCCCTGCAGACAACCCACGGTGAAGCCGAGAAAATAGCCCGCGCCGATCAGACCGATGGACAGCTGGGTGAAAACCTCCACGCCGGCGCGGAACGGCACCAGCACGGCGTGCAGCCCGTTGCCGACGAGCATCAGGGCGACGCCGAGCAGCAGCGCCACCAGGGGAGCGAGTGTTTTCCTCATAGCCAGGACGCGCTCCGCACGCCGGCACCGGAAAACCCCCGGCAGGCGTCACCGATCAGTGGCGAGACGTCGATGGCATTGGTGTCGTGTTCTATGGTGTTGCACGAGACCACGCGGCCGGCGCCCGCCGTCTGGATATCCGCCACCGCACCGTCGGCGAATACCGGATGGATGGCAATGCAGACCGGCGGTGGCCCGGCGTGTCCGTTCAGCCGCATGACCGCCTCCGCCATCGTGCGCCCGCTGGAGATGATGTCGTCCAGAACCACGGGCCGGCGGCCGCCGTGAGCGACGAGGTCGGGTTCGCTCACCGAGACGTCCCGATCGCCGCGCCGCACCTTTTCGAGAACGATGTACGGGGCGTCGGCTACCGCGGCAACCTCCTCCACCCACTGGCGGCTCTCGCTGTCCGGGCCGATGAGCACCGGTTCCGTCACATGCTGCCGCACCCACGCACCGATGGCCGGCGCGGCATGCACACAGACCGCCGGTATGGCATAGATCTCCGAGAGACAGTGGTAACGATGCAGGTGGGGATCCACGGTCACCAGGCCATCGAAATGAGCGGAGAGGAGTCCGGCATAGTAGCGGGAGGTGATGCCCTCGCCTTCCCGGAAGCGGCTGTCCTGACGCATGTAGGGCAGATAGGGCGCCACGAGCAGAATCCGGGCGGCGCCCAGATCGCGCAGTGTAGCGGCCGTTAGCAGCACCCGCAGGGTCTCTCCGTCCGGCGGCTGCAGGCCGGCGCACAGAATGACGTCGGCGCCGGCGCACGGGGTCGCCACCCGGACGTAGGCTTCACCGTCGGGAAAGCATCGGGTGTCCAGCTGACCTGTCACCGCGCCGGTCGCCGCTACGACTGCGTCGACCAGCGAGCGGGAGCCGCCCAGATTGAATAGCAGGGTTTCCATCAGTCAACCGACAGCGTAATCACATCCGGATGAGCGCGGAAGTACTCCAGCGCATATTCCGCTTGCGCTCGCCCCTGCGCATGCCGCGTCAAGAGCGCTCCGCCACACCGTGCCCGCCCGCCATGCCTGACGCAAAGCCCGGGACCCGTCCCATAGGGATTCCCGGAGCGCTCGCCCGGGCATAGCCGCTTTCCACGATTTACCCGGCTGGATGACCGTATTTCAATAAGTTACGGTAGCAGCCGATGTTGAAATCGTGACCCGTGCGGCGACATGCGCCCCGGGACCGCGGTATGATGGTTGCTCAACGAGACTGACGGAAGGTGGGAGAATATGGCAGCCAGCCGCAGACTGCTCCAGCGGGCGATGGACGAGGCCAATAGCTACGCCGACTGGCGCGAGGCCGCAATCAGCCACGACAAACTGACGGGCATGGACCAGTGGCGCGCGGTGGAGAAATCCAGTCTGTACGACTATCACTCCATCCGTCAGCGCCTCGACACACTGCGCGAGCTGCGGGCCAGCAAGGATGACCACGGCCTGCTGTTCACCCTGAACGAGGGCATCCACGGCAACATGGCCGGGATGGGCAAGACGGCACTGTACAAGCGGGCGAGGTTCGGCACCAAGCAGCTCATCGAGGAATACGTGGATGAGATCGTCGATGCGCTCCATTACCTGTCAAAGCTGCGCTCCAACAAGATCAGCTTCGAGGAACGGCTCGATTTCTTCCGTCGCGCGGATCACTGCTACGGCCGCTCGGCGCTCATGCTCTCGGGCGGTGCCGTGCTCGGGCACTTCCACGTGGGCGTCGTCAAGTCCATGCTGGAGGAGGACGTGCTGCCATCGGTCGTGTCCGGTTCCAGCGCCGGTTCGCTGATCGCCGGTGTCCTCGGCACCCACTCCACCGCCGAGCTGCGGGAAATGTTCGATCCGCGCAACCTGCTGATGGAGGCCCGCCAGGAAGTGAGCTGGCTCGGCCGTCTGCTGTCACCGACCACCCCGAACATGGATGTGCATGACGTCGAGGATACCGTCGACAGGCTCATCCCCGACCTGACCTTCCAGGAGGCGTACGAACTCACCGGGCGCAAGATCAACGTCTCGGTGGCGCCCGCAGAGGTGCATCAGACCTCCCGTCTGCTGAACGCCATCACCTCGCCGAACGTCTACATTCGCAAGGCCGTGATGGCCTCCTGCGCCGTGCCCGGCATCTATCCGCCCGTGATCCTCGAGGCGAAGAACAAGAACGGGCGCCGCCAGCCTTATCTGCCCCAGCGGCGCTGGGTGGACGGTTCGGTGAGCGAGGATCTGCCCGCGAAGCGCCTGGCCCGCCTGTACGGTGTGAACCACTACGTGGCGAGCCAGACCAATCCGCTCGTCCTCTGGTTCATCCAGGATCCGAAGGAGGAACAGAGCCTGCTGTCCACGGGGCTGCACCTCGGTTTCCGGACTTATCAGGAGTGGCTGCGCTCGACCCACTGGATCACCCAGCGAGTGACCAAACCGGTCCCGCGGATGCAGATGCTGGCCAACATGTTCTACTCGGTGGCGACGCAGACTTATACCGGCGACATCAACATCATGCCACGTTACCGTCTGTTCAACCCGACCAAACTGCTGACGCCGCCCAGCGAGAAGGAACTCATGTTCCTGATCAAGGAGGGCGAGCGGGCCACGTTCCCGAAGATCGAGCGCCTGCGCACCGCGTCCAAGATCAGCCGGGCGCTGGATCAGATTCTCAGGCGCTATGAGCGGCGCGCACTGCAGGATGCGCACCGGCTCAGCGGCACGACCGCATCCGTGCCCTTCGGCGAGCGTCGGATCAGCGCGGCCTGACGCCCGGCTGCGCAGGCTAATCCGCCGCCCCGTCCGGAAACAGGCAAGACGAGGAGACGCCGATGAGCCCGCGAGCGCCGGAATTGATCGACCGCAGCAGACTGTTCGACGGCTACACCCATACCTACCGGCACGACTCGGAGGCGTGCGGCTGCCCCATGCAGTTCACGCTCTACCTGCCGCCCGGGGCGGAATCGGGACCCGTGCCGGTGCTCTACTGGCTGTCCGGGCTGACCTGCACCGAGCAGAACTTCACCATCAAGTCCGGCGCACAGCGCTACGCCGCGGAACTCGGCCTCGCACTGGTGGCACCGGACACCAGTCCGCGCGGGCTCGGGCTGCCGGGCGAGGACACGGACTGGGACCTTGGCACCGGCGCCGCCTTCTACGTGAACGCCACCGAAGCGCCTTGGGCGGATCATTACAACATGTACGACTACGTCGCCTGTGAGCTGCCGGCACTCGTGGAGTCGGCCTTTCCCGTGATCCCGCACCAGCGTTCCATCAGCGGCCACTCGATGGGCGGACACGGCGCCCTGATCGTGGCACTGAAAAACCCCGGCATGTTCCGCTCGGTATCGGCCTTAGCGCCCATCTGCGCGCCGATGGACTGCCCCTGGGGACAGAAGGCGTTCGCCCACTACCTGGGCGAGGACCGCAGCGCATGGGAGCCCTGGGACGCCACCCGCCTGATCCGGCGGGGCGGAAACGACATCCCGCTGCTGGTGGATCAGGGCGATGCGGACGACTTCCTGGAGGAACAGCTGAAGCCCGGTCTGCTGCAGGAAGCCTGCGAGTCGGCCGGACAGCCGCTGACGCTGCGCCTGCAGCGCGGCTACGACCACGGCTATTTCTTCGTCGCCACCTTCATCGGCGAGCATCTGGCCTGGCACGCCCGTGCCCTGGCTGCCGGCTGAGCCGGTCAGCGCCTGCGGCGCCTTCCTCAACAGCCGCCGGTCACCGCCCCCGGATGCAGAAACATGTCCGATTCGTCTTCGCCTTCCCGCGGCGCAAGACACTGGAAGTCTTTTTCCACGAGGATAGCCAGAGCTTCCCCGTCCGCCGCCGGTTGCTCGCCCGCGAGTGAGACCAGCTCGCTGCCGGCCCACTCCGCTGCCAGTGGAGCCGGCAGTCGCACGGTGATGATCCCGTCGTCGAACGACGCGCCGATCACGTCCGCGTCCGGGTCGACCGTCAACCGGCAGGTGAGCAAGTGGCCGCCGCCGAAGTCGGTGGTCTCGCTGACCGTCTCGCCCGCCCCGATCGCCTCCCGCTCGGTCCGGGTGACCCGCAGGCGGACCGAATTGCCTCTGATCCTGAGTTTCATAGCTTGCTCCTCCGCAATCCGGTGGTCAGATATACCCCCGGCCGGCGGGCTTTTCCAGTGGCCGGGTGCCGCTCACGCGGAACCCGGCGGCGGGTCGGTCGCCGCCGGAAAGTCGTCGGCGCAATCCCCGTACTCGATCTCGATGGTGGAATGATCGATGCCGTATTCCTGGTGCAGCCGGCCCTTGATGGCGCGTATGACGGCGGCAGGATCGCCGTGGCCGTCGTTCAGAGTCACGTGCATGGTCAGCATGAGACGGGCCGGCGTGAGGCTCCACACGTGGAGGTGGTGGACGTCACACACGCCGGGCATCGAATCGGCGAGTTCGCGTTGCATGCCGGGTACGTCGAGCCACTCGGGCGTGCCCTCCAGCAGGATGTGAGCGGAGCGCTTCACGAGGCGCCAGGCGCTGCGCAGTATCAGCGCCGCGACCAGCAGCGACAACAGCGGATCGATGGGCATCCAGCCCGTGCCCAGGATCACCAGGCCGGCGATGACTGCGGCCACCGAGCCCAGCAGGTCACCCAGAACGTGCAGCAGCGCGCCGTGCAGATTCAGGTTCTCCCGGCTACCGCCATGCAACACGAAGAACACGAGCACGTTCACGGCCAGGCCGATGGCGGCGATGACCAGCATCAGGTCGGCGGTCACCTCGACGGGCGTGAGCAGGCGCTCGAAGGCCTCCACGACGATCCAGCCGACGATGCCGATGAGCGTGAGACCGTTGATGAGGGCGGCCACGATCTGGAACCGGTGATAGCCGAAGCTGCGCCTCGCATCCGCCGGCCGTGCCGCCACCCGCGCGGCCATCCAGGCAAGGGCGAGCGCCATGGCGTCCGTGATCATGTGGCCGGCGTCGGCGATCAGCGCCAGAGAACCGGCGGCGATGCCGCCGACCAGTTCCACCCCGGCGAAACCGCCGGTCAGGACCAGCGCAATGGCCAGGCGTCTGGAATCGGATTTCTCTTCCCGGTATGCGCCGGCGGCGTGCGTGTGACTGTGGGTGTGCATGGGTTTTGTTCGGGATTCGTGTCGCTCCGCGGCGCAGGGTGCCGTGAACCGCGCCCGCGGGAGGACGTTATAGCATCCGGGCCCGTTCAGGCCAGCTTGCGGGCGAGATTCCGACCCGGATGCTCCAGGCGGACGTGGCCGGCGGCGGCCAGCGCGCTCACCCGCTGCTGCAAAGCCAGGAACAGCGACTCCGCGCTGCCCTGCCAATGCTCGCCGTGGATGCCGACCCAGGAGTTCCGTAGCTCCTTGGCGCGGTACATGGCGATGTCGGCGATGCCGACCACCTGCTCCCAGCCTACCAGATCCGGCTGGGAGCCCAGGAACGGGTAGCTCGCGAAGCCTACCGAACACGTCGTGTGCGCCACCTCGCCGTTGCCGAGTTCGAACACGTGGCTCTCGATGCGCGAGCGGATCCGTTCAGCCAGAGACGAGACTTCCGTGCTGGTCGCTTCGCGTCCGATCACCAGGAACTCATCGCCGCCCCAGCGGATAACGACATCCGAAGAGCGGCAGGCGCCGATGAGCACGTCGCGCACCTCGAGCAGCATGCGGTCGCCGGCCACGTGACCGTGCGCGTCGTTAACCGGCTTGAAGTGGTCCAGGTCGACCATCAGGAAGACGATGTCGCTGTTGCGGCCCAGTCCGCCACCGCGGCTGCCGCCGTCATGCTGGCGCTGCACCAGGTCGATGTCGTCGGAGATCTGCTCGAACAGGTAGCGGCGGTTCCGGAGACCGGTAAGCGCATCGGTGTGGCTCGCCTCGTGCAGTTTCGCGTTGGCCAGCTGCAGCTCGGCGTTCCGGTCGGCCAGGTCGCGGGTACGCTGGCGCACCTGCGCCTCCAGCCGTCGGCAGTATTCGGTCTCCTGACCGAGTTCCCGCTCCCGCACGCGGTGCAGCCAGGCACCGGCCGCAACCAGGCATGCAAGCCAGGGCAGGCGCAGCTCCCAGCCGAACCAGGGCGCATCGGCCAGCAGCAGCGGCATCGCCGCGGCCAGGCCCAGCAAGGTCATCGCCGCCGTCCTGCGCACCGGAGTCAGCCGGTGTTACGCAGCGCGAAGCGGCTGCGGATGGTGGCGAGATCGATGACCTGGCCTTCGGGCGTACGGCCGAGATGGGCGGCCAGGAAGGCGGGCACGTCGTCGACGCGCAGCGGCTCGGCGAAGAAGAAGCCCTGCAGCGCGTGGCAGCCGCGCTCGCGCAGGAAATCGATCTGTTCCATCGTCTCGACACCCTCCGCGATGACGGCCAGGCCGAGTTCCCGGGACATCGCGATGATGGCCGAGCACACGGAGCGCTGCGTCGTGTCGGCCTGGCATTGCTCGACGAAAGAGCGGTCGATCTTGATGGCCTTGACCGGATACTGGATCAGCCGGCCCAGCGAGGAATGCCCGATGCCGAAGTCGTCGATCACGATACCGACGCCGAGCGCCTTCAACTTCTGCAGCATGACCGCGGCCTGCCTTTCACGCATCAGCATCGCCTCGGTGAGTTCCAGCTCCAGCTGCGCGGGGGCCAGTCCGGATGCTTCCAGCGCGCCGTGGACGATCCGGGGCAGGTCCTCGCGGCAGAACTCCTGTTCGGAGAGATTGACGGATACCGGCGGCATCGTCTCCCAGGTCTCGGCCCAGTACGCGGCATGTGCGCATGCCCCGTGCAGCACCCATTTGCCGATGGGCCGCATGAGACCGGTCGCCTCGGCGAGCGGGATGAGTTCCTGCAGGGAGACCGACCCCCTTACCGGGTGCTGCCAGCGCAGCAGCGCCTCGAGGCCGGCGACCCGGCCCGTCTCCAGATCGATGCGCGGCAGATAGCGTAGCTCCAGCTGGTCACGCTCGATGGCCGAGCGCAGCTCGTCCTTCAGGTCGAGCCGGTGCAGGGCACGCTGGCGCAGCGTGTCGGAGTAGAACTCCTGTCCGGCGTCGCCGCCCATGCGCGCCTCGTCGAGGGCGGCCCGGGCGCTGTGCAACAGCCCCTGAGCGTCGCTGCCATCCGTCGGATAGAGCGCGATACCAATACTGGGGGTGACCTCGAGCTGGTGTCCCTGATAGCTGACCGGATCGGCGAAGGCAGCGCGTATGCGCCCGGCGACCTGGGCCACCGTCCGGCGGTCGTCCACGTCGCGCAGGACGACGACGAATTCGTCGCCGCCGATGCGGGCGAGTTCCGTGGCCTCGCCCTCCCCCGGCCGCGCCCGCTGGACGGCGTCTGCATCGCGCAGGCAGCGCTCGAGGCGGCTGCCGACCACCCGCAGGATGGCGTCCCCGACGGCCCGGCCCAGCGTTTCGTTGATTCGTGTGAAGCGGTCGAGATCGATACTCATCACCGCCAGACCGTGTCTGAGGCGCCGCGCGTCCTCGATCATCGCGTCCAGTCGGCCGAGGAAGGCGGTCCGCCCGGGCAGGCCGGTCAGCGTGTCCGGGCCGCCGCCGTCGGCACGGCTCGCGACGGCCATCTCGGTCACGTTTCTGGTGATCGCCATCACCCGGTCCCGGCCCTGGTTCAGCAGGCGCATCTCGTAGCGCTGCTTCTCGCCCGCAATGCCGAGTTCGAACTCGAAATTGCACGGCCGCCGGCTCGACAGCGTACGCCGGATGTTGCGCAGGATCAGCGCCGCCACGTCGCGGGGCAATACCTCGGACAGGCGGCGGCGGGCGAGCCGTTCGGGGCGGAGCAGCGGGTCTTTCTCGCCGCCGCCGAGATACTCCCGCACCATCCCGTCCTCACCGAGCACGAAGAACGTGTCCGGCACGGCATGAAGGATACGCGCGTCGGCCATCAGGGCCGGCTGCATGCCGGTGAGGGTGCGGCCGGTGTCGCCGTGGGAGCGGAAACGTTCCCGCAGAAAGCCATGATCGACGGGCTTGATGAACACCGCCGTAGCGCCGGCGGCGTAGAGCCCGTGCAGGGCCTCGCGGCCGTCACCATCCGTCAGGGCGATCAGCGGCACATGCTCCAGCCGCACGCGGCTGCGGACACGCCGGCACCAGTGCTCAGTACGCTCGCCGGCATCCACGACGATGAGTGCCGGCGGCTCATCCGGGAAACGACCGGTTCGCGTCGACGCCGCAGGGATCTCGACCACATGAAAGCCCTCGTCCTCGAGCGCCCCCACGACGACGTCCCGGATCTCCCCTTGCGAGGCGATCACCAGGGCCTGGCAGTCGTCGCCAAGGGTCGTGTATTCGGTTTCCTGGGCCCAGGTTTGCATTATGTAAAGCCGCCGCGGCTGCCGCGTATTGAAACTGCTGTCGGGACAGAGCCTAGCGCCTCGCCGCAGCGTCATTGTTGAGCCAGTTCACGATTGGGCGAAGCGATGCCCGGGTCGTGGAATCCCCCGATATCCATGTGCCACCGAGACCCGGTATTTAAGGTGATGGGGGCACCATTCCTCGCCGTTGGTCCACAGAATCCCCAATGAACCAGAGCAGTCGCGATCTGACCCGCCCGGCGGATCTTCGCCACGACGCCCTGACCGGCCCGAGGCGGGAGCGCCGTCCCGTCTACGTGGACCTGCTGCCCCCCTGCAATGCGGCCTGCCCGGCCGGGGAGAACATCCAGGCCTGGCTGGGCGCCGCCCAGGCCGGCGACTACGAGTCCGCCTGGCGGACACTGGTGGCGGACAACCCGCTGCCGGCGGTGCACGGCCGGGTCTGCTACCACCCCTGCGAGGACCACTGCAACCGCACGCCCATCGACCAGGCGGTGAGCATCCATGCCGTGGAGCGCTACCTGGGCGACCGGGCGCTGGCCGAAGGCTGGCCGGCGGCAGCGCCCGCCGCAGCGAGTGGGTGGCGTGTGCTGGTGGTCGGCGCCGGACCCAGCGGGCTGTCGGCGGCCTGGCACCTGCGCCGGGCCGGCCACGCCGTGGAGATTCGCGACGCGGGCCCGGTGGCCGGCGGCATGATGCACGTGGGCATCCCGGCCTACCGCCTCCCGCGGGACGTGCTGGAGGCCGAGATCACCCGGATCGAGGCGACGGGCGTCGTCATCACGCTGAACCACAAGGTGGAGGACCTGGAACGGGAACGAGCCGAGGGCGGTTTCGACGCCGTCTTCGTCGCGGTGGGCGCGCACCTCAGCAAGCGCATCGACATACCGGCCCGGGACGCGGGCCGTGTCCTGGACGCGGTGACCTTCCTGCGCGACGTGGACAGCGGCCGCGCACCGCAGCTGGGCCGGCGCATCGCGGTCTACGGCGGCGGCAACACCGCCATGGACGCGGCCCGCGTGGCCCGTCGTCTCGGCGCGGACGAGGCGCTCATCGTCTACCGGCGGGACCGGGAACACATGCCGGCGCATGCCTTCGAGGCGGCGGATGCAGAGGAGGAAGGCATCCGCATCAACTGGCTGCGTTCCATCCGCGAGCTGGATTCCACCCGCATGACGGTGGAGGTGATGGAGCTCGACGAGGACGGGCGTCCGCGCCCCACCGGCGAGACCGAGACCCTGGAGGCGGACAGCCTCATCCTGGCCCTCGGCCAGGACACCGATACCGGCTTCCTGCGCGCGGTGGAGGACATCCAATTCCACCAGGACGGCACCGTGATGGTGGACGAGCACATGATGACCGGCCGCGAGGGTATATTCGCCGGCGGCGACATGGTGCCCTCCGAGCGCACCGTCACCGTGGGCGTGGGGCACGGCAAGAAGGCGGCCCGCCACATCGATGCGTGGCTGCGCGGCGAGCGTCACGAGCCGCCGCCGAAACACCCCGTGGTCACCCGGGACATGCTCCGTCTGAGCCTCTACCAGGGCACCTTCGCCCAGCCGGAGCCGAAACGCGCAGCGGCGACACGCGCCGAGGACTTCGGCGAAGTCGTCGCCACGATCACGGAAGCGGAGGCCCGGCATGAAGCGGCCCGCTGCCTGTCCTGCGGCAACTGCTACGAGTGCGACGGCTGCCTCGCGGCCTGTCCGGAGGACGCGGTTATCAAACTCGGCCAGGGCAAACGCTACCGCTTCGACTACACCCTGTGCACCGGCTGCGCCACCTGCTACGAGCAGTGTCCCTGCCATGCCATCGAGATGATTCCGGAGCCCGGCCTTGAGCGCTGAACGCGAGCAGCCGGTGGTCACGACGCTGGACGGCAACGAGGCCTGCGCCCGCATCGCCTATCGCCTCAGCGAGATCTGCGTGATCTACCCCATCACGCCCTCCTCGCCCATGGGGGAACTGGCCGACCAGTGGTCGAACGCCAGGCGCCAGAACATCTGGGGCGACGTGCCCTCGGTAGTGGAGATGCAGAGCGAGGCGGGGGCGGCCGGCGCCGTGCACGGCGTGCTGCAGACCGGCGCCCTGGCGACCACGTTCACGGCCTCCCAGGGCCTGCTGCTGATGATCCCGAACATGTACAAGATCGCCGGCGAACTGACGCCGACCGTCTTCCACGTGGCGGCGCGCGCGGTGGCCGGCCAGGCGCTCTCGATCTTCGGCGACCACCAGGACGTGATGGCAACCCGCGCGACCGGTTTCGCCCAACTCGCCTCCGCCTCGGTGCAGGAGGCTCAGGACCTGGCGCTGATCGCCCATGCGGCCACGCTCGAGACCCGGGTGCCGTTCCTTCATTTCTTCGACGGCTTCCGCACGTCCCACGAACTGAACACGCTGGAGCTGCTGCCCGACCCGGTGCTGTCGGCGATGGTGCCGGAAGCACTGGTGATGGCCCACCGCGGGCGGGCGCTCGATCCGGACGCCCCGGTACTGCGCGGCACCGCACAGAATCCGGACGTCTACTTCCAGGCCCGGGAGGCGGCGAACCCCTGGCACGCGGCCGTTCCAGGCGCCGTCACCGCGGCCATGGAACGCTTCGCGGCGCTGACGGGCCGCCGCTACCGCCTGTTCGACTACACGGGCGACCCGCAAGCCGAACGGGTGATAGTCCTGATGGGGTCCGGCGCCGGCACGGCGGCCGAGACCGTCGAGCACCTGAACGCCCGCGGCGAAAAGGTGGGCCTGCTGCAGGTCCGGCTGTTCCGGCCTTTCGACGCCGGGGCCCTGCGCTCCGCGCTGCCCCCCACCGTGCGCCGGCTGGCGGTACTGGACCGCACCAAGGAACCGGGTTCGATCGCCGAGCCGCTGTGCCTGGACGTGATCGCGGCGCTGCAGGGCAAGCCCGTGCACCATACCATGGACAATTGTCAGAGCCGCGCGCCCGGGGTGATCGGCGGGCGCTACGGCCTGTCGTCGAAGGAGTTCACCCCGGCGATGGTCCGGGCCGTCTTCGACAACCTGTCCGCCGGCGAGCCGAAGCGGGGCTTCACGGTCGGCATCGAAGACGATGTGAGCGGCACCAGCCTGCCGGTGGCGCCGGACTTCCGCCTCGAGCGAGACGACACGTTCCAGGCGGTGTTTCACGGACTCGGCGCGGACGGCACCGTCAGCGCCAACAAGAACACCATCAAGATCATAGGCGGCCGGGCGGGCACCTATGCCCAGGGCTATTTCGTCTACGACTCGAAGAAGGCCGGCTCGCGCACGGTATCTCATCTGCGCTTCGGCCCGAAACCCATCCGCTCCACCTGCCTGATCGAGGAGGCCGACTTCATCGCCTGCCACCAGTTCGATTTCCTGCAGACCGGCGACGTGCTGGGGCTGGCGCGGCGCCGGGCCAGAGTGCTGCTGAACGCCCCCGGATCCGCGGACGAGGTCTGGGCGCAGCTGCCCCGCTCGGTACAGCGGGAGATCCTCGACAAGGACCTGGATGTTTGGGCCATCGACGCCTACCGGGTAGCCCGGGAGGCCGGACTGGGGCGGCGCATCAACACGATCATGCAGACCTGCTTCTTCCAGCTCATGGGCATCATGCCGGCGGAGGAGGCCGTAGCCGAGATCAAGGAGGCCATCGGCAGGAGTTACCGCCGCAAGGGTCCGGAGGTGGTCGCGCAGAACTTCGCGGCCGTGGACCGTGCCGTCGCCAACCTGGCGCCAGTGCCGCCAGGGGCCGTCACAGCCACCACCGACCGGCGGCCGCCGGTGCCGGAGGATGCGCCGGAGTTCGTGCGTCGGGTCACGGGGCCGCTGCTGGCCGACCTCGGAGACGCACTCCCGGTCAGCGCCCTGCCCGCGGACGGCACCTGGCCGACCGGCACGGCCGCATGGGAAAAACGCAACATCGCCGATTTCGTGCCGGCATGGGACGCGGATCTCTGCATCCAGTGCGGCCAGTGCGGCGCCGTGTGCCCCCACGGCGTAATCCGGGCGAAGTTCTTCGACGACGCGGCACTGGCTGACGCGCCGTCCGGCTTCCCCAGCGCGCCGGTCTCCGAGCGGGGCTTTCCCGATACGCGCTATACGCTGCAGATCTACGCCGAAGACTGCACCGGCTGCGCCCTGTGCGTGGATGCCTGCCCGGCGAGGAACATCGAGCACCCCGCGGAGCGCGCCATCAACATGCGGCCGAAACCCGCCGACCTCGAACCGGTGCGCAAGAATCTCGTCTGGTTTGAGACGCTGCCGGACGTGGACCGGGGCAAAGTGGATTTCTCCAATATCCGCGGCGTGCAATACCTGCCGCCGCTGTTCGAGTTCTCCGGCGCCTGTGCCGGCTGCGGCGAGACACCCTACCTGAAACTGCTGTCGCAGCTGTTCGGCGACCGCGCGGTGATCGCCAACGCCACCGGCTGTTCGTCGATCTATGGCGGCAACCTGCCGACCACGCCCTGGACGAAGAATCACGAGGGCCGCGGGCCTGCCTGGTCGAACTCGCTGTTCGAGGACAACGCGGAGTTCGGACTCGGCTTCCGGCTGAGCGCAGACCAGCACCGCCGCCACGCGGAATTACTGCTGCGCGAACTGGCGCCGCGGCTCGAGCCGGACCTGGTGGATGGCCTGCTCGAAGCGGTGCAGGACGAGGAGTCGCAGATCCGTGAGCAGCGCCGTCGCGTGGCCGCGCTGCGCGAAGCGCTGACCAGCCTGGACGACCCCCGCGCGAACCGCCTCGCCTCGCTGGCACGCCACCTCGTCAGGCACAGCATCTGGCTGGTGGGCGGCGACGGCTGGGCCTACGACATCGGTTATGGCGGCCTCGACCATGTGTTGTCCCTCGAACGGGACGTAAACATCCTGGTGCTGGATACGGAGGTCTATTCCAACACCGGCGGCCAGATGTCCAAGTCCACGCCGATCGGGGCGGTGGCCAAGTTCGCCGCGGGCGGCAAGAGCGTGGCCAAGAAGGACCTCGCGCTTCAGGCCATCGCCTACGGCCACGTCTATGTAGCCCGCGTGGCCCTCGGCGCCAACCCGCAGCAGACGCTGCTCGC
The DNA here is from genome assembly GCA_964427415.1 of uncultured Woeseiaceae bacterium. Lineage (GTDB taxonomy): Bacteria > Pseudomonadota > Gammaproteobacteria > Steroidobacterales > Woeseiaceae > Lentisalinibacter. The sequence goes on along the minus strand of CAYRUH010000020.1, from coordinate 12,446 downwards.
CTTCCGCGAGGCGGAGCGCTATCCGGGGCCCTCCGTCATACTCGCCTACAGCCACTGCATCGCCCACGGCATCAACATGGAGCACGGCCTCAGGCAGCAGAAGCTCGCGGTCAGCTGCGGCCATTGGCCGCTGATGCGCTACAACCCGCTGCTGGCGGAGCAGGGCGAGGTGCCCTTCCTGCTGGACTCGCCCAGGCCGACGAAACGCTTCCGCGACTACGCCAGCCGGGAGATGCGCTACCGGGTGCTGGAGGCCAGCGACCCGGACCGCGCCGAGTGGCTGATGACCCGGGCGCAGGAGCATATCGACCGCCACTGGCGCATCTACGAGGAGATGGCCGGCCGCGGCACCGAGGCCAATCCCTATCGCCACCTCGCCGCCGCCGACGGCCCCGGAGGGAATCCGGCATGAAGCTCAGCACAACCTATCTCGGCCTGGAACTCGAGCATCCCGTCGTCGCCTCGGCCTCGCCGCTGTCGCAGACGCTCGACGGCGTCCGGCGTCTCGAAGACGCCGGGGCGGCCGCCGTCGTGATCCACTCCCTGTTCGAAGAACAGATCCGCCACGAAGCAGCTGCCCAGGCGCACCTGATGGACGCCGGCAGTGAGAGCTTCGGCGAGGCACTCAGCTATTTCCCCGATCTCGGCGACGCCGAGATCGGGCCCCAGCAGTACCTGGAGCACATACGCCGCTGCCGCGAGGCCACAGGTATCCCGATTATCGCCAGCCTGAACGGCGCGAGCCCCGAGGGCTGGACCGACTACGCGCGGCTCATCGAGGAGGCCGGCGCCCATGCGCTGGAACTCAATCTCTATTATCTGCCGGCCGACCCGGCGGAGTGCGGTGCCGACGTCGAGCGCCGTTACCTGCAGACGGTGCATCGGGTGCATGAAGCGGTCTCGATCCCGCTGGCGGTGAAGGTCGGTCCCTGGTTCAGCTCTTTCGGCCACATGGCGCTGCAGCTGGAGAGCGCCGGCGCGGACGGCCTGGTGCTGTTCAACCGCTTCTACCAACCGGATTTCGACATAGAGAAGCTGGAGGTGGAACCGACACTCGAGCTCAGCCGCTCCGGCGAGATCCGCCAGGGCCTGTTCTGGCTGGCGCTGCTGCATGGCCGCGTGCAGGGATCGCTGGCTGCCACCAGCGGGGTGACCAGCGCGGCTGAGGTGGCGAAATACCTGCTCGCCGGCGCTCACGTGGTGATGACCGCCTCCGCCCTGCTGCGCCTCGGTCCGCCGTATCTCGCCAGCCTCCGCGACGGCCTGGCGGACTGGATGGAGGCCAGGGGTTACCAGGACGTCGAGCAGGTGCGCGGCGCCATGAGCCAGGGACGCGTGGCCGATCCGGCCGCCTTCGAGCGCGCCAACTACCTGCGGGTCCTGGACAGCTATCGAGACCGCTGGGGCTGATCCGCGCCCCGGATCATGCTGCCTCGTCACGGCCGATCCTGTCGTGGCGCGATTGCCGGAGCAGACCGGGTTGAGACGGTGGCGGGATTGTGGCGGTTCGCAGTCGGAAGCGTTTGCCCGGGCTATCTTCTGGCCAGGAGCATGTAGTTGACGGCGGTGCTTGTTTGCAGCGCCATCCGGTTGATCGTCGACACGAACATCACGCCGTCAGGGGCCACCAGCGTCGTGCAGGCCCGCATGAACAAGGCCGCATCGGCCACGTGCTCGACCACCTCCATGTTCAGGACGACGTCATAGCGGACGCCGGTGTCCGCGAGCGCCTCGGCCGTTATCCGTTCGTACCTTACGTCGAGCCCGTTGCGCTCGGCGTGGGCAGCCGCGGTGCCGATATCCTTTTCGACGACATCGATGCCATGGACACGGGCTCCCAGTTTCGCCATCGATTCGGAGAGGATGCCGCCGCCGCAACCGATATCGAGAACCGGAAGGCCCTGTAGCGGTCGTCCGGCGCTCGCGTCCCGATCAGGGTAATGCTCGCAGAGACGGTCGCGAATCCAGGCAGCCCGCAGTTCATTCAGGATATGCAGCGGCCAGAAAGGACCGTCCCGGTCCCACCAGGTATCGGCCAGTTCCGTGTAGTAGCGGACTTCGCGAGGATCGATGCTGGAATCGGCCGGTGTCGGGCTCACGTCTGGAGGATAACCCCGGCCGCATCGGACCCCTCTGGATGCGCGTCGTCGCAGCCGGCTCGGCCGCTGGCGTCAGGGCCGCCCGCGGGTCAGCCGCGGGTCCTTTTAATCGTACCGCGCAACAGATCACGCCGGCTGACGGCATGCCCCGGCGCGGCCTCGTCGCTGCCCGGTTTCGCCAGCAAACTCACCAGCACCTGCTCGGCGATGTTCTTAGCCGCCTCGTGATCGGGCACGCCGATGACGTTGGTGAATACCGGCGCTGCCAGGAAGACCTCACCAGCGTCCTCCTCTGGCCGGTTGGCGGTGAAGCGGATCGTCTCCGCGGGCAGATGCCAATCGCTCTGATCGCCCTGATCCACCGTCGACCAGTCGTCCTCGTCGCCGGGGAGCAGGATCAGATTGATGAACCAGGGCGTGATGAGAATGCCCAGCCGATGGCCCTCCCAGTCGCGGAAACCCACCGCCTCCGTAGACAGCCGCTCGTTATAAAAAGGCAGATCCCGCATCCGCGGCTCGATCTTCCCGAAACGCTCCAGCAGACGCTCGACCGCCGGATCAGTCACGAGCAGCGCACCTCATTCGACGACAGGCAGGAACTTGTCCCGTTCGGCATCGCACTGGGGACAAGACCAATGCTCGGGCAGTGCCGTGAAGGGGGTACCGGGCGGCACCTGCTCCACGTCGTCCCCCTCCGCAGGATCGTAGATGTGCCAGCAGATACGGCACTCCATGCGGGTGTCGTCGCCGATGCGGTCTTCCATCGCCTCTGACATGTCTCTCCCGGCGGCGCTCGCCGCCCTCAGTCGTCGACCCAGTAGGCCTCGAGCAGCTGCGCCAGACGCTTGCCCGAGTCGCGGATGTCTTCCGGCGCCGCCTCGACCACGTGGGGCAGATCCGTTATCTCGAGCGAGTTCAGGATCATCTTGGCCATCGAATTGAAGTAGCGCACCCACCAGACGTCGCGTACCCGCGTCGCCGAGATGATGCAGTGGCCGTAGCCGCGGGACAGGATGTCCACCGGCCCCTTGCCGAGGATCTCGTCCAGGAACACGAGGTCCTCGTCGGACATGGGCAGCAGCGAGAGGTTGATGACATGGGTTTCGTCGCCGGGCTTGCGGCTGGCGACCCGGTCGGCGATCTCGGTCAGGATCGCCGGGGCATTCTGCGCGCCCTGCGGCGCATCCCGGCCGACGATATCCGTCGGTGCCCTGTCGCGCCCCAGTTCGCCCAGGCGGGCGAGGAAAGGCGCTTCCGCCACTTCCAGCAGGTCGTGGGTGACCTTGCCTTCCTGATTGAAGTAGAAGGTCCGCCAGACGCCGGCCAGCACCGACTCCTGTGTCCGGGACAGGAAATCACCGGTGAATTTCACCGCGACCTCGCCTTCGCCGAGGACCTGGTTGACCAGTTCCCTGTTCTCCGGGTCCAGCGCCGAGATGTCGGCCAGCACCGGCTTGCCCGGCTGCCAGTCGTCCAGTGTGCGCTGCAGCCAGTCCATCGCCGCGCGCGCGCCGGTGAGGTTCTCCACCGACTCCGGGTCAGGGATGGAGGGCGGCTCATACATGGCCATGCCGCGCGGCAGGTCGATGTACTGGAGTTCGGCACCGTCACTCTCGATCGGCTGGCTGCCGGGGCCGATCGCGACGACAGGTATGTCTCTGATATTCATCTGTGATTCCCCCAGTCGATGCGGGTGCGGTTCAGGCCGTCACTACCGGAATCTTGAATCCCGGCGGACGCCGCGGTTCGGAGCTCAGTATCTCGTTGATCTCGTCGAGATACTCCTGCCAGTTGCGGATTCGCGAGATAGTGCCGAGATAACCGCCTTCGCGCACGAAGACCAGCGACGGCCACTCCCGGAAGCCGTACTTCTTCTGCAGCTCCTTCTCCGCCTCCTTCTCCACGACGGCGGGCCTGAGCCTGCCATCGTAAGCCGAGACGATCTCCGGCAGCACGACGGCCACGTCCACGGTCTCGCCGAACTTCTTCGGCTCGCCGGCGAAGAACAGGACATTCACGGCCGGATCGGCCACGAATCGGTCGTGCTCCGCCAGTCCGATGGTCGGATAGCCGTACTCGTCGATCAACCGCTGGATCAGCGGATGGTTATTAATCTCTCCCACTGGCTATCTCCAGGTCTCGTTCGTATCCGGCCTCCCGGCCTCGTACTCGTCCATGTTGATGGCATCGGGGCCGGTCAGCTCCGTGTGCTGCAGGGGCTTGTCGCGCTTGCGGTACTCGATGCCCCAGTCATCCAGAATCACGAGTCCGGCCTCCACCGCCTCCGGCAAGCGGGCTTTCACGGATTCGCGCAGGCTGCCGCCGTAGTCGTTCAGCAACTCCGGCTGCACACCGACGAGCGCAAGCTTCTCCGGTGCCTGGCCGAACATCTCGGCGGACATCAGCACCTCCTGGAAGCCGGTCTGGTGCATGCTCATCTTCTTCACGCCCATGAACCTGGGCACGTCGTCGCCGACGATGACCTTCATCTCGGCGGGTTCCAGGCCGAAGTCGATGGCGTCGAAGATCAGGAGATTCTTCGCCGTACGCACGTAGGGCAGCAGCATGAGACCGAGCGTCCCGCCGTCCATCACGCGGACTTCCGGCGGGAACTCGTATTGCGCGTTCAGCTGCTCGGCGGCCCGTACCCCGAAACCCTCATCAGCCCAGAGCGGATTGCCGATTCCGAGGATGAGGGTTGCGAAGCCGACGGGGTCTCCCTCGGGCCGGCTTTCGACCATGCCTCCCGTCACCGCGGATCGTCGCCCGGGTAGTCGTCCTTGTAGAAGCGCCAGCCGGACATGATCGTACTCACGCTCGACTGCCGGCCCATGACGTCGGCGCGTATCGCCATGTACGTATGGATGATCGCGAAGACGATGATCAGCCACATGCCGAAGTCGTGCCAGGTCTTAACCCCCATCGAGTTCGGGAAGAAGTTGAACACCCAGCCGAACATTATGTCCGCCCAGCTGCCGTCACCCAGGCCCTCGGAGTAGAGCGCGAAGCCGGTGATGACCATGAAAATCCCGAGAATAAAGTTGAAGAACCACATCGCGCTCTGTGCCAGCGGATTATGCGCCTTCGTCTTGTAGGTCTTCCGGGTGAGGAAGCTGTAGTACTTGATCTCGTGGAACAGCTCTTTCCACCAGCTGCCCTTCCAGATCGGCAGATAGAACAGCTCCCGTGAGTACTTATTGCCGACGAAGCCCCAGTAGATACGCACCAGCAAACCGATCGTGAACACATAGCCCGCGATGAAGTGGATCATCCGGATGTTGCCCATCAGGAAGGACTCACTCGCCTCCCCCGGCACACTCGGCAGCGGGTTCGCGATCAGATAGCCGGTAACGCACAGCACCACGATGCTGATGGCGTGGACCCAGTGCCAGATGCGGACCGGCGCCTCGTAGATATACTCGGGCTTCAGGTTCGCTGGACTGCGCCCGCCCATCGCCTCTGTGCTCGTTGCCATGATCGTCTCCTAATCGATTGCTTGGTTCGCCACGGCGCCCTAACGGATTTTCACCGTCGTCAACTCCTCGCCATCCGGCGAGATCACGTGGGTGGCGCAGGCCAGGCAGGGATCGAAGCTGTGGATCGTACGCAGAATCTCCAGCGGCTTTTGCGGGTCCGCCATCGGCGTGCCGAGCAGCGCAGCCTCGTAGGCGCCGATATTGCCCTCATGATCACGCGGCGAGGCATTCCAGGTCGACGGGACCACGCACTGGTAGTTGGCGATCTGGCCGTCCTTGATATGGATCCAGTGGCCGAGCGAACCGCGGGGCGCCTCGCCGTAACCGACACCCTTGGTATCCTTCGGCCAGGTGTCCGGCTCCCACTTGTCCATATTCGCGGTCGCCGTGTCGCCGGCCTTGATGTTGGCCATCATGTTGTCGAACACGTAGCGCATCTTGTGGGCGGCCCAGGAGGTCTCGAGGCCGCGGGCGGCGGTGCGTCCCAGCGTCGAGAACAAAGCGGTGATCGGCAGATCGAGATCGCGCAGCAGACCGTCGACCTGGTCCTTGATCTCCTCGTTCCCGCGGGCATAGGCGACGATGTAACGGGCGAGCGGGCCGACTTCCATCGCGTTGCCCCGCCAGCGCGGTGCCTTCAGCCAGGAGTACTTGCCGCCCTCATCATGTGCCTGGATGTTCGTCTTCGTACCCTTGGCGTTCGGGCCGAGTTCGAACTTTGGCTCGGTGATGCCGTCCCAGGGATGGAGCCCTGCGTTGGGGTCGCCCGGATAGTCGTACCAGGAGTGGGTGACGAATTCCTGCACCTGCTCGGGATCCCGCGGATCGACGTCGTAGACGTTCGACAGGTCGCCGTTCAGGATCGCGCCCTGGGGCACCATGAAACTGTCGTTGTCGAACTGGTTGGCGAACTCCGGGAAGTCGCCGTAGGCCATCACGTTCTTGCCGGACAGGCCGCCGCCAAAGCCCCAGTCCTTGTAGAAGGACGCAATGGCCTTCAGGTCGGGGATATAGACCTGATCGACGAACTGGATGGACTGGTTGATGATGTCGGACACCAGGTTCAGCCAGTACATGTTGACGGCGCCGACGGCGCCGGTCTCGTTCACGTTGATCGAGCAGGGTGCGCCGCCCACCAGCCAGTTCGGGTGCGGGTTGCGGCCGCCGAAGACCGTGTGGATCTTGACGATCTCCTTCTGGAAGTCGAGGGCCTCCAGATAGTGGGTCACGGCCATCAGGTTCGCCTCGGGCGGCAGCTTGTAGGCCGGGCTGCCCCAGTAGGCGTTCGAGAAGATACCCAGCTGTCCGGATTCCACGAAGCGTTTCAGCTTGTTCTGCACGTCGCTGAAGTAGCCGGGCGAAGACTTCGGCCAGTTGCTGATCGACTGCTGCAGCGTGGAGGTGGCCTTCGGATCGGCGCTGAGCGCGCTGACCACGTCCACCCAGTCCAGTGCGTGCAGGTGATAGAAGTGCACCAGGTGGTCCTGGGTGTACTGTGCCAGCATCATCAGGTTCCTGATGTGGTTGGCGTTGGCCGGGATCTCGATACCCAGGGCGTCCTCGACGCAGCGCACCGACTGAATGGCGTGCACACCGGTGCAAACGCCGCAGATGCGCTCTACAAAGGCCCAGGCGTCGCGGGGGTCGCGGCCCTTCAGGATCACTTCCAGACCGCGCCACATGTTGCCCGTGGAGACCGCGTTCTGGATGACGTTGTTCTCGTCAACGTTGACCTCGATGCGCAGGTGACCCTCGATCCGGGTGATGGGGTCCACGACCACGCGCTGACCGCTGTCGTCAAGATTGAAGCCGTTCGGCGTGGTGATGCTAGCCATTACTGGTCTCCTCAGACTGTTTGCGCGTCATGTGGCTGATGGCGGAGCCGACCGCATGTGCCGCAACGCCAATCGCCGCTGCACCGGCAAGTACGCCGCCGATCTGATCGGCCGTGGCTTCGGCTCCGCGCGGGGAGACGTCGAGCTTGCCGATCGCGCTGTAGAAGCTGCCCTTGTCCCAGAAATCGTCCTCCGCGCAGCCGAGGCAGCCGTGGCCCGACTTCACCGGCCAGGACAGGCCGTCGTTCCACTCCACGGTGGAACAGGCGTTGTACGTGGTCGGGCCCTTGCAGCCAACCTTGTACAGGCAGTAACCCTTCTTCGCCCCCTCGTCGTCGAACTTCTCGACGAACTGACCGGCGTCGAAATGCGGCCGCCGGTAGCATTTGTCGTGCAGGCGCTGGCCGTAGAACATCTTCGGCCGGCCCTGGCGATCCAGCGCGGGCAACTCGTCGAAAGCGATCATGTAGGTCAGCACGCCGGTCATCACCTCGGCGATCGGCGGGCAGCCCGGCACTTTCACGATGGGCTTGTCCTTGATGACCTTGTGGATCGGGACAGCGCGGGTCGGGTTCGGCTTGGCGGCCTGCACACAGCCCCAGGAGGCGCAGGAACCCCAGGCGACGATGGCCTTGCAGTGAGCGGCCATGTGACGGAGTTTCTCGACGTAGGGGATGCCGCCCTGCATGCAGTAGACGCCGTCCTCGTTCAGCGGGGGGTTGCCCTCGCAGGCCAGGATGTACTGGCCATCGTATTTTGCGATGGTCTGCTCCAGGATCTCCTCGGCCTGATGTCCGGCAGCCGCCATCAGCGTATCGTCGTAGTCCAGCGAGATCATGGACAGGACGACGTCACTGGCGAGCGGGTTGCCCGAGCGGATGAACGACTCGGTGCAGCAAGTGCACTCCAGGCCATGCAGCCAGATCACCGGCGTGCGTGGCTTGGTCTCGAGCGCATAAGCGATCTTGCCCGCAAACTCCGGACCGAGGCCGAGACCAGCTGCGGTCAGGCTGCAGAACTTAAGAAAGCTGCGGCGGGTGATGCCATGCTGGCGCATGACCTCGTATAAGGTTTCTCGGGCTGCCATGGCGACGTCCTCTTCTGCTGCTGTGTTCGTCGCTGAATCGGCCGGCCGGAGCGCACCCGTCAGGGGGCGGCGATACGGCTGGCCGTCACCAGCGCGGAGGGGCTCGACATGTAGCGTTCTGCTTTTCTTTTCAGGCGCTAGTCCCCCGTCCGCGTCCATTGTTGGAGTACGGGCGCTTCGACTCCATACTGGTAGATACTTACGCCGGTCACGAGAAATCGCAGCCGGCGCAGGTCAGGGGCCAGCGGACTATTTCCCGGTGCTGAGCCGGTCCGCTTTGAGGAGCTTCGCGAGGCCCCGCTCGTAGCCCTTCGGATCCATGGCGATCCGGGCACGGACGCTGGTTGCCATCCAGTCGGTGTCCATCTCGTCGATGTTCTTGCGGATCGCCTTGACGCCGGCGCGGCCGATGTCGATGGGCTGCTCCTTCTGTCCGGCCACGTGTGCGGCCATGCGGGTATCCACCGAGCCGACGATCAGCGCCGTGACCCGGGTGCCCTGGTCGGCCAGCTCGGCCCGCACACCGGCGGACAGGAAGCGCGCCGCAGCCTTGGAGGGGCCGTAGCCGCCCATATTCGGGATATTGGTGAGCGCGGCCGCCGACAGCACGTTGACGACGGCGCCGCCGCCGTTCGCGGCGAGCACCGGCGCGAATGCTCTGCACATCGACAGCGTGCCGAAGTAGTTCACCTCCATCTCCTGGCGGGCGCCGCTCATGTCGTCGGCTCCGATCAGCAGCCGGCGCGCGAACACGCCAGCGTTGTTGACCACAATGGAGACGTCCATGCATTGCGCGGCGGCCGCCGCCACCTGCGATTCGTCGGTGACATCCAGAGCCACCGGCACCGCACGGTCGCCGAATTCATCGGTCAGATGCTGCGCCGCAGCGGGATCGCGGGCGCCCACGTAGACCCTGGCCGCCCCGGCCTCCAGCAGCGCGCGCACGAAACCCTCGCCGATGCCCCGGTTGCCGCCGGTGACGATCGCAGCCGTGCCCTCGATATTCATTGGCTCTCCCCCTCTCTCAAATGGTCAGCAATGCTTCACAGTGCTCCGGAACCGCCGCCGGCTGCCGGGATCGTCGATCAGCCGCGGCAGCGCGGCGTCACTCGATGACGATGATGTCCTCGCCGGGCGACGCCTCGTACAGGCGGTCCACGTCGGCCGCCCGCCGGCGCAGCGCCACGGACTGGTTCACCGTGCCCTTGTCCGAGAGTTCGTGCCCGTCGATACTCGGCGGCTCGTCCAGGAAGGCGAAACGGCGGATGCGGGTGCTGGACCCCGGACTGGCCCGGTTGTGCGCGTCCAGCGCCTGCACGATGCGCTCACGCATGGCGGGCTCGGCGGCCAGTTCGCGGGAGCTCGCAGGCGACTCTCCAGCCATCACCTGTTCAACGCCGGCCCGATTGGGCCAGGCCAGGACGGCGACGTAGTCCCGGTTGAGCCCGCACACCAGCAGGTCGCTCACCAGCGGCGAGCAGGCCTGCACGACAGCCGCCCGCAGGTTGCCGGCGCAGACCCAGGTGCCGTTGGCGAGCTTGAACTCCTCGGCCAGGCGGCCGGCGAACCGGAGCCCGCGCTCGATGTCGCCCGGTTCGTTGAACTGCGCCGCATCGCCGATCAGGAAAAACCCCTCTTCATCGAAGATCCCGGTGTTCTTCTCGGGCATGTGCAGATAGCCCGGCGTGATCATCGGCCCTTTCATGCGGATCTCATAGCGGTCATCCTGGGGCACGAGTTTTATGGCCAGTCCCGGCATCGGCAGGCCGATGCCCACCTCTTCCGTATCGAAATAGATGGCCATGCAGCCGGAGGTCGTCTCGGTCGCCCCGTAGCCGGTCGTGAAGAACACCCGCTTGCCGGTGGTGCGCACGGCGAGCGCCTGCAGCCGATCGTAAAGTGCCTGGGGTAGGCCCGCCCCGCCATATAACGCCAGCCTCAGTTTCGAGAAAAACGTTTCGCGCAGCTCGTCGTCGCGCTCCAGCGCATCGGCCAGCATGGCGTAGCCGGCCGGCACGTTGGTGAAGAAACTGACCGGGACGTCCTTCAGGTTGCGGATGGTCAGGTCGAACTGGCCCGGCAGCGGACGCCCGCCGTCGATATATAAGGTGCCGCCGGCGATCATCACCCCGAACTTGCTCGACGTCCCGGAGACATGGTTCCAGGGCAGCCAGTCGAGCATCACGTCCTTCCAACCCGCCGTCTCACCCAGAACCTGCTTTGCCTGGGCCAGGTTGGCCGCCAGCATGCGCTGGGTCTGCACGACCGCCTTGGGCAGGCTGGTGGACCCGGAGGTGAGCATGTAGACGGCCGGCGCGTCCGGATTCAGCCCTTCGATGGCCTCCTTCACGTCCGGGCCCGCCCGCAGCGCCAGCACCTCGGTGATGGCGACGGCGGGCCGCTCCAGCAGGTCCGGCTCCTCGGTGACGACGATGGCGTCGCCGAAATTCACCGCCTCCAGAGCGGCCTTGTACAGCGATGTCTGCTCGGCGAGCACGACGGCCGGCCTGACCAGCTCCAGCACGTGCTTCAGCCGTCCGTAGTCGCCGCCCATGAGCGCATAGTTCACGCTCACCGGGCAGACCGGGACGCCCACGGCCATGGCGCCGTACTTGAACACCGCGTGGCGGATGGAATTGCCGGAAAGGATCAGCAGGGAGCGGTCGGGGCCGACGCCGTTGTCCAGCAGCCACTGGGCGACCGCGTGGGCGTCGCGGCGGGTCTCCCGGTAGGTCTGGGCCAGCCACTCCCCGTCGCCGCCCTCCCTCTCCATCAGGTAGGGCTGGTCGGGGCGCTCCCCCGCCTGGCGCTCCAGCTCAAGCAACAGGTTCGGCACGTAGGGCCCGAGCTCGGTCTCCGGCGTCACGATCAGCGTGCCGTCGGCGCGCTCCTCCACTGCCATGCGGGCCGAAGGGAACGAGACTTCGCGGAACGGGGCGTTGCGGAAATCAGTCATGGGAGCAGTGTCCTCGGCGCTGTCCGTCGACGGCCCCGATCGTCACCGACTCAGTCGAATAATGCAAGTGACGCAGCCGGTCCGCGGGAACGAGTATCGCGACTGACAGCGATCGCGACTGCTATGGTTGCTTGCATAACATGACTCTATACTTGGAAGCGTTTTCGGAACCCACACCGGAGAGAGGCGCAAGCACATGATCCAGAGTTCACCGGAGCGGATCGCCGAGTACCAGCGGCGCGGATGGTGGGGACAGACCACCGTGGACGACGTATTCCGCGATGCGGTCGCCAGAGCCGGCGGCGAAGAAGCCGTCGTGGATCCGCCGAACAAGGAGGAGCTGACGGGCGCTGCCCAGCAGCGTTATACGTTCACCGAACTGGACCGGCTGGTGGACGGCCTTGCCAGCCGCCTGCTGGCGCTGGGCCTGCGCAAGGACGACGTGCTGGCCACGCAGCTCCCCAATACGGTGGAGGGCGTGGTGGCATTCCTCGCCTGCGCACGCCTCGGTCTGGTGTTCTGTCCGGTCGCCATGCAGTTCCGGGAGCATGAGCTGCGCTACATCCTGGGTAAGTCCGATGCGAGCGCCTTCATGACGGTGCCCCGCTTCAAGGACACCGAGCCCGCCGCCCGCGCCGAGGCGCTGGTGGCCGAGTTCGACCGCCTGCGCCACCTGCTGGTGTGGCGCGAACAGGAGGCCGACCCCACGGATCTCTCCCTGGCTCGGCTCGCCAGCGCCGACCCGGAGCCGCTGCAGACCTATCTCGAAGAACTGGAGATCGATCCCCACGAGACCCTCACCCTGTGCTGGACGTCGGGGACGGAGTCTCGCCCGAAAGGCGTGCCCCGCCACCACGCGCACTGGGTGGTCAACGGCGAGTCGTGCAGCGAGTGCGGCCAGCTGCAGGAGGGCGAGAACATTCTCAATCCCTTCCCCATGGTGAACATCGCCTCCCTCGGCGGCATGGTCATGCCCTGGCTCATGACCCGGGG
>CAYRUH010000019.1:43660-67742 GCA_964427415.1 uncultured Woeseiaceae bacterium | reverse complement strand
TACGACAATTTCTGCATAGAATAATTCAATTAATTAATAGAGCAGGACACTAGCAAATAAGTTTCAAAAGTTTAAAAAGTTCGGTCCGGCACCTTAAAGCGGTCGAGGCGTTGGCGGTAGGCGGCTTTCTCGGCACTGCGTTCTTCACCGGTCCAGCCCAGGTGGCCGCCGGCGACCGCTGCCACGGCCTCCAGCACATCCAGCCCCAGCTTCGGGCCCAAGCCGATCATCATGCGCCGATGCAGCAGATCGTCCAGAGTGCGGGCGTGTTCCTGCTCCAGGCTGAAGACCACCTCGGCGGCGATCGCGCCGCTGCGCTCGCAGACGATCTCGCCCAGCGCCGGCTCCGCGACTGCTATTTCCGCGATCTCAAGCGCCCGACTACCGTAGACCGAGATCAGATGGCCGGCGGTCTTCTCCCCGACGATCCCGGCCGCCGCCAGCCGCTGCCGTGCCTCGTCGAAATCCGCACCGCCGGGCAGCGGCTCATCATCCGTGGGACACCCGGGCAGATCGCGTTCCAGCAGCCGGCCGATGCGGTCCACGACCTCCTCCGCCAGGTGCCGATAAGTGGTGAGCTTGCCGCCGATGATCGACAGTAACCCCCGGGCCACGTCGTCGTGTTCGCGGATGATGTGCTTGCGCGTAATGGCACCCTCCGGCCCCTCCTCCCACGGTAACGGCCGCACGCCGCAATAGGTGTAGAGCGCCGATTCCCGCCCGAGACCAGCCCGCGGGAATACCCGGTTGGCTTCCGCCAGCAGGTAGTCCACCTCCTCGCTGCTCGCCCGCGCATCCGCCGGGTCGCCGGAATACCGGATATCCGTGGTACCAATCAGGTACAGCCCGGCCCACGGGATGACGAACATCGGCCGCCCGTCGGCCTCCGCCTCGATATAGAATGCGCTCTTGGGTGCCCCCGCGAACGGCGAGACCACCACGTGGCTGCCCTTCGTGCCGCCCATCAGCCGCGGCAGCCGCGCCGGCAACCCTTTCAGCACCCGATCCACCCACGGGCCGCCGGCATTGACGACCACAGGCGCATGCACGCGCTGCAGAACTCCCGTCGCCAGATCCCGGTACTCGACGCCGTCCATCGTGCCCGAGCCATCGCAGAGCGCCTCCACCCGGCAATAGTTCCGCAGCACGGCTCCGGCCCGCTCGGCCGCCACCAGATTCTCGATCACCAGCCGCTCCGCCCAGGGTACCTGGGCATCGTAATAGGCGGCAGCCCCGCGCAGTCCGTCGGCCAGAATCCCGGGCTCCTCGGCCAGCAACTCCCGCCGGCTCAACATGTCGTGCCCCGGCAGTTCCTTACCCAGGGAGAGCAGGTCGTAGGCGAGCATGCCAGCCCTGATCAGCGCCTTCCCGCGCCGCGCGCCCCGATAGACCGGAATCACCAGTTTCAGCGGATGAACGAGGTGGGGCGCGGCCTCGAGCAGGTGGCGCCGCTCGTGCAGCGACTCATAGACCAGCGAGATCTCCGCGTATTCCAGGTAACGCAGCCCGCCGTGGATGAGTCGGCTGGACCAGGCCGTGGTTCCCGCAGAGAAGTCGTCCTGCTCCAGCAGCAGCACATCCAGGCCCCGCTCGGCGGCGTCCCGCGCGATGCCCGCGCCGTTAATGCCGCCGCCGATGATGACGACGTCGTAGCGGGACCCCCTATCCCCCTCGCCGGCCGACCCCTGGCTCACGGCCGGATCTGCCCGTCGCCGCGCACCAGGTACTTGTAGCTCGTGAGCTGCTCGGCGCCGACGGGCCCGCGCGCGTGGATGCGCCCGGTGGCGATGCCGATCTCCGCGCCCATGCCGAACTCGCCGCCGTCGGCGAACTGGGTGGAGGCGTTGTGCAGCAGGATGGCGCTGTCGAGTTCGCCCAAGAAACGCTCAACCGGCGCCGGGGCTTCCGCGATGATGGCCTCCGTGTGCCCGGAGCCGTAGCGGCGGATGTGGCCGATGGCCCCCTCCACGCCGGCCACCACGCGGATGGCGATCACCGCGTCGAGATACTCGGTGCCCCAGTCCTGCTCCTGCGCCAGCTCACAGTCACCCAGAATCCGGCAGGCCTCGGCATCGCCCCGCAGCCGGCAGCCCGCCTGCGCGAGCGCCTCGCCGATGCGCGGCAGCAGCGCCCTCGCAACTGCGCGGTCGATCAGAAGCGTCTCCGCCGCGCCGCATATCCCGGTGCGCCGCATTTTGGAATTGACGACGACCGCCACCGCCATGTCCGGATCCGCACTCGCGTCCACGTAGACGTGGCAAAGGCCCTCAAGGTGACCGATGACCGGCACCCGGGCATCCTGTTGTACCCGGTCGACCAGATTCCGGCCGCCGCGCGGCACCACTACGTCCACGCAGCCGTCCAGCCCCGACAACAGCGCCCCGACCGCCGCCCGGTCCCGGGTGGGCACCATCTGAATGACCGCCTCCGGCAGATCGGCGGCAGTGAGACCCACGGTCAGGCTGGCGAGGATCGCCCGGCTGGAATGATAGCTCTCCGAGCCGCCGCGCAGGATCACCGCGTTACCTGAGCGCAGACACAGTCCGCCCGCGTCCGCCGTCACGTTGGGCCGGCTCTCGTAGATGATGCCGATCACGCCCAGCGGCACGGTCACGCGCTGGATGGTGAGACCGTTGGGCCGGTCCCATGCGGCGATCACCCGGCCGACCGGGTCCGGCAGTCCGGCAATCGCCTCCAGGCCGGACGCCATGGCCTCTACCCGGCCCTCGTCCAGCGCGAGCCGATCCAGCATCGCCGCGGACAGACCCTTCTCCCGGGCCAGCGCGACGTCCCGATCATTGGCGCCCAGGATGTCGGCCAACGAGCCGCGCAGGTGCACCGCCGCGGCCCTGAGCGCCTGCTCCCGCTGCTCGCCCGTGGAACGGGCCAGCTCGCTGGCGGCAGCGCGCGCCGCGCGTCCCATCTCATCCATCAATGCGTCGACTTCCGCCTCGAGTACGCGTACGTCCGCACCCGCCTTCGCACTATCGGTCATGCCGTCGCCTCGTCTTTCCGTCCGTCGTCCGCCGCCGGGAACAGCACCAGATCGTCCCGCTGGACCATCACGCTGCGGCCGGCGAAGCCGAATATCCGATCGATCTCTGTCGAGCGCCTGCCGCGGACGCGCCGCGCATCCTCCGCGCCGTAGGCGATAATACCGCGGCCGATCTCCGTGCCTTCGGCATTGGCCAGCGCAACGGTATCGCCCCGCGCGAACTCCCCCTCCACCGCCGCGACACCCACCGGCAGGAGGCTGGCGCCACGGACCAGCGCGGCCACTGCACCGGCGTCCAGCAGCAGCCGGCCGCGCACTTCCAGACTGCCGGCTATCCAGCGCTTTCGCGCGGCCACCGGACTGGCGCCCGCCCGGAACAGCGTCGAGCGCGCCCCCGCGGCAAGCGCCGCGATCGGCGATCTCATCCGACCGTCGGCGATGATCATGTCGCAGCCTGCCGCCAGCGCGATACGGGCTGCAGTGAGCTTGGTGCGCATACCGCCGGAGCCCCAGCGGGAAGCTCCCGGACCGGCCATCGCCTCGATTTCCGGCGTAAGACGCTCGACTTCCCGGATGTGCTCGGCGCCCGCGTCGCTGGCGGGATCGGCGGTGTAGAGACCGTCGATATCGGAAAGAAGCAGCAGTCCGTCCGCGCTGATCATCTGTGCGACACGCGCGGCAAGGCGGTCGTTGTCGCCGTAACGCAGCTCGTCCGTGGCGACGGTGTCGTTCTCGTTGATCACCGGCATGGCCCCGAGTTCCAGCAATGTCTCCAGCGTGCCGCGGGCGTTCAGGTGCCGACGCCGATCCTCGGTGTCGTCCGGCGTGACCAGCACCTGGGCCACAGTCACACCGTGACCCGCCATCACCGACTGCCAGGCATGGGCCAGCCGCACCTGCCCCACGGCCGCCGCCGCCTGCTGTTCTTCCAGTCGGGACCGGCGGCGTGCGAGTCCGAGGGGCGCGCTGCCGAGCGCCACGGCGCCGGAAGAGACCACCAGCAACTGGTGTCCTTCGGCGCGAAGTGCCGCCAGATCGGCTGCCAACGCCGCCAGCCAGTCCCGGTCGAGCGCACCGTCCTGCCCGGTCAGCAGCGCCGAGCCGATCTTGACCACCAGCCGCCGGTAGTCCCCCGGTCTGCCCCGCGAACTCACGGCTTCGGCCCCGACGGTCTCAGGCGCTTTCCCGCAGGCCGGACTCGTGGGCCAGCACCTGCTCGCCCCGGGACATGGCCAGCGCGCCGCTGCGCACCACGGCGATGATCCGCGCGATGCCGGCGGCGCGGTCCATGAAATCCTGCACCGCCTCCACCCTGGCGGTCAGCTCCACGGTGAAGCTGGTCTGGGAGTCGTCGAGGACGCGTGCGCCCGCCGCATCGACCAGCCCGCGCAGCTCTTCATAAGCGCCGGTGGGTACCTTCAGTTTCAACAGCAACAAGTCCCGCTCGAAGTGCTCGCCCAGCGTCATATCGTGAATGTTGACCACGTCGATCAGCTTGCCCATCTGATTCACGATCTGCGCGATGACCGCGTCGGAACCGCTGGAGACCACCGTGAGGCGGGACAACGTCGGATCGTCGGTGGGCGCCACGTTCAGCGATTCGATGTTGTAGCCGCGCGTGGAGAACATGCCCGTGAGACGGGTCAGTGCCCCCACCTCGTTTTGCATCAGTACGGAGATGACGTGTCGCATGATCCGGCGGTCCCGTGGCGAGAGTGACGTAACGTGATGATAGTGGCGCTTATTCCCGCCTATTGCAATGCACAAGGAATTGTCCGAGACTCGATTGAATCCTTGATTTTCCACCGTCCCCGGAGTTGCGGCCTGTCGCAGCCCCCAGCGCGATACCGCGAGCGAGTTGCCATGAGCGAGATCAGCGAAACCACAGCCGCACCTGCCCACCCGCTGGCGGGCAAGTCCATGACCGGCGCGGACATCATCGTGCAGGTACTCGTGGACGAGGGCGTGGACACGATCTTCGGCTACAGCGGCGGCGCGATACTGCCGACCTATGACGCCGTGTTCCGCTACAACGACGAACACCGGGATGAGGACGGACGCTCCCCCATGCCGCTGGTCGTGCCGGCGAACGAACAGGGCGCAGGCTTCATGGCGGCCGGCTACGCGCGGGCCAGCGGCAAGGTGGGCGTGGTCATGGTGACCTCCGGCCCGGGGGCGACCAACACGGTGACGCCGGTGCGCGACTGCATGGCTGACTCGGTACCCATCGTCGTGCTCACCGGCCAGGTGCCAACGGGCGCCATCGGCAGCGACGGATTCCAGGAGGCGCCGGTGGCCGCTATCATGGGCGCCGTGGCCAAGCACGTGTTCCTGGTGACGGACCCGGAGCGCCTCGAAGCCACCATGCGCACCGCCTTCGAGATCGCCCGCACCGGCCGGCCCGGCCCGGTGGTCGTGGACCTCCCGAAGGACGTGCAGAACTGGGAGGGTACCTTCCGCGGCGGCGGCTCCCTGCCCGTGCCGGGCTATCGGCGCCGACTCCAGGCCGCCATGAGCGATTCGCTGTCCGCCCAGCAGTGCGAGAGCTTCTACCGCATGCTTGCCGAGGCGGAGCGTCCGCTCATCTACGCGGGCGGCGGCGTCGTCAACTCGAACGGCACCGACGCTTTGCGCGAATTCGCCGACCAGTACACCATCCCCGTGACCACCACGCTGATGGGTATCGGCGCGGCTGACACGACGCAGCCCCTGTCGCTGCACATGCTCGGCATGCATGGCACGGCCTTCGCCAACTACGCCGTGGAAGACTGCGACTTCCTCATCGCCGTGGGCGCCCGCTTCGACGACCGGGTGGCCGGGGTCCCCAAGAAGTTTGCTCCCAATGCCCGCCATATCGCCCACTTCGACGTCGACCCGTCGGAGATCGGCAAGGTGAAGAGCGTGCACTGGCACTACATCGGTGAGCTGGTCTCCAGCCTGCGCAAGCTCTCCGCCTACGGCCGGCGCATCGGCTTCGACAAGGACTTCTCGACCTGGCACGGCGAGATCGCCGGCCTGAAGAAGACCTATGCGCTCAACTACGACCGGGCGAGCAAACTGATCCAGCCCCAGTACGTCATCGAGGAGATCAACCGTCTCACGGGCGGCGAGGCCATCATCTCCACCGGCGTCGGCCAGCATCAGATGTGGGCGGCCCAGTATTTTGACTTCAAGGCGCCGCGCCTCTGGCTCACCTCCGGCAGCATGGGCACGATGGGCTTCGGTCTGCCGGCGGCCGTGGGGGCACAGTTCGCTCGCCGCGACCGGCTCGTCATCGACATCGACGGCGACGCCAGCATCCGCATGAATCTCGGCGAGCTGGAGACGGTGACCACCTACGAGCTACCGGTGAAGGTGGTGGTGCTGAATAACTACGGCGACGGCATGGTGAAGCAGTGGCAGCGCCTCTACTACCGGGGCCGGCTTTCAGCCAGCGACAAGTCCCTGCACAGCAAGGACTTCGTCAAGGCGGCCCAGGCCGACGGCTTCCAGTACGCGGTGCGACTGGAGAACAAGCAGCAGGTGCCCGAGATTATCCGCGAGTTCATCGAGTACCCCGGCCCGGCGTTCCTGGAGGTCATCATCGACCCGGAGGCCAGCGTATTTCCGATGGTCGGACCCGGCATGCCCTATTCGGAGATGATCACCGGCGACTTCATCCCCAGCCGCAGCAAGCAGGGCTCGCGGGAGGCCGGTCCGTCCGAGATGTTCTGAGCGCGCGCTGCCGCGTGCCCGGCGCGGCACAGCCCTCAGGGTCGGCCGTGGCGCTCGGCCAGCGCCTCGATGGTGGCCGGCGCGTTCTCCCGGCGTATCAGCGCACGCCGGCGCAGGAAGCGCCGCATGCCGGCCGGGCCCATCCGTGAACCGCCCAGGCCCGAGCACTTGAAAGAGTCCTTCTCCGCCTCGTAGAACTGGGCGGTCAGCGCTCCGTCATTGAGGCTCACGGCGCCGGCATCGAGATGTCGGCCGACCGCCTCGGCCTCCTCCAGGCTGCCCGCCAGCACCGCGGCGGAGAGGCCGAACTCGCTGTCGTTGGCGAGCGCGACCGCCTCCTCCACCGTGTCGAACGGCATCACCGGGATCACCGGTCCGAACGTCTCCTCGCGCATCAGCGCCATGCCGTGATCGACACCGGTGACCACCGTCGGGCGTATCCACAGGCCCCCGCCGTGGGTCTCGATCTCGCCGCCCGCGCGGATGCGCGCGCCCTGCGCCACCGCATCGTCAAGCTGCGTGCGGATGGTCTCCGCCTGCCGGTCGAAGATCAGGGGACCGATGTGGCCTTCGTGGATGTCGGGCCAGTTCAGCTGCACGCGTTCGGCCGCGGCAACCAGTTCCGTCACGAACTCGTCGCAGATCTCCCGCGCGACGTACACGCGCTCGACGGACTGACAGGCCTGCCCGGTCGCCGTCACCGACGCTCTCAGCGCCGTGGCCGCCGCCTGCTTCGGGTCGGCGCTCGCCAGCACGATCATGGGGTCCTTGCCGCCGAGCTCCAGGAAGGCGGGGATGAAGCGTGCGGCCGCCGCCGCGCCCACCTTGCGGCCGGTGGCCACGCTACCGGTGAAGCACACCGCGTCAACGTTCTCGATCAGCGCCGCGCCGGTGGCCCCGTCGCCCTGCACGAAGCCGAGTACGGCATCGAGCTCCGGCACCTCCGCCAGCGCCGCGGCGAGCGGCGCGACGAAGCGCGGCGTCACCTCGCTCGGCTTCACCAGCACCGCACAGCCTGCAATCAGCGCCGGTATGGCGTCGATGAGCGACAGCGTTAGCGGGAAGTTCCAGGGACTGATGGCGCCCACCATCGGCATTGGCACCAGCTGGATGCGATAGGTGATGCCGGGCACCGAAGACGTCTGCAGGGGCTCGGCCAGTATCTCCGGTGCCAGCCGCGACCAGCGCTCGAGCGTACCGGCGAGACCGGCGATCTCCGCGAGGGAGACGAAATAGCGACCGGTGTCTGCGACCAGGGCGTCGAGCAACTCTTGCCGCTGGCGGGATACCGCCGCGATCCACTCCCGGAGGACGGCGATACGTTGCTCCGGCGGGCGCGCCGCCCAGTCGGGCTGACCCGCCCGCAGGCGAGCCGCGGCGGCAGCGACGGTCTCACCGCCGGCCGCCGCGATCCGGTAATCGTACTCGCCGGTGCGCGGATTGCGGACGTCGAGCAGGCGCTCGCCGCTCATGGCAGCCTGACCCGTCGGCAGATCAGTGGCGGGACTCCGCTTCCTCGCGCACTTCGCGGCGCTGCTCCATCAGGCTGCGGAAGTACGACCAGCTGGTGACGTTGCGCCGGTCGTCGTCTACCGGCGGCGGCTCGCGATAGATCGGGTAGTTCTCCTCGATCTGCGTCTTCATGGTCTCCGAGAGTTCGTCGTAGCCGTTGATCTTGAGTCCCGCCGTATGCATGTAGATATCGCCGTGGCGGCCACCCATCTTCATCCAGGGCAGCCACTGGGAACGGCGTACCCAGCCCACACGCACGTCGGCGGTATCCTTGCCGGCGTCCACCAGGTCGTCGATATCGCCCAGGAAGTTGAACATCTCGGTGGCGTGATAGGTGCCGCCGATATAGGGCTGGTAGTCGCCGCCGAGAGGGTTCGGGTAGAACAGCGGCACCGTGATCGTCATCCACCAGGCGTTGTTCTTCATCGACAGGCCCACCTGGTAGGGTTCGCCGTCGGCGGTGCGCTCAAAGGTGGGGCGCCCGTTCACCGGGTCGTTGGTCACGTGCACCACGTCCACGGTCTCGCCGGTCCAGGGGTTCTCCCATTCCTCCAGCACCTCACCGGTTTCCGGATCCTTGTAGAGCAGGATCTCGCGGCTGACCAGCCGGTAGCCCTCGCCTCTGCGGGGATCCGTGATCGTGCCGCACTGGCGCACGTTCATGCCCTCCACCAGAAACAACAGCTTGTCCGCCTCGCCGGGGATGCGGCTGTAGGCCCGGCCGTACCACCAGTAATAGACCGGCTTCTCGTCCTCGAGGGAACACATGATCTTGCGCTGGGCGGCCACCGCGCCCTCGCCGGTGGACAAATCGATCCCGGCGGACTGCGCGGCGGGCGCCGCCGTCAGCCAGACCAGTAGTGCGGCCGTCATTGCAGTGGCCATCTCCTTTGCCCTCACCATTGTCCTCCCATTGGCGCTCGCGATCATCGTTGCCGGGTTCACGTGCATTCCTGTTCTCCTTATCGCTGTTCCCGCGTCGCCCGCCGGTCGCTCCAGCGCTGGCGCTCCAAGCTTATCACGCCGGCTCCCCGCCACCGCCGCCGGTGAGACGGCAGAACTCGTCGGCGGCCACGTTGCCGCCGGAGAGCACCACCACGGTGGTACCCGCGCTCTCGACCTTGCCGGCGAGAAGCGCAGCAAGCGCAACGGCGCCGCCAGGCTCCAGCACCAGGTGCAGCTCCTCGAAAGCGTGGCGCATGGCGCCGACGGCCTCGTCGTCGGTAACCGTCAGGACGCCCGCGAGCCGGCGCTGCAGCACCGGCAGGGTGAGCCGGCCCGGCGAGGGCGTGAGCAGGGCATCGCAGACCGACCGGGCCTCCGGCGACACGCTTTCGCGCCGGCCGCTGGCGAACGAGCGGGCCGTGTCGTCGAAGGCGGCGGGCTCGACAGCCCAGATCTCCGCCGTCGGCGCCAGCGACTCGGCCGCCAGCGCAATACCGGCGCTGAGTCCCCCTCCGCCGCAGCACACCAGGATGCGGTCCGGCACGGCACCGAGTGCCCGGGCCTGTCGACAGATCTCGAATCCCACGGTGCCCTGGCCGGCGATCACCGCGTAGTCGTCGTAGGACGGCACCAGCGTCGCGCCGTGCTCCTCGGCGATCGCACGGCCGATCGCCTCGCGGTCCTCCCGATAACGGTCGTAGAAGCGGATCTCCGCGCCGAGACGCCGCGTCGCCTCCGCCTTGCGTCGCGGCGCGTCGTCCGGCATGACGATCGTCGCCCGCATGCCGAGCAGCCGCGCCGCCTCCGCCACGCCCTGGGCGTGATTACCGGACGACCAGGCCACCACGCCGCGCGGACGCGCCTCCTCCGGGATCTGCGCGAGGCGGTTGTAGGCACCGCGAATCTTGAACGAACCCGTTCGCTGCAGGCACTCGGGCTTCAGCAGTACGCGCCCGCCGGCCCGCTCGTTCAGCGCCGGCGATTCCAGCAGGGGCGTCTGCAGGGCCACGCCCGCGATGCGTGCGGCGGCAACCTCGATGGTCGCAACGTCAGGCTCACGCTCCGCCGTCATGCCATCGCCTGCCGGGACGTCACGGCGCGGAAACTGCTACGCTGCCGGCTGCGTCCGGCAGCAACCGCGACGCGAAAGACCTTGCGGCAACCCGCTCGTCCCGGCACCAAGGAGCCGTCATCCATGCAGGAACTGTCACTCGTCCTCGGCACGACCCTCATCGTCGCCCTCGTCTGTGTATTCATTCTGTGGCTGCTCAGCATACCGCTGAAGAACGCCAGCATCGTGGATATTTTCTGGGGCCCGGGTTTCGGCATCATCGCCGTGGTCGCCTGGTTCCTGGCCGATGGCGCGCCCGCGCGACAGAACCTGCTGACGGCGCTGACGGTCATCTGGGCGGCGCGGCTAGGGCTGTATCTCGCCTGGCGCAATATCGGCCACGGCGAGGACCCCCGCTACCGCAGGATGCGGCAGAAGACCGAGGCCGCCGGCGGCAACTTCGTCACCGCCAGCCTGTTCAAGGTGTTCCTGCTGCAGGGAGTGCTGATGTGGCTGATCTCCATGCCGGTGCAGGTGGGCCAGGTGTATGACAAGCCCGCCGAACTCGGCATCGTCGCAGCCATCGGTGCTGCCCTGTGGCTGATCGGCTTCCTGTTCGAGGCCGTCGGCGACTGGCAGCTGGCCCGATTCAAGGCCGACCCCGCCAACGAGGGCCAGGTCATGAACCGTGGCCTGTGGCGCTACACCCGCCATCCGAACTACTTCGGCAATGCCTGCCTGTGGTGGGGCCTGTTCGTCACCGCCTGCGAGAATCCGGTGGGTCTGTGGACGGTCTATGCTCCGGTCGCCATGACCTGGCTGCTGTTGAAAGTGAGCGGCGTGAGCCTGCTGGAGCGCTCGCTGAAGAAGACCAAGCCCAAGTACGAGGAGTACGTGCGTCGCACCAGCGCGTTCTTCCCGCTGCCGCCGAAGGATTAAGACCTGTTGACCGGTCCTATGCGCCCCCCGCGAGCCGGTCGATCTTGGCCGCGCAGATGAAATCGTTGTCGGAGAGCCCGTCGATGGCGTTGGTGGTGTAACGCACCAGGCAGCGGCCGTAGCTCACCTCCATCACCGGGTGATGACCCTCCACCGTCGCCACCCAGGCCACCGCGTTGGTGAACGCGATGGTGCGCGCGAATCCCCTGAACTCGAAGTCCCGGCTGATGGACTTGCCGTCGCCGGCCAGGTTCCACTCGGGATCCAGCCCCTTCATCAGCGCCTGCGCCTGCTCGGTAGTCAACGGCTCCACGCCGCCCTCGCAGGGCCGGCAGTGTCTCTCCGCCAGTGCCGTCATCGTCTCTGTCCCTTGTCCGTCAGACCGTGCAATATAACCCGCGTGTCGGCCGCATTCGAGGACCGCGCTCAGCCGGGCGGAGCGCGCCGGAGCCAGTCCCGCCGCCGGATGCCGTAGAGCGCGATGTCCTCGCGCTCGCCCGCCTTGTGGAACGACTCGCGGGCAACGCCCTGCGCGTGCAGGCCGACCTTCTGCATGACCCGGCCGGAAGCCGGGTTACGGAGCAGATGGTGAGCGTGGATGCGCTCCAGCTCGAGGACCCGGAAGCCGTAGTCGAGCACGGCCGCCGCCGCCTCCGTGCAGTAGCCGCGGTTCCACCAGGGCACGCCCACCCAGTAACCGAGCTCGGCGCTGCCGGGCGCCTCCCGATCCATTTTCAGGCTGATACAACCGATCAGCGCGCCCTCGGCCGACAGCGTGATTGCGAAATTCACCTGCCGCCCCTCCGCGTATTCCTGCGCGTGGGTCTCGATCCACGCCTGCGCCATGCCGTCCTCGTAGGGATGCGGGATGTTGAGGGTGGTGTCGGCAACGGCCCGGTCGCCGGCGAGGCATTGCACGTCGGCGGCGTCGGGCAAACCGAAGGGACGCAGCACCAGACGCGGCGTCTCGAGCGATGGTCGTTCCGATTGGCTGATGTGCATCGACCGGGAAGTCTCTCTGCAGGAGGTCAGGTACCGGACCGTATCGCGCCGGCCGCCGTTTCGCTAGCATCTGTCGCTCAGCCACTGACCTCGGAATCGGAGATGCCGGATCGCGAGAGGAACGGCTCGGCGCCGGGCGGCCCCGCCGGCTTCGGCCCGGAGTATGCCGCACCCGGTGACCCCGGGTTCACGGCGAAGCACGCGGCCCGCTGCCACTGCGGCGCCGTGCGCTACGAGGTGGCCGCCGACCCGGTGGACGCGAAGCTCTGCCACTGCCGGGACTGTCAGACCCTGCATGGGGCGCCCATGCAATGGGCGGCAATATTCCACAAGCGGGATGTGCGCCTCACGGCGGGAATCGATTGCCTGCGGTTCTACGCAAGCGGGGCGGGCCGGGCGGAGCGCATCCTCCCCTGCAAGGTCTCCTGCGGCCGTTGCGCCACCCCCGTCGCCGACGAGGGGCAGCGGATGTGGCTCGCCTTCCCGGAACTATTCGATTTCGGTCGCCCGCGGCAGATACCGGATGCGTTCCTACCGACCTGCCATATCTTCTACGGGAGGCGCGTAGTGCGCGTGGACGACGATCTGCCGAAGTGGTCAGGTCACAAGGATCAATCGACGCTGCTCTGAGCCCGCGCCGGCCGCTGCGATCCCGGCAAGAGCCTTCCCACAAATACCTATTTCCCTCCCCGCCGGCGGACGCCAGAATTTCTTGATGGACTCAGTAACATAATATTACTGCTCCATGATGGGTCCTGGCTTCGTGCCGGGTCTGCCGGCAAATGGGGACTCAGGGAAGACGACCCGACACCCGACCAAGGAGGAAATCATGTCAAAAGTGGACGTAAAGAGCACGCCTTCAACCGAGGACCGTAGCCTGCCCGTGTTCGCCGAGGTTGAGGAACTGATGGAGCGGATTCGCGAGCGGGCATATGGGCTGTTCCGCGAACGCGGCGGGGACGAGGGCCGTGATCTGGATGACTGGCTCAGGGCCGAACGCGAATTCTGCTGGCCAGCCGCCGAGCTGGAGGAAGAAGACGACGAATTCGAGCTCAAGGTCGCACTGGCCGGCTTCGGGCCGAACAACATCACGGTCACCGCCAGCCCGCGAGAGCTGATCGTGAAGGCTTTTCGCGAAACCGGGAGCGAAAACACCGCGGAGGAAGGCAAAGAAGAAGCGGATATCCGCTGGTCGACATTCCGCAGCAACAATGTCTATCGCCGCATCGAACTGCCGACGCCGATCGACGTCAGCAAGGTCAAGGCGAAACTCGAGAACGGCCTGCTGGAGATCGAGGCACCGAAGGCGGAGGAGACTGCAGAGACCGGGCAGCGGATCGAGGTGGCCGGAGGCGACTGACCTGCGGTACGCACGGTGGGTGGCAGCTGCCCTGCGTGGACAGCTGCCACCGCTCTCTCAGCGGCTCTCGGCGACCCGCTGTGCACCGTTCTGCGGCACATAGAGGGTGAGACTGACCCGACGAGCCAGGGCGTTATAGTGCGCGTCGCCCTCCTCGCCTGCGGCCTCACCATGTGCGCTCGCCGTCAGCCGGGAAGCCGGTACGCCGGCGGCGGTCAGCAGCCTCAGCACATGCTCCGCCCTGCGCTCCGACAGGGACTGGTTATAATCGGCCTCGCCGCGGGGGTCCGCCCACGCATCCAGCCTGATCTGCACAGAGGGCACGGAAGCCAGCACCCGGGCCAGTTCGTCCACCCGGTCCGCCGTCCTGGCATTCAGCTCGTCGGCCTCGGTGCGGAACAGCAGATCCATTTTGATGCCTGTCTTCAACAGCTCCAGCATCCGGGGTGCGCCGCTGGCGACCAGTGCCTGCAGCTCCGCACCCACCTGCCGGAGGTCGCCGTCGGTGGCGGCCAGCTCGGCCTCCAAGCGGTCGAGGCGCTGCCGCGCGACCGACAGCTCGCCGTTGAGTGCTTCGGTGCGCATGTCCTTCTCGTGGTATATGTCGCCCAGCTTCGCACCCAGCGCCGCGCCCACCAGGAATCCCACCGGACCGCCGGCGGCGGCGCCGACGACGGCACCGGTACCGAAACCGATGGTCTCCTGGCGCGATGCCTCGGCGGCCGCGGCGGGCTGTACCGCGGCGGTGACGCCGAGCGCGAGGCTCGTGACCAGGACCAGGGATTTGCTCATGGCTTTCGTTTTCATCTCGTCATTCTCCTGCGGCCTTCGCCGCGTCCGTTGGCTACGGTTGCCATTAAAGCGCCGCAGCCGGGCGGTGCCGTGGAGCGGCCGTGACGGATCGGGACGAAAAATGACGAATCGTGGCGCGGGGCGCCTCAGCGGTTGTCTTCGGTGAGCGCGACGAAGGTGCCGCCATTGCGGTGCGTCAGCTCGCGCATGAGCGCCGCGAACTGGATGGTGGAATTCTGGATGTTACCCGGGCCACCGAAGCGGTACGGGAAGCCGACGGCGTGGATGCGCACCAGTCGCAGGCCGTCGGGCCCCTCCGGGTTCAACCGGTCGACGGCGTCGGCGACGCCCTCCACCGACTGGCCCGTGTACTCGTCGCCGAAAACGTACAGGCTCACTTTCTTGTCCGGCGCGGCGAAGGTGCGGATGGCGGTCTGGATGCCGTTCACCGGCGTGGAGAAGCTGAGCGGCCGCCAGTTCGCCATGGCCGAGAGGATGGCGCGGCGCCGTCCCGGCGTGTCCGGGATCCACTTGCCGGCGAAACTCTCGAACATGTAGCGGCCGTTGTCGTTCATGATCTGTAGGCCCTTGACCTGGGGATACAGGTCAAGGGTCTCGGTGAGCTTGCGCCGCGCCAGGTTCCAGCTGAACTCCTGCATGCTGCCGGAGGTATCGATGATAAAGATGATGTATTCGCTGTCCACCGGGATGCCGCCGACGGGCGCATCCTGCGGACGGCTATAGTCGGCGTTCAGCCGCCGCATCTCCTCGGTGAGCCGCTGCCGGGCCGCCCGCAGCTCGCCCTCGTCCACGGTGGGGATGCTCTGATCGCCGGCGCTGGCGTCGTAACGACCCTCGATGCGAGAGAGATCCCCGTACAGCCGCGCCAGCTTCTCCTTCGACTCGGAGATCTGCTCCTTCGCGCTGTCCAGCTCCCGGTTCAGGATCACCGTCTCGCCACGGATGTCGAACAGCTCCTGCTCGAGCCGGGCAATGAGGCCCTCCAGGTCCTGCTGGGTGCGCTCGATGGTCTGGGGTTCGTAGATCTTCGTGAGCACGAGCAGCAACAGCACCGCGCCGAAGCCGCAGCTGATCGCATCCAGGAACGAGAGGCTGAAACCCTCCGCGTCTCTTTTCCTGCGCCGCGCCACTAGGGCCAGTCCTTGCTGATGCTCATGAACGAACCGCGGGTGCGGTAGGCGAGCTTCCAGAACTCGATGGGCGCCGCGTAGTCGCCTTCCATCGGGAAAAGCATGATGTTGATCGGCACGCCGCTTGGCACCTCGCGCACGGCCTGGGCGTGCAGGGCCTGGCGCTGCGGCCCGGAGATGGTGCGCCGGGCGGGCGGCTTGTTGCCCCGGGTGGGCAGGCTGTCCACCAGCAGGAAGACGTTGTCCGGCCGCGGATTCATCTTCCTTATGACCTCGTAGGCGCCTTGCAGGTTCGTACCTCCCCGGGGCACGGTAATGCGCAGCCGGCGGATGGCCTCAGCGAGCTTCAGCCCATCGCCCACGTCCAGCCAGACGCCGTCGCTGCCGTCCAGCACGGGCTCGGCGGCATCGTTGAAGATGTAAATCTGGAACTTCGCATCGGGCCGGAACTGGGTGGTGATCCAGTCCACCGAGGCGATAGCCTGGCGCCACTTGGCAGAGCGCAGCTTCTGCTCGTCGGCCATGTTGCGGCGGCGGATGACGTTTACCACCTTCTTGTCCAGCATGCTCGCCGAGGCATCCACCAGCACCAGCACGCGGTCGCCGCCCACCTTCAGGCCGGTGAGGTACTGGCGGTCGCCCTCGCCGCGGAAGGCGCGCACCTGGTCGCCGAGCGCGGCCTCGCGCTCGGCGGCCGCCGCCTCGAGCCGCTTCTTCTCCGCCTCCAGTTGCTCGATGTCCGCGCGCAGCTTTTCTACGCGCTCGATGCGCGCCAGGGTGGTGTCCTCGTATTCGGACAGCTCCTCGCGGATGCGCTCGATCTCCCGCTGCACCCGCTCGGCCTCGCCCTCGGTGCGCACCCGCTCCTCCTGCATCTCCTCGAGGATGTTACGTACCTTGACCATGTCCTTGCGGCCCTCGAGCACCTGCTCCTCCAGGCGGTTGGTCTCGCTCATGAGCTCGGCGGTCTCGGTGTCCGCGTTACGGGAGACGGTGGCGTTGATGATCATGAAGAACAGCACCACCGCGCCGAAGCCGCAGCTCATGATGTCCAGGAACGACAGGCTGATGGCCTCCGTCCTGCGGCGCTTACGCGTCATCGTTCTCCACCACGCGGATGAGCCGGAACTCCTGGCCCGGCGTGCCCACCCGCAGGCTGTCGCCGGCCTGCAACACGGCCGAACGCTCGATGCGGCTGCCGTTCAGCCAGGTGCCGTAACGGCTGAGATCCTCCACGATGCACTGGCCGTTGTCCCGGCGCAGCACGCAGTGGCGGCGGGAGACGCCGGCTGTGTCGGCGGCCAGCGTGATGCCCGGCTCGCCGCCGAGGCTGGTGCCGATGGCCAGCCCCTCCCCGTCCAGCGCCCAGGCACGGTGACCATGCAGCAGATGGCTTGGCGACTCCCCGGACTCGCGGACGGGGGTGGCTGGCGCTTCCACCGGGCTCTGGTCCCAGGGCAGACGCCGGGTCAGCCGGCCGGGGCCCGCCTTCGCTGCCGACGCCCGGGCCAGCGCACCCCGGGCAGCCGCCGCCTCTTCCAGCACGAAGGGTTCGCCGCCGGCGCGGGCCACCAGGAAGTCCACCAGCCCGGGCAACGCGGCCGTGTGCCGGGTGAATTGCAGGGCCGGCGCCTCGGCGGCCCGGATCAGCGAGCGCACGTGGCCGGCGAGACTCTGGTAGATGCCGCTCACCGCCTCGGTAAAGGTCAGCAGCGGCAGCGCGGCCTCGTGGGCGTGGCCGCCGAATTCGAGCTGCATGCGCACCTCGCCACTCCTCTGCGCCGTCTCCAGCCACGCATCCAGTCGGTCGTAAAGCAGCTGCTCCGACTCGGCCGTGTGCAGGGGGTCGAAACGGCTCTGGCGAACGAAGGCCTCCGCGATCACCGCCACCCAGGTGTCCCGCAGTGCCGCGAGGCCGGCCGCATCCACCAACTCCACCCGGTCGATCGCGGTGCCCTCCTCCTGGGCCATGCGACTGACCGTGGCGGTATGCAGGGAAAGCTCGATGTGCAGCAGCGAGCGGCCCGCGTAGGCCCGCCGGGAGCAGGCGACGGCGGAGTCCACGAGGGCGGTGACCGGCAGCTCCAGCTCGCCCGCGATGCCGAGCAGCGCGCCCAGGTTCTCGCGCTCCATCCAGGCGGGCACCGCGAACACCACGCTGTCCGCCGCCGAGCGCTCCCCCCGCCAGATCTCCTCCAGCTGCCGGCAGGCGAGGTCCGCAGGCGTCAGGTGCCGGAATTTCAGCTCCTGTACTGGCTCGAGCCCGAGGTGGCGCCAGAAATGGTTTACCACGCTGCGCGGGTGACGTCGCGCCTCCGCCATGGCCCGCCGGCCGGTGACCAGGCCGTCGTCGCCGAGCAGCGCGAAGCCCGGCTCCCGGTAGACCAGCCGCGAGCCGGTCACCGCCGTGATGGCGGCATCGTTCAGGGATATCGCGAGCGTCGTCAAACCGTCTCCGTCAGTCGGACTTCATGTGGCGGATCAGCTGCTGATCCACGTAGCTCTCGGTGTCGAAGACGAGCCGCTCCTGGAACAGCTGCACCTGGTGGACCAGGAACATCAGTACGATGGACAGCAGCAGCGCGATGAAGGTGGAGTTGAAGGCGACACCCAGACTCTGGGTGACGCCCGCGATGTCGCCCTCCACGGCCCGGTCGGCCTGGGCCAGCGCCTCGCCGATGCCGCGCACCGTGCCGATGAAGCCGATCGAGGGGATGGCCCAGGAGATATAGCGGATCATTGCCAGTTCGGAATCCAGCCGCTCTGCCTCGGACTCACAGATGGTGTGGGTGCTCGAGGCGACGTCCTGCACGTTGTGGGTGGAGTTGAAGCGCTGCAGGGCGTTCAGCAGTGCCCGGGGCAGCAGCATGCGCCGCTGGTCGTCGCCCAGCGCCTGGATCTGGCGGGCGTACTCCCGGGTGTCCTCCGGCAGCACCCGCATGCCTTCGGCCACCGGCACCAGCTCCTCCTCCAGCAGGGAACGCTCGCGCAGGATGCGCACCGTCTTGTAGGCCATGATGGCCAGCGCCCAGAACATCAGGATGAAGCAGGCCTCCTGCTCGAAGTCCTTGATCAGCACCCACACGGAGCGCTCGCGAACATAGTCCGGATCTTCCTCCACCAGCCGGTTCTGCTCGGCGATCACCTCCGCGGCGTTCGGCCGCACCACCGAAACGTAGAACGTGTGTACGACGATGATGACAATGATCAGGGCGAACAGCTGATAGACGAACTCGAACGGGATATTCTTCTTCTGCATGGGTCCCTCAGATATCCACTGGGAAATTCACTGACTGGTCCGAGGAGACCTCCTGCGTCGGCACGAAGTCGTCGTCCTCTTCCGCTTCATAGTCGCCGCTCGCGCCCTGTTTGTCGGCACCAACAATGTCGGCGAGACGCTCCTCTTCTTCCGTCAGGCCGTCGTCCGCATCCCCGGTGGCGTCGTCTCCGTCGGCATCGGGGGCGGCGGCGTTCGCCGCCGCATTATTGCCGCTGCCGCTCTCCCCGGCCTCAGCGGCACCGGCCTCTTCGCCTTCGCCGCCTGCCGCACCGCTCTCCTGCGCCAGCGCGGGCGCACCGAACCATGGTCCGGCCGCGAAAGACGCGGCAACGGCCAGGGCCGCGGCCAGCGCGATGGCGGCGGTCCTGCGTACGAGCGTAGACGGCATCCTCGATCTCATCGGCCTGTTTCCCGGTGCCATTGTCCCAGAATCCACGAGTATGACAGCGCGGACGGCGAATTATTCCGCCGCGCTCACTGCGGCGCGTTGCGCACCAGCCGGAAGCCTGCGTCCGTGCGGGCATCGGTACCGAAGTCGCGGAAACTCAGTCGGAGCTGGGTGATGCCGGAGTGCTGCCAGCTGGAGCCCCGTATGACCCGGTGCGTTCCGCTGTCCGGCCCGAGCGGGTCCACCGCCACGTCGTCGGCGGGGCCGGTGTAGACGGCGTAGTAATCGTTGGTCCACTCGGCCACGTTGCCGCCGGTATCGTACAGGCCCAGCGCGTTCGCCGGGAACGTGCCGACCGGGGCCGTGGAGGCGAAGCCGTCGTTGTAGCGCGGCAGCACGGTCGGCACGATCTCCTTCGCGGCCTGATCGGCGTAATTACCGGACTCCTCCGGCGGCGGCATCTCCTGGCCCCAGGGATATTTCAGTTTGCCGGCGCCGCCCTGGTAGCGCGCGGCCCAGGCCCACTCGGCCTCGGTGGGCAGCCGGTAGCCGTCCGGCAGCGGACGGATTGGCACCAGCTGGCCGAACTTCTCCTCGTATACCGGCGTGAGCCCCTCCTTTTTGCTGAGCCAGTTGGAGAACGCGGCGGCATCCTGCCAGCTGACGCCGGCCACGGGGTTGTTGTCGCCAGCCAGCGCGGGATGCGTGTCGGCGCCGGAGTCGTGGGCCTCCCGGAAGGCCAGGAACTCCCGGTTGGTGACCTCATTGATGCCGATATAGAACGGCCGGGTGATGCGGACGCTGCGCAGGTTCTCGTTGGCGCGCCGCCCGGGCTCGCGCCGGGAGGCGCCCATCATGAATTCGCCGGGAGTCACATAGCGCAGCGCGGCGCCCTGGGAGGTGGTGACCCGCTGGGGGATGGAAGCGAGCCTCGCCTCCTCCAGCGTGCGCAGCCGGATGTTCACGGTCTGCGGGAAGCCGGGTCGTGGCGTCACCTCGCCCTGCCAGGTCTCGTAGCCCTGCCGGCGCACCTCGATGGCCTGGGGCTCGGCCGCCAGTTCCAGCCGGGTGTCGCCTCGCCCCACGGAACGTCCGTCCACGAGGATCTGCGCATCGCCGGGAGTCACCGCGAAGCGTACCTCGCCGATACGCGCGGTCAGGTCCACCTGCAGCGTCTCGCCCTGAGCCGCCTCCAGCACCACGTTGCGGCTGTAGGCGCGGTAGCCCGCCTTGGACAAGCCGACGGTGTAGCGCCGGCCTGGCGCCAGCGAGATCCGCACGGGCGTCTGTCCCCGGTAACGGCCGTCCACGGTGACGTTGGCGCCGGCCGGTTCGCTCAGTACGCGGAGTACACCGTCGGCCTTCTCCAGCTCGACGGTCGGCAGGGTCATGGGCGTGTCGGCGAAGGCCGTGACCCGACCCTCCCAGGGCTTGTAGCCTTCCAGCACCAGTGAGAGTTCGTTGCGGCCTTCGGGCAGTTCCACCGTGGCCGGCGTCTCGCCCAGGGGCTGGTCACCCGCCAGGATGGTGGCGCCGGCGGGCAGGGAGGTAACGCTCACCGGTGCGAAGGCCGGCACGAGCTGGACGGTCAGCCGCTGGGTGCGGTCCAGGCCGGGCACCTCGAGCCGGGCCGCCCAGAGCAGGTAGCGCTCGGCGAGCACCTCCACCTTATACTCGCCGGGATCGAGCACTTGCGGCGGCAGCGGTGTCCTGCCGGCCTCCTCGCCGTCGATGAGCACCAGAGCGCCGGTCACGGGCGCGGATTCCACCACCAGGCGGCCGGGCATGCGCTCCTGCTCGAGTTGCAGGGTCAGGCTGTCCTCGTCACCCACCTCGAAGCGCCGCTCCAGTGAACGATAGCCCTCGCTTTCCAGGGTCACAGTGTAGACGCCGGGGCGCAGCAGGTAACGCTCGCCCAGCGGCAGACGGAACCAGCCGCCGCTGATCTCGACGCTGCCCGGTTCGGCGGGAACGGTATCCAGCCGCACCGAGGTGGAGGTGAACAGCAGCCATGCCATCGCGGCGAGCACCGCCAGCGCAGCGCCGACCCACCCGTACCAGGGGATAGCGCGGCGCGTCTCGGCCTGCTGCTGCTCGATCTCCCGCCGCCGGTAGGCGATCGGCGCGATCTCCTCGGCATCCTCCTCCGCCTCGTCCTCCTCTGCGACCGGCGCAGCGGTGACGTAACGGCTCTCGTCCAGCGCGAGCTCGAGGCGCAACATCCCCTCCGTCAGGGTCACGCGGATGCGGGTGCCGTAGGCATCGAGCTCGTCGCCGTCGTGCAGGCGCCGGGCGGCCGACAACGGCTCACCATCGACCTCCACCCGGCCCTCGGCCCCGCCCGGCTGGACGAAGGGCGCACCGTCCAGCACGTCCACGACCGCCAGCGGCAGCGCCGCCGCCGGCCCGGGCACCGGGATCTGGCTGCCCGGCGCCGTGGCGATGCGCAGCGGCAGGTCGGCCGGACCATATTCGCGTTCGCCGACCTCGCTGACGACGATGATAATCAGGCTCAAATGGGCTCCTCGCAGCGGACCACGATCGGCTCGAGTTCGATCTCCGGGGCCACCCGGAAATCGATCCGCACGTCCCGGTAGCCGACCCGGGAGCCCATGACTGTATAGGTGCCCGGCCGGAGTTCAAGCTCTCGCCGCTCGAATGTGCCAAGCCGACCCACCCGGAACACGGTGACTTGCGTCAGCCCGTCAGAGACGAATTCCACTTCCAGTGGTGTCGCCGCCCGCTTCAGCAGCCGGGCGAGTTCGCGGCGCTGGTTCTCAAGCCGCGGACCGCCGTCCATCGTCGCGAGCTCCGTCAGCAGCGCTGAGCCACGCTGCAGCGTGGCCGGCTCGCTCAGCTCATCCGGATTCGCGATCCAGCCCTCGAGCTGGCGATCGAGAGCCAGGCGCCGGCGGGCGCGGACCCGGCCCTCCCGGGCGAAGTCCAGGTTCGCATCCTGCTCCAGGATCTCACCCCAGGTGGCGAGCGCGGCCTGCCAGTCCTCGGCGGCCTCCTGACGCTCGGCCTCGGCGGTCAGGCGCTCGATCGTCCGCAGCCGGACCGCCTGTTCCACCTGCAGCAGACCGTCCCCGGGTTCCCGGGACGAAGGCCGCATGTCGTGAGCGGCCTCGAAGGCCTGCCGGGCCGCCTCGAAGCGCTCGGCCTGCAGCGCCTCGAAACCGGCAGTCATGCGCTCCTCGAAGCGGCGCCGCTCCAGCGCGGCGCTTACGCGCGCCAGGCCGGACGAGGCCCTGGGGTAGTACGGGTCGAGATCGGCCGCCGCCCGGAATCGCTCCACCGCCGCGGTCAGCTCGCCGCGTCGCTCCAGGGCCTCCGCCTCGTCGGTGAGATCGATGACCTCCAGCAGCGTCTGCGCGCGGGCGAGACCCCGCTCGGCGTCCGTATTGTCCGGTGTGATGTCCAGCGCCAGCTCGAACTGCTGCCTCGCCGTGGTCACGTCCTCGGCCTCCAGTGCCGCCTGACCCGCGGCCAGCGCGCGCTCGAATACGGTGTCCACCCGTGCAATCAGGCCGTCGAGCCCGTCACTGGCTTCCCGGTACAGCGCCTCGGCGCGCTCGTAATCCTTGGCGAGGTAGGCCTCGTCACCCTGCGCGTAGGCGGCACGTGCGGCGGCGTAATCCTCGCCACCCCAGCGTTCCACGCCGCGCAGCTCCAGCACCTCGAGCTTGGTCAGCAATTCGCCCAGCGCACGGTCGGCCCGGTTCCTGGCCTGCACCACGGCGTCCCGGGCCGCATCGTCCATCCGGTTCTCGGAGAACTGCACCGCCTCCTCTTCGTCGCCATTTTCAGGCGGCTCGGCCGCCGCCGGGGCGGATTCGACCGATGCCGGCGCGGCTGCATTGCCCGCGCGGCGCTCCTCGACCTGTTCCGGCAGAAACACCACCACCCATATCACCGCCGCCAGCAACACCAGCAGCGCCGTCCCAACCACGGTGGCCGGCACGCCCTGACGCCGCGCGGGTGCGGCAGCCGGCGCGGCATCAGCCCGGCGGCGCGGCGTCACGACCTCCGCCGGCTCGTCTTCCAGGGGCCGGACCGGCGAGGGGCGCACCGAACGCACGCGAGCCTGCTGCCGCGGCAGCAGACCGGCCGAAATGCCGACACTGCCGAGGGCATCCACCACGGCCTCCGCATCGGGCCGCGCCCCCGCCTCGCCGAGCATACGTTCCGTCAGGTCGCGCAGGCCGGCGACTTCGAAGTCGTCCCGGGCCGGCCATCGGGCGCCGGGCTCGCCCGGCGCCCGGCCGTGCCAGAGCTCGAACATCAACACGCCGAGCGCATGGATATCGTCGGCGGCCGCGGGCGGCCCGCCGGCATCGCGCTCCGGACTGAGCGCGGCAGGGGTCCCGCCCGCGCTGCCGGAGGCGGAGAAATCGCTCAGCACCGTGCGTCCGCCGGAATCCACCAGCACGTTGCGCGCCGTAACGTCGCCGTGGGGCAGATGCCGGTTGTGGGCGTACACCAGTGCCGCGGCCACACTGGCGATCGCGCGCAACCACTCCGACGGCGGCCGGTCGGCGAAGGCGGCAATATCAGAGCCATCGACGTATTCCAAGCCGTAGAACGGCCGCGGCTCTGCGTGGAACTCGAAGATTCTGACGATGTGAGGGTGATTCAACGACCGGATGCGCCGCCAGCCCGCCGCGAAGCGCTCGCGCTGCGCCGCATCGCGACAGAGGGCATCGGACAGTATTCGCAGGGCGACGGCGGAGCCCGCACGGCGATCATGGGCGAGCCACACCTCCGCTGTGCCGCCGGCGCCCAGGCGGCGTCGCAGCTCGTAGCGATCCAGCAGTCGCAGTCCGGGATGCAACTCCATCATCGTTGCGGAAGGTTGGGCGTCGTTCCGGGCGGCCGTCTCAGCCGGACGGGCCGGTCGACGATTCTGCGGACGATTCTCTGGACGGTTCTCTGGACGATTCTCTGGACGAT
>CAYRUH010000019.1:41692-43560 GCA_964427415.1 uncultured Woeseiaceae bacterium | reverse complement strand
TTCTCTGGACGATTCTCTGGACGATACTGCGCGCGAAGGAGCGCCTACCTGCAAGTCGTCGGGGAAGCCCGTCTCCGCCTCGTAGATCTCGTGCAGGAGGCGGCGCCACTGCTCGTACTGGGCCTCGGCCGTACCAGTGAGGCGTCGGGTCTGACCTTTCACCGTGACCACCATCGGCGCGGCCTCAGAGCTGAAAGAGTCCGCCAGCTCACGGATCGATTCCTTGTGCAGCCTGGCTTCGGCATTGCGCCGGAACGCCGAACCGATCACCTCGAGCCCGCCATGGATCGCGAACGATTGCAGCGCGCGCTTGGTGCGCCGCGCGGTGCCGCTGTCGCTGTCCGTGTTCATGCTCGCCGCGCCGGCCACCACAACGATGCCTGCCAGTCCCCGGATGAGAGCAGATCGGCGCATCTCCCGGTAGGTCACCGCCTGCTCCCGCGCCGCCTTGCGCCAGCCCTCGTAAGGGATGGCGATGCCGTAGTAGAAGTTCGCGTAATGCTCGTTGAGAGTGTCGACGAAAAGGTTGTCCCGCTCGCGTACCTGGCGCAGCCGACGCAGCATGGGATCATTCTCCGCCGGCAGGCGGCGGATCTCGTAGCGGCCGCGGTCGGTCTCGGCGAGATAGTCGTCATACACCCGGGGGGCCAGCTCCTGCATGAAGCGCAGCTCGGCAACCCGGCGGATGCGGCCGACTTCCTCCGCCGAGAGTTCGTCCAGCCGCGCCTTCAGGTCGTTCGCGATCTCGTTGTAGACGTTCTGGTAGGGGTCGTTACTGCGGTCCCGGTTCCGGGCATAGTCGGCCCCCACCATGCGCGTCTTGTAGCGCCTTTCCATCCATTCCCGGCCGGTGGCATCGACGGCGACCACCTCCAGCTCCACCGTGTGACCGTCGGATTCGCGGATCTCGCCGGTCAGGTAAAGGTCCGTGTAGACCTCCCGGCTCGGCAACACCTGCACCGCGCCCCAGTAGCCGGTGCGCTGCAGCGTGTTCTTGAGGTGGTAGGCGAAATAGCGCGCCTCAGCCCTGCGGATTTCCGGGTAGACACCGGTCTTTTCCGGCTCGTTGCCCTCCTCGATACCGGGCGCGAACTCGATCACGCCGACGTCCAGCAGGCGGGCCTCGGGCACCTCGACCGCCGCGCGGGTCAGATCGATATTCTCGCCGGCGCTCTCGACGCGCGCGACGCTGCAACCCGCCAGCACGACGGTTGCCAGCATCAGGGTGGCCGTGCGGACGACGGTAATGG
The DNA here is from genome assembly GCA_964427415.1 of uncultured Woeseiaceae bacterium. Taxonomy (GTDB): domain Bacteria; phylum Pseudomonadota; class Gammaproteobacteria; order Steroidobacterales; family Woeseiaceae; genus Lentisalinibacter. The sequence continues at coordinate 42,310 of CAYRUH010000019.1, read as the reverse complement.
CGGTGCTACGCGGCATGGTCTCTATGGTCTCTCGGCGTATGCTGGTTCATCAGAGGCCCTTGTAGGCCCGGTATTCGTCCCAGAGACGCTCGCGGAGTTCCGGGTCTTCCTCGGCCAAGGCCGCCTCCCGCAGCTGCTTGGCGACGATGTCGTCATCCGTCCCCGAGGGGACGTCCTCCGGCGTGCGCTCGCCGATCTGCTCCTTGCTGAGCTGGTCCACCGAGCCGGGTTCCTGGCGCATGCTGCCGCCGGCGCCGCCCGCCGAGTTGTTCACGACGCCTACTGTGCCGCCGCCGCTGCCCTCGCCGGTCTCGCCCGCCTGTTCGCCGAGACCGACGCCGCCGCCACCGCCCTGATTGGCGCCGCCGCCCTCGAATGCGCCGGTGTCACGGCTCACCTCGGCGACCTTCTGCTGCTCCTCGAGCAGTGAGTCGTCGAAGTCGCCGAGGGAACGCTCGAATTCATCGTCGAGAGAACCCTGGCTGCCGCCGCCGGAGACGTCGGCCGTGCCGCCCGGGCCCGGATCGCGCTCACCGACGGAGCCCACCGTGCCGTAGGCGCCACCTTCGCCGGTGGTCGCGCTGCCGCCGTCCGCGCCGATGTCGCCCTGGTCGCCCT
>CAYRUH010000019.1:0-41592 GCA_964427415.1 uncultured Woeseiaceae bacterium | reverse complement strand
CCTTCGCCGGTGGTCGCGCTGCCGCCGTCCGCGCCGATGTCGCCCTGGTCGCCCTGGTCGCCCTCGCCACCCTGGCCACCCTCGCCACCCTGGCCACCCTGGCCACCCTGGCCAGCCTGACCGTCAGCAGCGTCTCCGGATGCGCCGCCGGACTGGTCACCTCCGGGCATTCCGCCCGACATGCCCCCGGGCACCTGCCCCGACTGGCTGCCTTCGCTACCGGGCATGCCACCCGAGGATCCGCTCGGCGAACCACTGCGCGAAGAGTCGGGAGAACCGCCGGCGGAGCTGCTGCCGGTCGATCCCGAAGGCGAGCCGCTCGTCGATCCGGAGGGCGAGCCCGCGGAACCGCTGCTGGGGCTGCCCGTGCTCGAGCTCGGACTGCCGGAACTGCTGCTCGGGCTGCCGGAGCTGCTGCTCATCGACGTCGAGGCGCAACCGGCCAGCGTCAGGCCGGCCGCACAGAGACCGATGACCACCAGTCTGGCTGCTCGCGGGGTCAGGTGTCGCGTACTACTCATGTCTCCCTCTTGATTGCCGGTCAAGGCGGGCCTGCGGCGGACGCCGGACCGCTCACCACCATTCGCCACCGTCAGCGTAATCATCTCCCGGTTACCTTTCGAGGCGAAAACCCGTCGCAGAGTTCCCTGGTACCTGTCAGGACCTATTTGCCACAGAGGGTACCCTGTATTCAATGCCGGCGGGGTGCCGGCGGCACGATGCGGGGGACGGTGGTCGGGCGGATCAGTACTGCGGGAAGCAGAGGGGCCGTCCCGGACCGGACCGCCCGGGACGGCAGCGGGTCAGAGGAGATCGTCCTTTTTCTCGTCCTTCGCGCCTGATTCGTTCGTTTCTGCGCCGGCTTCGCGGCCGTGTCTGCCCGCGGCCTGGCCAGGAGCCGAGTGCTGCTGGTGCAGCTGGTGCAGCCGGTGCTGCTGCGCCATGCGCGCCATGCGTTCGGCCCGCATCTCCATCAGCCTGGCCTGCTGGTCCTCCTCCAGCACCGCCATGACCTCGGCATGGGTCTCGCTCCGCAGCAGCGCCATCCGGGTGGTCAGCTCGCCCTGGCGCTGGGCCAGGCTATTGGCGAGGGTCTGGTAACCTGGATCGGTCGGGTCCAGATCGCGCAGTTCGCGGTGATTTGCGCGCAGCTGCCCATGCAGCGTCCGGATCTCGTCGCGCCGGGCCTCGAGGGCACGGCGGACCGTCTCGCGCTGCTCGGCGCTGAGATCCAGTTCCGCGGACATGTGACCGAGCATGCGCGCCAGATCCGGGCCGCCATGAGGGCCGACGCCGTGGGGCCCCGCGAGAGCGGCGCCGGCGAACAATAGTGTCACGAGCAGCGCAACGCTCCGCCGCATCGCTCGATCGATGACTCGACCGCTCATAATTCCTTTCATGTCAGCCTCCTTTCCCTTCGCGGGAATTAATTTCCGGCACGCCTTCACATTAGCGCCGGTCGCGCAAAGTTGCGCCACGGCCGTGCAAAGAAGTGTCAAGCCGGCCGCTGTGAGACAGCCGGGGCCTTGCAGCTTCGCGGCCGGCAGCGGAGCATACGCGCATGAACAGCGCAGCCGCCGACAGCACGGGCCGCGACGAAGCCGACGGGCACCTGTTACTGGTGGACGACGATGAAGAGCTCGCCACCATGCTGCAGGAGTATCTGGAGCCCGAGGGTTTCGCCGTCGAATGGGCCGGTGACGGCGCGAGTGCGCTGAAACGCCTCGACAGCGCCACCTTCGACCTGGTCATTCTGGACGTCATGATGCCGGGCATGAACGGCTTCGAGGTGCTGCGCCGCATCCGCGCCGAGCGCGACACGCCCGTGTTGATGCTCACCGCCCGGGGCGACGACGTGGACCGTATCGTCGGCCTGGAGATTGGCGCGGACGACTATCTGGCGAAGCCGTTCAATCCCCGCGAGCTGGTGGCCCGCCTGCGCGCCGTGCTGCGGCGGACGAGACCGGCCAGCGCCGCCGAGACAGGACACCTGAGCGCCGGCTCCATCGAGCTCGATCTGCGCACCCGCCGCGCCACCCGCGGCGGGCGCGAACTCCGGCTCACCGGCACCGAGTTCCAGTTGCTGGGGCTGCTGGTCACGGCCGCCGGCGAAGTGGTGAGCAAGGAAACCATCTCCCGAGAGGTGCTCGGGCGGCGCCTGCAGCCCTGGGACCGCAGTGTGGACACCCACATCAGCAATCTGCGCGGCAAGCTGACCGGCGACGAGCGCGGCGAGAACCCCATCCGCAACATCCGCGGCGTGGGCTACACGCTGGTCCCGGACGAGCCGGATGCCTAGCCTGTTCCTGCGCATCTTCCTGGGCTTCTGGCTGGTAATCGGCGTGATGCTCGCAGCAGCCATCCTGGTGGTCTGGCAGGTGGCGGAGCAACGGCGCGAGGCGTGGCAGCAGTTCGACCCGCGAGCCGTGCACATCGAGGCCTCCCAGGTGCTCTCCGGCGGCGGCCCCGAGGCCCTGCGGGAATGGCTGCAGGACGGTGCCGGACTGCCCCCGGAGCTGCAGCTGTTCGTCCTGCTGCAGGACGGCCGGGACATCCTCGGGCGACCCCTGCCGGAGGTGCTGGTGGCAGAACTGGCACGCCTGCGTGCCGTGGCCGAAGCGCTGAACAGACCACGCGCCCTGCCGCCGAACTTCCGCCCGGCGAGACCGATACCCCAGATTATCGGATCGGACGGCCGGGTCTACAGCCTGTTCCTGTTCCGGCGACCGGGCATGGCCATCCGGCTGTTGCCCGATCTCCCCGTACGCGTGACGCTGCTGCTGCTTGCGTTGGCCGTGAGCGCGGGCGTCGCCTGGCTCCTCGCCCACACCCTCTCCCGGCCCGTCACGAGCCTGCGCGACGCCACGCGCGCGCTGGCCGACGGCAATCTGGATACCCGTGTGGGTCACCCCATCGTGAAGCGGCGCGACGAACTCGGCAGCCTCGCGCGGGACTTCAACGACATGGCCGCCCAGCTGGAGGCCTCTCTGCGTTCCCAGCGCGAACTGCTGCGCAACGTCTCCCACGAGTTGCGCTCGCCGCTGGCGCGCATGCGAGTGGCGCTCGGCCTCGCCCAGCGGGACGCCGGCGAGCTGCCGGCGCTGGCGCGCATCGAGAGGGAGTCGGACCGGCTCGACTGGCTCATCGGCGAGATCATGGACTTCGCCCGGGCCGATTCGGGCCGCGCGCCCCGCAGCGCGAAATTCGATCTGACGGCGATGCTGCGTGAGCTGGTCCGCGACGCGCGCTTCGAGGGCGGCGACGACGGCCCGCGCATCGAGCTGGAGGCGCCGGCGGGCGTCATGGTCCGCGCCCAGCGGGCCGCGCTGGCGAGCGCGGTCGAGAACGTGCTGCGCAATGCGGCCCACCATGCCGAGCAGCGCGTCGACGTGCGCCTGACCCGCGATAAGGAGGGTCTGGCCGTCACCATCGCCGACGACGGCGGCGGCGTCCCCGTCGAGGAACTCGGCCTGCTGTTCGAGCCCTTCTACCGTGGCGACAAGGTAGGCACCGCCGGACTGGGGCTCGCCATCGCGCGGCGGGTGACCGAGCTGCACGCCGGCAGTATCGTCGCCCGCAATCGGGAAGACGCCGGACTGCAGGTGACCATCACGCTGCCACCGACGATGCTGGTGACTCAGAAACCGAGCTGACGCGCGGCCAGATCGCGCATGATCTCCTCGGAACCGCCGCCAATGGCGTTCACCCGCACCTCCCGGTAGATGCGCTCGATGCGGTTGCCGCGGAGATAACCGGCGCCACCGAGGATCTGCATCGCCTCCCGGGCGCAGAACTCCATGGTCAGCGTAGCCTGCACCTTCAGCATGGCGAGATCCGCTGCGGGAGTCTCGCCCCGGTCGACGCGGCAGGTGCAGTGTTCGAGATAGGCCTGGGTCGCGTTCACCTGCCGCAGCATCTCCACCAGTTTGTGCCGGATGACCTGGTGATCGGCGAGGCGACGGCCGAAGGTATGGCGCTGTCGCGCCCAGGCGAGCGCGTCCTCGATGCAGACCCGCGCCGAGGCGTTGGCGCCGGCCGCCATCGCCAGCCGCTCGCCGTTGAAGTTCTTCATGATCAGGGAGAACCCGGCACCCTCCGCACCCACGAGATGATCCCGCGGCACGCGCACCCCGTCGAAATGGATGGTGGCGGTATCCGAACACCACCAGCCCTGCTTGCGATCAAGTTCCGTGCGGCTGACGCCCTCCGCGTCCGCCGGTATCAGCAGCAGCGAGATGCCGCCGTAGCCCTCGCCGGTGCGCACGGCGGTGGTGAAGTAATCCGCCCGCATGCCCCCGGTGATGAAAGTCTTCTCTCCGTCCACCACGTAGTGATCGCCGTCCAGCCCGGCCCGGGTGCGGATGGCGGCCACGTCCGAGCCGCCGCCGGGCTCGGTGACGGCCAGCGACATGTACTGCTCGCCGGCCAGCACCTTCGGCGCAATCGCCGCCCGCAGCGGCTCGGGCCCGCCCGCGAGCAGCGGCGGCAGGGCGATGCCATGGACCATCAGGCTCGCGTTGACGCCGCCCGCACCAGTGCGCGCCAGCTCCTCCGCGACGATCAGGCGATGGAAGCCGTCGATGCCCTCGGAGACGCCGCCATAACGCTCCGGATAACCGACCTGCAGCAGGCCGAACTCCGCCGCGTCGTGGAACAGGGACTCCGGGATGCGGCCCGCCTCTTCCCAGTCGTCGACCCACCGCATGATCTTGTCGTCGACGAAGCGGCGCACCTGGCGGCGCCACTCCTCGTGACTCTCGGTCATCCAGGGACAGGGCGGTCGGGGGAGTTCGCTATCCGTCGGCATCGGCGTCAGCCTCCTGCTTGCCAGTGTCTTCGGCGGTATCGGTCGGCGCATCTCTCTGCGGCGCCGGGTCGCTCTCTGCGCCGGGCTTGCGGAACAGGATGATGCTCAGATCATCGGGCTTGCTCGGCGTGGGCGCCTCCGGCGTCAGCATACGCTCGCGGGCGGCTCCGGCCAGCCGCGCCACCGTCTCCGCCGCCGGCCCCTTGCGGGCAATCTCGACGATCTCGGCCAGATGGAGATTATCGGTGAGCCCGTCGCTCGCCAGCAGCAGCGTATCCCGGGGCGCCAGCTCGAGTTCGGCGCCCACCTCTATGCGCATGTCGGCGGTGCCGAGGAAGTTGAACACGAGATTGCGCTCGGCGTGGTAGAGCGCCTCGACCTCGTCGAGGAAGCCCGCCTCCACGGCGAAGGCCACCGGTGTGTGGGCGATGGTCTGCATCTTGAGACGCCCGCGCTGGCCCGTCACCAGCGCCGCCGAGTCGCCTACGTGGTAGGGGCGCACCAGACCTCCTTCCACTGAGACGACTGTCAGCGTGGTCGCCGAGCCGTTGGCCAGCGCCATCACCGCCGCGTTGGCTTCTTCCATGGCGTTCAGTATGGCCGTGCGCAGCATCACCGAGGAGTCGCAGACTGCCGTCAGCGACTCGATGACGGTGCGGATCGCGGTGCGCGAGGCCCGCTGCGCGGCCGGCAGGCCGCCGGCCCCGTCCGCGACCGCAAGCACAACTGTGTCTTCGGCCAGCGGGATCACCGCGAGCGTGTCCTCGTTGCCGGTCTCTTTGTCCGGACTGCGACGACAGTAGAACGCGGCCTCGCCGCCCGCCGCCGCCGCCGTCAGTACCTCGCCGGAGTCCTCCGCCGCCGGCAATACCAGGGGCTGTTCCGGGGTGCCCCATGCCCGCGCCTCAGCCATTCTTGCGATGCCGGCCGCGCGCCCGGCCGGAGACCGGCTGCCGGCACCAGGCACAGTAATTCCAGAATTCCGCCGCGATGCCCCACCCGCAGGAGCTGCAGCGCTCGCCGGAACCGGCCAGCGCCCACTGGCGCTTGACCCGCGCGCGACACCAGGGGCAATAGCGCATGAACGGCATCAGCGGGCCGCCGCAGCGCTGGTTGGCGCAGCGGGCCGTGTAGCGCCGGTCGCTGTAATGCCGGTTGGTTTCCTTCTCGAAGCCGGGCCCGTAGCACCAGGCGCAATAGTCCCAGTCGAGCTTCACGCCGCGTTCGCAACGGGGGCAGTGGGCCGGGAACGTGCGGGTCTCGCCGGCGGCCGGATTGTCGGCGCCGCACCAGGGGCAGGCCTGCATCACCTCGGCCACCGGGCCCTCGCAGCGGCGGCACTGGTGATTGGTATCAAGCACCTTGCGGTAGCGGCTCTGGAATTCCCGCCACTGCACCCGCTTCCAGACCGGGCCTTCGACCTTCGGGTTGTTGCGCCGGCGCTGGCGGCGCGCGCGGTTCCGCGCCCGGTCGAACTCCAGGCGCATCTGCACCGCGTCGCGGGTGCGCGCGCAGATATCCACCTGCATGGCGCGGCGCAGCACTTCGAGCAGATCGCCGCTGGCGTGCTGGCGGGCCCGCTCGATGCCAGGGGGCGGCCAGTCGAACGGCCACTCCGGCAGCCGCCCGGACAACAGCTGGTAGAGCACCAGGCCCAGCGAGAAGACGTCGGACTGGAACTTCGGCCTGCCCATGGCCTGCTCGGGAGCGATGTAGTCGATGGTGCCGGAACCCGACGCCTTCAACGTGCGCAGGTTCAGTTTGGCGAAACCGAAGTCGGACAGCCGCAGCCGATTGCCGGGGAATATGATGAAGTTCTCCGGCTTGATATCGCAGTGGATGATCCGGTGCTCATGGGCATGGGCCACGGCAGCCAGCGCCTGGGAGGCGAACTCCATCCGCAGGCTCTGGGACATACGCCGCACCAGACGCTCGGCCAGGGACTCCGTGCCGAGGGGCATGGAGATCAGGAAGTAGTCCTCGATGAAGGCAGCGTCGTAGACCGGCAGGATACTGGGATGCTCGAATTTCGAGGCCATCCGCACCTCGTGCAGGAAGTCCTCCACCGCCGACAGGCTCCTGGCCGTGGTCAGCGGTACCTTCAGCGCCACGTGCGCGGCGCGTACCGTGTCGTAGGCTTGGTACACGTTGGCCAGCGGCCCCCTGGAGAGGCGGCGGACGATGCGGTACTTGCCGATTTTCTGTCGCGCACGGAGCAAAGCGTGCCGGTCCCCCCTGCTGGCCGGCCCCCCGGCCGGATGGCGGAACGCTCCGCGCACCGGAGCGCCGGAAACGATGATTGGGCCTGGGCCGGGAGCCGTCAAGTCGCGCTGCGCCGTACCTCAGAGCACCTCGAACAGCCCGGCCGCCCCCATGCCGCCGCCGATGCACATCGTGCAAACGACGTAGCGGGCGCCGCGCCGGCGGCCCTCGATGAGCGCGTGGCCCACCATGCGGGCGCCGGACATGCCGTAGGGGTGTCCGATGGAGATTGACCCGCCATTGACGTTCAGAAGTTCGTTCGGGATGCCCAGTGTGTCGCGGCAGTAGATCACCTGCACCGCGAAAGCCTCGTTCAGCTCCCACAGGCCGATGTCGTCCATCCTGAGGCCCGTGCGTTCCAGGAGTTTCGGCACGGCGAAGACGGGGCCTATGCCCATCTCGTCCGGCGCGGTACCGGCGACGGCAATACCCCGGTAGATGCCCAGCGGCTCCAGTCCGCGCTTCTCGGCGAGCTTGGAGTCCATCACCACGCAGGCGGAGGCGCCGTCGGAGAGCTGGCTCGCGTTGCCCGCGGTAATCACGCCGCCCTCGAAGACCGGGCTGAGCCCCGCCAGGCCCTCGGCGGTGGTGCCGGGCCGGTTGCCCTCATCCTGCTCCAGGGTAACCTCCTCGTAGCTGATCTCCTTGGTCTCCTTGTCCATCACGCCCCTGGTCGTGGTCACGGGGACGATTTCGTCGTCGAAGGCTCCTGCCTCCTGCCCGGCGGCGGTACGCATCTGGCTCTGAAGGCCGTACTCGTCCTGCTGCTCCCGGCTGATGCCATAGCGCCGGGCCACTACCTCCGCGGTCTCCAGCATTGACATGTAGATGTGCTCGCTGGCCGCGATCACGTTCGGGTCCTCGGCACGGTAGTTGTTCATGTGCTCGTTCTGGACCAGGCTGATGGACTCCAGACCACCGCCGACCACGATGGGCATGTTGTCTTGCAGCACCTGCTTGGCAGCAATGGCAATGGCCATCATGCCGGACGAACACTGTCGGTCGACGGTCATGCCGCTGACCGTCTCCGGCAGGCCGGCCGCCAGCAGCGCCTGGCGGGCGACGTTGCGCCCGCTCGAGCCCTGCTGCATGGCACAGCCCATGATCACGTCGTCGACCTCCGCCGGGTCGACGCCGGCCCGCTTCACCGCCTCGCGGATGGGGTGGGCCGCCAGCGTCTGGGCCTCGGTGTTGTTGAAGGCGCCGCGATAGGCCTTGCCGATGGGCGTTCGCGCCGTGGATACGATTACCGCTTCTTTCACTACCGTTCTCCCGGCGGGCGTACGCGCCCGCCTGTCGATATCTTAGGAGTCGGACGCTCAGTCCGTCTTGATGCCCAGTTCCTTCGCCGCACGGGTCAGGAACTTCATGCTCTGGCCGCTGCCGTCCTGATATTCCTCGGCGCCGGTCTTGTCCGCGAGCTTCTGCCAGCTCGCCGCCAGGTGGTCGGCGTCACGCTCGTCGGGCGCGAGCCAGATACCCGGTGTCTCCTCCAGATAGACGCGGGCATAACCGCCGGCCCCGGCCGAGATGATCTGCCGGCTCGGCGCATCGGGGCTGACCATGAACACCACGGCGGGCGTCACGTACTCCGGCTGCAGCAGCGCCAGCGCCTCCTCGGGCATCAGGCCTGCCGTCATGCGAGTGGCCGCGACCGGCGCCAGGCAATTCACACGGATGTCGTACTTCTGGCCTTCCAGATGCAGCGTGTTCATGAAGCCCACCACGCCGAGCTTGGCCGCGCCGTAGTTCGCCTGGCCGAAATTGCCGTACAGCCCGGTCGAGGACGTGGTCATGGCGATACGGCCGTATTTCTGCTCGCGCATGATCTCCCACACCGCCTTCGTGCAATTCACGGAGCCCGTGAGATGCACGTCGACGACGAGCTGGAAATCCTCAAGGCTCATCTTCGCGAAACTCTTGTCGCGCAGGATGCCGGCGTTGTTCACGAGTACGTCCACGCGGCCCCACTTGTCGACGGCCTGGGCCACCATGGCCCGGACCTGCCCGTAATCGGCCACGTTGGCACCGTTGGCGATGGCCTCGCCGCCGGCGGCCTCGATCTCGGCCACCACGGCCTCGGCCGCCTCGCTGGAGCCACCGCTGCCGTCCCGGGCACCGCCAAGGTCGTTCACCACCACCTGCGCACCGCGGCGGGCCAGTTCCAGAGCGTGACAACGCCCCAGGCCGCCGCCGGCGCCCGTCACGATAGCCACCTGATCGTCGAATCGGATCGTCACTTCAGCCTCCGTTGTCGGCTCTGTTGCTGCGGTGTCACTGCACGAAGTACAGGGCCAGCGTCTCGGCCACCAGGGCCGGCTTCTCCTCGCCCCGGATCTCCACGGTCACCTCGGACGTGGTCAGGATCTGGCCCGGTTTCTTCTCGTTCACGTCCTTCAGCTTCACGTGGGCGCGGACTTCGCTGCCCACCTTCACCGGCTGCAGGAAGCGCACCTTATTCGAGCCGTAGTTGATGGCCATCGCGATGCCCTCCGGCACGACGCCGCAGTGGCCGGTGAGATGGGGCAGCAGCGAGAGCGTCAGATAACCGTGGGCGATGGTCGTACCGAACGGCGTCTGCGCCGCCTTCTCTTTGTCGACATGGATGAACTGGTGGTCGAGTGTGGCATCGGCGAAAGCGTCGATGCGCTCCTGCTCGATCGCGAGCCACTCCGACGGCGGCATGTCCCGATCGATGTAATCGGCGAGCTTGTCCTTGGACACTGTTTCCGGCATGTCCCCTCTCCTGCTTCTGACTCTGGATATCGGCGGGCCGGCACGGTCCGCCATGATGTTGCCGGGCGCCTTGTTCTTCGCACGCGGATCCGTCCGCGCGCCGCGGCGGATGCCAAGTGTACCCGAGATGCAGCCGCCGGGGGCGAGGCGGCCTCGATCTGCGTCACTGCCCGGGCGATTGCCAAGCCATCAAAACGTCACGGTGGCGTAAGAAAATCTTCAACTTGCGTGACTATCTTCACGTTCATCTCGGAATGCGGGCGGGGTACCACGACATGGAGAACGCAATGGCACGGCTACAGGCGGAAGCCGTCTGGCTCTCGGACACCCACCTCGGCACCCGCGGCTGCCGCGCCCGGCAACTCCTCGACTTCCTCCGCTCCCTCGATACGCGGCAACTCTTCCTGGTCGGTGACATCCTCGATTTCGAGGCGATGCGCAGCACCGTCTACTGGCCGCCGGTACACGGCGAGGTGCTACACGAGATCATGCGCCTCTCCCGGGAAGGTACCCGGGTGATCTACATCCCCGGCAATCATGACGCCGAGCTGCGGCTGTTCGACGGCACGGAACATCGCCTGATCGAGATCCGCCGCCGCCACATCCACGAGACGCGCTGCGGACGCCGGCTGCTGGTCACCCACGGCGACGAGTTCGACCGGGACCTTCGGGTCGGCTCCATGAAAGAACGCCTCGGCTCGGCCGCCTACCGCTGGCTGGTGGACATGGACGCCGGCCTGAACCGGGTGCGCCACCGCCTTGGCTACCGCCCCGTGCGCATGGCCAGCGCCATCAAGATGCGCATCAACGCCGCGCTGGACTACATCCACCGCTTCGAGACCACCGCCATAGAGCACGTCCGTCAGCAGGGCCTGGACGGTATCGTCTGCGGCCACATCCACCGGCCGGCGGTGCGCCGCGCCGGCGATGTCATCTACTGCAACGACGGTGACTGGGTCGAGCACTGCACCGCGCTGGTGGAGAACCGGGAAGGCCGCCTCGGACTCGTCTCCTGGGACGGTGCAGCCGAACCGGAGCTAGGCCAGCTGGAACTCGGCGCCGCCGCCTGAAACCAAGACCAGGCCGTGGCGGCTTCCGCAACCCGCAACACTATCCCCCGATACACTGCGCTGTCGCGGCACATCGGCGCGCTGCTGCAGGCCGACGAAGGACTGATCGCCGCGTTCTGGGACGACGCCCAGCCGGCGAGCACCAATCTGGAGAATATCGCCTATTGGCTCGGCCAGTCGGCGGAGGCAGCCGGCGCAGGAGAGCGGCCGACGGAGGAGCGAACATGACGGAAGGTTTCTCGCCTGCCCTGGTTCAGGCGACGATCGAACGGTTTACCGAGGCGGTCGCCGCGGCCTCGCCCATGCTGCTGGCGATGTCTGCTGGCAATGCTCTTCGGCGGCAGCGTCCGCGCGCCACTGCTCCGGAATAACTGGCGTATCGGCCTGTAGCGCTCCGGCAGGAGTGCGTCCGGAGACGAATCCTGCCCGGATTTCTTCTCAGCCGAAGAGCTTTTCTCAGAACGGTATCGGCGGCAGCCGCAGCACCGCCAGGCTGGCCGCGGCGAGCAGCAGGCCGACGGCTCCGCCCGCAAGCACGTCGGTGGGGTAGTGCAGGCCGAGCACCACCCGGGAGGCGGCGACAAGCAGCGCGAACGGCAGCATCGCCAGGCCGAGCACCGGCAAGTAGACCAGGAAAAACACAGAGAACAGCGCCGCGTGAAGCGTGTGGCCCGAGGGGAAGCTGTAGCGGTCCAGGGGCGCCGTGCCGCAGCGGATGTCCGCGCAGGTGATGAACGGCCTCTCCCGCACGAGACGTTTCTTCAGGAAACGATAGAGGCCCACACCGGCCAGCGCCGTGGCGCCCGTCTGCAGGACCGGGGCGGCGGCCTGCCCACCCCCGATCAGGAGCATGACGCCGAGCCCCGCGTACCAGGCGACGCCGTCGCCAAGGCGGCTGACCGCACGGAACAGTGTCAGTATCGGCGTTCGCTGGCTGAGCCGGTTCACCTTCAGAGTGAGGCCGATCTCGGCTGCCGCCACCTGCTGCCACATTGTCTGCACGGAACCCTCTCCCGGGTTACCCGAAGCTGGCGAGAGTTTCGCCGGGCGACAAGTCAGAGAGGTGACAGCTAGTTTAAGGATTGGTGACACGTTCGGCCACGTTGTCCCGGAACTTTCTTCACACGGCAAGATTCCGGTAACAGTGGCGCAGGACACTGCCGGCCATGCGCATCGCCATCGTCACCGATGCCTGGCTGCCCCAGGTGAACGGTGTAGTCACAACGCTGGGCAGGACCCGCGACGAGCTGATCCGTGCCGGACATCGGGTGAAGATGCTCACTCCGGCGGATCACCGGACCGTGCCCTGCCCGTCTTATCCCGAGATCCGCCTCTCGGTGCTGCCCTATCGTCGCGTGCGAAGAACTCTCGACTCTTTCCGGCCCGACTGCATCCACGTCGCCACCGAAGGCCCGCTGGGTTTCGCAGCGAGGCGTTACTGCATCCGGCGCGGCCTTGCGTTCACGACGTCGTATCACACGCGCTTCCCCCAGTACGTGCGCGAGCGGGTGCCGATACCGGTGTCGTGGATGTACGCCTGGCTCAGGCGCTTCCACCGACCGGCCGCGGCGACCCTGGTGCCAACGCCCGCCGTGCGGGACGAACTCGCCGCGCGTCGATTCCGTGATCTGCGGCTGTGGGGCCGCGGCGTCGACGTGGAGCTATTCCGCCCGGAGCCGAAGGCGGCATTGCCCGAGGCGCGTCCAATCTATCTCTACATGGGCCGCGTCGCCGTGGAGAAGAACGTGGACGCCTTCCTGCAGCTCCGCCTGCCAGGCACGAAGTACGTGGTCGGCGACGGCCCCGACCTCGCCCGGCTGCGCACGGACTACCCCAACGTGGTCTTCACCGGCTATCGCTTCGGCGCCGAACTGGCCGCTCACCTGGCCGCGGCCGACGTCTTCGTGTTCCCCAGCCGCACGGACACTTTCGGCCTGGTGATGCTGGAGGCCATAGCCTGCGGCACGCCGGTGGCCGCCTACCCGGTGACGGGGCCGCTGGACGTCATCGAACAGGGGCGCACCGGCGTCCTGCACGAGGACCTCGGCGTCGCCGTGCGGCGCGCGCTCACGCTGGACCGCGGGACATGCCGGCAAGCCGCGCTCGAGAGAAGCTGGGCCGGGGCGACCGGGGAGTTCCTCGGCCATCTGGCCCGCAATGACGCCGTCGCACAGGGGGACGCACAGGTATTGTCGACCGCCGCCGAACCGTGACCTTCGCGGTCGTTTGCATGCGACCGCCGCCCGGGCACAATGCCGTTATGACCATCACCGAAAGACGGCCGGGCGACGCGCCGCAGCACGGCAACGGCAGAGTGCTGACCGCAGTACTAACGCTCGTGCTCGCGGTCACCGGGTTGATGCTGGCCTTCACCGCCATGATGTTGCTGCTGGCGGTGCTCGCGGAGCTGGCGATCTGGCTGGTGGGATTCTCGGGCGGCGGCACCGTGGCGTCCGTTCACTATCTGCCGATGATGAGCGTGCTGATCTATTCACTCGCACTCACCGCCGGCTACGCGGTGGTGGCACCGGCCGGGGAAGGCGGGGAGCACCGGGGGCCGGTGCGCCACACCGACCCGGTGCGGCGCGACCTGGACTGACCGGGCCGGTCAGGACTCCTGCACCACCGATCGCACCCGCCTGACGGCGGCGAGCCAGCCGTTGTGCAGCGCCCGCCGTCGCTCGGCGGACATGGCGGGTTCGAACCACGCATCCCGCTGCCAGAGCTTCTCCAGTTGCTCCAGGGAATCGAAAATGCCGCGCTGCAAGCCGGCCAGGCAGGCCGCGCCGAACGCCGTGGATTCGGTGATGCGCGGACGCTCGACGGTGATGCCGAGCATGTCGGCGAGAAACTGCACCAGCCAGTCGTTGTTGACCATGCCGCCGTCGACCCGCAGCAGTTCCACGTCCAAACCGTCGTCGCGCATTGCCAACAGCAGGTCCCGGGTCTGGAACGCCACTGACTGCAGCGTGGCGGTCACGATCTCGGCGACCCCGCTGTCGCGGCTGAGGCCCAGGATGGCGCCGCGGGCGTCCGGGTCCCAATGGGGCGCGCCGAGACCGGCGAAGGCCGGCACGACGTGGATATTGTCGATAACCCCCTGGCCCCGCGCGATGGCCTCGGAGTCCGGCGCCGCGGCGATGATCTTCAGCGCATCCCGCAGCCACTGGATGGCCGAGCCCGCCACGAAGATGCTGCCCTCGAGACCATAGCTCAGGCGGCCGTCCACGCGGCTGGCGATGGTGGTCAGCAGCTGATGCCGGGAGGCCAGCGGTTTCTCACCGGTATTGGCGATGACGAAGCAACCGGTGCCGTAGGTGCTCTTGGTCATGCCGGGATGGAAGCAGGCCTGACCGAACAGGGCGGCCTGCTGGTCACCCGCCATGCCGGCCACGGCAATGCCGGCGCCAAGGCTATCCGCGTCCGTCGTGCCGAAGTCGAAGGTGTTGTCGCACACCTCCGGCAGCAAGGAGGCGGGCACGCCGAAGTGGGCGAGCAGCTCGTCGTCCCAGCACTGGCGGTGGATGTCGTAGAGCAGCGTGCGCGAGGCGTTGGTGATATCCGTGCGATGCACGCCGCCGCCGGTCAGGCGCCAGAGCAGGAAGGCGTCGATGGTGCCAAAGGCGAGTTCACCGCGCTCGGCGCGCTCGCGTGCGCCATCCACGTTGTCGAGGATCCAGGCCAGCTTCGTCGCCGAGAAATAGGGGTCGATGCGCAGGCCCGAGCGGGCAGTGGCCAGCTCCTCGCCGCCACCGGCCGCGTATTCCCGGCATTTGGCCGCCGTGCGCCGGTCCTGCCATACGATGGCGTTGTAGACCGGTTCGCCGGTGCGCCGGTCCCAGACCACGGTGGTCTCGCGCTGATTCGTGATACCGATGCAGGCCAAGTCCCGGGGCAGGCAGCCGGCCTGCGCGATCGCATCGCGCACGACGGCGAGCACGCTCTGCCAGATCGCCTCCGGGTCGTGCTCCACCCAGCCGGGCTTCGGGAACACCTGCGGGAACTCCCGCTGGCTCACGGCCAGGATGCGCGCCTTCTCGTCGAAGACCATCGCCCGGCTGCTGGTGGTGCCCTGGTCGATGGCAAGTATCACGTGCTCGGTCATGGTGGTTATTGCTCCGTGGGACTTTGCTCTGCCGTTGCCTGATCCTGCGGCCCGAGCGGATCAGGGACGCGCATGCGGTGCCCGGCCTGCTCGGGCCACGGTGCCGCCGGATGCCGCCCGGCGAACGTCTCCAGCCCGTCGAGCACCGCCTCGGGCCACGGCACGACGCGTCGGGAAGCGATGTTCATGTGGCCGATATAGTCTATCCAATCCGGGCGGATCTTCTCGCCGTGCACCGTCACCCCGTGGACGGTCTTCACGATTCGGCCAGCTCCGGCCGGTCGCGGAAGAATTCCAGGGCCTCCGGGTTGGCCAGCGCGTCGGTGTTCTTCACGCTCTCGCCGTGCACCACCGAGCGCACGGCCAGCTCCGTGATCTTGCCGCTGATGGTGCGCGGGATGTCCGGCACGGCGAGAATCTTCTCCGGCACGTGGCGCGGAGTGGCGTTCTCGCGAATGACCCGGCGGATGCGGCTCTCCAGCGCCTCGTCCAGCTCCACGCCGGGCCTGAGCACCACGAACAGGACCACCCGCACGTCGTCGTGCCAGGCCTGGCCGATGGCGATGGACTCCAGCACCTCGTGGATCTTCTCCACCTGGCGGTAGATCTCCGCGGTGCCGATGCGCACGCCACCCGGATTCAGTACGGCGTCGGAGCGGCCGTGGATGATCATGCCGTCGTGTTCGGTGAGCTCCGCAAAATCCCCTTGGGCCCAGACGCCGGGGAAGCGGGTGAAATAGGCTTCACGGTACTTGTCGCCGGATTCATCGTTCCAGAAGCCGATGGGCATCGAGGGGAATGGCTGCGTACACACCAGCTCGCCCTTCTCGCCGACCAAAGGGGTGCCGTCCTCGTCCCGGACCTCCACCGCCATGCCGAGCATCCGGCACTGCAGCTCGCCGCGCCACACCGGGCGTATCGGGCAGCCGCCGGCGAAACAGCCGAGAATATCGGTGCCGCCCGAGATGGAGGCCAGCAGGACGTCGTCCGCGATCTCCCGGTAGACGTAGTCGAAGCTCGCAGGCGCCAGCGGCGAGCCGGTGGAGAGCACGGTGCGCAGCGCGGAAAGATCGTGGTCACGGCCCGGATGCAGGCCGGCCTTCTCCAGCGCCGCGATGTATTTCGCGCTGGTGCCGAAGACCTTGACGCGCTCGCGCTCCGCCATGCGCCAAAGGCGGCTGCCGTCCGGGTGGAACGGGGAGCCGTCATAGAGCACCAGGGTGGCGCCGCAGGCCAGCCCTGCCACCAGCCAGTTCCACATCATCCAGCCGCAGGTCGTGAAATAGAAGATGCGATCGCCGGGCTTGAGGTCCACGTGCAGCGCGTGTTCTTTCATCTGCTGGATCAAGGTGCCGCCCGCGCCGTGCACGATGCACTTCGGCGTGCCCGTCGTGCCGGAGGAATACATGATGTAGAGCGGATGATCGAAGGGTAGCGGCGCAAATTCGATGGCGTCCGCATCCTGCCTGAAATCCGCATAGTGCACGCCGCGGGGGACGCCTTCGATGTCGGGATCGTCGGCGACGAACGGCACCACCACGCAGGTCTGCACCTCCGGCAGCTGCCCGAGGATGCCGGCCACGGTGCCACGCAGGTCGAAGACCCGCCCGTTGTAGTGGTAGCCGTCGGTGACGAACAGCACCTTCGGCGCGATCTGGCCGAAGCGGTCCAGCACGCCCTGCACACCGAAATCCGGCGAGCAGGAGGACCAGACCGCACCGAGGCTCGCCGCCGCCAGCATGCCGATCACCGTCTCCGGGCAGTTCGGCAGATAGCCCGCCACCCGGTCGCCGGGTCCCACGCCGGCCCGGCTGAGCCCCGCCGCCACTCGTACCACTTCCTCGTGTAGCTCGTCACGGCTCAGCTCGCGGCGCGTGCCGTCCTCGCCGTGGAAGATGATCGCGGGCAGCGGCCCGCGGTAGCGCAGCAGGTTTTCGGCGAAATTGAGTTCGGCCTCCGGAAAGAATTTCGCGCCCGGCATGGTGTCCGGGGCGCGGATCACGGTTTCCGGCTGCCGCCGGCACACCGGATCCAGGAACCGGAAAAGGGTCGACCAGAACGCCACGGGTTCCTCGACGGACCAGCGATGCATCGCCGCGTAATCCGCGAAACCCTCGCCGCGTATCTCTGCCGCGAAGGCGGCGAAACGCGTGAGGTTGGCGCCCGCCTTGCGCTCCGGGGACGGTGCCCACAATGGATCCCGCGGTGGTCGATTCATAGTCGCTCCGGCTCGATTGCGCCCGTGCGGCGCCTTGGCCCGGGCATTGTAACGACCCGCCATGCGAGCCGTAAGGGAAGCGCTGGCCGTGACGACGCGTCGCGCTTACCATCGACGCAGGCATCAGGAAGCAATCAGAGGGGAGCGGCCATGAGAGCGGCCATGTGAGCGAGCGGAGCCGGCATCGACGGCTTCCACCTGGCCGTCTATTCGCTGGGCGGGCGCATCGCCTGGAATTACGCGGCAGCCCGTCCGGAGCGGGTAAACGGCTGAATCTCATCGACGCATCGGGTTATCGGCGGCGCCGCTCGCCCTCACTGCTCTTTCGACTCGCGGCATTGCCGGGTATCGGCGACGCGCTGGCGAAACTGACGCCGCGCAGCCTCTACCGCCGCAGCCTGGCGGATGACGAACCGGTGGACCGCTATTCCGAGCTGTCGTTGCGTGAAGGCAATCGGGAGGCCTTCTTGCAGCGGGTCCGCAGCGCTTCCCGATTATCCGGGGAGATTGCTGCCGAAGCCCTCGCCGGAATCGGCGCGCCGACGCTGATCCAGTGTGGCGGACGGGACACTAGGCCTTGGGACCGAACAGCGCCCAGAGGATGAGTCCGAGCAGCGGCAATATCAGTATGATCACGATCCACAGCACTTTGCTGCCGGTGCTAGCCCGGCTGCCCAGGGTCTTCACGATCGCATAGACGTCCAGTATGAGGATGATCAGGCCGAACAGGCCGCCGATTTCCAGTCCCATCTCGGGCCTCCCGCGAAGCGTTGACGTCCGCCGAGGATACACACCCGCCCGGCCCCGCGCACGACGCGACGCGCCTTTGCCGCACTGATGCCGCGCCGTCACCGCGCCTTCAGCGGGCAAGGTTCCGCCTGCCGTTTGATAATATCCGCGACCTCTGGCGAATATCACGAGACAGCGACTTGGCGCAGACGATTCCGAAACCCGGCCCCACGAGGGACATCTACGACCTCCTGACCGGCGACGAGGACGCCCGTGTCTGCAAGGACATCCCCGATGCCGCCTGCCGGGAGCAGCCGCGCAACTACCTGATCCACGTCGCCTCCCTGGTCGCGACCAAGACCGGCGACCGGCTGGCCGGCCCGAAACTGGTGCTGGCCTGGCTGCTGACCAGCCTCGGCGCCCCGGCCTGGATGCTGGGCTGGCTGGTGCCCATCCGGGAGTCGCTGGCGCTGCTGCCCCAGCTCGTGGTCGCCCGCTATCTGCGCGCCGTGCCCGTGCGCAAGTGGTTCTGGGTGGCCGGCAGCGTGCTGCAGGGTTGCGCGGTGATCGGCATGGGCCTGGTCGCGCTGACCCTGGAGGGCGCTGCGGCCGGCTGGGCCATTCTCGGCCTGCTGACCCTGTTCAGCCTGGCGCGCGGTATCTGTTCGGTCAGTATCAAAGACGTTCTCGGCAAGACCGTCGCCAAAACCCGCCGCGGCTCGGTGAGCGGCTACGCCGCCTCTGCAGCGGGCGCCGTGACGGTGGCGGTGGGGGTGGCGGCGGTCGCGCTAGACCCCGGCAGCCAAAGTATCGGCTTCTTCGTCGCCGTGCTGTTCGCCGCCGGCGGCCTGTGGCTGCTTGCCGCCGCCATCTACGGCTTCCTCGCCGAATATGCCGGTGCCACGGAGGGCGGCGGCAATGCGCTCGCCGAGGCCATCCGCCAGCTCGGCCTCATCCGCCGGGACCGGGACCTGCGCGAGTTCGTCATCACCCGCACGCTGCTGCTCTCCACCGCACTCGCGGCCCCGTTCTACGTGAGCCTCGCGAACCAGAGCATGGAGAACACACTGTCCGGGCTGGGCTCTCTGATGCTGGCCTCCGGTGCCGCCAGCTTTCTCAGCGCGCCGGTCTGGGGACGCCTTTCCGACCGCTCCAGCCGGCTGGTAATGAAACGCGCCGCACTGCTCGCCGCCGGCGCCAGCCTGGCCACGGCGGCCCTCGCGCTGGCACCGGGGCTGGCGCTCGCGCCGGTGGCTTTCGCGGCCACCTATTTCGCCCTCAGCATCGCCCACGCCGGCGTGCGGCTGGGGCGCAAGACCCATCTCGTGGACATCGCCACGGCGGAGAACCGGGCGAGCTACGTCGCCGTGAGCAATACGGTCATCGGTGTGATGCTCCTGGCCGGCGGCATCTTCGGCAGCATCGCCACGCTGGTGGGCGCCGCCTGGACGCTGGTGCTGCTGGCCGCGCTCTCCGCGGCCGCGGGCGCCTCGGCCCATCGGCTGAGCGAGGCCCAGCAATGAGCCGAACTAACGAAGTACCCGGACGGGCAGCTAGAGCCAGCGTTTGCGGCGGAAATAGATGAGCATGCCGGCGACGATGCCGAGTATCACCAGCCACAGCAGCGGATAGCCATAACGCAGACCGAGCTCCGGCATATTCCAGGGGCTCGCCTGCGTATCGAAGTTCATACCGTAGACGCCCACGACGAACGAGAGCGGGATGAACACGGTGGCGATGATGGTAAGCACCTTCATCACATCATTCATGCGGTTGGAGAGACTGGACAGATAGACTTCGAGCAGGCTGGAGGCCATCTCCCGGTAGCTCTCCACCAGGTCGAGCGCATGCACCGTGTGGTCGTAGCAGTCCCGGAGATAGGGGAGGGTCCCGGCTGCCAGCATGTGGTGCTCGTCCCGCACCAGGGCATTCAGCGCATCACGCTGGGGCCACAGGCTCCGGCGCATGACCACGAGTTCGCGCTTCAGGTGATGGATCTCGTCCAGCGCCTGCCGGCTGGGGTCGTCGAATACGGTCAGCTCCAGCGCCTCGATGCGCTCGCCCAGCGCCTCCATGACCGGGAAGGTCAGATCCACCGCGGTGTCGATCAGCGCATAGAACAGGTAGTCGGCGCCGCGCTCCCGTATCCGCGCTGCCGGCTGGCGCAGCCGATGGCGCACCGGTTCGAACGGGTCGGTCTGCCCGGGGTGGAAACTCACCACCCAGGTATTACCGAGGAAAAGGCTGAGCTGGCTGGGAGCCACCCCACCCGGCCCGTGCTCCGGCGCGCCGACGATGGCGAAAAGCTGCCCTTCGTAGGCTTCCACCTTGGGCCGCTGCCCGGTATGCAGCACATCCTCCAGAGCCAGCGGATGCAGGCCGTAGGCGTCGCCGATGGCGCGCAGCAGTTCCTCGGACGGCGTGCCCTGCACGTGCAGCCAGGTGGTGCGCAGACTGTCGAGATACCGCCCGGCTTCCTCCAGGCTGCAGTCGGTCTCCTCGAACAGCTGATCGGCGTCGAAGTCCGCCAGGAACAGCGTGACCGGGACGCGCTCAGCCTCAGGCGGCGCGGTGAGGTCGCCGGGCGCCGTGCCGGGGCGCGTGTAGCGTCCGGGGAACAGGTGCAGGGAATGACGCCGGGTGAGGTAGTGCCGGGCGTGCGGTTTCTTGCTCGAGTTCGTGGGCTTCGTCATGGACGCGAGCCTGCCTGACGATGGATACTTATCCGCTTGCTCGCAGTGTATCCGCTGGCACGCCATTATGTCGCGTCGGGGACACGACGCTCCGGGCAGACGGGTGACCGCCGCTCAGCCACTGTATGAATACCATGGACGAGTACCGCAGAATTCTGATCGATGCCTGCCGCCGCCTGCTGCGGCCGATCGCACGCATCATGCTGCGTGGCGGCATGACGTGGCGGGAATTCGCCGACATCAGCAAATCGGTCTTCGTGCAGGTCGCCAGCAGCGACTACGGCATCGGCGGCCGGCTCACCAATGTCTCCCGTACCTCGATCCTGACCGGCCTCACGCGCCGGGAGGTCAAGCGCCAGCGGGAACTGCTGGCCGATCAACTGGATGAGTCCCTCACGCGCAAGACCAACAACGCTACGCGAGTGCTCGCCCGCTGGCACCAGGATCCGGATTTCTCCGACGGCCAGGGCAACGCCCGGGAACTCGACTACGAGGACGGCGACCACAGCTTCACCGAACTCCTGCGCCGCTATGCCGGCGACATCCCGCCGAAGGCCATGCTGAAGGAATTGCTGACGACCGGGGCCGTCGAAGAGACCGCGGGCGGAACGCTCCGCGCCGTACACCGTTATTACATGCCTGCGGCCACCGATACCGAGACCCTGCGCCGCGCCGGCGAGGTGCTGGAGGACGTGGGCAGGACGGTCAATCACAACCTCGGGCGCGGACAGGACGAGCCGTCCCGCTTCGAGGGCCGGGCCACGGCTCTGCACGTGCCCCGCTCCGTCAGCCCCGCGCTGCAGGCGCTGCTCGAGGACAAGGGCGAGGAGTTCCTCTACCTGATCGACGACTGGCTGGCCGAGCAGGAACGCCAGGCCGGGGAGGATGAGACGGACACGGTGCGTCTGGGCATCGGCCTCTACTTCATCCAGGGCCCGCAGACCAGGGAAGAGAGCGATGAGTGACAGCATGCGCCGCCAATCAGGCAGCTCGAACATGAGCTCGAATAAGGCGGCCGCGGCACTGGCCGCAGCGACACTGGGGGCCGTGCTACTCGCCGGCTGCGACAGCAGCGAGCAGTTGGCGGGCGTCGACCGGGGCGGCAATCCGGTGGCGGTGGCAGTCGTGACGGAGGGCGAGATCACCGGCTTCGGCAGCGTCATCGTGAACGGCGTCCGCTACGAAACCGGAGGCGCCGAGATTGTCATCGACGGCGAGCCGGGCACCGAGTCCGGGCTGTCGGTGGGCGCGGTGGTGACGCTGCGCGGTGAGAAGATACCCGGGGCCGACACCGGCAGCGCCAGCCGCATCGAATTCGATGACAGCGTCGAGGGGCCGGTGGATGCCGTCGACACCGATACCGGCACGGCGGTCGTGCTGGGACGCACCGTACACGTCTCCCTCGACACGCTGTTCGAAGGCAATGATGAGAACAATGGTCCGATCGCCGGACTCGATGATCTGGCCGCGGGCGACGCGGTGGAGGTGAGCGGCTTCGACCGGGCCGACGGCAGCGTCGAGGCGACCCTTATCCGGCTCAAGGCCGTCCCCGACCGGCTGCAGCTGACCGGCGTGGCCGCCCAGGTGGACACGGTCGCGCAGCGGCTGCGCATCGGCGGCGCGCTGGTCGACTACGGCAGCGCCCTGCTCGAAGGCTTCCCCGACGGTGCGCCCGCCAACGGCGACCGGGTGGAAGCACGCGGCACCGATCGGGCCGCCGACGGTACGCTGATCGCCGGGACGCTGAGCTTCCGGGAGCAGGGCGTCGACGCCGCGGCGGCAGGCGAAGAGGCGAAAGTGGAGGGCCTGATCACACGCTTCGCTTCGGCCGGAGACTTCGACGTAAACGGCCAGCCGGTCACCACCGACGACGATACCGTCTTCCAGGGCGGCAACGCCTCCATGCTGGGCCCCGACGTCCGCGTGGAGGTGGAAGGCACCGTCACGGACACTGGCGTGATCCTCGCCGAGCGGGTGAAATTCGAGGTGCCCAGCCAGGCCCGGCTGGAAGGGGCGGTGACGGACGTCGACTCCGATGCGGGGACACTGACCGCGGCCGGGGTCGCGATCGCCACGGATGCAAGGACCCGCTTCCGCGACGGCAGCCGTCAGCGACAGCGCCCGTTCTCCCTCGCCGACATCAACAGCGGCGACCGGATCGAGGCGGCGGGTACCGAGAGTGGCAGCGAATTCCTGGCCCGCAGTATCACCCGCATGGATGCGGCTGCCGGCGTCGTTCTGCGCGCCCGCGCCAGGGACGTCGGCGAACCCCGCTTCGTGCTGCTCGGCGTCACCGTCGTCACCGAGGGCGAGACCGAGTTCGAGGAAGGCGCGGAACCGATCGACGCCGCCGCCTTCTATGCGACGGCGGAGGGCCGCGAGGTTGAGGTGGAAGGTATGCTGAATGGCGATATCATAGCCACGCGCGTGCGCATCCTGGAAGACTGACCGGACCGGAACACGGGCCAAGGGGACGAGCATGGACCTGCCGAAGACGATGACCGCCGTCGACATCACGGAGCCGGGCGGCCCCGAGGTGCTGCGGGCTGTCGAGAGGCCGGTGCCCGAACCCCGTCCGGGCGAAGTGCTGATCCGGGTCCGCGCCGCCGGCGTCAATCGTCCCGATTGCCTGCAGCGTCAGGGACTGTATCCGGTACCCGCCGACGCCGATCCGCTGCCCGGCCTTGAGGTGGCGGGCGAGGTCGTTGCCGATACGCCAGGCACGGGCCGCTGGCGACCGGGCGACCGGGTCTGCGCGCTGGTACACGGCGGCGGCTACGCCGAATACTGCCGGGTGCCGGCGGACCACTGCCTGCCGGTGCCGGAAGATCTGACCCTGACCGAGGCGGCCTCACTGCCGGAGACCTACTTCACGGTCTGGTACAACGTCTTCATGCGCGCCGCCCTGACCGAGGGCGAGTGGTTGCTCGTCCACGGCGGTTCCAGCGGCATCGGCAGTACCGCCACACAGATGGCGAAAGCCCGCGGCGCGAGCGTGGTCGTCACGGCAGGAACCGAGGCAAAGTGCGAGTACTGCCGCGGGCTCGGCGCCGACCACGCCCTGAATTACCGCGACAGCGACTGGGTGGCAGGAGTGAAGGAGATCACCGGCGGGCGCGGCGTCGACGTCGTGCTGGACATGGTGGCCGGCCCTTACGTCGACCGGAACCTGGACGTGCTGGCCTACGACGGGCGCTATGCGCTGATCGCGTTTCTGCTGGGGCCGAAGGCCGAGGCCAATTTTGCCCACGTCCTGCGCAAGCGGCTAACCATTACGGGTTCCGCGCTGCGCCCGCAGACGGTGCCGGAGAAAGCGGCTATCGCCACCGGGCTGGAACGGGGCATCTGGCCCCTGCTGGAGGCCGGTCGCATCTGCCCGACGGTCTTCGCAACCTTCCCGCTCATCGAGGCGCCCCGGGCCCACGCGCTCATGGAATCCGGCGAGCACATGGGCAAGATCGTCCTGGAAACCTGACCGGGGCCTAGCAGCCTGTCGGACTTAGGATCATCTGCTGCGGTTGATGCCCTAAGTCCGACAGGCTGCTAGAGGTTGCCCATGGTGAGACGCGAGATCGCCCGGGTGAGACCCCGCGGCATGAAACGCAGCTGGAACAGCGAGATCTGCGTGGCCACACCCGGGACCGCGACCACATCCCCCTGCAGCATCGCCCGATAGCCGTAATGGGCGACCTCCTCCGGCGAAGACGCAACGGCGTCGAACATCGGACGGTTGGTCATGCCGGCGGCGTCCACAAAGCCGGTGGCGACCGGTCCCGGACAGAGCACCGTCACCGTCACGCCGGTGCCGGCCAGCTCCGTCGCAATCGCCTCGCTGAACGACAGCACGAACGCCTTGGTCGCGAAATAGGTGGCGAAATTCGGCCCCGGCAGGAAGCCCGCCACCGAACCGACGTTGAGGATGCGGCCGCTGCCCCGCTCCACCATCGCCGGCAGGAAACCGTGGCTGAGCGCCGCCAGCGCCATGACGTTCAGGTTGATCATGTCCCGGTCCCGGGCCCAGTTCCTATCGTGGAAGCGGCCCTGTCCGCCGATACCGGCGTTATTGATCAGCATGTCCGGGACCAGGTCCTCGGCCAGCAATTCGTCGGCCAGCCCCTCCGCGGCGCCGGGTACCGCCAGGTCCCGCGCCAGGACCCGCACGTTGACGTCGTGGCTGTCGATGAGCTCCGCTGCGAGCTCCGCCAGCCGGTCCTCGCTGCGCGCCACCAGCACGAGATCGCCGCCATTCGAGGCATGGATACGCGCGAGCTGCTCGCCGATGCCGGCCGATGCGCCGGTGATCAGTGCCAGGTTCTTCATCGCTGCCCGTCTCCCGGCTGCCGCCGACTGCCGCGCGCAATACCACGCCGATGTCCGCTAAAGTAAAGCCGTGGCAACCTCCGGTAAAGCGTCGCAGGTCGCCTCGCTCCCAGTCGCTACGCGCAAATTCACGCCGTTGGTCGAAGAAGCGGCTGTTGTCCTCTTCCGCGTCAAGCGGCCGGATCCCTACCTCGATAAAGCGGTCCAGCGCCGCGAGCTTCTCACGCACCGCTGCCGCAATCTCGAAGTCCATATTTCCCCCTGGCGATCGGCAGCCGATGCTCGCGTTTTCCCGGGCCCGGGTAAAGTCTTAGAATACCGCATTGCCCGGCGTGGCTGGCGGAGGCGAAACAGGTGCTCAACGAAACGGCCATTGTCACTGCGATTGTTGTGGTCGTCCTGCTGCTGGCGGCCGCGCTGGCCGTATGGCTGATGGGCCGGCCCGGCGAGAAGGCCAGCGATCGGCTCGTGCGCGGGCGCCGCATCGCGGATTTCACCGTGCAGACCGAGGACGGCGAGCCCGCGGGCCCGTCGGACCTGCGCGGCCTGCCGGCCGTGCTCATATTCCTGCGCGGCAACTGGTGTCCGTTCTGTTCCGCCCAGGTCGAGGACCTGACGCAGGACTACCGGCAGATCAACGAACTCGGTGCCCGACTGATCCTCATCGTGCCGAAGCCCCAGCAGACCACCCGGCGGGTGGCGGATCTGTTCGGCGTGGACTTCACCTTCTGGATGGACCCGGATCTCACGGCCGCGCGCCGGCTCGGCATCGTGCACGCCGGAGGCGTGCCGGCCGACTACCGGGACGACTACGGCACGGACACACTGCGCCCGGTGTCGGTGGTGATCGACAGCGAGGGGGTCATCCGCTACGCCAACCGCTCGAAGGACGTCCGGGAGCGACCGGATGCGGCAGAGTTCGTGAAGGTGCTCGAACGACTGCGCTAGCGAGCGCGCGGCATCTCACGGCCTCCCCGGCCGCGAAAAGGAAAACCCCGCAACGGGGCGGTTTCCCGTAACGCACCGGCACCTGCCGGCCGGAACGCGACTCATCGCGCCCCGAAGTTCCAGCGGCCGCGCACCTGCCAGGTCATCGGCGGCGTCCAGTAGTTGAGGAACAGGTTGGACGTGACGTACTCCTCATCCGAGCAGTTATTGCACTCGGCGGTCACCGACCAGACACCATCGTCGTCCACCAGCGAGACGCCGAGATTGAAGATCACTTCCGTATCGTTCTCACCCAGCTGACGGGTACCGACCACGTTCGGACCGATGAAGCGCGACGAGAGATTCGGCTGCAGCGAAGCCCCGAGGCCCTCGATCGGGAAGTCGAGGAACGCGCCCAGCGTCAGCGTCCAGTCCGGTGAACGCTTCGGATCCGCCACATTGCAGTCCGCATCCAGCGCCGCGAATTCGGTGTTCGGCTCCGGCAGATTCGCTCGACAGGTCGCGATCTGGTCGTCTATATCCACGTACTCCGCATCCTGCAGGCCGAGCGAGGCGAAGAGATTCAGCCAGTCGGTCGGCACGGCATGGATCTCCAGCTCGAAGCCCGTCACCTCCAGGCCGCCGGCGTTGGTCGTGAGGAAGTTGCCGGACTGTGTGGCCGAGGTAGTCTGCAGGTCCTCGAGATCCGTGTAGAACAGGGTGCCATTGGCGCGCACGAGACTGTTGAACATGTCGGCCCGGAAGCCCAGCTCGTAGGCCCAGAGTTTCTCGGGACCGAATGGCTCCATCGTCGGGGCCAGCGCCTCGCGGGCGTTCCAGCCGCCGGACTTGAAGCCGCGGGTCGCCGAAGCGTAGACCATCAGATCGTCCGAGTAGTCATACTTCAGCGCAACGCGCGGCGTGACGATGGACTCCGTCTGGGTCACCGGGATACCAAAGGCCACGAGGTTCTCGGTCTCCAGCGTAAGGGACTGTGGTACGTCGCCACGGGGACCGATGTTATCCGTAATCGCGATCTCCTTCTCCTCGTCTGTATAGCGTGCGCCAAGAGTCAGCGTCCAGCGATCGGAAAGCGCGTAATCACCCTGGGCGTAGACGGCCCAGCTGTCGGTCGTGTTCTCCATCACCCGGTCGGCGAGCAGGAAGCCGCCCCCGATCAGCAGATCCGCGAAGTCGGTCTCGTTGTCCTCGTCCAAGTAGAACACGCCGGAGACGAAATCCAGCTTGTCGTCGAAATAACGGGCCGACCACTTGACCTCGGCGGTGAACTGCTCGTGCACGCCATTGTTGTCGATCCAGAAGAAATCGTCGGCCGTATCACCGGGCACCTGCGGGAAATTCAGGAAAAAGTCCTGCTCCAGGTCCCGATAGCCCAGGATGAACTCGAGTTCGCCCGCTGGCGCCGCGTAGGTCAGATCAGAGATGACACTGAAGGTCTCGGAAGCGCTACCGTAGTCCGACTTCTGCTGATAGGGCACGGACACGAACATATCTCCGCCCGGAATATTAAGGGTCAGAAAATCCAGCGCGCTACTCGGGGCACCGAGGGGGGCGATCGATGTGGTGACCCTGTCGTCACCATCAATATCGCCGTGGATATTGCCGGCCTCGTCGTCGATGTATTCCAGGGTCAGGTCCCAGGTCAGCATCTGCGTCGGCATGTAGCGGAAGTCCGCGCGAAGACCGATGCTGTCGCGAACGTTGAAGTCACCGCCGACCGCCGGGTTGCGATTCTCGAGCCAGCCGTCGTTGGAGATGTGATAGGCCGAGAACTTGGACAGGAACGTATCGCTGACGGGGATGTCCACGCTGCCGCGCACCCGGTACTCGCTGTAGCGGCCGAAGCCCGCCTCTACGAAGCCGCCCCTCTCCGGCGCCGGGTCCTTCAGCACCACGTTTATCGCACCGCCTGTGGTGTTGCGGCCGAACAGCGTCCCCTGGGGACCGCGCAGCACCTCGATGCGCTCGACGTCGAACAGCGTGAAGTTGTTGGCGTTCTGCCGCGATACGTAGACGCCGTCGATGTAGGTGCCGACCGGCGGATCGAATGTCGCGATGGACTCATCGTTACCCTGCGCGCGGATGTAATACATGTTGGCGCTGCCGATACCGGTATTGTTGCCGCCGAACAGGTTGGGAACGACGTTGATGAGATCGAGGGTGTCCTGTACCTGCAAAGCCTCGAGCGTCTCGCCATTGTATGCACTGACCGCCACCGGCACGTCCTGGATGGACGCTTCGCGACGCTCGGCAGTAACAATGATCTCCTCAACCTGCGCACTCGCGCCCGAGGAAAACAACAAAGGCACCAGGAAAGTCGGGAGGATGGCGCTCAGGCCCGGCCCGGTTCGAAAAGATTTGCTCATGGATACTCCCCTGCAAAGAAAAAGAGAGAACATTCAGCTATTTCGGGACGTTCCGGCTCTTCCCTGCAAATCCGTAACGCAGACGACCCCCGTCAATGCAATCCTGCCTGATACGCAGGATATTTTCAAAACAATACGTAGATGTCGCGATCAAGCAACACGAGCAGGTGTCAACAGCGAGGTCGGATACGGCGAGGAATCGTCTGCAGAGACCGAGGCAGATTGTATACAATTTTCGCGTAAAGCATTGATTTTCTGTGCGAATTGATTCAGCGCCTCAGAGCAATCTGGCCGTGAGCCGCCAATCGCCGCGGTGAGCGGCGGCCCAGGCCTGCACCCGAGAACCCGGGCGTCGATACAGGCGTTTCGCGCCGCTATTCTCCACTGCGAAGATCACGCACCGCCCGGGCGACTGAGCTCCGTAGCCCGGCAGGACTCTCGCACAAGACGTCGGCGCCGGCCTGCACGAGTTCGCGACGGCTGCCGAAGCCCCACAGTACGCCGACCGAGGAGACACCCGTCTGCCGGGCGCCGATCACATCGTCCCTGCGATCCCCGATCATCACCGATGCGCCTGCGTCCAGGCCGTGCACCGAGAGCGCAAGGCCGATCAGCCCGGCCTTGTCGGAGCGGCTGCCGTCCAGGTGAGCGCCCACCACGTCCGCGAAATAGCCCGCCAGCCCGAAGTGCTCGACGACACGCCGCGCAAAGACCGTGGGTTTGGTGGTCACCACCAGCATGGGGCTGGCCTCGCTGGCGAATTCGTCAAGCACATCGTCGATGCCCTCGTGCAGCCGGTTCTCGTACAGACCGGTGTCCGTGTAGCGCTCCCGGTACAGGGCCACGGCGGCGCGCACCCGGTCCTCGTCCTGCGTCCCGAGCAACTCGCGAAAGCTCACGAACAGGGACGGACCGATATAGCGCTCCAGGGAGGCGAGCGGCGGCGGCGGCCTGCCCATGCGTTCCAGCGCATAGGCGATGCAGCGGGTGATGCCCACACGGGGATCGGTGAGGGTGCCGTCGAGGTCGAAGAAGAGATTCATGGCAACTGGTTCACGCAGGCGGTTCGCACAGCTCGTTCAGGCGACTTGAGGCGCCGGACGGCTGCGTCTATCTTGTGGCAATCATGCGCAGAGTCAATTCGGAGTCGGGACTCGAGAACCGGGAATACACAACCGGCAACCCACAGGAATCATTCATGGCCCGGACGCTGGCCGAGAAAATCTGGTCGCAGCACGCGGTCGCCCACCTGGGCGACGGCACGACGCTGGTCTATATCGACCGCATCTTCCTGCACGAGCGCACGGGCAGCATCGCGCTCAAGGGCCTGGAGGCC
The DNA here is from genome assembly GCA_964427415.1 of uncultured Woeseiaceae bacterium. Lineage (GTDB taxonomy): Bacteria > Pseudomonadota > Gammaproteobacteria > Steroidobacterales > Woeseiaceae > Lentisalinibacter. Next base: position 12,002 of record CAYRUH010000019.1, on the reverse strand, counting down.
GCCGGCCGCCCCGTGCGGGACCCCGAGCAGGTGTTCTGCACCATGGACCATATCGTCGACACGTTACCCGGCCGCTCCGACAGCACGATCATGCCAGGCGGCACCGAGTTCATCACCGCCACGCGGGCGGCGGCAACGAACGCCGGCATCCGCACGTTCGACATCGGCGACCCGAGCCAGGGCATCGTGCACGTGGTCTCTCCGGAACAGGGCATTGCCCTGCCCGGCGTGACGCTGGTCTGTCCCGACAGCCACACCGGCACCGTGGGCGGAATCGGTGCGCTGGCCTGGGGCATCGGTTCCACCGAAGCCGAACACGCGCTGGCCACGAAGACGCTGGCGGTGGCCGAGCCGAAACAGATGCGGGTCACCTACTCCGGACAGCTGCCGTTCGGAGTGACCGCGAAGGACATGATTCTGGCGCTGATCGGCCGGCACACCGCCGCCGGCGGGGTCGGCTACGTGGTGGAGTTCGCGGGCGAGGCGGTCCGGACCCTGGACGTGGAGGCCCGCCTGACGCTGTGCAACATGGCGGTGGAATTCGGCGCCTGGAGCGGAATTGTCGCGCCCGACGAGAAGACCTTCGAGTATGTGCGGGGACGCCCCTTTGCGCCGGCGGGCGAGAACTGGGAGCGGGCGCTCGCCCAGTGGCGCACGCTGGCCACCGACGAGGACGCGGCGTTCGACCTGGAGATAGAGATCGACGCCGCCGGCATCGTGCCCCAGTTGACCTGGGGCACCAGCCCGCAGCACGAGGTGGCGGTGGACGGCACCATACCCGACCCGGCCGGCGAGACCGATGCCAACCGGCGCCAGGCCATGCAGCGGGCGCTGGAATACATGGCGCTCGAGCCGGGCGAGCCGCTGGCGGGAACCCCCATCGACGCCGCGTTCATCGGCTCGTGCACGAACAGCCGGCTGAGCGATCTGCGCGCCGCCGCTGATGTTCTGCGGGGGCGCCGCGTCGCCGACGGTATCAAAGCCATCTGCGTGCCGGGTTCCAGCCGGGTGAAGGCGGCGGCCGAAGCCGAAGGACTCGACGCAATCTTCACCGCCGCCGGTTTCGAGTGGCGGGAGTCCGGCTGCTCCATGTGCTTCTATGCCGGCGGCGAGCACTTCGGCCGGGAGGAGCGCGTGATCACCAGCACGAACCGCAACTTCGAGAACCGCCAGGGACCCGGCACCCGCTCTCACCTGGCCAGCCCCACCACCGTGGCCGCCTCGGCGATCGCCGGCTGCATCGCCGACGTGCGGGAATTCGCGCCGGAGGAAGCCTGAAATGGAACCGTTCGTGAGCCACAGCGGCATCGCCGCACCGCTGTTGCGCATCAATATCGACACCGACGCCATCATCCCGAGCCGGGAGATGAAGCGGGTGTCCAAAGAGGGGCTGGGCGAGGGCCTGTTCGCGAACTGGCGCTACCGGAACGTGGCCGCCCGGGAGGAGGACCCGGAGTTCGTGCTGAACCGGGAGCCGTTCCGCCGCGCCACCATCCTGCTGGCCGGCGAGAACTTCGGCTGCGGCTCGTCCCGGGAGCACGCGGTGTGGGCGTTGAAGGACTTCGGCTTCCGCGCGGTCATTGCACCCGGCTTCGGCTCCATCTTCTACGGCAACTGCGTGCGCAACGGCATCCTGCCCGTGCGCCTCGCCGAGCCGGACATCGAGGCGATCGCCCTGCACGTGGATGCCGAGCCCGCCCAGCGGGTGACCATCGACCTGCCGGCGCAGACGGTCACCGACGCGGCCGGCGCAGACTACCCCTTCGACATCGGCGCGCGCGACAAGGACATGCTGCTGGAGGGCCTCGACCCCGTCGCGAAGACGATGAAGCTGAATCAGCAGATCCTCGCCTTTCGCGAGCGCGATCGCGCCGACAGACCCTGGATCTACCTCTAGAAAGGCCGGCCGGGAGCATTGGCTACGAGAACCGGTCAGGGAAAGACGACGGTCTTCGCGCCGTTCATCAGAATCCGTCGCTCGACATGCCAGCGCACCGCCCGGGCCAGCACGCTGGCTTCCGTCTCCCGCCCGATGCCGGTCATCTCGCTCTCGGTGGTGGCGTGGGTCACGCGCCGAACGTCCTGCTCGATGATCGGGCCCTCGTCCAGGTCCTCGGTGACGTAGTGCGCCGTGGCGCCGATCAGCTTGACGCCCCGCTGGTGGGCCTGGCGATACGGCATCGCCCCCTTGAAGCTGGGCAGGAAGGAATGGTGGATATTGATGCAGCGGCCCGCCAGCTCCCGGACCAGGTCGGCCGACAGGATCTGCATGTAGCGGGCCAGCACGACCAGATCGATGCGATGCTCGCGCACGAGCCGCAGCACCTCGGCCTCCTGCCCGGGCCGGTTGTGCTTCGACACCGGCAGGTGCACGAAGGGGATGCCGTGCCACTCGACGAGCTCGCTGACGTCCTCGTGGTTGGAGACGACCAGCGGGATCTCCGCCCGGAGTGCGCCGGTCTCGCGCCGGTGCAGGAGGTCCCGCAGGCAGTGGTCGAACTTCGACACCATGATCATGATGCGCGCTGGCACCGCGCAGTCATGCAGTTCCCAGCCGATGCCGAGCCGCACCGCGAGCTCGCCGATCGCGGCGCCGAAGGCGGCGGCCGCCTTGTCCGAGGGCAGCAGGGCGTGCATACGCACGAAGAACTCGTCGGTGCTGTCGTCGGCAAACGACTGGGCGTCGCGGACGTCGCCGCCCTGCTCCGCCAGTGCGCCGGTCACCGCAGCGAGGATGCCCGGACGGTCCGGACAGTGCATCGTCAGAATGTACTCGCGGGCCGGTTGCCCCGGCTCCGCTGCGACGGTCACAGACTCTCCACCGCGGCACTAAGGCGGGCCACGGTGCGTTCGACATTGGCCAGCTTGTCCAGCCCGAACAGCCCGATGCGGAAGCTGCGGTAGTCGTCCGGCTCACCGCACATCAGCGGCACCCCGGCGGCGATCTGCAGCCCTTGCGCCGCGAACCGGCTGGCGTTCTGTATATCGGGGTCGTCGGTGTAGGAGACCACTACGCCCGGCGCCTGGAAGCCGGGCGCGGCGACACTCGCGAAGCCGGCCTCCTCCAGCACGGTCCGCACCCGCCGGCCGAGTTCCACCTGCGCATCGCGCGCGCGGTGGTATCCGAACTCGCGCGTTTCGTGCAGGGTGTCGCGGAACTGGCGCAGGCCGTCGGTGGGCATCGTCGCGTGGTAGGCATGCCCGCCGTTCTCGTAAGCCTGCATGATCTGCAGCCACTTGCGGAGGTCGCAGGCGAAGCTGCCGCTCTCGCTCGCCTCCACATATTCGCGCGCGCGCCCGCTCAGCATCACCAGCCCCGCGCAGGGCGTGGAGCTCCAGCCCTTCTGTGGCGCGCTGATCAGCACGTCGACGCCCAGCACCTGCATATCCACCCAGAGGCAGCCGGAGGCGACGGAGTCCAGCACGAACAGCCCGCCCGCCTCGTGCGCGGCATCGGCGACCGCTCGGACGTAGTCATCGGGCAGCAGCAGGCCGGCGGAGGTCTCCACGTGAGGGGCGAAGACCACGGACGGCCGCTCCACCCGGATACGCTCGACAACCTCGGCGACGGGCGGCGGCACGAAGGGTGCGCGTGCGCCCTCGCCGCCCTGCCTCGCAGTGAGTACCGTCGATCCTGCCGCGAACCCGCCCATCTCCAGGATCTGCGTCCAGCGGTAGCTGAACCAGCCGTTGCGCACGATAAGGCAGCGCCGTCCGCTCGCGAGCTGACGGGCGACCGCTTCCATGGCGAAGGTGCCGCCGCCCGGCACCACCACCACGGCGTCGGCGCCGTACACGGCTTTCAGCCCGGCCGAGATGTCGTTCATGACCCCCTGGAAACGGGTGGACATGTGGTTCAGCGAACGGTCGGTGAATACCACCGAATACTCGAGCAGACCCTCTGGATCAATCTGGGGATCAATCTGGGGATCAATCTGGGAATTAACCTCGGCATCAGCCTCGGAATCCTTGTGAGGATCGACGTGGGAATCGATGTCGGATCGCGGACCGGGCATGACGCTTCCTTGTTGGCAGGGATTGGCAAGGCAATGGCAATGGCAATGGCAACAGCGGCGAGAGAATAGCAGCCGCGCCGGCACCTTCCCAGCCGGCCCGGCGACCAAATCTCCGGGCGAACGCGTTATGCTTGAGCCGATTGCACCGGATACCGCCGGCCCGCCGGCACAACACCAAACCAACAAGGCGAACCAGACTCCATGTTCGAACAAGTCAAACCCGTCCCGCCCGATCCCATCCTCGGCATCATCGCCGCCCACGCCGCCGACACGAACCCGAACAAGGTCGACCTCGGCATCGGCGTGTACCGCAACGAGGAGGGCGAGACGCCGGTTCTCGGATCGGTAAAGGAGGCGGAGGCACGGCTCCTGCAGACCCAGACCAGCAAGGCCTACCTCGGCCCCGCCGGCGTGGCCGGATTCAACGAGGGCATGACCGAACTGCTGTTCGGCGCCGATAGCGCGGTGGTCAGGGCCGGCCGCGTGCGCACCATCCAGACGCCCGGCGGCACGGGCGCCCTGCGGGTGGCCGGCGATCTCGTCCATCGGGCCAGCCCCGGCACGGAGCTCTGGGCCAGCGACCCGACCTGGGGCAACCACCTCGCCCTGTTCCCGGCCGCGGGGCTGGCCATGCACAGCTATCCCTACTTCGATCCGGACACCAGCAGCCTGCGCTACGAGGACATGATGGCGGCCATCAGTCAGCGCGGTCCGGGCGATGCCGTGCTGTTCCATGCCTGCTGCCACAATCCCTGTGGCGTCACGCCGGACCCGCAGCAGTGGGAGGAGGTCGTGGATCTCGCTGCGGAGAAAGGCTTTACGCCCGTGATCGATACCGCCTACATGGGCTTCGAGCGCGGCCTGGAGGAGGACTGCCTGGCCGTGCGGCTGTTCGCGGAACGCTGCCCGGAGGTGATCATCGCCACCTCCTGTTCGAAGAATTTCGCACTCTACCGGGACCGGGTGGGGGCGCTGACGGTGGTCACGGAGAATGCCGACCGGGCCGGTGCCGTGGAGACGGTCATCAACAAACTGACCCGGGCGAACTACTCGATGCCGCCCGCCCACGGACCGGGTGTGGTCGACATCATCCTGCACGACGAGGATCTGCGCGCCCGCTGGGTCGGGGAAGTGGACGGCATGCGCGAGCGCATCAACGGCCTGCGGCAGGTGCTGGCCGAGAAATTCCGCGACGCCGGCGTCGAGCGCGACTTCTCTTTCATGGAGCGCCAGTCCGGCATGTTCTCGTTCATGGGGCTGTCGGTGGATCAGGTGCGCCGGCTGCGCGACGAGTACTCCATCTATATGGTGGACTCCGGGCGCATCAATGTGGCGTCGCTGAACGCCGGCAACATCGACTACTTCGTCGAATCCGTCGCCGCCGTGCTCTGAGAGCGGCGCTACAGCGGCAGCACGGTGGTGTGCTTGATGCGCGACAGCGCGATGTTCGACGTGATCTCCTGCACGCCCGGCACCTGGGAGAGCTTCTCGAAAAAAAAGCGCTCGTAGGCCTTGATGTCCTCGGCGACGATGCGCAGCAGGAAGTCCACCGTACCCATCAGCAGGTAACATTCCTGCACCTCCGGGAAGGCCCGGACGGCGTCAGCGAACGCGGACAGGTTGCTGCGCCCGTGCGAGGTAAGCTTCACGAGTGCGAACACCATCGTGTTCAGTCCCACCTTCTCGGCATCCAGCACCGCGGCCTGATCGCGGATCACGCCGGCTTCGCGCAACCGCTGGATGCGCCGCCAGCAGGCGGACTGGGACAGGCCAATGGCCTCGCCGATGGCCGAGGCATTGATTCCCGGCTCCGTCTGGAGGAGATTGAGTATCTGGCGGTCAGTCTTGTCGAGATCGAGGGTCTGCATGGCGAAACCGTTCTGACGGGCAAGAACGCATTCATTATGCGCAAATCACCATCAATGCCAATGAATTTTCAGAAATCATTCCCTGCCACCGGGATATATTTGAGGATCATCACTGCAGGGGGCAGCCGGTGAGCATATTCGACCATCCCGAATTCGATCAGCACGAATCGATCCATTACTTCTGTGATCCCGCCTCCGGGCTGGAGGCCATCATCGCCGTGCATTCGACGGCGCTGGGTCCCGCGGCCGGCGGCTGCCGCCGGTGGCAGTACGCCAGCGACGCCGATGCGCTGACCGACGCGCTGCGACTGTCCCGAGGCATGACCTACAAGAACGCCATTGCCGAACTGCCTTTCGGCGGCGGCAAGTCCGTCATCCTGGCCGACGACCGGGCGCCGAAGTCGCCGGATCTGTTCGCCGCCTTTGGCCGCGCCGTCGCCTCACTGCACGGGCGCTATATCACCGCCGAGGATGTCGGCATCAGCGTGGAGGACATGCGCGCGGTGCGGACGGAGACCGAATTCGTCTCGGGCCTGCCGCAGCGCGGCGAGAGCGCCGGCGGCGACCCCTCGCCGTCGACGGCGCTGGGCATATTCCTCGGCATCCGCGCCGCCGTCGAGACGAAATTGGGCACCGACTCGCTGCAAGGTATCCGCGTCGCCGTGCAGGGTGTCGGCCACGTCGGCTGGCACCTGTGCCGCCTGCTCCGTGACGACGGCGCCGAGCTGATCGTCTCGGACGTCAACCGCCGTAGCACCGAGCGCGCCCGTGAGGAACTGGGCGCGACCGTGGTGCCGGTGGGCGAGCTCCTGGCCACGGAGGCCGAGGTGCTGGCACCCTGCGCACTCGGCAACATACTCACCTCCGCCAGCATCCCGCGGCTGCGCGTGCAGATCGTCGCCGGCGGTGCCAACAATCAGCTCTCCACGGCCGGGGACGGCGCACGGCTGGCGGCACTCGGCATCCTGTATGCGCCGGACTACGTCATCAATGCCGGCGGCGTCATCAGCGTGGCGCGGGAGTATCTGGGCGGCAGCTCGAGGGAAGAGGTGCGCGCCGAGGTCGGCCGCATCCCGGATCGCTTGCGCGCCATCTTCGCCGAGGCGGAGAAGACCGGGCGGCCCACGAACGAGGTCGCCGACGAACTCGCCCGCCGCATCGTCGCCGGCGGCCCGGAAGCCCGGCCCGCGGAGGAAAAAGCACCCGCCAGCCGACAGGTTTCATGAGAATATCAGGGGGGATCCTCGACGCATGACCAAGAAGTCACGCCTGCACATTCCGCATCCTGCGGCCCGTCCCGGCGAGGAGCCGGATTTCAGTTACCTCGAGCTGGAGCGCGCGGGCGCCCACGCCCGGCCGCCCATCGATGCGCGCACCCGCGAACTCGAGGAGCTCAGCACGGGTCTGGTCCGGGTGCTGGACGACGAGCACAAGGCCGTCGGTCCCTGGGACCCGGACATCGACGCCGCCGAGCTGCAGCGCGCATTGCGCTGGATGCTGCTCACCCGCGTGCTAGACGAGCGCATGTGGCAGGCCCAGCGCCAGGGCCGCATCTCCTTCTACGTGCAGTCCCTGGGCGAGGAGGCGGTCTCCATCGGCCAGGGCATGGCGCTTCGGCCAGACGACATGTGCTTCCCTTCCTACCGCAGCCAGGCGCTGTTCCTGTACCGCGGCACGAAGCTCGTCGATCTCATGTCCCAGTGCCTCTCCAACACCCGTGACATGTGCAAAGGCCGGCAGATGCCCATCATGTATCACAGCCGGGACGGCAATATCTTCTCGGTCTCCGGCAACCTCGCCACCCAGTACCCGCATGCGGTGGGCTGGGCCATGGCAGCGGCCATCAAGGGCGAGGACCACGTGGCCACGAGCTGGCTCGGCGACGGCAGCACGGCCGAGGCCGACTTCCACCACGCGCTGACCTTCGCCGCCGTCTACCAGGCACCGGTGATCCTGAACGTGGTGAACAACCAGTGGGCCATCTCCACTTTCCAGGGCTTCGCCGGCGGTGAGCGGCGGCCGTTCGCGGCCCGGGGCCTCGGCCTCGGCATACCGGGCATCCGGGTGGACGGCAACGATCTGCTGGCGGTCTACGCGGTCACGCTGTGGGCCGCCGAGCGCGCCCGGCGCGGCGGCGGGCCTACGCTGATCGAGCACGTCACCTACCGCGGCGGCGCGCACTCCACCAGTGACGACCCTTCCAAATACCGGCCGAAGGACGAATGGGCCGCCTTTCCGCTCGGCGACCCGATCGAGCGGCTGAAGGACCACCTGATCGCCAACGGCCACTGGTCAGAGGAGAAGCATCAGGCACTGCGGGGCGAACTCAAGGAGGAAGTCTCGGCCGCCTGGAAGAAAGCCCAGACCTACGGCACGATGACCGAAGGGCCCTGGCTGGATCCGGCGACCATGTTCGACGACGTCTTCGCCGAGACACCGCCGCACCTGGACGCCCAGCGCCGGCAGCTGCTCGAGCTCGAGGAGGAGGACTGAGTCATGGCACAGATGACCATGGTGCAGGCCATCCGTTCGGCGATGGATGTGATGATGGAGAAAAACCCGGACGTCATCGTCATGGGTGAGGACGTCGGCTACTTCGGCGGCGTGTTCCGTTGCACGGACGGCCTGCAGAGGAAGTACGGCGAACACCGGGTGATCGACGCGCCAATCGCCGAGGGCGGTATCATCGGCGCGGCCATCGGTATGGCCGTGAACGGACTGCGGCCCGTAGCCGAGATCCAGTTCGCCGATTACATCTACCCCGGCTTCGACCAGGTGGTGAGCGAACTGGCTCGCATCCGCTACCGGACTGGCGGCGACTTCGATGCGCCGGTGACCATCCGCACCCCCTGCGGCGGCGGCATCCGCGGCGGCCAGACCCACTCCCAGAGCCCGGAAGGCATCTTCACCCACGTGAGCGGTATCAAGACGGTGATGCCCTCGAACCCCTACGATGCGAAGGGCCTGCTGATCAGCGCCATCGAATCGCCGGACCCGGTGGTGTTCTTCGAGCCGAAGCGCATTTATCACGGCCCCTTCGACGGCGACCCCGACAAGCCGGCGCTGTCCTGGTCCAACCACCCCAAGGGCGAGGTGCCCGAGGACTACTACACCGTGCCGCTGTCGAAGGCGGATGTCGTGACCGCGGGCGAGGACCTCACCATCGTCACCTACGGCACCATCGTGCACGTGGCCCGGGCGGCGGCGAAGCTCGCCGGCGTCAATGCAGAGATCATCGACGTGCGCACGCTGATGCCACTGGACATAGACACCATTGCGGAGTCGGTGTGCAGGACCGGGCGCTGCCTGATCGCCCACGAGGCCACGCGCTTCAGCGGCTACGGGGCGGAGCTGACGGCGAGCATACAGGAGGCCTGCTTTTACTACCTGGAGGCGCCCATCGAGCGGGTGACCGGCTGGGATACGCCCTACCCGCACGCGTTCGAATGGAAATACTTCCCCGGCCAGAAGCGCGTCGCCGCCGGAATCCGCAAGGTGATGGAGGCAGGATGAGCGAGTATATCTTCAAACTCCCCGACCTCGCGGAAGGCACTACGGAAGCGGAGATCGGCGAGTGGAACGTGCAGGTCGGCGACACGGTGGCCGAGGACGACTTGGTCTGCACCATGATGACGGAGAAAGCGGCGGTGGAAGTCTCCTCCCCGGTCTCCGGCAAGGTAACGAAGATCGCCGGCGAACCCGGCGACATGGTCCAGGTAGGCACGCCGCTGATCATCTTCGAGAGCGATGTAGGAGGGCCTTCAGGCCCGACCGACGACGAGGAGAAAGGAATCGGGGCTAAAGCCCCTCCCACAGGAGGTGCTTCAGACCAGGTCGGGGAACCCGAAGCCCCGCCGGAGCATGTAGGAGGGCCTTCAGGCCCGACCCAAAAACCCGGGTCACCCAAACCCGCCCGCAAGGTCATCACCTCCCCGGCCATCCGCCGCCGCGCCAGGGAGGCCGGCATCGACCTCACCCGGGTCGAGGGTTCCGGCCCCCGTGGCCGCATTCTGCGCGAGGACTTCGACCGCCACCTGGAGCAGCAGACCGCCGGCTCGCCGTCGGCGCCGCCGCGCCGCGCCACCGGCGCCACCGAGGTGAAGATCATCGGCTTGCGCCGGGTCATCGCCGAGCGCATGGCGAAGGCCAAGCAGGAGATACCGCACTTCGCCTACGTCGAGGAGCTCAACGTCACCGAACTCGAGGCGCTGCGCAAGCATCTCAACGGGAAGAAATCGGACCCGGCCGACCGGCTCACGCTGCTGCCCTTCATCGGCCTGGCCCTGATCCGCGCGCTGGCCGACTTTCCCCAGTGCAATACCACCCACGACGCCGAGCGCAAGCTGCTGCTGCGCCACAACCCGGTGCACCTCGGAGTGGCCACCCAGACCGGCGACGGCCTGAAGGTGCCGGTGGTACACCATGCGGAGGCCCGCGACCTCGACGACCTCGCGAGCGAGATCCGCCGCGTCACGGAGGCGGCCCGCGACAAGAGCGCGAAGCCGGACGAGCTGAAGGGCTCGACCATCACCATCACCAGCCTGGGCAGACTGGGCGGTATCGTCTCGACGCCGGTGATCAATCAGCCGGAGGTGGCCATCATCGGCGTGAACAAGGCGGTGCAGCGCCCGGTGATCGTCGACGGCCAGGTGACGGCGCGGCTCATGATGAACCTGTCGTCCTCCTTCGATCACCGCTTCGTGGACGGCTACGACGCCGCCGCCATGATCCAGCGCATGAAGGAGCTGCTCGAGCACCCGGCGACGCTGTTCATCTGAGGCGCGTCAACTGACACGCGGCTTCGCGGGTGGCGTCTCCGCGGCCGGCCCGGCGGCTGCCCGCTACTCGCCGTCGGCGAGGCCGCTTGCGAACAGCCGGGCGATCTCCTCGTCCGGATAGCCGAGCTCGCCGAGCACCTCGGCGGTATGCTGGCCCTGGCGGGGCACGTCGTGGTGCAGGCCGAAACGCTCGCCGGCCATCTCCAGCGGCAGCGCCGGCAGCTTGGCGGTCTCGCCGGCGTGCTCGCCGCCGGGCACGGTGACCTCCACCAGGCCGTCACCGGCATTGAGATGGGGGTCCTCGAACATCTCCTCCGGCTTCGCGATGGGCGCGAACGGCAGGCCCGTCTGCTCGAGCTTCTCCATCAGCTCGGCCTTGGTATAGCGGCGGAAGGTCTCCTGGATGACGGGGACGATGCGGTCGCGCTGCCGCACCCGATCGCCGTTGGCGGCCAGTGTGTCGTCCCTGGCGAATTCGGTCAGCCCGAACGCCTCGCAGAACAACCGCCACTGGGTGTCGCTCACGACGCCGACGAACACCTGCTCATCGTCGCCGGTATCGAATACCTCGTATACCGCCCAGGCGGAGATGCGCGCCGGCATCGGCGCCGCCGGTGTGCCGGTGACCGCGTACTGGGCCATGTGCTGGCCCACCAGGAACACCGTGTTCTCGAACAGCGAGCTGACCAGCTTCTGCCCCATGCCGGTGCGATGGCGCTGCTCCAGCGCGGCCAGCACGCCCATGGCGCCGAACATGCCGCCCTGCACGTCGATGACACTCGCACCCGCCCGCAGCGGGCGGCCTGGCGGCCCGGTCATGTAGGCCAGCCCGCCCATCATCTGCGCCACCTCGTCCAGCGCCGTGCGGTGTTCGTAGGGTCCGGCCAGGAAACCCTTCTCGGAGCAGTAGATCAGGCGGGGGTTCAGCGCGTGCATCGCCGCCCAGCCGAAACCGAGCTTGTCCATGGCGCCCGGCCGGAAGTTCTCGATCAGCACGTCGGCCGACTCCGCCAGGCTCAGGGCCGCCGCCTTGCCCTCCTCCGACTTCAGGTCCAGGCAGACGGAGCGCTTGTTGCGGTTGTACATGGGGAAATAGCCGGCCCCGGAACCGAGCAGCCGCCGGGTGTTATCGCCCTTGACCGGCTCGATCTTGACGACGTCCGCGCCCATGTCGGCCAGGATAAGCCCGCAGGCGGGCCCCATCACCATGTGGGTGAATTCCACAACCCGGATGCCGGCCAGCGGCAGATCTTCGCGGTTACGCATCGTCGTCGTTCTCTCGTCCGTAGGAGATGGTATGGACCTCTCCCCTCTGAAAGATCCGCAGAGGATCTCGGCCC
>CAYRUH010000018.1:26929-67926 GCA_964427415.1 uncultured Woeseiaceae bacterium | reverse complement strand
CGGGTAGCACGATGCCGATTCTACATGCAGGAGGGGCTTCAGCCCCGACCCCGGCTGCCGGACCGGATCGGGCCTGAAGGCCCTCCTACCCATGTCAACCGATGCGCCGGCTTTCTTCTGCCACTGTGCTAGATTTGCGGATCCGATTCCGGAGCCGCAACCATGCACGTGTCCACTGCCGTTACCAGGATCGGGCTGCTGCTGGCGGCCTTGCTCGCGGCCTGCGCTGCACCGCCGACCGACACGCTCCGCGTCAGCGGCCATCGCCTGTTCATACCCGTGACCGTCAACGGCATCGAGACCGAGGCCCTGCTGGATTCCGGCGCCGAGATGACGCTGATCGATGCGCAGTTCGCCGAGCGGCTCGGGCTGGAGTACGCGGGCGAGGACATGGCGAAGGGCACGGGCGGCAGTCAACCGATCCGTTTCGCCGAGAACGTCGCGATCGAAGCCCCCGGCTTCGCTACTGACGACCTGACCGTCGCCGTCCTGGATCTGCGCGACATCTCTGCCCGGCTCGTCGGCGAGCCGGTGCGGGTGGTGATGGGCCGGGAGATCTTCGACTCCGGCCGCTATCTGGTCGACATCACGGGCCGGCGTTTCGAACGCCTGCCAAGGTCATCGGCGCCGGCGGGTACCGCCCTGACCCTTACCGAAGAACGCGGCATACGACAGCTGCCCGTCCGCATCGACGACCTGCCGCCGACCCGCGCGGACTTCGACCTCGGCAACGGCAACGAAGTCCTGCTCGGCAGGGATTACGCCGTCGCCTCGGGTTTGCTCGAAGCGCATCCGGTCATCGGCACGAAAGCGGGCGGCGGCATCGGCGGCGAGCTGCAGCGGGAGCTGGTCGTCGTGGACCGCCTCGGCATCGCCAGCGTGAACTTCGACGACGTGACCGTCGCCATCGATCCTACCCCGACGGCCTCCAGCGGCCCGCACGGGGTGCTCCGCCGGATGCCGGGACCCCGGACCAATAACGATAATCAACAGGAATTCAGGGGGATACATCATGAAAAGTCTGATCACCACGCTGCTCGTGGCCGGCTCGCTATTGCTGCACGCCGGACCCGCGCAAGCCGAGGACGCGCCGCCGCAGGTGCGGCCTGCCGAGTTCTTTCCCTGCACTTTCAACGAGGGCAAGGACATGGGCGATCTGCAGAAGGTCATCACCCGATGGAACGCTTTCATGGACGAGAACGACGATAGCGGCTACCAGGCGTGGCTGCTGATGCCGGACTTCGTCAGCGGGGACCATGCCGGCTGGGATGTCGGCTGGCTCGGCGGCTGGCCCAGCGGCAAGGCGATGGGCGAGAGCCTGGACATCTGGCACACGAAGGGCACCGAGCTGCAGCGCGCGTTCGCCGACGTGGTGACCTGCGCCGCGCACATGAACTACGCGGTGATGCCGATGAAAGAGGCCACCGGCGAGCCGCCGAAGGCGCCGCTGCTGACCTTCGCCGACTGTGATGTGGAGCGCAATGCCAACATGGAAGTGGGTCTCGGTGCGGTCAGCGAATGGATCGAGTACGAGACCTCCGCCGGCGGCGACTCACCGCACTGGGTGTTCTTCCCCGCCTACGGTGAGCCGGTGGATTCCGACTACGACTTCAAATGGGTGACCGGCTACCGGGACTACGCAGCTTTCGGTAAAGACTGGGACGCCTACGGCAACGAGGGCGGCTGGCAGAAAGCCCAACAGATCTTCCCGGGCGCGCTGGACTGCGACAGCCCGCGGGTCTATCGGGCGAACCCGATCCGGCTTACCTCCGGAAGCTGATGCTGGCGGCCGTGGCGGTGCCGGAGTCCGCTGCCATTCCGGCTCCGTCCAGGCTATACGCCTATCAGGCCGGACACCCCGACCAGTATCAGATAGCCGGCCACGACGTAGTTCAGCAATCGGGGCACGATCAGGATCAGGATGCCCGCGAGCAGGGCGATCAGCGGCTGGAAGGCCAGGTGTATCGTCATAAGTGTCCCGGCGATCCTGACGGACCGTCGGCTCTCTGCAGCTTCGATACGATCGAGGATGCAGGGACCATGCCAGCCACGAGGAGCCGGCCGGATGCCCGCGGATACGCCGTGCCAGCCTCACCCATGGCAAGGCCTGCGCAGTAATTTGCAGAAGTTGCAGGGCCCGAACCGTGCTGCAGGCGCCGAACCTCGACAGGTGCTGAAGGACGCTGCCGCCCACGCGGCAGCGGTGCTAATCTTCGAAGATGGTCGGCTTGTTCAACAGACTGCACGACCGGCGGGAGCCGCCCGGCATCGAGCTGGACATCCTGCGCCGCATGCCGAGGATCTTCCTGCTCGGCACCGCGGCCCCGTTCGCGCTGTCCGGCCTGATCCGGCTGTGGCTCGCGGGTGACCCTGGTTTCGACGTGGCGAAGCGCATCGCCAGCGTGGATATTTTCGCCATCGCGCTGGTAGTGACCTTCTGGACAGCGGCGCTGACCGTCTCCATCGCCTGCTTCATCGTCTTCGTGATGAAGGGCCCGGGCTACGTGGCCGACGCCTATCATCTGGACGAGGCGCCGGAGCCGGCGGCGCGGCCGAACCGACTCCGGCCCTGAGTCGGGCGCGGTCAGACCGGCGCGTAGACCTCCCGCATCACCTCACCAACCTCGCTCATCGCCTGCGCGCCATCTCCCTCGTAGGCCGAGCCGTGCATCGTGGCGCAGACCCGGGGGTTCAGGGCGGCGAGCCGTCTGAGGTGCGTGGCGGTATCCGGCGTCCAGGGCATGTAGCCGGCCATCGGGCCCTGCTGATACCGGGTCAGGGTTGCCCGGAACCGCTCCGTGACGCTGTTGCCGGTGGCCGCCTCCACGTCGCCCAGCTGGTGCAGGAGGTCCGAGCAGAACAGCACCCGCTCCGTCTCCTCGAACAGCATGGCGGCGTCCCAGCCGTGGGGCAGGTGGGGCGTCGCGCAGAAACGGAAGCGGCGCGCGCCGGTCTCGAACGTCTCGCCGTCCTCCAGTATGCGGGGCTGGCGGTCCGCGTAGTCGCCGACGAACACCAGGGCACCCACGTGGCCCGTGACCGCCGTCGCACCGGGTGCCACGTCGAGCCAGCGGTTGAGCGAGCCGCACTCGTCCGGCTCGAAGTGGCTGAAACCGACCCAGCGCAGAGTCGCCGGGTCGATCACCTGCCCGACCGCCTCGTACACCGCCGGGAACAGCGACTGCATGCCGGTGTGGTAGAGCAAGGGCTCCTCGTCGCGGACGAGGAACTGGTTGAACTGAATGCCGGCCTCCGGCACGAAGGTCGAGATGCGGAAGACATCCGCGGCGATCTCGGTGACGTTGGTCATACGCTCCCCCTGGTGCGACGCAGGCCCACAGGATACGCCGTTTCCGGAATGCCGGCAGCGGCCATATAACGCAACGGAATGGCGAAGTAACAAAGCTCTATTTCACGGCGGCCGCCCCGGCCGGTAGCCTCGTACCGTGAGTCCACCTGTCGGGAGAGAGATCATGTCTGCGACCGAAGAATTCCTTGCCGCCAACGAACGCTATGCCAGGACCTTCGACAAGGGCGACAAGCCCATGCCGCCGGGCAAGAAGGTGGCGGTGGTCGCCTGCATGGACGCGCGTCTGGAGACCGGCCGGCTGCTCGGCCTCGAGGAAGGCGATGCCCACGTGATCCGCAATGCGGGCGGCGTGGTGACGGACGACGTGATCCGCTCGCTAGCCATCTCCCAGCGGCTGCTCGGCACCCGGGAGATCGTACTGATCCACCATACCGACTGCGGCATGCTCACCTTCAAGGACGATGCCGTGAAGGCGGAGATCGAGAACGAGACCGGCGTGCGGCCCCACTTCGCGCTGGAGGCGTTCCCGGACCCGGCCGAAGACGTGGCGCAGTCCATCCGCCGCATCCGTAATAGTCCGTTCGTGCCGCACAAGGATGCCGTGCGCGGATTCGTCTACGACGTGAAGACCGGGCGGCTGAACGAGGTGGAGGCGGGTCGGGGCTGAAGCCTTCGAGGAGGTCGGGGCTGAAGCCCTCGAGGAGGTCGGGGCTGAAGCCCCTCCTACGAATCTGCTCGCGGCGGCGGCTTGACGCCGGGCCGCGGGGATGCAAGCCTACGCAGGTCACAAGAACCGGTCGCAGACGCCGAATTGGAGCCCTCAATGCCGAAAGAGACCTGGACGTTCTTCCAGGCGTTTGTGAAATCTCCCCGCGTCGTCGCCGCCGTCGTCCCCAGCTCGGCATTCCTGAAACGCCGCACCGTCGAGGCCGCCGGCCTGCCTCGCGCCGGGGTCGTCGTGGAGCTGGGCGCCGGCACGGGCGGCACCACGCTATCCTTGCTCGACGCGATGGCCGAGGGCAGCCGCCTGATCGCCATCGAGCGGACTGCCGACTTCGTACCAGGGCTGCAAGCCATCGCCGACGAGCGCTTCGAGATCGTGCACGGGTGCGCGAGTTCCATCGGCGAACAGCTGGCCAGCCGCGGACACGAGGGTGCTGATGCGGTCGTCTCCGGCATACCGTTCTCCACGATGCCTCCCGAGCTGTGCAGGGAGATCGTCGAGGCGATCCACGGTGCACTCAAGCCGGGCGGCCGCTTCGTTGCCTACCAGTTCACCGACCGGGTCGCGCACTACATGCGGCCGGTGATGGGCGAACCGCGCATCCAGCACGAGATCCTGAACGTGCCGCCGATGCGTGTGTTCACCTGGGAGAAGCAACCGGCCGGCCTCGACGCTGCCGCCAACGCGGCGTAGTCTCGATCAAGCGCGGATATCCGCGCCAATCAGGAGGGCCGCCGTGAAGCGACTATCCCGCCCCGTTATTGCGATCGTCACACTGGTTCTCGGCCTTCACGCCGGCGATCCGGGTGCGGGACGAGGGGCAGATCGGGTTGCGCTAGACGTGTAGGAGGGGCTTCAGCCCCGATCCGGCCATCAATCGGGCCATCAATCGGGCCTGAAGGCCCTCCTACCTCGCTGTGCGGGTGATCCTGGCGTACAGATACCCACCCACGGCGCCACACAGTCCCTGCACGGCCAGGCCGCCGGCGCTGCGGGCGACGGCTACCGGCGTGATGTCGAAGGCGGCGTTCAGTGCGAGGTGGATGGTCACGATGGCCGCGGCACCGGCGATGCTGTAGAGGAGATAGCGGCCCCGCGGCAGCCACCGCACCAGCAGCGCCGCCACGGCGAAGGCGACCAGGAAACCGATGAAGATCATGGGCAGGAACGAGGTGGCCATGCCACCGAGATCGTGGGCGATCATACCGAGCCGGGTGCCGAAGCCGACCTCCGCGCCCATGCCTTCGAGGCTCGCTGCCACATGCTGGCTGGCCGATATGACGGCGAGCAGGTACGCCACCGCCACCGCGAGCACGAAAGATCCGATCCGTCTGGCCCACATCGCCTGCATCCTCCCCGCGCTACAGCGGTGCCGGAACCGGTGCTAGGCTAGCACAGTCATCGTTCGTGCATCGGAGCCGTCATGTGCCAGCGCCTCGTCCTCTGCCTCGTTCTCGCTGCCGTGCCGGCGTTCGCCGGTGCGCAGGATGCCGCAGCTGACACGCCGGACTACCGGCTGGAGACCGTCACCGGCGGCCTCGACATGCCCTGGTGCATCGCGTTCCTGCCCGAGGGCGGCTTCCTGGTCACGGAACTCGGCGGCACACTGCGGCGCGTGAGTGCCGACGGCGCCGTGGGCGAGCCCATCGGCGGCGTGCCGGCCGTCTACCGTGCGAGCCAGGGCGGCCTGTTCGACGTGTTGCCCGCGCCGGATTTCGAGACCAGCGGCATGCTGTACCTCTCCTATGCGGAGGGGCCGCCGGATGCGAACGCCACCGCCGTCGCCCGTGCACGACTGGAGGGCGACACGCTCGCCGGCGTCGAGGTCATCTTCCGCGTCACGCCGCGCAAGGACACGCCGGTGCACTACGGCGGCCGCCTGGCCTGGCTCGCCGACGGCACGCTGCTGCTCACCACCGGCGACGGTTTCGACTACCGGGAGGCCGCCCAGGAACTCGGCAGCCGGATGGGCAAGGTGATACGCATGAATCCGGACGGCTCGCCGGCCGAAGGCAGTCCGTTCCCCGAGGCGCCCTATGTCTGGAGCTACGGCCATCGCAATCCCCAGGGCCTCTCGGTGGCCTCCGACGGCACCGTCTGGCTGCACGAGCACGGCCCGAAGGGCGGCGACGAGGTCAACGTCATCGAGCCCGGCGTCAACTACGGCTGGCCGGTCGTCACCTACGGGCTGGACTACAACGGCGCCTACGTCTCGCCCTTCACCGGGATGGAGGGCATGCGCCAGCCGCTGCACGTGTGGACGCCGTCCATCGCGCCGTCCGGGCTGACGGTGTACGAGGGCGCGCTGTTCCCCGAGTGGCGGGGCGACCTGTTCGCAGGCGCGCTGGTCGACCAGGACGTGCGCCGCCTGGACGTCGAGGATGGCGAGATCGTCGGCGAAGAAGTGCTGTTCGGGGAGATCGGCGAGCGCATCCGCGACGTGGCCACCGGACCCGACGGGGCCCTCTACCTCCTGGCGGAAGGCGAGCCGGGCACCCTCTGGCGCGTGACCCGCTGAGCATTCATGTACAAGGGCCTTCAGGCCCGACTTCAGGCCCGATCCGGGTTCATGAATCGGGGATATGAATCGGGGATAAATCCCCTCCTACGGGGTCAATCCTCTATCCGGAACCCGATCTTCACGGTCACCTGCCAGTACTTGACCGCGTCGCCTTCGATGTAGCCGCGCGTCTCGGTGACCTTGAACCAGTCCATGTGTTTCACGGACTCGCCGGCCTTCCTGATCGCCTTCGCGATGGCATCGTCCGTGCCGAGCGTCGATGAACCGGTGACGTCGATCTGCTTGTAGACATGGTCTTCCATGCAGCAAACTCCTGTTTCTTCCATTAATCCACCGGCAGTGTAACGGTTATCCGGCTGCCGTCTCGAACCGGACTCCGGCGAGGACGCGGTCCATCGCCTCGACGAGCCGGTCCGCGTGCTGCCGGGAGAAGACCAGCGGCGGGCGTATTTTCAGCACATTGTCGGCGAGCCCCGTGCGCCCGACCAGCACGCCCTCGCGGCGCATCCCGTTCATGACGGCGCGGGCCACTCCCGGCCCCGGCTCCCGCGACTCACGGCCGCGCACCAGCTCCACGCCGGCGAACAGCCCCGCCCCGCGCACGTCGCCGATGGCCGCATGCCGCGACTGCAGCTCGCGTAGCCCCTCGCGCAGATACCAACCGGTCGACCGGGCGTTCTCCTGCAACGCTTCGTGCTCGAGCACGTCCAGTACCGCGAGCCCTGCCGCACAGGACACGGGGTTGCCGCCGAAGGTATTGAAGTACTCGGACTCGCCAGCGAAGCGCCCGGCGATGTCAGGCGTGGTGATCACCGCCGCCAGCGGATGGCCGTTGCCCATGGGTTTGCCGAGCGTGACGATGTCCGGCACCACGCCCTGCAGCTCGAACCCCCAGAAATGATCGCCGGTGCGGGCGAAGCCGGCCTGCACCTCGTCGGCCACGCAGACCCCGCCGGCCGCGCGCACCCGTTGCCAGGCATCGGCGAGATAGCCCGCCGGGGCGGCGAAGATGCCGTCGCTGGACCAGATGGTATCGACGAAGAACGCGGCCGGGCGATGGCCCCGGTCGGCGAGCGAGGCGATCGCCTCGTCCAGTTTCCCGGCATACCGCGCCGCTGCATCCTCGCCGCGGAACGGCCCGTTGTAGACGTCCGGCGCCGGCACCGTCGCCACCCAGTCGGGCGTGCGGCGCTCCGGCAGCTCCTCCGGCGAGAACGCGGCCACCGCCGTGGTGTTGCCGTGGTAGGCATTGCGGCTGACAATCGCGCCGTCCCCGCCGGTGACCGCCTGGGCCATCTGCCAGGCCAGATCGTTGGCCTCGCTGCCGGTGCAGACGAAGAAGCAGACGGAGAGTTCTCCGGGCAGCCGCGCACCGAGACGCTCGGCGTAGTCCAGGATGTACTCGTGCAGGTAGCGGGTATTGGTGTTCAGCGTGCGCGACTGGCGCGCGATCGCCTCGGCCACCACCGGATGGCAATGGCCGACGCAGGCGACGTTGTTGTAGGCGTCGAGATACGCGCGGCCCGCTGCGTCATACAGCCAGACGCCCTCGCCGCGGACGATGTGCAGCGGCTCGTCGTAAGTGAGCGAGAGCACGGGTCCGAGCAGTGAGTGACGCCGCTCGCGCAGGGCCGCATCGCGCGCGCCGTCGTCCTGGCCGTCGTCCTGGCCGTCGGCGTTGCCGGGATCGCCGCGCAGCCCGCTGACGGCAGGCAGCGCGAGTGCGCGCCGCAGCACCCGCGTCGCTTCCCGTTCATCGATGGCCTCCAGCTGCTCCATCGTGCGCAGGGAGGCCGCGTGACCGCCGAGGATGTAGTCGACGTTCTCCGGGTGCTCCCTCGCCCGCCAGGCGCAGATTGCGACCGAGGTCGCAAGCCGCAGCTGCACGAGGTGGAACAGGAGGTCGACCTCGGCCGGCTCCAGCGGCCGCACGGCGTGGAAGGCGGCTGCGATCTCGGCCAGCACCGCGACCACATCGTCCCGGCCAACCACCTGGTAGGCCGCCAGCACGGCGAGATCGTTCGCCAGCGGGGCGTGCACCATGTCGCCGAAGTCGATGATGCCGCTCACCCGTTCCGTCTCGTCGACACTCACCAACACGTTATCCGGATTGAAGTCGTTGTGGATCACCTGGGCACGCAGTGCCCCGAGCGCCTGCGTACCGTGCGCCGCATGCCGCGCGAAGACCCGCTCGGCGAGCTCCCGGCCGCGGCGCTCTTCGATATGCACGCAGAGCCCGCGTACCGCCGCCGTCTGGTTGACGTCCCACAGCAGCGGATGCCGCGCGGCCGGATGGAAGAAGCCCTGCAGGGCGCGGCCGAGCGCCGCCAGCGTGGCGCCGAGATGCCGCCTGAGTTCCGGTGTCGAGGGAACGTCGCCCACCGGCATGCCGGGCAGATAACTCACCAGACGCACGTGACTGCGTCCGCCGGTCAGTTCCACCGCCTGCAGCAACTCACCGTCCGATCCCGGCTCGATGCGCGGCACGGGCAGCTCCGGCGCCGTTCGGGCAATGTGGTCGAGCGCCCGCGCCTGGAAGTCGAGCACGGCCGGCGATTCGGCGGCATTGGAGATTTTCAGCACGAACTCGCGGCCGTCGTCCGCCGTGTAGCGGAAATTCCGGTCGCGCTCGCTGTCGAGCGGAGTGGCGCTGCCGACGAGGGCGTAGCGGTCGCGCACCAGGTCCACAGCCTGCTCCGGCGAGATCTCCGGAGCCGGGGTGGTCATCAGCCGCAGCGGATCGTCGCTCGCATAGTCGCTCGGATTGGCGCTCACCGGCGCATCACCGCGCGGACGGCTCCGCCGCGCCGATCTCCATCACGATCTCCCACAGGAAGCGCACCATCTCCTGCAGGGATTCCTCGGCCACGCGCTCGTTGTCGCTGTGGGCGCCGTAGCGGCTGTTGATCTCGGCGAGGGTGCGCGCCGGACCGATGCCGTAGGCCTGCACGCCCTTCGCGCGCAGCTGGGACATGTCGGTGGCGCCGGTAGCCATCACCGGCAGGGTGGTCGAGCCGGGGTAGAGCCGCTCGGCCACGCCCTCGATCACCTGGAACATCTCGTTGTCGATGCCCGACGGCGGCGCCTCCGGCCGGTAGATCTCCTCCGGTACGATCTCGATGGCCGGGTTGTCGATGAGTGCGGCGAGCGTTCCGTAGAAGCCGTCGACGTCCTCGCCGGGCAGCATGCGGATATCCAGCATGGCCTCCGCCTCGGACGGGATCACGTTGCGGCGGAAGCCGCCGTCGACGATGGTCGGCACCACCGAGGTCCTGAGTGCCGAGTAGTGATAGGGGTCGTTCTCCCGGAACCACGCATCGATCTCGTCCTGGTACTCCGGATTATCGACATTGGCGTAACGCCACGACGTCTCGCCGTCGGTCAGCTCCGCCATGCGGCGGAAATACGCGCGCGTGGTCTCGTTCAGCCGGACCGGCGTCTCCCAGTTGCCCGCCTCCGCCACCGCCTCGGCCAGCATGGTGATCGCGTTATCCGTGCGCGGCATCGAACCGTGCCCCGCGGTGCCGCGCGCCACCAGCGTCGCCCGCCGCGGCATCTTCTCCGTGGTCTGGATGCCGACCACCTTCACCTCCCCGTCCTCGAGCCGGTTGGTGCCACCCTCGGCGATGGCGTATTCCGCCACGATCTTGTCCCAGTGATTCTCGATCATGTAGGTGATGCCCCACTGCGGCGTGCCCTCCTCGCCGGCCTCCGCGAGGAAGATGATGTCCCGGTCCATCTCCACGCCGAGCCGGTGCAGCATCAGGATCACCATCAGGCCGGCGGTGACGTTGTCCTTGTCGTCCAGTGTGCCGCGGCCCCAGACGTAGCCGTCCTTGCGAAGGCCACTGAACGGCGGCTCGGCCCACTTCTCCACCTGCACGCCTACCACGTCAGTGTGCCCCATGATCAGGATCGGCGCCTTCGTGCCGTTGCCCTCGTAGCGGGTCACGAGATTGGCGCGGTCGGGGTCCAGCGCATACATCTCGGACTCGATGCTCTCGGCCGCCAGCACGTCGCGCAGATACTCGGCCACCTCGGTCTCGTTGCCCGGCGGATTAACGGACTCGATCTGTACCAGGTCGACGAGGTAGCCGATGGATTCCTCGCCTACCGCATCCCAGTCGATGAAGTAGCCGCTTTGGGCGAAGGCGGTGACGGGCAGGAGTGCGGAGAGAAGGGTGAGGCGTTTCAACATGGCAGGCTCTGTTTCATGAAAAGAAATGTAGGAAGGGCCTTCAGGCCAGATTGGGGTAAGGAATCGGGGCTAAAGCCCCTCCTACGTCGGATTCAGCACTTCGCGAACGGCTTCCAGCCGGCCGCGGTTCTTGCCCAGGTCGGAGTAGCCGAGCCGCGACGACGAGCGCATCGCGATCACGCCCTCCGCCGGCCGCAGGTGGAAGACGACGTCGTCGACGAAGCGCAGAATCCTGGTACGGGCCTCTGCGCGCAGGTAGTTCTCGCGCTGCTCGACGATGGTGTACGAGGAGTCGCCCTCCACGTAGGCGACCAGCCGCTGCCAGGCGGCCTGCAGATCGCCGTCGATCTGCAGCGGCTTTATGTAGTGTGTGCCGTCGTCCGGGTCGGCGTCGCTGGAAACGCAGTTCGGCGTGGACGGGCACGGCGGCAGCCGGCCTGCTTCGGTAAGATCGAGTTCGGATCCGCTCATGGTGGCGCAGCCTGCCAGCAGGAGGATGGCGCCGGCGAGAGCCGGCAGGTACAGCGTCTTGTTCATGGCGGCATGATAGCCCACGCTCGTATCGCTGTAGGAGGGGCTTCAGCCCCGACCCATCAGACAATCGGGTGTGCAGGCGGGATCGGGCGCGCGTAGTGCACCGTCTCGCCCTCGAAGCGCACGCAGCCCCGCTCCACGAGTGCGTCCACCAGCGCCTGCACCCCGTCGAAGTCGAGTTCGCGGCCGAAATGGGAATGGCCAGTCGCATGAGCGTGCAGCGGCGCCAGATCGTCCGGCTGAACATTCTCGTAATCGATCAGGATGTAGTGGGTCCCCATGAAGCCCCCGCTCGGCACCCCGTTCCTTAGAGCTTAGCACCGCGGCCATTGCCCGGCCGGAAAAAAGGTACACTGCTCGCGGGATCCGGCGGGGGAACGCCTTGTCTGCCAAAAACATGCTCGATACCCGCCGGGGTCGCCTGACCACCTTCGGCATCCTCTACATCTGCGAGGGCATCCCGCTCGGGTTCGCCGCCGTGGCCATCGCCACCTACATGCGCCGGGCCGGCGTGGACGTGGCCCAGGTCGGCGCCTTCGTCGCCTCGTTCTATCTGCCCTGGGCGTTCAAGTGGGCCTGGGCGCCGCTGGTGGACCTGGTCACGCTGAACCGCTACGGCGGGCGCAAGGCCTGGATCGTGCTGTGCCAGGTGCTGATGATCGTCACGCTGTACTTCGTCGCCCAGCTAGACTACACCCGGCACTTCGACCTGCTCATCACCATGGTGATCGTGCACAACGTGTTCGCCGCCACCTGCGACGTGGCCATCGATTCGCTCGCGGTGAGCAGCCTGCGCGAGGAGGAGCGCGCCCAGGGCAACGGCTTCATGTTTGCCGGCGCCTACATCGGCCAGGGTCTCGGCGGCGGCGGCGCCATGTTCGTCGCCGGCCTGTACGGCTTCGACGTCTCCTTCCTCTACGTCGCGCTGCTGCTATGCCTGGTGCTCACCTTCGTGGTGTTCTTCGTCCGGGACCCGGCAGCCGGAGCAGCGGCGGCCGCGCGGCTGCGCGGCGTCTGGCGCGCGTTCCGCGACTCCGTCACCGGTTTCGCACGGGAACTCGGCATCGGGCTGTTCCGCTCCGGCACGGGCCCGCTGATCGGCGTACTCTTCGCGCTGACGCCGATCGGCGCCATGGCACTCTCCGGCGCGGTCTCCACCGCGCTGCAGGTCGACCTCGGCATGAGCGACAGCCAGATCGGCACGCTCAACATTTACGCCATGATCACCTCGGGTGCCGGCTGCGTGGCAGGCGGATGGCTCGCCGACCGGCTCGGCAAGCGCCGCATGCTGGCGCTGTTCTATGCCATGACGACGCTGCCCACGCTCTGGCTGGCGGCTGCCGTCGGCGGCGAAGCGGGCATCGAGGGCATCACCGTCAACCAGTACTTCGCCGTCGCCCTCGCTTTCTACCTCTGCATGGGCCTGCACTACGGCGTGGGCGCGGCCATCTTCATGGGGCTCACCAACCCGGCGGTCGCCGCCACCCAGTTCACGGGGTTCATGGCACTGCAGAACCTGACCATCTCCTATTCCAACGCCTGGCAAGGCGTCGCCGTGGATGCGTGGGGTTACAGCGCGATGTTCTACCTGGATACCGCGCTGGTCGCGGTGCCGATACTGCTGATCCCGTTTCTCACCGACCGCAAGCCGATGGAGGCACCGCCGTCACCGGCACGGCCGCTGCCCGAAGCGAGCTGATGCAGGAGGAGCTTCAGCCCCGATTCATCCCCGCCCCGATCCCTGACTCACAAATCGAGCTCCATCCGGATCAGCACGCCCTCGCCGTCCCACAATTCCTCCCGGGTCTCGGAGACGAGCCTGAAGCCGAGAGAGTCGTACAGGCGCCGGGAGGCCTCCAGCCCGTCGGTGGTCTCCAGATAGATCCTTTCTATCCCCTGTTCGCGGCAGTAGTCGACGGATTGCTCCACCAAGCGGCGCCCGAGGCCGATCCCGCGCACCTCGGGCCGTGCCAGCACCCAGCGCAGCTGCGCGAGAGCCTCTCCGCGATGGGCGATGGCGCAGCAGGCCATCAACTCGCCGCCGCGCTCCGCCAGCCAAACCCGCCCGCGGGCAGAATTATCCAGCACGAATTCCGCGATGGTCCTGGCCACGAAGGCCTCGAAGCGCAGGCCGTAACCCTCGGCCTCGCGGTCGTAGATTTCGCCGTGCAGCGCCACGATGCGGCCGAGATCGCCGCAGCGCAGTCGGCTCCTGATCGCAAACCCGCTTGCTTCGTCGCTCTCAGACATGATCTAGTGACGTAGAAATACAACGAAAATAAAATAGTGGAGTTTAGCAATATAACCCTGATAAATTACGATCGCACGAATTACCGGGGGAAAACTCATGATCTGTTGCATGTCTACCACATTACTCGGCCGACGCCTGCTGGCCGGGTTCGTTGCCATCACTCTGTTGTCGGGGGGCAGCGCTCTGGCCCAGGACGAGACCATCGAGGAGGTCGTCGTCACGGCCACGAAACGGGAAGCCCGGATCCAGGACATCCCGTTCTCCATCAACGTCCAGACCGAGGAAGATATCCGACGTCTCGGCGCGACCGATCTCGAGGAGTTGTCCCGCAACATCGCGGGCCTGGCCATCCAGAACCTCGGTCCGGGGCAAAGCCAGGTGGCCATCCGCGGTGTCTCTGCCGGCCAGATCGTCAGGGACCAGCCGGGCGTGAAGGAACAGGTGGGCGTCTATCTCGACGAATCAGTGATCTCGCTGTCGCTGTTTACACCGGACTTCGATCTGTACGACCTGAATCGGGTTGAGACCCTGCGCGGACCCCAGGGCACGCTTTTCGGATCGGGCTCCATCGGCGGCACCATCCGCTACATCACGAATCAGCCGCAGCTCGACACCTTCGAGGGCTCGGTAGAGGCCGAACTGAACACAATCACCGACGGCGAGGTGGGCGGTCATCTGAAAGGCATGATCAATGCACCCTTCGCCGACGGCCGGGCGGCGATCCGCGCCGTGGGCTACACCACCCAGTACGGCGGCTTCATCGACGCTCTGCGCGAGGGCGGCGGCGTCGATGAGGATGTGAACAGCGGTTCGCGCAACGGCGCGAGAGTGGCACTGACTTTCACGCCCTCCGACAGGCTGACCATCACCCCTCGCGTGGTCTATCAGGAGATCGAGACCGATGGCTTCAACCGCCAGGAGGTGTATAACCTGTTCGCCAATCCCTTCACCACCACCCGCCCGGCGATCCAGCTCGGTGAGCGTGAGCAGTATCTGCTGCTGCGTGAGGAGTTTTCCGACGAAACCCTGCTGGCCGACCTGGTGGTCGAGGCAAGCGTCGGCGACTACGCCATCACCTACGTCGGCAGTCTGATGGACCGTGAAATCCTGGTGAGCCGGGATGCCAGTGCACTTTCCGGGAGCGTCTCAGTGGATCTCGGCTTTCCCGATGAGGCGGTGACACTGCCGTCGAATCTGCGCGACACCACGGATCTGCAGCAGAACACGCACGAGCTGCGCGTTGCCTCCATGGCGCCCGGACGGCTGCAGTGGGTACTCGGTGCATTCATCTCGGATACCGACCGGGAATACATGCAGCGTCTGCCGACACCGGGCTATGACGCGTTCACGGATGCCACGCTCGGCGCCGGTACCTCGGCGGCCGTCGCCAACGGATTCCCCGCGGATTCGCCATTCAACTCGGATCTGCCCTATGACATCCAGCAGACCGCGATCTTCGGCGAAGTCTCCTATGACTTGACGGATCGCTTCAACCTGACCGTCGGAGGGCGCTGGTACGATTTCGACGAGGAGCGAACCATCACCACCGGCGGCCTGTTCGCCGCAGGCGACTCGAACGTCCTGGACGAAACCTCCTCGGACGGCTTCACGCCGCGCATCCTGGCCAGCTTCGACGTCAACGACAATTTCACCATCAACGCCCAGGCAGCCCAGGGCTTCCGTCTCGGGGGCGTGAACGATCCCCTGAATACGGCGCTGTGCACCCCGGAAGACCTGCTGATCTTCGGCGAATTCCAGGACTACGACGACGAGACGCTCTGGAACTACGAGATCGGCGTCAAATCCCGCTTCGCCAACGGCATCACGCTCAACGCCGCCGCCTTCTATGCGGACATCGAGGACCTGCAGGTGACGCTCGATGCCGGCTCCTGCTCCTCGCGCATCTCCTTCAACGTGCCTGAAGCGGAGAGTTCCGGCGTGGAATTCGAGCTCGGCGGTATGGCGACCGAGGCGCTCGAATTCTCCCTCGTCGGCAGTGTGATCAACTCGGAGTTCAAGTCCACGGTCACGGACGCCACCGGTGCGGTGCTGGGCGGCGTCGCCGACGGCAACCGGCTGGCCTCGGTGCCCGAGCTGCAGCTGGCCGCCACCGGCACTTACTACTTCCCGCTGAACTTCGGCGGCAACCAGTCGGACGCCTACGTGTCGGCGACGGTGCAGCACGTGGGTGATCGCTTCACACAGCCGGGCGACCAGGTACCGGGTGCCGGCCAGTTCGTCTCGGGGCTGCCATTCGGCGGCGCAACCGGCAACGAGGTGACCAGCGTCGATCTGGAACTCGACGAGTTCACCATCCTGAACCTGCGCGCCGGCATACTGAAGGAGACCTGGGACGCGGTGCTCTACATCGACAACGTCACCGATGAGAACGCCAACCTGTCCTTCGACCGGGAACGCGGTGGCCGCGCCCGTCTCGGCTTCCGCACGAACCAGCCGCGGACCGTGGGCGTGACCTTCCGCACACGCTTCTGAGAACCGGAAACGGTAGGAGGGCCTTCAGGCCCGATCATTTGTTGAATCGGGCCTGAAGGCGAGATCGGGCCTGAAGGCCCTCCTACCTGCCCGGCGAGGGCTCAGCGGTCCACCGCCACAAATTTCTCTTTCGCCAGATCCGCATCACCGTCGTCCCAGCGGTAGGCCACCAGCTTGCCGCCTTCCTTCGCCACGCTGTAGTCGAGGCAGGCGATATTGGGCGCGAGCGGTGCCGGGTCGCCCTCCAGCCAGTAGTGGCCCAGGAAACAGGGCGGATCGTCGTGGGAGTATTCCACGACATGGTCACCCTCGATGGGGTCGTTCGGGATGTGCGTCTCCGCGGACTCCGGCCCGAAATGCGCCTCCCGGTAGGTGGTGGCATGGGAGTCCCACCAGCGCAGCCTGATACGGTGACGATGATTGCCGCCCTTGTCGGGCACAGAGGTGCCGGCCGGCAGATCGATCTCCTTGCCCTTCAGCAGCGAGTCGATGGCCCCGTGCTGCCAGGTACCGGGGTCAGTGGCGGCTACCAGAAACTCGTCGGTGATGTGCTGCCCGTCCACCTCGGCGCGCACCGCGGACAGGAGGTGGGGGTCCCAGCAGGCGTGGATCACCCGGAGCGCGCCCATATCCAGCCACAGCGGCAGCGTGCGGAACCAGTCGAGCGTCTCCCGCATCTCGGCATCGCGGCCCTCGTAGGCCCGGATGAAAGCATCGTGCTGGTCCCGATGCTTCTTCGACCAGGGCCGAAGCGGCTCGCCGGTAACCGGGTGAGGCGTGTGGAAGGCCAGCGCGTTGAACTCGTGGTTGCCCATCACCGCCAGCGCCGCGCCCTCCTCGATCATCGGCCGCACGATGTCGATGACCTCCCGCTGGTGCGGCCCGCGGTCGATGAAGTCGCCGAGGAATATGGCTTCGCGGGTCGCGTGCCGCCAGAGGCCGCCCCGTTCCCGGTAGCCGAGCTCGCCGAGCAGGCGGACGAGAGGATCGGCGTAGCCGTGGATGTCGCCGATAAGGTCGTAGCCGGCGGGAGTCTGCGGGTAATTCATACGCTCATTGTAAGTGCTTGAGTCCGGCAGGCGGATCGGCGCAGTGTCGCCTCAATACTGATGCGGTATCATCCACGCCCGGTCAATAATAATTCGAAAAAGAGGGGTTAGCGCCGTGTTCGACCTCAACCGCACGCTCCAGTTGATCAGAGGGGCGATATTCGACCCGGAAGCCACCTGGCGGGGTTACCTGCCGGAGGCCGGGGACTGGCGCCGGACCGCATTCCTGCTGACCGGTCCGCTGATCGTGCTCGCCGCGGTGGTCGCCTACCTCATCGGACTCGTGCTCAGTGACGGCGGACTGTTCCGGCCGACACTCGGCTCCACGCTGGCGCGCCTCATGACCGGCGCCATCGGCGCAGGCGTCGTGGCATGGATCGTCAGCACGCTCGCAGGCCTGTTCGGCGGCAAGCGCAGTTTCGCACACGGCCTCGCCGCCACCACACTCGCCTTCGTGCCGGGCTACATCGGGCAGGCCCTGGCTCTCCTGCCGTGGGTAGGCGGCCTGATCGCATTGGGCCTCTTCATTTATGCACTGGTGCTGCTCTGGCGCATCATCCCGCTCTACCTGGAGGTGCCGGGCGGCAGGCGCATTGGCCACTACATCCTCTCGCTCATCACCACGCTCGTGGCCGGGTTGATCATCGGGATGCTGTTCAGGCCCGTCCTCGGTCCGGATCTATCCCAGTGGGAAACCCCGGGGACCACCGGCGGGCTCGGTGAGCGCGGCGGAGACGCCCCCGCGGCAGGCGGAGTTCTCGGCAGCGCGGTCCGCTACGGCGAACTGATGGAGGCAGCGGAGCAGGACCACTACGAGCCGCCCGCCGACGGGCGGCTCAGCGAAGCCCAGGTGCGCGAGTTCATCCGCGTGATGGAGCGCAGCGAGGAACTCTCCGCTGAAAAGCGGGCACGCCTGCAGCAACTCTCCGACAACGCCGACGGCAAGGCGGAACTTTCGATGGGCGATATCGGCGAGATGATGGCCGGAGCGACGGAATTCATGGGCCTCGGCAGCCTCGAGATCGAGGTGGTCAAGGGCGGCGGTGGCAACTGGGCCGAACACCAGTGGGTGAAGGAAGCGCTGCGCAGCGCCTGGATACAGAAAGACATCAACGACGCCGTAGCCCACAACCACGCGCTCTATCAGAAATACGAGGACGAGCTGAAACCCTTTGTCGCCCGCTGAACGGGCTTCGCCGCGGGCCCCGGCGGCTCGCTTTAAATCCCGGCTCGATTGACGCAATATTGGGCGAGATGCCAGACACGCGGTGTACGTGCCGGCCAGAATAGAACAAGACCAAAGAGCGAGGGGGACAGAGCCGCACTCGACCATGACCGGCGATGCCGGCTCATCCGCTGGACGCACGAGAGCGAAGCCCTTGCGGGCGGGAGAAGACAATGCTGCGAAAGACTCTGCCGATTTTCATGCTGATGGTCCTCGCTATCCCGGGAACCGCCCTGGCGGACGGGCTTACACGGATCATCCAGCAGGATCTCACCACACTCGGTTACGACACCGGGAATACCGACGGTGAGATGTCCACCGATACGGTGGTCGCCATTTCGAAATTCCAGGCCGAGAATGACCTGGATGTCACCGGCGAGCCCTCGCCGCAACTCGCCGGCGTGATCAAGGCCAGGCTGAAGGAGCAGAGCGGGCCCGCCGCTGCATCCGCTGCGCCTGCCGCCCGCTCGGCGCGGGACCCGGCCGCACTGCAGGCCGCCCAGCAGGCCTGCCTGCAGGAGACAATTACCGCGGCGCAGGAGGCGAACCAGAAGAAGCGCGGCTTCGGCAGCCTCATGCGCGCCGCCGGCCGCGTTGCCGGACGCATGGGCGGCGACCTCGGCTATGACATCGCCCGCACCACCCGCGACATCTACGACGTGAACGCCACGGCCGCGGATCTGGAGTCCGCCGCGAAGGATCTGGGCATTACCGAGAGCGATATCGAAGCGTGTCGAAACCCCTAGCCCGTCTGCCTCACAACGAATCGATATGACAAGGAGTCGCCATGAGTCACCTTCGTCGCTCTGAAGACCGCGGTTCGATCAGGTTATCTACGATCCTGGTCGCGGCAGCTTTCTCCCTCGCGCAGACCGCGGCATACGCACAGTCACTGGACGCGCCGGACAGCGTGTGTGTCGGAGACGAGTTCGAGGTGCAGTGGACGGGTCCCGACGGGCCTGATGATGTGATAGCCCTCGCGGAGCCGGCGTCCGGCGCCGATCGATCCCTGAGTTCCCGGGCGACGAGCGATGGCAGTCCCGCCGAACTGCAGGCACCGATGAGTCAGGGTGTCTTCGAACTGCGGTACGTGCAGGGAAGCGACGACTCGATTCTCGTCAGGCGCGGCATCAATGTTGTGGCATGCGCGGCATCCGGCACCACCGGCCAGGAGCGTCCGGCCGGCAGCAACGAGAACAAGGCCGTCCTGGTCTCCGGCGTTCAGACCAACTACGGCGATATCGTCCACGAACAGTCACCGTTCGGCGAGTTCGACGGCACGATCGATGCGCTCTGCGGTGCCAGCGACACCATCGGCTGGGCATTGAATGCGATCATCGACCAGATCGAGCAGAGTATGACCGAAGCCGGATCGCCGATTACGTTCGACATGGTCGAGAGCCTGCCCGGTGCGCCGACGCGCGCTGGCATCACGGACAGCCTGCGGGTAGCGCGGGACGAAGTCTGCGATCTCGACGTAAAGCCGCCCCAGGTGCAACCGTTCGTCATCACCTATGCCTACTGCCGGATGGCGATGGTGACGCCGCACCAGGTGCTGGACATTCATCTTCCACCGCAGGTCGGGACAGGGACCATGTCGGCTGCCGACTTCGTGCAGGGTGAAGCGATGCAGGTAACACTGCGGCGGAGTTTCGATGCTTCGGCGATGGTCACCGGACAGGGATGGAGCGAGCAGGTGGAGATGACCTCACCGACGCCCGACGGAAACCGAATCGGCTACCCCACCACCCGATACCGGTTTTCGTATACCGGCGGTCTCGGCGGCGGAGGCATGGTCGGATTCGCGGATATGGTCTCGACGGAAAGCTCAGGCACCGTCTGGGTGTCCGAGGCCGTTCCCGGGCTTGATATTGTTCGCTCCTTCTACAACAACCTCACCAGTGAAGTGCCTCCCGATATGGCGGAGAACTCGTTTTTCGCGGGGCTCCTCAATAACCTGGTCGGTATGCTGCGCAATGGTCTGCCGCTGGAAATCGACCAGACCATCGAATCGAAAGTCATGGGCCGTACCTCGATGAGTGGCCGGACTCATTCCATCATCACGGACGTGAGACTGGTCGAGTTCCGACCGGAATGGTGTAGTGAGAGCCTGCTTCCACCGGATATGCCGGTGCGGGACATCGATCAGGAAATGGCGAATGCGATGGGGCAGTCCGGCGCATCCTCAGCGGAGATGTCGGAAGCCATGAAGCAGTACGAAGAGGCCATGAAGAACATGACGCCCGAGCAGAAGAAGATGATGGAGCAGATGGGCATGGGCAGCATGATGGAGCAAATGATGGGCGGCGCCGCGCCGGGCGCGCAGCGCGCACCTGCGGCCGCGCCTCCGGCCCCGAACGCCGCGGGCAGCGGCGGCGAGCCGCTCTCGAAGGCGCTGCAGACAGGCAACATGACAGAGACCGCGCAGAATTACCTGCAGGTCCTGGGCTACGATACGGGCGCTGCCGGCGGCGAGATGACCGTCGAGACGACCATCGCTATCTCCCAGTTCCAGGCCGAGCGGGGTCTCGAGGTGACCGGCGAGGTGACCCCGCAGCTGCTCGGCATGCTCGCCGCGGAGGTGGACGCGCTCTGAGCCAGGCGGCGTAGGAGGGCCTTCAGGCCCGATCCCCCATCACAATCGGACCTGAAGGCCCTCCTACGTGTCGCGCTGCTTCGTCAGCCAGCGGTCCAGGTGATTGGCAAACGCCTGCTTGTCGCGCTGGCTGAAAGCCGCCGGGCCGCCGCCCATCTCCACGCCGCTCGAGCGCATCGTGTCCAGGAAGTCCCGCATGTTCAGCCGTGCACGGATGTTCTCGGTGGTGTGCAGCTCGCCGCGGGGACTGAGGGCCTGGGCGCCCTTTTCGATCGCTTCGGCTGCCAGCGGGATATCGCTGGTGATCACCAGGTCGCCCGGGTTCGCCCGCTTCACGATTTCATCATCGGCGACGTCGAAGCCCCGCGAGACCTGAAGCGACGTGACGTTGGTCAGCTTCGGCGTCGCCACCGGCTGGTTCGCGACCAATGTGACCTCCACTCCCGTGCGCTTCGCGGCGCGGAACAGGATCTCCCGCACCACCACGGGACAGGCGTCAGCGTCTACCCAGATTTTCATGCCCGCATTATGCGCCATAGGTGCGGACAGCGTGCCGCTATGCGGTGCCGACGCGGGCGCGCCGGAGTATCGGTGACGCAGTTCACTGATACAATCCGGCTATTTCCCGGGAACGCATTGAGCATGGTCGGACGTAAATCCAGGAAGGCGCAGATACGAGCGGAAAACACCCGCCGCATCATCGCCGCGGCAGAGCGTGTCTTCGCCGAGAAGAGCTACAGTGGCGGCACGATGCAGGACATTGCCGATCTCGCGGAGCTGCCAAAGGCCAACGTGCACTACTACTTCCCGACCAAGGAGGAGCTCTATGCACGCGTACTCGAGGACATCCTCGGCGAATGGATCGCCGATGCCGAGACCTTCGACACAGGAAGCGACCCGGAAGCAATCCTGCGTGCCTACATACGCCGCAAGATGATCCATTCATTCACGCGCCCGCACGCCTCCAAGGTCTGGGCCATGGAGATCATAGGCCGTGGCCGGGTGTTCGATGACCGTCTGAAGAAGCCCTTCCTTAAATGGAATCGACACAAGGTCGGGCAGATCCGTCGGTGGATCGATGCCGGCCTGCTGGCCCCGCTGGACCCTCAGCACCTGCTGTACGCCATCTGGGCGGTCACTCAACACTATGCAGACTTCGAGCACCAGATCCGTACCGTGAACCGCGGCCGGCGTCCGTCGCCGGCCGCGATCGAGCATGCCATAGAGAATGCCACCGAACTCCTGATGCGCGGCATCATGCCGCGGCGGTGAAGCTCGGCGGCATTCGCTGCCTCAGTCGAACCGGGTGGTGAATCGCAGGCCGAACTCGCTGGCGTCGTTAGCGAGCATGATCAGCACGTAATCACCGGTATTCAGGCGCGCCTGGTCATAGCGCTCGTCGGTGACGTTGCGCCCGTACAGACCCACCGTCCAGCTCTCGTCGGGTGACTGATAGCTGAAGTCGAAGTTGATCAGATCGCGGCTGTCAATCAGGGTAAAACGACCCGGATCGGCAGTCGGCTCACCGAACATCTCGTCACGATAGGACCAGTCGGCACGCAGCGTCACGGTGCCACCGTTGCGCGTGGAGTACCTGTACTCCGGACTCACCGAGGCAGTGAGTTCCGGGGTCAGTGGCGCTTCTGCGTCCGGATCGTCCACGTCAACATCAATGGTACCGACGGTGACGTGGACAAGGAAGGCATTGCTCAGCGCGATGGTGCTTTCGATCTCCAGCCCCACCGACTCCTGGTCGACAATGATGTTACGCGTGTCGAAGCCGCCCTCGCTGGTGGTGGAGACCTGATACGGCAGGTCCGAGTAGTCGGTGTAGAACGCCGACACGGCGAGCTGCAGCCAGCTTAAGGGCTGGCCCTTCAGACCCGCCTCGTAATTCACGGCGGTGATGTTGTCTTCGTTCGCCACAAAGCAGTTCGGCTGACTCACGTTACCCGGCTGGGTGAAATCCAGCGAGCCGAACAGGCAGAAGGGGCGCGCCGGAAACTGGCCGGACTGGTAGCCGGTGGCGACGGTGCCATAGGCGGTGAGCCGGTCGCCGACGTCATAGGAAAGCGACAGGTCCCAGGTGAGCTCGTCCCAGTCATCCGATGCCGACGTATCGATCAGGCTGTCGTTGATGTCGATGGTGGCGTCTTTCTCGTCCTCCGTGTAGCGCAGACCAGCGGCGATGCGCAGATCGTCGGTGAATGAATAGCCGACATTACCGTAGACCGCAAAGCTGTCCACTTCCTGACCCAGGCGGAAAGTGCCGGGACCTCCCAGGAAGATGGTCGGCCGCTGATCATTGACGCCCTCCTCCTCGAAGAAGTACAGACCGGACACGAAGTCCCAGGCGCCGAATTCTCCATTCAGCTGCAGCTCTACCGAAGTCTGATCCGCGTAACCGGTCTCGGGGAAGGACAGAAAGTCTTCAAAAAAACTGTCGTCGTCGAGCCCGCTTTCGTACTCGGAGTGACGGTCGCTTGCGATCAGCTTGCCCCGCAGGTTATCGCTGAAGGCATATTCCGCGGTGAGTGAAATACCGTAGGCCTGGTTCGACACGCCGGTCTGATTGGCCTGTCCGGTATTGTTATCGAAGGGGTCGGCGGCCACGTCGGAGTTGCGGAAACCGGCCTGAAACACTGCTCCATTCGGCAGCTCATCGATCAGCGTCGTGTACGGGCGCAGGCCGTTGTCACCGTCGTTGCCGTCGGCGGCCAGCAGCAGCGAGAAATCGGCGCTGGGCTCCCACAACACGGCGAGGCGCGCGGAGATATCGCGCAGCTCGCCCACGTCGGCCTCGGGGTCCGGAATGTTCAGGAACTCGCCGATGCCGTTGCGCCGCTTGAAGGCACCCGAGAAGGACACTGCGAGCGTATCGCTCAGCCGCCGGTTGGCGTAGAAGTCGGTGTTGACGCGGCCGCGGCTGCCCACCCTGAGCCCCATGGTCGCCTCATCGGCCTCGCCCGGCTTGCGCGTGATGATGTTGATGGCGCCACCAATCGAGTTGCGCCCGTACAGCGTGCCCTGCGGGCCGCGCAGCACCTCGAGGCGCTCGATGTTGGTGAGATCCCAGTTCTGGCCCACCTGGCGCCCCAGGTACACCCCGTCCACATAAACGCTCACCCCCGGGTCGGTGGTAATGAGATGGTCCTGCAGGCCGATGCCACGAATGAACGGGTTGGCCGAGGAGGTGTGGCCGGCGGAAAAACCGGTCACATTCAGATTCGGCACGAACTTGCCCACGTCCACGAGATCGGCAATGCCCTGCTTCTCGATCGTCGCGCCCGAGAAGGCACTGATCGCCGTCGGCACCTCGTAGATGCTCTGGGCGCGCTTCTTGGCCGTTACCGTGATCTCCTCGAACACCACGTCATCCGTTTCGCCGTCCTGGGCCCAAACTTGTGGCGCTACTGCGACAATCGATAGCTGGCTAACGCAAACCAGCGTCTTGAGTACGTAAGGACGCATATTATTTCCCCCATGTTAATGGCTGTTACAGCCAGCAATTACAGCCTATAGCCAACTTCTCCCGTTGGCAACAAAAGTTGACTGATGAGACAGGAAGCAAGTTCCCGTTTTCGCAAAAAAACAACGCCGACGAATTCTTCAGGTGTCAGTTGCAGCAACCGGCCGAAAGGTTACCGGGCCAGGCGATGCCTTCTAGCGCTGCGGATCGGCCAGAGATCGATAGGTCTCGGGCCGGCGGTCGCGGAAGAACTGCCACAGATTGCGCACCTCGGTGACCATGCTCATGTCCATGTCGTGTATCAGTAATTCGTCCTGATCCCGGCTCGCCTCCTTTTCAATCCGGCCGCGCGGGTTGACGAAGTAGCTCTGTCCGTAGAATTCGCCGATGTTCCATGGCGCTTCCATGCCGATACGATTGATCGCACCGATGTAGCAGCCATTGGCCACGGCGGACGCCGGCTGTTCCAGTCTCCAGAGGTACTCGGACAGTCCCGCCACGGTCGCAGACGGATTGACGATGTATTGGGCTCCGTTCAGGGCCAGTGCTCGCCAGCCTTCCGGGAAGTGACGGTCGTAGCAGATATAGACGCCCAGCTTGCAGTAGCGCGTATCGAAAACGGGCCAGTTCGAAGCACCGGGTTTGAAGAAGAACTTTTCCCAGAATCCGGCGACCTGCGGGATATGCGTCTTGCGGTATTTGCCGAGATAGGAGCCGTCGGCATCGATGACGGCGGCGGTATTGTAGTACACGCCCGCAACCTCATCCGCTTCGTAGATGGGCACCACGATGACCATGCTGTATTTTCTGGCGTACTCCTGCATCAGCCGCGTGGTATGGCCGTCAGGGACAGGTTCGGCAGCCGCGTACCACCTGGCATCCTGACTCGGGCAGAAGTAAGGCTGGGTGAAGACCTCCTGGAAACAGAGTACCTGCACCCCGCTCTCGCCCGCTTCATCGATCAGGGGTATGTGCGCGTCGAGCATGGCGTCGCGGATCGCATCCGGTTCCTGGTCCGTCGACGCCTTCAAGCCCATCTGGATCAGGCCGCCTCTCAATGTCGTCATGTCGCATACTCCGGTTCGAGATTATTCATTTGCTGTTTGGAAAGCTGAATACCGCGCTCTCGCGCACGCCGCTGGACGGCCAGCGCTGCGTGATGGTCTTGCGCCGCGTATAGAAACGCGCACCGTCCGGTCCGTAGGCGTGCAGATCGCCGAACAATGAACGTTTCCATCCGCCGAAACTGTGGAATGCGACGGGCACCGGCAGGGCGACATTGATGCCCACCATGCCAACGTTGATGTGATCGCTGAAGTAACGCGCAGCCTCGCCGTCGCGCGTGAACAGACAGGTACCGTTGCCGTACTCGTGGGCATCGATCAGGTCCATGGCGTGCTGCATGCTCTGTGCCCGTACGACGCAAAGGACGGGACCAAATATCTCCTCGCGCCAGATGCTCATCTCCGGGGTCACATGATCGAACAGGCAGGGCCCGAGAAAGTTGCCCTTCTCATGACCCGGCGCGCTGAACCCTCTTCCATCGACGACCAGGATCGCTCCGTCACGCAATCCCGCCTCGACATGACCACGCACGCGTGCGAGGTGCTCGCCGGTGATCAGCGGACCCATGTCGTTTGCGTCATCCGACCCGGGCCCGACACGCATCCGCTCGAGAGCGTCGGCGAGACCGGCCACCAGGCGTCCGGCAGTGTCCTCGCCTACCGCCACCGCGACCGAGATGGCCATGCAGCGTTCTCCGCAGGAGCCATAGGCGGCGCCCGTCAGCGCGCTGACCGCGTTGTCGATGTCGGCGTCCGGCATGACGATGGCATGGTTCTTTGCACCGCCCAGTGCCTGCACCCGTTTGCCCGCGGCCGCGCCGGCCCGGTAGACGGCCTCGGCCACCGGTGTCGAGCCCACGAAGCTTACCGCCTGCACGCGATCGTCACCGATCAGTGCGTCCACTGCCGCCTTGTCGCCGTTGACCACGTTCAGTACGCCATCGGGCAGACCGGCCTCATGCGCCAGTCGCGCTACCAGCAAAGCCGGTCCCGGGTCGCGTTCCGAGGGTTTCAGGACAAAGGTGTTACCGCACACGATCGCGAGCGGATACATCCACAGCGGCACCATCGCCGGAAAATTGAACGGCGTGACACCGGCCACGACGCCGAGCGGCTGCATCTCGCTCCAGGAGTCGATCCCCGGCCCCACGTCACGTGAATGCTCGCCCTTCAGCAACTGCGGTGCCGCGCAGGCGAATTCCACGTTCTCGATGCCCCGCTGCACCTCCCCCAGTGCATCGTGATGCACCTTGCCGTGCTCTTCGGTGAGCAGCCGGGCGATCTCGTCGGCGTGTTCCTCCAGCAGCGACTTGAAACGAAACATGATGCGCGAGCGGCGCACCGCCGGTGTCGCCCGCCAGTCCGGCCAGGCCGCTGCTGCCGCGGCGATGGCACGTTCCACCTCGTCCGCGGTGGCCATCGCGACCTGGCGTATGAGCACGCCCGTGGCGGGGTTGCGAATCTCCCGGGCAGGGCCTGCCCCGGGCACCATGGCTCCGTCGATCAGGTGGCCTGTGCTATTCATGCCGGCATCCGCTGCACTACTCATCGGGGTACCCTCCGGGGGTTTCAATCCAGTTCGGCCAGGGCCTCGCCCAGAGCGTTGGTCACCGCATCGATCTCGCCGGGTTCGCTGATGAACGGCAGACCGAGCTGTATGGTGTCGCCGCCGTAGCGCACGTAGTAGCCCTTCTTCCAGCAGCTCATCGCCACCTGCCAGGGCCGCAGCGCGGGTTCGCCCGGCGCCGACGCGAGGGTCATTGCACCAGCCAGGCCGCAATTTCTGATATCCACGATATGCTCGCTGGCTCCGCGCAGTCCGTGCAAGGCCTCCTCGAACAGGGGCGAGAGTTCGAGCACGCGCCGGATGAGGCCGTCGCGCTCGATGAGATCGAGAGAGGCGAGCCCGGCGGCGCAGGCCAGCGGATGGCCGGAATAGGTATAGCCGTGCGGCAGTTCGATCATGTACTCCGGACCGCCGGCCTGCATGATGGCGTCGTGGATATCGCCGCGCACAATCACGGCGCCCATGGGTACGATGCCGTTGGTGAGCTGCTTGGCGGTGGCGATGATGTCGGGCCTGACACCGAATGCCTCGGCGCCGGTCCACGCCCCCATGCGACCGTAGGCCGTGATCACCTCGTCGAATATCAGCAGTATGCCGTGGCGGTCACAGATGCGGCGCAGCGACTCCAGGTAACCCTGCGGCGGAGGGAAGACGCCCGCCGAGCCCGATACCGGCTCCACGAGCACCGCCGCAATATTCGAGGCATCGTGCAGGGCGACGAGTTCCTCGAGTTCTTCAGCCAGGTGGGCGCCCGCCGGCGGCAGTCCGCGGCTGAAGGCATTCTCCGCCAACCAAGTATGGGTCAGGTGGTCCGACTCCATCGCCGGCCCCCACATCTTGCGATTGGCCGGTATACCGCCGAAGCTGACGCCGCCCCAGCTCGCGCCGTGATAACCCTTGGCGCGACCGATGATACGGGTGCGGGCCGGCTGCCCCGCCTGGCGCCAGTAGGCACGCGCGATCTTGGTCGCCGTGTCGACGGACTCGGATCCCGAATTCGTGTAGAAGACATGATCCAGCCCCTCCGGCATGATCGAGGCGATACGCTCGGCGAGCTCGAAAGCGCCGGGATGCCCGAACTGGAAGCCCGGCGCGAAGTCCAGACGGCCGAGCTGCGCGCTTATCGCTTCATTGATCTCGCGCCGGTTGTGGCCGGCACCGCAGGTCCAGAGACCGGACAGGCCGTCGAAGATGCGCCGGCCGTCGTCGCTGGTGTAGTAGGCGCCGTCGGCCGCCACGATCATGCGCGGGTTGCGCTTGAACTCCCGATTGCCCGTATAGGGCATCCAGTAGGCCCCGAGTCCCGGTTTTGGTGTCTCTGTCGTCATCGCCCGACCCCCTGCCCACTCTCGCGCGGCGTCATGCACCGGCTGCGAGTGCGGGGATCACCTCCCCGCCGTAGCGGGCAATAATGTTCTCCTCGTCGCCGCTGTCCAGATAGATATTGAACTGGGTCACGCCGGCCGCCTCGAGCTTCTTCAGTTTGGCGATATGGTCGCCTGGCGTTCCAAGCACGCAGAAACTCTCCACGATCTCGGGCGTTATGAAGTCCAGATACGGATTGTCGCTCTCGCCGTGCTTGCTGTAGTCGTAGCCACGCCGATTCTCTATATAACCGGTAAGACTGCCCGGGATTTGGTCTGAATCGCTGCCGTATTTCTCGACGATGTCTGCAACGTGGTTGCCGACCATGGCCGGGAACCACCGCGTCGCCTCTATGCAGCTCTGCGTATCCCCGAAGTACGCGGGTGCGGCTGCCATGACGCCGTAATGAGACATGTCCCGGCCAGCGGCGCGCCCCGCGGTCAGGCATTGTTCCAGGAACCAGGTGATGAGCTGGGGTTCGGCAATCTGCAGGATGACGCCGTCGCCATATTGCCCTGCGGTCGCCAGCGCCTTCGGACCGTAGGCGCCGATCCAGACGGGGATCTCATGTCCGGCTGCCCAGCGCAATTGCACCGGATCCTCCATGTCTCCATAGCGGACCTCTTCGCCGCGTCCCATCGCCTTTATGACATGCGTGAACTCTGCAACGCGGGCGAGAACTGCGGGTTTGCGGCCCATCACGCGCAGTGAGCTGTCGCCGCGCCCAAGCCCTACGCTGAAGCGCCCCCCGCTTTGCAGCGAGAGACCGGCGAACATGCTGCCCGCCACCGACCAGTCGCGCACATTGGGATTGGTGACACAGGGCCCGAAACGCATCTTCGTCGTATGTTCCATGCACATGGCGATAGGTGCATAGCAGTCACGCCAGAGGATATGCGAGTCGTAAAACCAGCAATGCGTGAATCCCGCCACCTCCGCCTCGCGCACCAGGTATCTGGCGCGTTCCGGCGAGACGAAGCCCTTGAAGCAGATGCCGAATTCCATTCGTGAGACTCCCGTCTTTGTTATCGAGCATGGTGAGCAGACTGAGCTTCACCGGCTCTGCCATACATGAGCAGGTAATAGACCAGCGCTGCAGTGAAGGCGCCGACGAACCAGGCGTAGTTATAGAGACTGACTAGTAACGCAGGCGCGTTGTCGATTACTTTCACCGCCGTGAGGAAGCCCGGCAGGCTCGGGGCCACGCCGGCAGCCAGGGCGATCATCGCGGCCGGA
The DNA here is from genome assembly GCA_964427415.1 of uncultured Woeseiaceae bacterium. Classification (GTDB taxonomy): domain Bacteria; phylum Pseudomonadota; class Gammaproteobacteria; order Steroidobacterales; family Woeseiaceae; genus Lentisalinibacter. The sequence goes on along the minus strand of CAYRUH010000018.1, from coordinate 38,324 downwards.
TTCCAGCCGCGCCGATACTCATAGGCGCCGTCGCGGCGGTACAGATCCTCCGCCTGCAGCCTGCATCGGCGCACCAGAAAATAATCGGCGATCAGAATGCCGGCGATCGGACCGAGCAGCGAAGAATAGCCGACCAGCCAGACAAACAGGTAAGAACCCGCGGACTCGAGCAGCCGCCACGGCATGATCGCGATTCCCAACGCAGCGGTGAGCAGTCCGCCGGTACGGAAGGAAATGAATCCGGGCGCAAAATTGCTGAAACCATTGGCCGGTGCTACCACATTCGCCGCAAGATTGGTGGTCATGGTAGCGAGCAGCAACAATACCAGACCGAGGATGGCACCCGCCCCGCCCATCCGGCCGGCCACCTCGACCGGATCCCAGATACCCTCGCCGAAGATCGATACCGTGGCGGAAGTGACGATGACGCTGAGCAGGGCGAGCAGCCCCATCGGCAGCGGCAGGCCGATGGACTGGCCGATGAACTGATCGCGCTGGCTGCGGGCAAAGCGGGTGAAGTCGGGGATATTGAGCGACAGCGTAGACCAGAAGCCGACCATCGCCGTCAGACTCGGCCAGAAAACGACCCAGAATTCGCCCTCCCTGGCGCCGCCGGCAGCGAAAGCCGAAGGCTGGCGCAGCAATGCGCCGAGATCGTCGGCGCTGAACAACGCCCACACCAGCAGCGCGATAGCGGCCATAATGAGAAACGGCGCGGCCAGCGTCTCCAGCCAGCGAATCGACTCGATGCCTTTTGCAATGAAATAGACCTGCACCAGCCAGAATGCGAGGAAACAAGCGAACTGGGCCGCATCGATACCAAGCAGCGGCAGCGGCTCGCCGACGAATGCCTGTCCACTGATGCCGTTGATGATCTGGTAGATGGCGAAGCCGCCAACCCAGGTCTGGATACCGAACCATCCGCAGGCCACGAGGCCGCGCAGCAGCCCAGGCAGCCGCGCACCTATGGTGCCGAAGGAGGCGCGCGCCAGCACCGGAAACGGCACGCCATAGCGGGTACCGGCGTGACCGATCAGCAACATCGGGACAAGGACAATCAGATTGCCGAGCAGCACCGTCAGCATCGCCTGCCACCAGGTCATGCCGCTTTGCACCAGACCGGAGGCGAGCAGATAAGCCGGCACGCAGATCACCATGCCGACCCAGAGAGCCGCGAAGTTGATCCAGGTCCAGCGACGGGCCTCCGGCCCCGTGGGCGCAAGGTCTTCGTTCCAGAGCTGGGCGCGGTCCTCACCGGCGACTCCGGGAACTACCTCGTTCGCGCTGGCGCTGTTACTCAAATCTCCGGCTTCCTGGACAGCATCGGATAAACGCCCGGAAGTTGCCGCAGTAAGCCCCCCCGGCCGGACACACGCCGATTGACGCTAGTTTATCTTGACCGTCGAGTCAAGATCGCATAGCGTCGCTGGAGACGATAGCGACAGAGTCGGAGAGGAGACCGGACGCCTAATCTCATGAGCGAGGCACATCGATCGAGCCCGGCCGGAATCGCCGCGCCCCGAGCCGGGCGGGGCGCCCTACATGACGAAACCGGAATAGCCTTTGCGGCGGATGAACTGGCCGTGGCCCTTGCGGCCCGTGGTCTCGTGACCACGAACCACCACACGGCCGCGGCTGATCACGGTCTCGGGGTAGCCGCGCACCTCGAAGCCTTCGTAAGTGCAATAATCGACGTTCATGTGATGAGTGATACCGTTGTCCACCGACAGCGTCTGCTGAGCATCGGGATCGAAGATCACGATATCGGCGTCGGAGCCGACCGCAATCGTGCCCTTGCGCGGGAACATACCGAAGATCTTGGCAGCATTGGTGGAGGTAAGTTGTACGAAACGGTTGAGATCGATGCGCCCTTCCGCGACACCGCCGTTGTAAATCAGCGCCATCCGATTCTCCACTCCCGGTGCGCCATTCGGGATCTTTGCGAAGGAGTCGCGACCGAGCTCTTTCTGTTCATTGAAGCAGAAAGGGCAATGGTCGGTGGAGATTGCCTGCAGGTCATTGAACTTCAGGCCGCGCCAGAGATGAGGCTGATTGCATTTGTGGCGCAGAGCGGGCGTCATAACGTATTTGGCACCTTCGAAGTCCGGCTGATCGTAGTAACTTTCGTCGAGGAACAGATACTGGGGGCAGGTCTCCCCGTAGGCGTGCACGCCACGGGTACGTGCGATGTTGACCTGCTCCAGTGCATCCGCCGACGACAGGTGCACGATGTAGACCGGCACGTCTGCGCATTCCGCTATGGCAATAGCGCGGTGCACGCCTTCGGCTTCCATGCGGGTGGGCCGGGTCGACGCATGGTACCTGGGCGCCGTATTACCCTCCGCGATGGCCCGCTTGACGATCTCGTCGATGACGATGCCGTTCTCGGCATGCATGCAGATCAGGGTGCCGTCCTCGCCAGCCTGGCGCATGGCGCGGAATATGGTGCCATCGTCTACGTAGAAGACGCCTGGATAGGCCATGAACATCTTGTAGGACGTGACGCCTTCGCGGGCCAGGTGGGACATTTCACCGAGCCGGCTATCCTCCATGTCGGTGACGATCATGTGGAAGCCGTAGTCAATGTAGGTCTTACCCTCGGCTTTGGCATGCCAGGTATCGAGCGCCTCGAGCGTAGAGCCGCCTTTCTGCTGGATGGCGAAGTCGATGATGGTGGTGGTGCCACCATGGGCGGCAGCGCGGGTCCCGGTCTCGAAGTCATCAGCGGAATACGTTCCGCCGAATGGCATGTCGAAGTGGGTGTGGGGATCGATACCGCCGGGAATCACGAGTCTGTCGCTGGCATCGATGACTTCGTCGGCTTCCACGGACAGGTTGCGCCCGATCAGGGAGACCTTGTCGTCCTCGATGAAGATATCGGCATGATAGTCGTCGACGGCCGTGATGATACGGCCGTTGGTGATGAGCATGGACATTGGCGATCTCCCCTCGCGAACTGGTGGCGGCATCCTCGAGCCGGTGCAATTCATCCTAGCAACCGCTCCCGGGGGAGGAAAGGACGTCGACGCGACGCGGTGGCAGGGAATTCAAGGGGCAGGAAAGAGGCAGCATGAAAAACAGTATTGCGATCATCGGCGGCAGCGGCGCGCTCGGCAGCGGTCTGGCACTGCGCTGGGCCGCTGCGGGATACCCCGTGATCATCGGCTCGCGCGAACCGGCGCGTGCCGAGTCGGCCGCCGCGGCAATCGCGGCGCAGCTTGCCGAGCGCGGCACGATTACCGTGCCGTTGCGCACCATGGACAATGTTGCCGCCGCGAAAGCCGGGGACTGCGTCGTCCTGACCGTGCCTTTTTCTCATCATCGGGTCATCCTCGAGTCAGTGGGCGACGCTCTGCCAGGCAAAATACTCATTGATGTCACCGTTCCACTGGTGCCCCCGAAGGTCGGCACCGCCGTCGTCCCGCCCGGAGGCAGCGCCGCGGCGAGCGCCCAGGCCCTGCTCGGCGACGACGTACGGGTTGTGTCGGCGCTGCAGAACGTACCCGCCACACTGCTGCAGACGGAAGGCGCCGTGGACTGCGACGTGCTGGTCTGCGGCAACGACCGCGATGCCCGCGAGACGGTGATCGGCATGCTCGCCGATGCCGGCATGCGCGGATTGCATGCCGGCCCGGTAGCCAATTCCGTCGCCAGTGAAGCGCTGACATGCGTATTGATCACCATCAACCGCCAGTTCAAATGCCACGCGGGCATCCGCATCACGGGACTGCCGGAGGGCGAATGACGACCGGCACGGCCTGGGCGGTGCTGCCCGTCAAGCGCTTCGACATGGCCAAGGCCCGTCTGGCCGACTGCCTCGGCCGGGCGCAGCGCGCGGCATTGTGCAGGGCCATGCTCACGGACGTACTCTCGGCACTGACCCAGGCGGGCGGCATCGTCCGCACCATGGTGGTCAGCAACGAACCTTCCCTTGCGAGGCTGCATACCCGCTTCGATTTTCTGCGCTGCCATGAAGCCGCACCCGGGGGCCTGAATGGCGCCGCCGCTCAGGGCATCACCGCTGCGCGCCGGCGGGGCGCCGACCTGGCTCTGATGCTGCATTCGGACTTGCCGCTGGCGAGCGCCGCAAGCGTCGATGCCCTGCTCGACGCGCACCGACACGGTGGTGCCGCCGTGACACTGGTGACCGATCGCCGTGGCCTGGGCACCAACGCCATGGTGTGTCCGGCCGACGGCAGCATGAGCTTCGCCTACGGTCCGCACAGCTTCAAGGCGCACCGCCGCATCGCCCACCGCCGTGGCCTGTCCATGCGAAGCTTCGTCTCCGACGAGCTGTCGCTGGATATTGATGATCGGGCAGATCTTGCTCTTCTGAGCGACAGGCTGGGCGGCCGCGCCGTTGGCGCCGCGACCCGCGCCTGGTTGCAGCACGTCGCCCCGGCGGCGGGCGCACGCTGTCAGTTGCAGGCCACTTCGTGACCGCCGCGCCCGGCCACGCCGGCCAGCAGCTCGTCCCCAGGGCGCCCGACCGGCTGGAACTCATCGCCGTACCCGGCCTGCCGCGTATCCACGCGGGCGATGATCTGGCGGCTGTCATCGCGCGTGCCTGCGACCGCGCCGGGCCCGCTTTCGCGCCGGACCGGGACAGCGTATTCGTTGTGGCGCAGAAAATTGTATCGAAGAGCGAAGACCGGCTGGTGCGTCTCGATGAAGTCCAGCCCGGCGCGAGCGCGCGCGAACTGGCCAGACAATGCGGCAAGGATCCGCGCATCGTTGAGCTCATCCTCGCGGAGTCCCGCCAGGTGGTGCGCGTCGCCAAAGGGGTGTTGATCGTCGAGCATCGACTGGGTTTGGTGATGGCGAACGCGGGCATCGATCAGTCGAACGTCCCAGCGGGTCATGCGCTGCTGCTGCCAACCGACCCCGACGCCAGCGCTGCTGCCCTGCGCAACGCTCTGGCGCCACACTTCGGCCACGCGCCGGCCGTGATCATCAGCGACAGCGTCGGGCGCGCGTGGCGCAATGGTACGACCGGCCTCGCCCTGGGTGTCGCCGGCATGGCCAGCCTGCTGGATCTCAGGGGTTGCGGCGATCTCTACGGGCGCCCCCTGCAGGCGTCCGAGACCGCCGTGGCCGATAACCTGGCCGCTGCCGCTGCCCTGCTCATGGGAGAAGCAGCCGACGGCAAGCCGGTGGTTTTAGTAACCGGCTACGCGGGCATCACGGCTCTCTCGCAGACCGGCGCGGCGCTGTTGCGCGCAGCCGAGCAGGACTTGTTCCGATGAAGCAGCAGGCCACCGGCATTCACGGGCATGTACTGGCGCTGTGCGGCGGCGTCGGAGGCGCCAAACTCGCCGGCGGGCTGGCACGGCGGCTCGACGCCGGCAGGCTGACCGTGGCGGTAAACACGGGCGATGATTTCGAGCACCTCGGACTCACCATCTGCCCGGATATCGACACCGTGCTCTATACGCTCGCCGGCGTGGCCGATCCAGAGCAGGGATGGGGCCGGCGCGGGGAATCCTGGAATTGCCTGACAACGCTGGGTGAACTCGGGGGCGCAACCTGGTTCCGCCTCGGCGACCGCGATCTGGCGGTGCACCTGCTGCGCACAGCCGCGCTCGCCAGTGGCCGCAGCCTGAGCGAGGCCAGCGAGCAGGTCGCACGTGGGCTGGGTGTGGAGGTGGCGGTGATACCAATGTCCGATCAGCCGGTGCGCACCGTGCTGCAGACGCAAGCGGGCAAACTCGCTTTCCAGGAATATTTCGTACGCCGCCGCTGCGCACCGGCAGTTTCCGCCATACACTACCAGGGCGCAGACACTGCCAGGATTTCGCCGCTGCTGCTCGACACGCTGAAGCGCCCCGATCTGGGCCTGATCACGCTGTGCCCCTCGAACCCCTGGCTCAGCATTGACCCGATATTGAGCGTGCCTGGACTGCGCGGACACCTCGCCGGCGCCGCAGCGCCGGTGATCGCGGTCTCACCCATCATCGGCGGCGCGGCCGTGAAAGGACCCACCGCGAAGATCATGCGAGAGCTCGATGTCCCGGTGACCGCCGGCTCGGTGGCGATGCATTACCGAGATTTCCTCGATGGCTTCGTTCTGGATACGCGCGACGCCGCCGAGCGGCCCGGCATCGAGGCGCTCGGTATCCGCGTGCATAGCGCCCCGGTACTGATGCGAACCGACGAAGACCGGGCAGCGCTGGCCGACGAGGTACTGGGATTCGGCGCTGCACTGGCCGGCTCATCGATCCCGCCGCGGAGCGGGCCCGGGCCGTGAGCATGCTCAAGCCGGGTGCAATGCAAGACGCGGAGCAGATCATGGCGTGGGCCGAATCCGTCACGCTGGACGAACTGATGTCGCGTGCGGCGGCACTCCGCGACGAGGGTTTCGGCGCGACGGTGACCTGGTCGCGCAAGGTGTTTATCCCGCTCACCGAGCTCTGCCGTGACGTGTGCCATTACTGCACCTTCGCCAAGACCCCCGCGCGTATCAACAATGCTTACATGACACCGCAAGAGGTCCTGGCCGTAGCCCGGGCCGGCGCGAGGGCAGGCTGCCACGAGGCATTATTCACCCTCGGCGACAAACCGGAACTGCGCTATCGCGCCGCCCGTTCGGTACTGCACCAGCTCGGCCATCGATCCACCGTCGAATACCTGGCCGCGATGGCGACGCTGGTGCGCGAGCAGACAGGACTGCTACCCCACGTCAACTGCGGTGTACTGGAACGCGACGAACTCGCTCTGTTGCGCACGGTGGCGCCGTCCATGGGCCTCATGCTCGAGACCTCCGCGACCCGGCTGAGTGCCCGGGGCGGGCCGCATTTCGGCTCCCCGGACAAGCTGCCGGAGCGTCGGCTCGCCTGTCTCGCAACGGCCGGGGAACTGCGCGTCCCGGTTACCAGCGGCATTCTGGTCGGTATCGGCGAGTCCCGCCGCGAACGCGTCCAGAGCCTGCTGGATCTGCGGGCCCTGGCCGAACGCTACGGGCACATACAGGAGGTGATCGTACAGAACTTCGTTCCCAAGCCGGATACGCCGATGCGGGATGCGACGGCACCGGCTGATGAGGAAATATTCTGGTCGGTGGCGATGGCGAGACTCATCCTGGGAGCGCAGATCAGCATCCAGGCCCCGCCAAACCTCAATCCGGCCCGTATCGAAGCTCTGCTCGCGGCCGGCATCAATGACTGGGGAGGGATCTCACCGGTCACGCCCGATCACGTCAATCCGGAGTCGCCATGGCCGCATATCGGTGAACTGGAACACCGTACCGGGATGGCCGGGCGGCATCTGGCCGAGCGCCTGACCGTGTACCCGCGCTATGTCACCGAAAGCGCAACGTGGATCGATCCGGGTCTCGCGCCTGCCGTGAAGAGGCTGGCCGACAGTGCAGGCCTGGCAAGAGCCGACGACTGGCACGCCGGGGAGGCCCGGCCTGAGCCCGTGCGCCCGCGCAATGCCCAGCGCCCGAGCGGCCCTTCGGCGATTGCTGCGCTGTGTGAGCGGGCGGCAACGGGACAGCGGCTGGAGCCCGCCGAGGTCATCCGTCTGTTCGGCGCACGCGGCATCGCGTTCGAGACTGTCTGCAATGCCGCCGACGCTTTGCGCCGGCAGGTGAACGGGGAACTGGTCAGCTACGTCGTCAACCGCAATATCAACTATACCAACGTCTGCACGTATCGCTGCGGCTTCTGCGCTTTCTCCAAGGGCCGCAGCGCCGCCTCCCTGCGCGGGCCCGCCTATGTACTCGATCTGTCCGAGATCGCCCGCCGGACCGAGGAGGCGTGGCAGCGCGGCGCCACGGAGGTCTGCCTGCAGGGCGGAATTCATCCTGCGTTTACCGGCGACACCTACCTCAGTATCTGCCGCGCCGTAAAGGAGGCCGCACCGCCCATACATGTGCACGGCTTCTCGCCGCTCGAGGTGACCCATGGTGCGCAAACACTCGGCATTGGTATCGAGGCGTTCCTGACACGTCTGCGCAAGGCGGGGCTGGCCAGTCTGCCGGGCACGGCGGCCGAGATCCTGGATGACCGGGTCCGCGCGGAAATCTGTCCGGACAAGGTGGACGCGGCAAGCTGGCTGGAGGTGATGGCCTGCGCGCACCGAGTGGGGCTGGGAAGCACGTCCACCATTATGTTCGGACATGTGGAGCAGCCGGCGAGCTGGGCCGTCCATCTGCTCGCACTGCGCGATCTGGCGGCGCGCAGCGGCGGCTTCACAGAGTTCGTACCCTTGCCCTTCGTGCATCGCGAAGCGCCGCTGTACCGCCGTGGCCTGGCCCGGCCCGGACCGACATTCCGCGAAACGATGCTGATGCATGCCGTCGGACGGCTCGTTCTACATCCTCACGTCCGCAACGTGCAGGCCTCCTGGACCAAGCTGGGCGCCGCCGGGGCGAAGCTGTGTCTCGATGCCGGGGTAAACGATCTCGGCGGGACGCTGATGAACGAGTCCATCTCGCGCGCCGCCGGCGCCTCACATGGTCAGGAGATGTCGCCTGCATCAATGCGCGAGCTGATCGAAGCGACCGGCCGCGTGCCGTGTCAGCGCAATACCGACTACAGCGCTGCCGATCCGGAACGTACCGGCAGTGCGAATGCGGCCATGCCGCTGCTGCCGGCGTCGCAACGCGCCGCAGGCCGGTACCGGGGCGAATACTGATGATGCATTCGCGGATGGGGAGGCGAAGTTGATCAGCAGGGCCGGAATCACTATTTTCGTTGCCAGGATAAAGGTCAGGGGGAGGGTCCGGTGGCGGCAAACGGCGGCGTTGGCGGCGCCTGCGTGACGGGCGGGAGGCCGGTTGGATGAGGACTGCGGGTCCGGGTCGCGAAGCCGTCATCCTGGACGCCGATCCGGGCCAGGACGATGCGGTCAACCTGTTACTCGCCATGGCGGCGCGGGAGCGCCTGCGGATACTCGGCATCACCGCCGTGGCGGGAAACGTGCCGCTGGCGCGCACCGCGCGCAACGCCCGCCTCATTTGCGAACTGGCCGGCCGGGGCGATCTGACCGTCTATGCCGGCTGCCCCCGGCCCTTGGTCGAGCCGCTCACGACCGCGGAGTCGGTGCACGGCACCACCGGCATCGACGGCATGGAGGCCGGCGAGCCGCAGCGCCAGCCGTCCGCTGTCCATGCGGTGGATTTCATCGTCGAGACGCTGCGCGCTGCGCCCCCGTCCTCGGTAACACTGGTGCCCACCGGGCCCCTGACCAACATTGCGATGGCCATCGTCAAGGACCCATCGATACTCGCCGCCGTGAAGAGGGTCGTTCTGATGGGCGGGGCGATGCGCGAGGGCGGCAATTTCTCCGCTTCTGCCGAGTTCAACATGCTGGTCGACCCCCATGCGGCCCGGGTGGTCTTCGAGTGCGGCCGTCCTGTCGTAGCCATCGGCCTGGACGCGACCCACCAGGTGATCGCCACATCCGAACGGATCCGTCGCATCAGCGCTCTCGGCAATCCGCCCGCGCTGGCCACGGCGGGCATGCTCGGATTCTTCGCACGCCACGACTCGGCCAAATACGGATTCGATGGCGCCCCGCTGCACGACCCCTGCACCGTCGCCTGGCTCCTGCAGCCGGGGCTGTTCAGCGGCCGCGAATGCCACATCGAGGTGGAGACGGCCTCGCGGCTGACCCGCGGCCATACGGCGGTGGACTACTGGGGTGTGGGCGGCCGCCAGCCGAATGCACTGTGGATCGATGCCGTCGATGCAGACGGACTCTTCGACCTGCTGACCGAGCACCTGGGCCGCTACTGAGGGGCAATGGCCGATGCCGCAATGTCCGCGAATCGCCGTACTCGGATCGATCAACCTCGACATCGTCGCCAGCGTCGAGCGCCTGCCGGCGGCCGGCGAGACGGTGAGTGGCGCCGCACTCAACCGCTATCCGGGCGGCAAGGGAGCCAACCAGGCCCTGGCGGCGCGGCGCCTCGGCGCCAGTGTCGTGCTGCTCGGCTGCATTGGGGACGACGCCGAAGGCCGTGAAGCACTCGACCTGCTGCAAACCGGAGGAGTGGATCTCTCGGCCTGCACGACGGTGCCGGGACATCACACGGGACTCGCCCTGATCACAGTATCCGCGCAGGGCGAGAACCAGATCGTCGTGGCACCGGGTGCCAACCGCGCGCTGCGCGGCAGGGCGGCCGCTCTGCCCGCGGCCGACGCGCTGATCGCGCAGCTCGAGGTACCCGTCGACGAGGTCTGCGACGCCGCCGCCGCCTTCGCGGGGCTGGTGTGCCTGAACCTCGCGCCGGCCATCCCCGTACCCGCACAGCTGCCGGGTCTGGCGGACGTGATCGTGGTCAACGAGACGGAGGCCGCCTGGTATGGCGAGCAGTTGCACAACTATCCCGGCCTGCTGGCGGTTACCCGCGGCCGTGCCGGTGCAATCCTTTACCGTGCCGGCAGCGAGGTCGCCCGCGCCACGCCGCCGCCGGTGCATGCCATCGACACCACCGGCGCCGGTGACTGCTTCACTGCGGCGCTGACGTTGGCACTGATCGAAGGCGCGGCACCGCAGGCCGCTCTCGAATTCGCCTGCACCGCCGGCGCCATTGCCACTACCACCCCCGGCGCTCAGCCCGCTCTGCCGTTTCGCGAGCAGGTGGAGCGAAAAATGACGCCGCCAGAAAATCCGCAGTGCGGCTGACGACCGCGTTCGCCACGCCCGCATCGCCGTCGTAGAAGCCGAGTCCGTGACCGGCGCCGGGCAGGCGCATGTGTACAGCCGGCCGGGCCAGAGCCGCGGTGTCGGCGACGGCCGCTCCGTAGCGGGGATCGATAATGTCGTCACCGCCGCCGTGTATGACCAGCAGCGCGCCTTCGTAGGCTGCCAACGCTGCCATCGGCCGGATCTCTTCCAGCCCGCGAAACCATTCAGCAGCGAGCGTCTGGCTCTCGCCCCAGGGCGTGACGATCGGCGCCATGCCGCGGGCCAGGGCGGTGTTGCGCGCCGCGCGATAAGCCGCCGGTCCGCCCATGAAGGCATACATGGCTTCGGGACCATCACCGGCGGCGGGGGCCCACAGCGCCATCGCGGAATAATCGGCACCGCTGTCCAGCGCCGCCAGAGCCACGCGCCCGCCCATGCTGTAACCCAATACGCCGATGTGCCGGCTGTCGATGCGCGGATCCGCCGCGGCGTAACGCTCTGCCGCCCGCAGGTCGGAGATCATCGTCGTCATGCTATTGGCGGAAAAAGGCTCGATGCTCTCGCCGCAGCCTGCGAAATCCACGCGGATCGACGCGACGCCACGCCGGGCCAATTCCTCTGCCAGGCGCCGGAAGCCACCGGCCTCGTCACGGCTGCCGCCGTGCCCGTGCGCCATCACGACAACGGGCACCGTACGGCCGCGACCGGTATCGGTATCGGGGACCACGAAGGTGGCCGGCACCCGGATACCGCGAGAGGC
>CAYRUH010000018.1:23019-26829 GCA_964427415.1 uncultured Woeseiaceae bacterium | reverse complement strand
CGGTATCGGTATCGGGGACCACGAAGGTGGCCGGCACCCGGATACCGCGAGAGGCAATCCACTGGGTCGCCGGGCGGCTGTCCGTAACCGGTTCGGCCAATGCACCCGCAGCGGCTCCCGAACCGGCAACGATCAGCAGCAGGATCGCTATGCGCGCGCGGCGCCTGACCGTCCTGGCATAGTGGATCGGGCCTGAAGGCCCTCCTAGCGCCAACTCACGAACCACCGGAACCACGCCGGCACCACTTTGACCGCGCACGCGGTCGAGCCGACGTTGCCGGCGCCGTCCGTCGCGGTGGCCGTCCAGCGGATCTCGTTGAACACGCCGCCGGGCCGATCGATCGTGATGGTATCGCCATCCACACTGTAGCGGCACAGCCGGCTGTTCTCGATGACGTTACCGTTCGGCAGCACGCGCCGGCAGCTGGCCTCGGCGATGCTGACGAGCGGATCCGCGTCCACTGCATCCTCGGCGCTCGCCGTTATGCTGATACCGCGGTCGCGGTTCGAGATGGTTGCGGGCGCATTGCAGGACACTGCCGGCGGCGTGCGGTCTGCCAGGTCCAGGCCGACGATGACGGGGTCGTGATCCGAGGAGCGGTAGGGGCTCGGCACAAACCACAACGGGATATTCCGCGGCTCATCGAAATCCTCGTTGTAGTCGAAGGCATCCGGCTCGTCCGAGTTCGCGTGCCAGGGCGCGCTATCGCTGACCTGGCCGAGTAGCGACGGGCTCGCGAGAGCGTGGTCCAGATAGCCCGTCTGGCCGTCGAAGACGAAAGTGTATGCGCCGTCACCATTGAAGGCAGCCATCAGATCAACGTAGCCCGCCTCGCGCAATGCGTCAATGGGGTCCTCCCTGGCATAGGCATTGAGGTCGCCCAGGATCAGGAAGTCCGGATCACCGCTGCCGGTGGGATCTGACGCCAGATAGTCTGCCAGTGCCGCCGCTGCCGCGGTTCGCGTGCCGTTGCAGTTGCCCTGGCCGTCGCCGGCGTCCGGATCGCCGATGTCATCGCAGGACGAACCCTTCGACTTCAGGTGGTTCACGGCGACAGTGAAGCGCTCGCCGGAGGCAGGGTGATCGAAGCTCTGGATCAGCACCGGCCGGTTCTTCGTGTCAATGAATTGCGGATCGGCCGCCGAGTCAAGGATCGAAAGCGGGCCTGCCGGCGTTACGGTGGCCGGCTGGTAGAGGATGGCGACAGCGATCTCGTCGGAGCCGACGTTCATGCCCGGATCGATATAGGCATAGGTATCAGCACCGAGCAACTCGTTCAGCGCGTCGACAAGCGCAGCCGCGGCGCTGGCAGCGCCGAGCTCGTAGTTGTTCTCGATCTCGATAAGGCCGAGGAGGTCGGCGTCCATCTCCAGCAGCGCCGCGACGATCTTGGCGGTCTGCTTCTCCAGCTCCTCCGGCGTATCCGCGCCGCGGGACCCGAGCGTAGTGAAGTAGTTCAGCACGTTGAAGCTCGCAACGGTCACGGTGCCGCCCGTATCCGGTGCGCCCGGTCGGGGATTCGTATCGGCGAAGGTCGGCAGGGCCGTCAGCTGGACGGCGTAGCGCTCGGGGCTGCCGCCGACACGCGGCCGGATCCAGGACAGGATGCCCTCGATGCCTGAGAGCGTGTCGCCGCCGCCGAAGGCGTCGCTGTACTCGAGCTGACCGTCCGGCAACGTGACCGGGAACGGGTTCTGCTGTTGGCTGCCATCGTCGAGACGAATGCGGAGCTTCTCGTTTTCCGCCAGCAGTGCTGCCGCCTCGGGGCCGGGCTCGACGGCGTTCGTTGGCTGCTGCAAACGTTCGAGGGCAACGTCGACGGCGCCGAAGCGGTCCAGGTTGAAGTACTCGATGACCGTCATCGGCTGCTCGATGCGGACCGCCATACCCTCGAGCGCCTCCAGCTCTTCCTGGCCGGCCGCCAGCGGGAAGGTGATCACAGCCGGGGTCGCGAGTTCGCCATGGTTCATTGAACAAAGCTGCACGGCGCCGGACGCTGCGTTGATCTGCGTCTGACCCTGGAACTCCCCGGCGATGCCGCTGACACGCACCAGGTCTCCCGTCATCACGTCGACCGCGGGATCGAGCAGCAGGTCGAACACGAAGATGCCCTCGGAGGTGGCCGGATCGCCGTCGGCATCCGCGTCCTCCTCCTGCAGGTAGAAGCCGGCAAGGTCCCCCGGCACGTCGTCGTCGGCCTGAAAGTCACCGACTACCACGGCCTCGACGGCGACGAATTCTCCGGCCAGCGGCGTCGAATCGCCGTCACCCTGGATAGCACTGATTCGTGTCGCCGGGTCGCCGCAGACGCCGCCCGGGGGCGCTGCCGGTGCACCGATGTCGTCATCGTCACGCGGCTCGATCTTGTAATCACCGAAGGTGAAGAAGAGCGGACCCTGGACGAATTCCAGCACCTGGCCGGCCACCGGCACGTAACCGAAGCTGCCCTTGTCGTCCACACGCACGCCGCCGCTGCCATCATCGATCAGGAACTCACCGAAACCGAGATCCGGCTCGGCGACGGTGACGTCATCGACCCGGACCAGCACCGCCTCCCACTGTTCCGCTGCGGGTGCGCCGCTGGCGATGTCGCCGCTGGCCACCACCGCCGGGGCCGGCAGCGCGTTGCCCGTGCCAAGGATCTCGATCGTGGCATTTGGATTGCCATTGCCGCCGACCTGGGTCTGGCCGAAACGCTCCGAGGCGACGCCGGTCACGCAGACCTCGTCGCCACGGGAGGCGCCGTTACCCGAGCTGAACACGACCACACCGCTGCGCGGCGTGCCGCTCGCCTCCTGCACCACGATCTCGCCGCCGAAGTCGGCGCTGACGATGCCTCGCAACGTGACTTCCGTACCGTCCAGCGGCGTAACATCACCGCTGCCCTGGATGTCTGCGATCGGGGTGGTGCCGGTGCAGCTCTCTGCGCCGGCCGACTCGGCGATGATGAAGTTGTCGACGGCAAAGTCTTCGTCACCCGCCTCGACACTGATCTCCATGCGCAGATCCAGCGTCGTGCCGGAAGACGGAATGGCTTTGCTGAAGCGGGTAGCAGCGTTGCCTAGCGCAGCGCCGTCACCCACGCCGTCGAAGTCGATGTCTTCGCGGAAAATGCCGTTGAACGCGCCGCCGGTGCTGGAGAAGTCGGCGCCCGAGAACCACAGCAGATTCTGATAGGCGCCGCCGTCGATCCGGTAGCTGATACGGAGGTAGTCGGCCGCGTCGATATCCCCCGGGCTGTCGAAGAACTCGGCGAAGTCGCCGCCGAACTCCAGGTTGGCGAGCCCCTCTATATCGATGCCTGTCCATTCGACGGTGATCGGCAGCACCGCCCCTTCGCCGTTCAGATCCATGCCGGTCAGGAAGCTGCCTGAGAAGCCGGTGTAGGCCTTCAGCGCGGACGGGACGCCGCCGCCGCCGAAATCGCCCCCGCCTGCGCCGTCGCTGATACCGAGATAGTCGCCGGATCCATCGGAGAAGAATGGCGCAGAAGTTGTAAAGCCGCTCGCCTCGTCGAACGATTCCGTGAGCGCAGTGGCGGCGGAAGCCGCGCTGAGCCCCAGTGCGGGCGCGGCAGCCGCGACGAGACAGACGAGGGAACGACGGAGTGCGGTGGCATTGATCATCATTCTTGTTCCGGTTTTTACGATGGACAACGGCGAAGGTGGACAGACACGACCCAGGTCAGGAAGAAAACTAGCACGGTATTATTTGTGATTTGATGACAGAAAGGGCACTTGACTTTGAGGCTGCGAAGGGAGAGGGGCTGGATCGGGCCTGAAGGCCCTCCTACAAGGGCTCCTGCAAGG
>CAYRUH010000018.1:0-22919 GCA_964427415.1 uncultured Woeseiaceae bacterium | reverse complement strand
CTCCTACAAGGGCTCCTGCAAGGCCTTACACGGGTCTTCTACCTTGTGTGGGGAGGGCGCGGGATCTCCGGCAGGCGGAAGGAGCGCACCTCCCGGTGCGGCCGGCTGATGGTCCATACCACCCGTTCGCGCAGCGGATCGAAGGCGAAGGCCTGACCCTCGGCATCGATGGCGACGGTCGCGACGTGAATCAGGGTGGGCCCGCGATCCGGAACGGCCAGCACGTACATCTCCGGCTCATGGTGGCCGAAGATGTAGAGCAGGCCATCCGCGCCGAGTGCACCGCCGGACGCCGCCTGGGGCGCCATGCGCCCGATCAGCGCCGGCGGCAGGCGCCAGCCGCCGGTGCGGCGCCAGCGCTTATCGAAAATGTGCACACCGGCATAGGCATTGGTCTTGTACGGCTCGCCGGTCTCGTCGTTGTAATGGGCGAAGCCGGCCATCCAGCCGGGCTCGCCGTCGTGCGTCCAGGGCACGAACCAGGTCAGCGAACCCTCGTCCATGAGTCCCAGCGGGTGGCTGTCGACATGGGTCATCGTGTCCGTGTCGAAAACCTCCACCGAACTCGCCATCGGTACCTCGGGGTGGTTGGAGTTGGCGCACCAGAGGCGGCCTGCGTCCGCGAAGCAGCTGTTCAGGTGACCGATGAGGCCGCCGCGGACCCCGACCCAGCCGCCGACCCGTTCGCCGGTCTCCCGGTCGTACTTGCCGATGGCGAAGTTGAAGACCGCGTAGAAATGTCCGGCGTCCACAGCCACCCCCTGGAGCGCTTCGGTGGCGGCGAAGCGCTCCAGGGATACCGCCTCGAGCATGGCGGGTTCCGGCGGCTGGTACCCCGGCACTGAGGGGAGATTAGGGGCCGGTGCCGCCGGGACCGCCATCGATGCTGCCAGCAGAGAGAGCAGCACCGATACCGCCATACGCGAAAAACTATGACCCATCCGGGATCAGTCTGCCGTCCAGGTGAAACCCACCCAGTAGGTACGGCCGAACACGGCGTCCTCCTGCAGGAAGCGGGCTCCCGGACCAGTCAGCTCCCGTCTGCCTTCATCGGTGAGGTTCTGCACCTCGCCGATCACAGTGATGCTGTCGGACACGTTGAAGCGGGCCTGCAGGTCTACCTGGGAGCGGCCGTCCCAGTACTCGTCCCGGTTCGGGTCGCCTGCATTCAGGGTGTCCAGAAATTCGTCGGTATAGTTGTAGGAGGCACGCAGCTCCAGATTCCGCGTCGCATAGAACACCGTGAAATTGCCGGTCAGGTCCGGCTGCTGGAAGAAGCTCGTCTCCCGCGTGGTACCGTCGCCCAGCGGTACCTCAAAGGTGGTGTCAAGCACCGTCGCATTCGCCAGGATACCGAAGCCGTCGAAGGGCGCCGGCAGGAACGAGAGCGTTTGCTGATACTGGGCCTCGAAACCGAGAATCTCGGCACTGGCTGCGTTCTCCGGCTGGGAGACGGCATCATAGGTCACGCCGTCAATGGTCACCGGTCCGTCCGTGGTGAGGAAGAAGATCTCGTCCTCGATATCCTTCCAGAACACGCCGGCAGCCAGGATGCCGTTCGGTATGTACCACTCGAGACTCAGGTCGAAATTGGTGGATACGCGCGGCTCGAGCGCCGGGTTGGAGCGGCTGATGGTGTTGTCCGTGAGGTTGATGCTGACGCCCCGGGTCAGGTCGGAGATGTTCGGCCGGCCCAGGGTCTGTGACGCGGCGGCCCGAAACACCAGGTCCTCCGCCAGCCGGTAACGCACGTTCAGCGAGGGCAGCAGGTCGGAGTAATCGCCCTCCACCGTTTCGCCACCCAGCGGCTGACCGTCCCAGTCCGTCTGCTCGTAGCGCAGGCCGCCGACCACCGTCCACGCTCCCGCCTCCCAGGTGCCCATGGCGTAGGCCGCGGTCACGGTCTCCGTGGCATCCGAGCCGCGGTCCAGGTTCAACACCTCGTCGAAGGCGTTACCGGCCACGAAGGCATCGGAGGCCGCCAGGTCGATCCGGTTATCGAGACGATAGCCGCCCTGCCAGGTGACGTCTGCGAGGCCCTGATCGGCCACGTCGGACAGGGTATAGGCCACGCCGTCACCGGCCACCAGCCGGCGGAAATTGAAACCTTCCGACTTGTCCAGATCGCGGAACAGGATGCCGGTCTTGAGGCCGAGCCCCTGCACCGGTGTCTCGTCCCAGCCGAGATCCAGTGTGAACTCCACCGTATCCTCGTCCGTGAAGCGGTCCAGGATACCCCTGTTCACGTGGCCGTAATTGGTGAGATCGTTGAACGCCGCCGGGTCCAGCGGCGTTACCGTATTGTAGAACTGTGAGGTGTCGTAGAGGGCGCCGAGCTCGGTGCCGGTCTGGAAGGCATCCGTCACCTCCGGGTTGGAGAGTTCCGCCTGGGTGAAGGCGGCCCCGGCCTCGAGCACCAGAGCCGGCGTCAGATCCCAGTCCAGGCCGGCGCGGATCAGCGTGATGTCGCGATCCAGCGTGAATCGACCGATGCCGACGGTGTTGAACCCGGTATCGGTAATGCCGGTGGTCGACGTCTGCTCCCGAATGACTGCCGGCTGGCCCGAACTGCCGCTGGTGCCGAGCTCGTAGCGCTCCTCGTCACGGCGCTCGTCGTCATTGTACTCGTTATAGTAAACAGCGAGATCTGCGTAGACGTCGTCGCCGGGCTGCCATTCCAGCCGTCCGGTCACGCCGATGCGCTCGCGCACGTTGTTGTAGAAAAAGATGCGCTGGTTGGTCGGCACCACGATGCCGTTGCCGCTGCCGAGCCCCACGTTATTGCCGGCGGCGTCGAATTCCGTGTAATCCGCGTCGTCCACTTCCACCTGGGGGATCTCGAAATTGCGGATAGAGTAGTCCACGCCGAGCACCACGCCGAACTGATCGTCGGCGCCGAAGGTCGTGCCGGCGGCGAAGTTACCCCGCCACGGAAACACATCCTCGCCGTCGTTCAGCGTGCTGCCGTCACCGGACTGCTCGTGCTGACCGGCGAACACACCGCCGAACAGGAACGGCTCATCCGCCTCGAACGCGGAGCGGGTCACCAGGTTGATGGTGCCGCCAATGGCATTGTGGTCGAGATCCGGCGTGATTGACTTGCGCACCTCGATGCGCGACAGCAGGAACGCCGGGATCAGATCCAGCGGCACCGCGCGGGCGATGCCGCCGCGCTCGGGCGAGGCGATGTAGGCGCCGTCGACGCTGGTTCGGTTATAGGTGGCATTCAGGCCCCGGATCACCGGGAAGCGGGCCTCGCCCTGATCGTTCTGCACGGCGACACCGGGTATCCGCAGTGCCGCCTGGGCCGTGTTCAGATCCGGCAGGCGGCCGATATCGTCCTGGGCGATGGCATCGACGATGCCGCTGGAGTTGCGCTTCACGTCCAGCGCCCGCTCCATCGACAGCGCCTGACCGAACACCGTGATCTCCTCGATCACCTCCTCATCCGGCTCCTGCGCCGCGACCGGCGAGCAGATCACGGAAAAAAGGGTCAAACCGGCGGCGGCGCAAAGCCGCGGCACTTTCCTGCTATCGCTCATCGTTCTCTCCGCCAGAGTTGTTGTTGCTCTTCAGCCTCGGCGAAGAGGCTCGGGCCTGGCGGTTAAACCGGGAAGACGATCCGGTGAAAGAGCGGTGAAGGTTTCATGCGGAGAATCTTACGGGCAGGTCACGCGGATATTTCCGCCGCCTCACTGATGTGTCGAATCGATACGCTCGGTGAGGCGCGTCGGAGTGATGCTCAGGCCGTGGCGAGACCGGCATGATCTTCGTCGTCCGGCGCAGGATTGAGCCGGCCCAGCAGCACCGTCATCAGGAGGCCGACCAGTGCGGCGCCGCCGAGCAGGGCGAAATAGGCCCGGTATCCCTCGGACGCACCGAAGCTGTCGAGGAACCATCCCGCCAGCGGGTAGGCGAAAACATCCGGTGTATAGCCGACCATCGAGACCAGGCCGACCGCCGTCCCGGTCACTGCGACCGGTACCCGGCTCTCCTGCAGCAGTGCGAAATAAATCCCGCGCAGGGCGAATACAGCGATGGCCACGGCCGCGACCTGTATCCAGAGCAGCCACAGCCAGTCGGCCTCACCCGGGATCGTGGCCAGCGCCGCGTAACCGCTGCCGGCGATCAGGAAAGCGAGGCCCACGGCGCGGGTAGGACGGATTCGGTCCGCCAGGAATCCGGCCGCGATCGCCGACAGCGGGCGCAGCCATTCCCGGAAGGCACCGAGCTGCGCGCCGAAGACCTTGTCCTGCACGAAGGCCTTCTCGCCGTAGGTGGCGAACTCGAACGTACCCACATACAACCAGTATGCGAGCAGAATGATCAGGGCTTGCAGCCACACGGCCGGCATCGCCATGACCAGCCGCAGCTGACCGGCGGACAGCCGGGCATTACCCGCACCGCTGAGCGACCCGTGGGCGGTATCCGCCGGCACGAAGGCCAGCACGAAGAATCCCGCGATCACGGATGCGGTGGAGTACAGCAGGATAACCGCGACCAGTCCCTCGGCGACCACTGCGTAACGGGAGAATACCCAGGCGGCCAGCGAGAGCATGACCGCGCCGACCAGACCGCGGCCTCCGTCGAGGATACCGAAGGTCTTGCCCTGATCGTCGCGTCCGCCCCAGAGCCGCGCCGCCTTTATGAGCGCCGCCCAGAAGGTCAGGATGGAGGTCACGCCCCAGAACGCGTGCAGGGCGAGCAACATCGGATATGACGGGATGGTGGCCATGTAATAACCGCCGAGCCCGGTCGCGAACAGGGACACGGACAGCAGTGTGCGCGTGGCGACCCGATCCGACAGCCAGCCACCGGCAAAATACGCGCCGAACGCCAGCGCGCCGAACATGGCATTCATCACGCCCAGCTGCGTGAAGGTCACGTCGAAGACCTCCTGCATGCTGGTCTGGAAGCTTTTGCGCATGTAGGGCAGCAGGTAGATGCTGTCCCCGGCCAGGATCAGGCTCGCCATGTAGAGCCACTTCCTGTCCCCGCCCGCCGCCATCACGATCGTCCGGCAAACCCGTGCCGGCTAATCGCCCGCGAAATTATAGGTGAACCGGACGCCCGCATTCCTCGGCCGCCCGACCGTCAACTGCGCGGGCCGCTGGCGGTCCGTATCCGCTCCCATGACGATTCGCTCATCGGTGAGATTGCGCACGAACAGGCCGAGTTCCCAATTGTCCCGGCTCACGCCCGTGTACAGATTCAGAACCGTGCTGCTCGGCAACTCGACACGCTCCAGCTGCTGCGTCCCCAGCTCGTTGAACTGGCTGCTCACGTAGGAGACGTCGCCGCGCAGATACCAGTCGAGAGCCCTCAGAGCATTCGCGATCTCGTAGCGGAAGCCCGCATTGACCGTCCAGTCGGGTGCGAAGGGCGCCTCGTCGCCGTCCGATGCGATGGGCGGTGCCGACGGGTCGAGGTCGCCGTCCACCTCGGACTGGTTGTAGGCAGCGGCGAATGACAGACCGAGCCGGTCCGTCGGCTGGGAGACGATCTCCAGCTCCACGCCGCGGCTGACGATGTCGACGATGCTGAATTCCACGATCCAGCCGCAGGCGAGAAAGGTCTGCGTCCGCGCATCCTCCCAGTCCATCTGGTAGACGCTGATATTGGCGGTGGTCGTGCCGCCGAACAGCGTGGTCTTCGCGCCGGCCTCGTAATTCCACAGCGAGTCGCCGTCGATCGTGGTCGGCACGCCGTCGAAGCCGAGGTCGGCGAGTTCATCGGCACAGAAGACCGGATTGATGAACTGCTGCACGCTGCCGACCCGAAAGCCCTTGGCGGCCTTGGCATACAGCGTCATGTCGTCGGAAGGCCGGTAGGCGAGCTCCACCATCGGGTTGAAACCGGACTCGGAGGTCTTCTCATCCAGCAAATCGTCGCTGAACTCCACCCAGCCCTGCCAGCGGATGAAGGCCTCCTGCTCGTAGTCGAAGAACCGACCGCCGGCGGTCAGCTCGTAATCGCCGAACTCGTACGTGGCCTCGGCGAATGCCGCGAACTGGGTCGTATCGACATCGAAAGTGCCATCGAAATAGGCATTCTCCAGCGGCGAGCCGAAGGTGCTGCCCAGTTCGAAACCGTCGAGTCCGTTCGGCGAGGCGATCCAGGCATCCAGGCCGTCCAGGTCGTTGACCTGGTCGAGCTGACGGGAATCGTCCTCAAAGTAGAGACCGGCCACGAAATTGAAGGGTCCGGAGAACCGGCTGTTGAGGCGCACCTCCTGGGTGAACTTCTCGTTCCGGGTCTTGTTCTCCAGATCCACCTGCTCGAGGAAGATGGCCCCGTCCAGGGTCACCGGATCGTAGTCGCCGAGCGCGAAGACCGGCTGCCCGGCAGCGCCGAGAGCGTTGGCGAGACCGAGCAGGTTCCTCGTGCGCCGGGTGTCGTCCAGCGTGTTATCCATCTCCCGGTCGAAATACGAGGTGATGGACGTGAACGAATAGCGGTCCAGCTCCAGGTCGAACTGCAGCGAGGCCAGCACGAACTCGTCCTCGAACTGGTTATCCACGAACTTCACGTTCTGGCGCTCGTCCGTGATGACGAGCTGATCGACGGTCTCGCTTGGCAACGCCAGGTCGTAACCGAAGCCGGTGGTGGTCTCCGCCGGGTCGTTGCGGCGCTGCTCCTGGGGCCGGCCGTCGGCATCCAGGTTCTGGTACATCACCATGGCCTTCGCGCTCAGCGAATCCGTCACGTCCCAGAGCCCCGTCAGACGGCCACCAAGGATATTCTCGTCGTTGTAGTCGTCTTCGCCCGTATAGATATTATCGATATAGCCGCCGTTGGAGACGTTGTAGGCGACGCCGCGCAGCGCGAACCGGTCGGTCACGGGCAGGTTCAGGACACCATGCCCGCTGTAGCTGCCGCTGCCGTCCTCGGTGCCGAAACCGGTGACGCTGGCGGTGGCCAGCAGTTCATCCATCACCGGGTCGTTCGGTATCAGCCGGATCGCACCCGACATGGAGCTCGCGCCGAACAGCGTGCCCTGGGGTCCGCGCAATACCTCGACGCGATTCAGGTCGAACAGCGCAGAATCCGGGTTGAAGCCGGAGGTGCTGACCGGCGTCTCGTCGAAATACAGCGACACCGTCGAGGGAATATTCGGGTTGGCGTGATTCAGTCGCGCCGCCGAGATGCCGCGCATGGACAGCTGTGCCTGACCGTTTCCGGAGCTGTTCGCCGAGAGACCGGGCACCTCGCGCATGTAATCGGCAAAGCCTGTTGAGACCGTCTCGGCGAGGGCATCGCCGTCGAGCACCTGGATGCTGCCGCCGATGTCCTGGATGGACTCCGCTCCGCGCTTCCGGGCGGTAACGACGATCTCCTCGATGACCAGATCTGCGCCCTGCGCGTGAGCGGTCATCGCCATGCCGCCATTCAGCGAGATCATGAGAAACAGCAGCCAAAGGTCTTTCCAGCAGCGCGTCAGAGTCATCGTATACTTCCTTGAAGCCCGGCCGCTGCCGGCAAAACCGTGAAGTATACCGGCATTTCCGGCCGCACACGCGGCGACCGCGGCCGTGCTGCCACCTGGCGCCGTGCAGCAGGGCCGAATTTTCTCGACAAAACCTTAAGGACCGGATCAGTAACGGATTACCGGGCCCTCTTCGCCGCAATCTGTTACAGTTCGCCGCGCCTGGTGCACATCGGTCTGCGCCAGCTACTCCGGAACGCACCCGGCGCTCACGGAGCCACACCCAAAGAATCCAGTCTGGGCCGAACCGTGCACGACGCCGTCGCGCTGCGGGTCAGACGAATCGGAGAAACTATCCATGCTGTTTTCTGAACTCGGCCTGTCGGCCGAACTGCTGAGTGCTGTCGAAAAACAGGGTTACCGCGAGGCGACTCCCATCCAGCGCGAGGCCATACCGCCCATCCTCGCAGGCCGGGACATCCTGGCCAGCGCGCAGACGGGCACCGGCAAGACCGCCGGCTTCACGCTGCCGCTGCTGCAGCGGCTCATGGCATCTCGGCCCGGCGGCAAGCGCCGCATCCGCGCCCTGATCCTCGTGCCCACGCGGGAACTCGCCGCCCAGGTCAGCGAGAGCGTCAGGAACTACGGCTGCCACCTGCCCACGCGTTCGCTGCAGATCTTCGGCGGCGTCAGCATCCGTCCGCAGATCTCGCGTCTGCGCGACGGTGTCGATATCGTCGTCGCCACACCCGGGCGCCTGCTCGATCACGTGCAGCAGCGCACCATCGAGCTCTCGGCCGTCGAGATACTCGTCCTGGACGAAGCGGACCGGATGCTCGACATGGGCTTCATCCGCGACATCCGCAGGATCCTGAAGCTGCTGCCCGCGGCGCGTCAGAATCTGCTGTTCTCCGCCACGTTCTCCCCGGAGATCCGCAGCCTCGCCGCGGACTTCCTGAGCTCGCCGGTAGAGATCGCGGTGGCAGCACGCAACACCACGGCGGAGCGGGTCACCCAGCTCGTGCACCCGGTGGACAAGGCGCGCAAGCGCGAGCTGCTGTCCCACCGCATCGGCGCGGAGGACTGGCGTCAGGTGCTGGTGTTCACCCGCACGAAACACGGCGCCGACCGGCTGTCGAAGCAGCTGTCGGCCGACGGCCTGGACGCGGCAGCGATCCACGGCAACAAGTCCCAGGGCGCACGCACCAAGGCACTGGCGGACTTCAAGTCCGGCAAGATCCGGGTGCTGGTGGCCACCGACATCGCGGCCCGCGGGCTCGACATCGACAGCCTGCCCCACGTGGTGAACTACGAGCTGCCCCACGTGCCCGAGGATTACGTGCACCGCATCGGCCGCACCGCCCGTGCCGGGCTGGACGGCCACGCCGTCTCGCTGGTCTGCGTGGACGAGGACAAGCTGCTGCGCGACATCGAGCGGCTGCTGAAAGTCCGCATCGACAAGGAAGTGATCCCGGGCTATGAGCCGGACCCGCGCATCCGGCCCGAGCCGCTGCAGACGGCGCGCC
This sequence comes from uncultured Woeseiaceae bacterium, assembly GCA_964427415.1. Taxonomy (GTDB): domain Bacteria; phylum Pseudomonadota; class Gammaproteobacteria; order Steroidobacterales; family Woeseiaceae; genus Lentisalinibacter. The sequence goes on along the minus strand of CAYRUH010000018.1, from coordinate 13,967 downwards.
AGCCGCGCCCGCAGCACCGGCGCAACGGGCCGCGGCAGCAGAACAACGCTGCCAGGGGCCGCAAACGCGCTTAGCACGCGCCCGCTACAGGAGAACCTCCCGCCGGAGACTGCATGCTCGCGTTCCTGAAACAGAACGCCCGCTGGATCGCGGGCGGTTTCCTGCTCACCTACTTCTCGAGCTTCGGCCAGACCTTCTTCATCTCGGGTTCCATCTCCGAATGGCGGGCGGCCTTCGATCTCAGTCACGGCGAGATCGGGCGGCTGTACATGCTGGCGACGCTGGCGAGCGCTATCTGCCTGCCGTGGGTGGGGCGGCTGGTGGACGTCATGCCCGAGCGGCGTGTCATCCTGCTGGTCATGCCGGTGCTGGCGGCCGCCACCCTCATCGCCGCCTATGCGCCTTCGGTCGCCGTTCTGGTGCTCGCCATCTTCCTGCTGCGCCTGTTCGGCCAGGGCATGATGACCCACATCGCGCTCACCGCGACCGGGCGCTGGTTCGCCGCCCGGCGCGGCCGCGCGGTGTCGCTGGTGGTGCTGGGCCATCAGGGCGGCGAGGCCACCCTGCCGCTGGCCTTTGCGACGATCGCCCTCGCCTTCGGCTACCAGGCCGGCTGGGTGGCCAGCGCCATCGTGCTGCTCGCACTCGGACTCCCCTTCGCCTGGTGGGCCTATCGGGTGCCGAGAAGCCCACAGCACACGCAGGCGGAGGCGCTGGGCGGTCCGTTCCCCGCGCGCCACTGGACACGCCGCGAGGTACTGGCGGACCCGGTCTTCTGGGCGCTGCTCGTCGGCGTGCTCGGCCCGCCGTTCATCGGCACCACCATCTTCTATCATCAGGACTACCTCACCGAACTGCGCGGCTGGCCGCCCCGCTACTTCGCCCTGTCGCTGTCGGCGGCGGCGCTCACCACTGTCGTCTTCGCGCTCGTCAGCGGCGCGCTCATCGACCGCTACCGCGCCACCGCCATCCTGCCCTTCTTCCTGCTGCCGCTCGCCGGCGCCTGCTTCGTGCTCGGCATCGAAGGCCCGGACGGGTTACTGTTCGTGGCCATGCTGCTGGTCGGCGTGGCCTACGGCCTCTCCTCCACCCTGTTCGGCTCCCTGTGGCCGGAGGTCTACGGCACCCTGCACCTCGGCGCCATCCGCTCGCTGACGGTCTCGGCGATGGTGTTCGCCACCGCCGCCGGTCCCGGCGTGACCAGCACGCTGATCGACCGCGGCTTCCCCGTGCCCCGGCAGATGACCTGGCTGGGCTTCTACTGCCTGGCGGCAGCGGCCGCGATGGCGCTGGCGTCGGCGCGGCTGCGCCGCCGCGACGCCACCCGCCACAAAGGCCGGTAGGAGGGGCTTCAGCCCCGATTGTTTGTGAATCGGGCCTGAAGGCCCTGCTACAATCGGTTCGGCGGTATGCGATCATGCGCCCATGCCCGATACCGCCCTGCAGACACTCCGCGACGTCTTCGGCTACCAGCGCTTCCGCGGCGACCAGGCAGCCGTCATCGAGACGGCGCTGGCCGGCCGCGACGCCCTGGTCCTCATGCCCACGGGCGGCGGCAAGTCGCTCTGCTACCAGATCCCGGCGCTGGTGCGCGACGGCGTCGGCCTGGTGGTCTCGCCGCTGATCGCCCTGATGCAGGACCAGGTGCGCGCCCTGCACGAGCTGGGCATCGAGGCGGCCTTTCTCAACTCGAGCCTGAGCCGGGACGAGCAGAACCACGTCATTGCCCGTCTCAGGGCCGGCGAGATCCAGCTCCTGTACGTCGCTCCGGAACGCCTGGTGCAGCCCCACACGCAGGCGCTGCTCGCCGACGTTCCGCTGTCGGTCATCGCCATCGACGAGGCGCACTGCGTCTCCCAGTGGGGCCACGACTTCCGTCAGGATTACCTGGCCCTGGATCAACTGGGCGAGCTCTTTCCCGGCGTGCCGCGCCTCGCCCTGACCGCTACCGCCACGCCGATCGTGCGCGAGGAGATCGTCGAGCGCCTGGCGCTCACCGATCCCGCCATCTACGTCAGCCCCTTCGACCGCCCCAACATCCGCTACCTGGTGCAGCCGAAGACCGACGCCCGCCGCCAGCTCACGCAGTTCCTGCAGGGCCACGCCGGCGAGGCGGGCATCGTCTACTGCCTGTCGCGGAACAAGACCGAGAGCATTGCCGGGGCGCTGCAGCGCGCGGGCCACAACGCGCTGCCCTACCACGCCGGCCTGTCCGCAGAGATGCGCGCCGACCACCAGCACCGCTTCCTCACCGAGGAATCCGTGATTGTTGTTGCCACCATCGCCTTCGGCATGGGCATCGACCGGCCGGACGTGCGCTTCGTCGCCCATCTCGATCTGCCGAAGAGCATCGAATCCTACTACCAGGAGACCGGCCGCGCCGGGCGCGACGGCGAGCCGGCCGAAGCGTGGATGATCTACGGCCTGCAGGATATCGTGCGCCTGCGCCAGATGGTGGACGACTCCGAAGCCGACGAGGACAGGAAGCGCCACGACCGCCAGAAGCTGGACGCGCTGCTCGGCTGGTGCGAGGTCACCGAGTGCCGCCGCCGCCCGCTGCTGGCCTACTTCGGCGACGAACTGGCGGAGGACTGCGGCAACTGCGACAACTGTCTGAATCCGCCGGCCACCTGGGACGGCACCGAGGCGGCGCAGAAGCTGCTGTCCGCCGTCTACCGCACCGGCCAGCGCTTCGGCGCAGCCCACGTGGTGGATGTGCTCCTCGGCAAGACCACCGACAAGATCGCCCAGCACCGCCACGACCGGCTCTCCGTCTACGGCATCGGCACCGAGCTGGCCGGGCCCGCATGGCGCTCGGTGGTGCGCCAGCTGATCGTGCAGGGTTACCTGAAATCGGACCAGAGCCGTTATGGCGCGCTGGTGCTCACCGAAAAGAGCCGGCCGCTGCTCCGCGGCGAGATCGAGCTCCGACTGCGCGAAGACCGCAAACTCAAGACCGGGAAGAAGCCGCGCCGCGACGCCGCCGCCGATCTCGCCCCGGCGGACCAGTCGCTGTTCGAGACGCTGCGCCAGCGCCGCAAGGAACTGGCGGATCGGCTCGACCTGCCGCCCTACGTCATCTTCCACGACGCCACCCTGCAGCAGATGGCCGAGCACCGGCCGAAGACGGAAGCCGAACTGCTCGGCATCAACGGCGTGGGCGAGGCGAAGCTGGAACGCTACGGCGAGGCGTTCCTGGAGATCATTGCCGCGGAAGAGGCTGCGGAAGAAGCCGCGGGCGAGGCCGCGGACGAGGCTGCGGACCAGACCGCCGGCGTTGCGGCCGGCACCGCGTCACGGTGACCGCCGACGCCGCAGCCGCCCTGCAGCGCTCCTCCGGCGCCGCCCGGGTCTCTTTCAAGAACCGGGCCTCCGGCACCTGTCTCGACCAGCTGTATCAGCAAGGCTGCTCGAAGGTCCGCTTCCCCCGCAAGCAGGACGGCACGCCCGAAGCCGTGCTGCTGAATACCGCCGGCGGTCTCGCCGACGGCGACACGCTGTTGAACGAGATGCACTGGCGCGAGCGCGCGCGGGCGACGGTGACCACCCAGGCAGCCGAACGCGTCTACCGGGCGGCGGGCCGCGGCGAGGCCCGGGTGACGACCCGTCTGCGTATCGATGTGCAGGCCGTCGCCTGCTGGCTGCCCCAGGAGACCATCGTCTTCGACGGCGCCCGGCTCGCCCGCGCGCTGGAGATCGACCTGGCGCCGGACGCCCGCCTGCTGGCACTGGAGAGCACGGTGTTCGGCCGCCGCGCCATGGGCGAGACCGTCAGCCGCGGGCGGATATCGGAGCGCTGGCGCCTGCGTATCGGCGGCCGCCTCGTCTTCGCCGATCATTTCCTGCTGGACGATGAACTCACCGGACCCATCGACGCCAGTCTGGCGCGAGGGCCGGTAGCCAACGGCGGGCACTGCATCGCGACCCTGGTAGTGGTCGCGCCGGACTGTGACCGCATCGTTAAGGCGGCCCGGGCGGCACTGCCCCAATCCCCGGCTGAGCCGCCGTCCGGACCCCGCGCCGACGTCGGCGCCAGCCTCCTCGGCGGGCTGGCCGTATTCCGGGTAGTGGCCGCCGACAGCGCGGCGATGCGCCGCACGCTGAGCCGGCTCGTCGCATTGGCCGGCGAGACCTCTGGTATAACATTGCCACGCGTGTGGCACTGCTGAGGACAGGGAAGATATGCATCTCACCCCGAGAGAGAAGGACAAGCTGCTGCTGTCGCTGGCCGCGATGGTCGCCCGCAACCGCCTGGAGCGCGGCGTGAAACTCAATCACCCGGAGGCGGTCGCGCTGATCTCGGACTTCGTCGTCGAGGGAGCGCGGGACGGCAAGTCCGTGGCCACGCTGATGGCCGAAGGCGCCCAGGTACTGACCCGCGCGCAGGTCATGGAGGGCATCCCGGAGATGATCCGTGACGTGCAGGTGGAGGCCACCTTCCCGGACGGCACCAAGCTGGTCACCGTCCACGAGCCCATCCGTTAAACCCCGAGCAAGGAGGCCGCGATGATCCCCGGCGAAATCTACCCCGCCGACGGCGAGATCGAACTGAACGCCGGCGCCGACACGGTCACCGTCACCGTGGCCAATACCGGCGACCGCCCCATACAGGTGGGCTCCCACTACCACTTCTTCGAGACCAACTCCGCACTCGACTTCGACCGCGAGGCCGCACGCGGCCGGCGTCTCGACATCGCCGCCGGCACGGCGGTGCGCTTCGAGCCGGGTCAGAGCCGGGACGTCACTCTGGTGCCGATCGCAGGCGCCCGCCGTGTCTACGGCTTCAACCAGAAGATCATGGGAGATCTGTGATGGTGAGCATTCCGCGCAGCGCTTACGCCGCCATGTACGGTCCGACCACCGGCGACCGGGTGCGCCTGGCCGACACGGACCTGATCGTGGAGGTGGAATCCGACCGCACCATCTACGGCGAGGAAGTGAAGTTCGGCGGCGGCAAGGTGATCCGCGATGGCATGGGCCAGTCCCAGCACGCCCGCGCCCACGGCGCCGTGGACACTGTCATCACCAACGCACTCATCGTCGACATCACCGGCATTTACAAGGCCGACGTGGGACTGCGCGACGGACGCATCGCGAAGATCGGCAAGGCCGGCAATCCGGACACCCAGCCCGGCGTCGACATCATCGTGGGCCCCACCACCGAAGCCATCGCGGGCGAGGGCAAGATATTGACCGCGGGCGCCTTCGACGCCCACATCCATTTCGTCTGTCCGCAGCAGATCGAGGAGGCGCTGATGGCCGGCGTCACCACGATGCTGGGCGGCGGCACCGGCCCGGCCACCGGCACCAATGCCACCACCTGCACGCCGGGCACCTGGCACATCGGCCGCATGCTGCAGGCCGCCGACGCCTTCCCGATGAACCTCGCCTTCGCCGGCAAGGGCAACGCCTCGCTGCCCGCCGCGCTGGAGGAGCAGGTGCTGGGCGGCGCCTGCGCGCTGAAACTGCACGAGGACTGGGGCACCACACCGGCGGCCATCGACTGCTGCCTGTCGGTGGCCGACGACTACGACGTGCAGACGATGATCCATACCGACACGCTGAACGAGAGCGGCTTCGTCGAGGACACCATCGCCGCCTTCAGGGGACGCACCATCCACGCCTACCACACCGAAGGCGCCGGCGGCGGCCACGCGCCGGACATCATTCGGGTATGCGGGCAGCCGAACGTGCTGCCCTCCTCCACCAACCCCACGCGGCCCTATACCGTGAACACCATTGACGAGCACCTGGACATGCTGATGGTCTGCCACCATCTGGACTCGTCCATCCCGGAGGACATCGCCTTCGCCGAGAGCCGCATCCGCCGGGAGACCATCGCCGCCGAGGACATCCTGCACGACCTGGGCGCATTCTCCATCATCGGCTCGGACAGCCAGGCAATGGGCCGGGTGGGCGAGGTGCTGCTCCGCACCTGGCAGACCGCCGACAAGATGAAGAAGCAGCGGGGCCGGTTGCCAGAGGAACGGGGCGACAACGACAACCTGCGCGTGCGCCGTTACATCGCCAAGTTCACCATCAACCCCGCCATCGCCCACGGCATCGCCGACTACGTGGGATCGGTGGAGGAAGGCAAGCTCGCCGACCTCGTGCTGTGGTCGCCGGTCTTCTTCGGCGTGAAGCCGGACCTGGTCATCAAGATGGGCAGCATTGCGGCCGCGCCCATGGGCGACCCGAACGGCTCCATCCCCACGCCCCAGCCGGTGCACTACCGGCCGATGTTCGCGAGCTACGGGCGTGCCCTGCACGAGAGCGCGGTGAGCTTCGTCTCGGCGGCAGCCCAGGACGCCGGCATCCGCGAGACCCTGGGACTCGCCAAACAGACGTTGCCCGTCCGCAACACCCGCGGCGGCATCAGCAAGGCGGACATGCCGCTGAACGACTACTGCCCGGCCATCGAGGTGGACCCGGAGACCTACGAGGTGCGCGCCGACGGTGAACTGCTGACCTGCGAGCCGGCCACCGAACTGGCGATGGCACAGCGCTACTTCCTGTTCTGACGGTGGAGCTGCCGCGGGCACAGCGGGTCATCGACGATCCGCCGGCGGACGCCGACGTGGTGGAACTGGACTACGACGCCCGCCACCGCCGCCGCATCAGTATGCGCACCGAGTCCGGCCGGGAGTTCCTGCTGGACCTGCCGAAAGCGCACGCGCTGGCGGACGGCGACGGCCTCGCGCTCAGCGACGGCACCGCGGTGCGGGTCCGTGCCAGACCCGAGCGGGTCATCGACATCCGCGCCGGCTCGCCGGGACAGCTCCTGCGCATCGCCTGGCACCTGGGCAACCGGCACCTGCCCACCCAGATCCTCGATGAGAGCATCCGCATCCGCTACGACCACGTCATCCTGGAGATGCTTGCGGGCCTCGGTGCCGAGACCCGCACGACGGAGGCGCCGTTCCACCCGGAGGGCGGCGCCTATGCGCACGACTCGTATCACCCGCATCACGACGGCCACGACCATGAGTGACACACTGTTCCGCCTGATGTCCTGGCTCTCACCCGCGTATCCGGTGGGCGCGTATGCGTTCTCCCACGGCCTGGAATATGCAGTGGAGGCCGGCCTCGTCCGCGACCGGGACGGCGCCCGGGACTGGATCGCCACCGTCATGTCGATGGGCAGCGGTCATGCGGAACTGGTGTTTGTTGCCGCCGCCTGGGACGTCGAGCCCGGTCAGCCGCCGGCGCTCGACCAACTCGCCGGGCTCAACGAGCTGGCACTGGCCTTCCAGGGCACGGCCGAACTCCGCCTCGAGAGCACGGCCCAGGGCCGCGCCTTCGTCGGCGTCACGGCAGACGCCTGGCCCTGCGAGGCCACCGAGACACTCGCGCGCCTGCCCGGGGACGATATCGCCCATGCCATCGCCGTGGGCGCGGCCGCGCGGAGCCATGGCATCGGCCGGTCGGAGACCCTCGCCGCCTTCGCCCACGCTTACGCCGCGAACCTGGTCTCGGCCGCCGTACGGCTTATCCCGCTGGGCCAGACCGACGGCCAGCGCATCACCGCCGAGCTGATGCCGGTGTGTCTCGCGGCGGTGGCACGGGCGGCGGTCACAACGGCGGACGAGGTCTCAGCCTCCACGCCAATGGTCGACGTCACCTCCATGAAACACGAACTCCAGTACACGAGGTTATTCCGGTCATGAGCGACAGGATCGTGAGCGATAGGATCATGAACGATAGGATCATGAACGATAGCGGACCCCTGCGCGTAGGCATTGGCGGACCGGTGGGCTCGGGCAAGACGGCGCTCACCGAGGCGCTCTGCCGCAGCATGGCCGGCGACTACTCCGTCGCCGTGGTCACCAACGACATCTACACCCGCGAAGACGCCGAGTTCCTGACCCGGGCCGGGTGCCTGCCGGCGCAGCGCATTATGGGCGTGGAGACCGGCGGCTGCCCGCACACCGCCATCCGCGAGGACGCCTCCATGAACCTGGCGGCGGTCGCCGACATGAGCCGGCGCTTCGCCGATCTCGACCTCGTGATCATCGAATCCGGCGGCGACAACCTGGCCGCCACCTTCTCGCCGGAACTCGCGGATATCACCCTGTACGTCATCGACGTCTCCGCCGGCGACAAAATCCCGCGCAAGGGCGGCCCGGGCATCACCCGCTCGGATCTGCTGGTCATCAACAAGATCGACCTCGCACCGCTGGTGGGCGCCGACCTCGACGTCATGGACCGGGACGCCCGGCGCATGCGCGGCGAGCGGCCGTTCCTGTTCACCAACATGAAGGACGGCACCAACGTGGCCGAGGTGCGCGCGTTCATCGTGCGGACCGGCGGCCTGTAGCAGCGGCCAGCAGGAGCAGCCAGCAGGAGCAGCCAGCAGGAGCGGCTTCAGCCGCCACCCCAACATCGCGCCGCAAGCCCCTGCCAGGGCGCAGTGGAACCCGTGGCCGACCGGCCGGTCAGAACCCTCAGGGCAGGTCAGGTCCAGCCAGGGGGACATATGCAGTTCAGAACACAGGCCGCCGGCCTCGCACTCCTTCTCATCGCGCTCATCGCAATGCCCGGGCAGGCGGCCGACGCACGCACGCTCAACGGTTTCAATCTCGACGAGGCCACCATCCCGGCAAGCGCCATCGAAAAGGGCGGACCGCCGCGGGACGGTATCCCCGCCATCAACGATCCAAAGTTCCTGTCCGCGGACGAGGCCGATTTTCTGGACGGCGACGACCGCATCCTCGGCATCAGCATCGACGGCGAGGCGCGGGCCTATCCCATCGCCATTCTGAACTGGCACGAGATCGTCAACGACCGCATCAGCGATCAGCATTTCGCCGTGACCTTCTGCCCGCTGTGCGGAACGGGGATGGTATTTGCGACCAACGTGCAGGACACCGCCCTGATGCTGGGCGTCTCCGGCCTGCTCTACAACAGCGACATGCTGCTCTACGACCGCAATACGGAGTCGCTGTGGTCGCAGATCATGGCCGAAGCAGTCAGCGGCCCGCTGGCCGGCACCCGCCTGCCGCAGATACCGGTGCGACATACCAGCTGGGACGCCTGGCGGGACGCCCATCCGGATACCGTCATCCTCAGTAGCGACACCGGTTACCGTCGCGACTACACCCGCAGCCCGTACGGCGGCTACGAGCGCACACCCCGGCTCTTCTTCGACGTCGCCAACAAGGCGCCCCGGGACTATCATCCGAAGGCACTGGTGATGGGAGTCGAGGTGGACGGCGTCCACAAGGCCTACCCCTTCGAGGAACTCGAGCGCCACGGTGCTGCGCGCTTCGAGGACACCGTAAACGGCCGCGCCGTTACCATCGTCTGGGACGGCGAGCACGACAGCGCCTGGGCGGAAGGGCCGCACGGCGCCGCAATACCCACCACTACCGGCTTCTGGTTCGCGTGGTACGCTTTCTACCCGCAGACGCTGGTATTCAAGGGAGGAGCCGATGAGCAATAACCGGCGGGGCATCCATACCCTTTATGCCCGGGACGCCGGCGAGGCCGATCGCTTGCTGTGGGGACGCCAGTCCGATCCGCTTACACGCCGGGGTTTCCTGCGCGGCAGCGGACTGGCGGCCATGAGCGCGGCGCTGGGCGGGCTCATCCCCTACGCTTCCGCCATGCCGGGCGGTCTCATCCCGGCAGCCTTTGCGCAGAGCGAGGAGCCGTTCGAGCTGACCGGCAAGGACGGCCTCACCATACTGAACGACCGACCGATCAACGCCGAGACGCCGGCCCACCTGCTGGACGACGACGTGACGCCGGCCAGCCGCCTTTTCGTGCGCAATAACGGCATACCGCCCTCGCCCGTCACGGACGCGGACGGCTGGCAGCTGGAGATCGGCGGCGAGGCCTGCCGTCGTCCGATGACCATGACGCTCGGGGAACTCAAGGAGCGCTTCGAGCACCATACCCTGCAGCTGCAGATCGAATGCGGCGGCAACGGGCGCTCCGAATTCCACCCGCCGGCCAGCGGCAATCAGTGGACAACCGGCGCCATCGGCTGCCCGCAGTGGACCGGCGTGCGGCTGCGCGACGTCCTCGACCATGCCGGCATGACCGACGAGGCGGTCTACGTCGCCTACGAAGGCACCGACATCCATCTGTCCGGCGATCCTTCCAAACGCCCGATCTCCCGCGGCGTGCCGGTGGCCAAAGCGCGCGAGGACGAATCCCTGCTGGTGTGGGCAATGAACAGCGAACCGCTGCCGCTGCTGCACGGCGCGCCGCTGCGCATGCTGTGCGCCGGCTGGCCGGCCTCGGTCAGCGGAAAATGGCTGGCACGCCTGCTGATCCGCGACCGCGTGCACGACGGTGCGAAGATGACCGGCAAGTCCTATCGCGTGCCGTGCAATCCCGTCGCGCCCGGCGCTGACGTGCCGGACGAGGACATGTGCATCATCGAGTCGATGCCGGTGAAATCCCTCATCACGCGACCGAAGTCGGGCATCGTCCACGCGGCGGGCAAGATGCTCGATGTGCGCGGCCACGCCTGGGCGGGCGACCTGGCGGTGCGCGAGGTCCACACCTCCATCGACTTCGGCGCCACCTGGCAGCGCGCTTCCCTGAGCGCGCCCGCCAACCGTCTCGCCTGGCAGCATTTCCGCACCCGCATCCGTTTGCCCCGGGAAGGCTACTACGAGATCTGGGCCCGGGCGCGGGACAGCGAGGGCCGCTACCAGCCGATGTTGCTGCCCGGCTGGAATCCCCGCGGCTACCTCAACAACGCCTGCCATCGCATCGCGGTGCGGGTGAGTGCCTGATGCGCCGTGAATCGGCTGCTCTAGCCCTCCTGTTCGGGCTGTGGGCCGCGACGCCATCGGGCGCCGCGGATATCGATGCCGCAACGGGACTGATCCGCGCGCCCGGCTGGCAGCAGGTACGCGCCCACTGCGGCAGCTGCCATTCCCACAAGCTGGTCACCGCCCAGCGCGCCGACCGGCGGACCTGGCTGCGCATCATCCGGTGGATGCAGGAAAGCCAGAATCTCTGGCAGTTCGAACCGGCCACCGAGGCCGCCATACTCGATTATCTTGCGGTCAACTATCCGCCACGGCCCGACCGGCGCCGCGCCGCCATACCGCCGGACCTGATGCCGCCCAGGCAGAAATCACGGTAGGAGAGCCTTCAGGCCCGATGCACCGCCGCACCGACCCCGTCACCGCCGCTCTGAAGTTCCTCGCCGATCTCGGCGCGCCGCTCGCCTACGTGCCCTCGAAAGGCGGCGGCGACAGCACCGAACACCTCGGCAACTTCACCACACGGGAGGTCACCGTCCACGATGCCCGGCGCGAACTCACCGGCAACCGCCTGGATGCCGAAGGCTTCCTGCTGGTCACTCAGGCGACGGAGGTCACCGACTTCTACGACGACGAGCAGGTGGAGACGGTGCATCACGCCGAGGTCACGGCACTGGTGAGGCGCCTCACCGGCGCCAGCCGCGTCGAGATCTTCGACCACACCCGCCGCACCTCTTCGGTCGACGTACAACGCGAGAAGAAAATCCGCGACCCCGCCTCCATCGTGCACAACGACTACACCGCACGCTCCGGCGAGAAGCGGCTGCGCGACCATTTCGCCGACGCGCCGGAAGAAGCCGGACGCCTGCTCGCGCGGCGCTTCGCCATCATCAACGTCTGGCGCTCCACCGCCGGGCCGGTTCTGAATCATCCGCTGGTGATGGCCGATGCAACCACCGTCCGCGAGGAAGACCTGGTGGCAGTGGAACGGCGTAGCGAGGACCGCATCGGCGAGCTGCAGGTGGCGCTGCATCATCCGGACCAGCGCTGGTACTACTACCCGCGCATGCAGCCGGACGAGGTACTGGCATTCAAGACCTTCGACTCCGCCACCGACGGCCGCACCCGCTTCACGCTGCACTCCTCGTTCGACGATCCCGATGCGCCGGCGGAAGCGCCTCCGCGGGAGAGTATCGAGACGCGTTGTCTGGTGTTCTTCTGACGGCGCCGCATGTAGGAGGGGCTTCAGCCCCGATTACGCTTATCAATCGGGCCTGAAGGCCATCTCCTACATGCTGGGCAGGGCATCCGCGAGGAAACGATCCAATCCCTCCAGGTAGCGCTCCTCGCTCAGGACATGGGCGCCGTTGTGGGGGCCGGACAATTCCAGAAAGCGGCGCGGCTCGCCGGCCGACTCGTAAATTTCACGGCCGTGGTGGAAGGGCACGATGTCGTCGTCCCGGCTGTGGATGACCAGCACCGGGCAGTCCGCCGCGGCCACGTACTCGGCGGTGGCATACCGGAAACGGCTCAGCCAGCGCACCGGCAGAAACCAGTAGAGTTCGGCGGCCAGCGCCGGCAGCGACGAGAAGCTCGACTCGACGATGAGTGCGCCCGGCTCCCGGTTGGCCGCGAGCCAGGCACCCACCGCGCCGCCCACCGATCGGCCGAACACCACGATGCGCGCGGGCGCCACCCCGCGCTCTTCCGTCAGGTATTGCCAGGCTGCCTCCGCATCCCGGTAGGTGCCCTGCTCCGACGGCCTGCCCTCGCTCCGGCCGTAGCCCCGATAGTCGACGATCAGCACGTCCAGCCCTTGTCCATTGAACAGCCCGTGGAACTGGCGGATGGACTCCAGGCGGTGCGAGATGTTGCCCGCGTTGCCGTGGAAGAACAGGAGCGTGCCGCGGGCGGCACCGTCCGCCGGCACGAACCAGCCGTGGAGTCCGATGCCGTCGCTCGCGATGAGGCGCACGTCCTCGTAGGCGAGGCCGACGTCCGCCGGCGTGGCATCGAGTTCGCGTCCCGGCAGGTTGGGCAGATAGAGCAGACGGCCCTGCATGACGTAGACCAGGCCGACGAAGAGGAGATAGAAACCAAGGAGAATGGAGAGGAGTTTCAGCATCGAACAAGGTTTTGACGGAGCCATGGCAGCAGGCGCTCGAAATCGCATTCGCCCTGTTCGAGCAGCCCGATGAGAAACGCATGTGCGCTGTCTGCCTCCGCCCGCAGCTTCCAGCCGTTCAGGCGCAGGAACACGTCGGTGGCGAACAACGCCACGCGCTTGTTGGCGTCCACGAAGGGATGATTCATCAGCAACGACTCGAACAGCGCCGTGGCCATCTCCGCCAGGTCTTCGTAGTACCCGGTGCGCGGTCGGAACAACGCGCTCTCCAGGAGACCATGGTCGCGCACCCCGGGCGGGCCACCGAATTCACGGATAAGGGCGTCGTGGATCGTCAGCACCTCGTCCAGGGTGAGGAACAGGACCCTATTTGGCAAGAAGCTCCCCGAGACGGCGGTTCTCCTCGATGGAGTCGTCGAGGTGTTTCATGACGGCCGGCCGTACGCGCCGGCGCTGAAGGTACTCGCTGATGGCCTCGGTCAGCAGGCCGGAGACGCTCTGGTGCTGCTCCTCCGCCATGGCGCGGAGTTCTGCCCAGACTTTCTCGTCGACTTTGGAACTGATCTTGATTGCCACCATGTCCTGATATTAGATTGACATGTCATGATTCGTCAAGACAGCTGTAGGAGGGGATTTATCCCCGATCCATTATCGGTCCGGAAAGATCGGGCCTGAAGGCCTGAAGAATCGGGCCTGAAGGCCCTACGGATTTTGTTCGCAGGCGATGAATTGGGCGCCGGCGGGGTCCGCCAGCACGGCGTTGCTGCCGCGCGCATGGCAGACGCCGCCCGCCACCTCGCCTTCGGCATCCAGCATGTTGTAGTCGTCGTAGCCGCCCATGTCGACGGGCTGCGGCTTCCAGCCGAGTACCGCCTGGTAGAACGGCCGCGCGCCGGCGGCGTCGGGGAGGGTCAGGTCCCGCCATAGCTCGCGGCCGGCCACCGGGCCGAGCTTGCGGTAAGCACCGGTGAACACCGTCATCGGCTCGCCGCCGGGCGGGGTCACCGTCATGACGTTCGTCATGGTCTTGCCGTCGCCGAAGTCCTCGGTGATGGTGTGACGCATGCCGTCCTCGTCGCTGCGGCTGACCTCCAGTACCGGGCCGTTGACCCGGCCGC
>CAYRUH010000017.1:43386-70805 GCA_964427415.1 uncultured Woeseiaceae bacterium | reverse complement strand
TGAAGTAAAGAAAGACAACGGTTGGTACCGTGAAACGATTGGAGAGCTCATTAGCAGGCTTACTGCGGGGCAAATAGAACCAGTCATCGGCGCAAGGGTGCCGTTAGTCGAAGTAAAGCGTGCCCATGAAATGCTCGAGCAGGGCGCGGTAGCTGGTAAGGTTATTCTGGTTTGCGAGTCGTGACAATTGGCAATAAATCCTGAGATGGGGATTTCGCCTGGCTTCCTCTCTGCACGGAGGGAGCGTGGGTTGTCGGTCGATGCGGGCGATTCTATGGTCACTATCGGCCGCAATCAGCCGCCCAAGCGAATTCTGCTACGATGACGGCTACTGACCCGAAGGAGGCCGTCAAGGTGAATACCGTAGGTGCAGGAATTGGGATCGGTGCCGGCGTTGGCGCAGCGATCGGAGTTGCGATGGATAACATCGCTGTGGGTGTCGCAGTCGGCATAGCGATTGGTGCGGCAATCGGCACATCGATGAAGAACAGAAACCGCTGATCGGCCTTATACGGTTGCAACGACCGCTCCTGACCGAAACCCTAAGCAAGCACCGGAGAGCCACAATGAGACCGTTGTTCCGCTTCACGGTTTGAAGCAGACATCAGGGGAACCTCGCCCCGCGTTTCCGCTGAAACATCTTCTCGAATCCACTTGGAGTCGGCGTCACAATTTGACCCGAAACGCGGTTCGCCCGACGGCACCAGCGCATAGCCATGAGCGCATTCACCGGCCACACCCACCCGCGGCCGTGACCTCGCCCGGCATCGCTCATCTTCTCCCGGCCGGTTGCAGCGCGCCACACGAAAATTTCCGCAATCTGCCCGGAAACGGCTCCGCGAGGGGTCTCTGCACCGGCCGGCCGGCTGCCTGAATTCACTGCTCCGGTTCCGGTAAACTGCCCGGAACAATCGCCGACGGAGACCCCATGGACACTCTTCTGCAGATCATCCTCTACGTCATCCTCGTCATCGCGCTGCTGTGGCTCGGCGCCCGCGTGTTCCTGCGTGGCCCGGACCTCGGCCGCTGGGACCAGCCCGCCGGCAAGCTGGCGAGTGCCAGCGAGACGCCGGGGGAGGACAACCGGGAGATATCCCGCATGCTGCAGGAACTGGGGTCGCAGATCGACGCAGCACCCCGCAAGCAGCGGCTGCAGACCATCCGCGAACTGGTGGACCAGGGCTTCCCGGACATCGCCCCGGACGACAAGCTGGGCGTCGAGCGCCGCACCGTCACCGCCGACGGCGTCCCGGGGGAATGGGTGCTGGCGCCGGACAGCGATCCCGCCCGCCGGCTGCTCTACATCCACGGTGGCGCGTTCTACGTGGGCAGTCCGGCGAGCCACCGCACGCTGACGGCGGCGCTGGCGCGCACCTGCGGTGCCTCGGTGCTGGCCATCGACTACCGGCTGATGCCGGAGCACCCGCGCAGCGCAAGCATCGAGGACTGCCAGACGGCCTGGCGCTGGATGCTCGGGCACGGCCCGGACGGCGAAGGCGAATCGGCGAATGCCTACGTGGCCGGCGACTCGGCAGGCGGCAATCTCACGCTGACACTCATCGCCTGGATCCGCGACCATGGCCTGCGCCAGGCGGACGCGGCGGTAGCGCTGTCACCCATCACGGACAGCACTTACTCCAGCCCCAGCATGCGCTCAAACATCGTGACGGACGAGATGCTGGGGCCCATGCTCGGCCCGCTGATGAGGGTGCCGCGCTGGGCATTGGCCTACGCCACGCTCTACCTGGCCCGCATGAAACCGCAGAATCCGCTCATCTCGCCGATCTTCGGCGACCTTTCGAATCTGCCGCCGACGCTGATCCAGGCCTCGACCAGCGAGATGCTCACCGACGACTGCCGCCGCTACGTCAACAAGGCGCGGGACGCCGGTTCGCCGGCCGAGCTACAGCTGTGGCCGGAGATGGTCCACGTCTGGCAGATTTTCGAGCCGGTCTCGGCCGAGGCACGCGAGGCCATCGGCCGCATCGCCGAGTTCCTGAGTCGCCATTCCGGCCGGCGCGAGAGCGCGGCCGCCTGACGGGCGTCAGCCAGTCGCGCCCTGGCGCTTCCAGATCAGATAGATCGCCGGTATTACCAGCAGCGCCAGGGCGAGCGTGCTGACCATACCGCCCACCATCGGCGCGGCGATGCGCTGCATCACCTCGGCGCCGGTGCCGCCGCCCCAGAGAATGGGCAGCAGGCCCAGCGCGATGGACGCCATGGTCATGACGATCGGCCTCAAGCGCCTGAGCGCGCCCTCCTGCACCGCCTCGCGCAATTCCTCCCGGCTAACGCCGCCGCCCTGCTCCCGGTGCTTCGCCAGCGCCAGGTCCAGGTACACGAGCATCAGTACGCCGATCTCCACGGCAACGCCGGCCAGCGCGATGAAACCCACGGCGACCGCCACGGAGAGGTCGAAGTCCATCCAGTACAGCAACCAGATGCCGCCGGTAAGCGACATGGGCACCGTACCGAGGACGATCAGCACCTCGGTGAGGCCGCGGAATGCCAGATACAGCAGCAACGCGATAATGGCCAGCGTGAATGGCACGACCAGTGTCAGGCGTTCCTTCGCCCGTTCCATGTATTCGTACTGTCCGGACCAGTTCAGCGAATAGCCTGCCGGGAGAGCCAGCCGCTGACGCAGCAACTCCCGGGCGGCTGCCACGTAGGAGCCCACGTCGCGGCCGTCGATATCCACATACACCCAGCCGGTCAGGCGACCGTTCTCGCTCTTCAGCATGGGCGGGCCGTCCTCCACGGCCACCCGGGCAACATCGCCCAGGCGGATGCGGGCACCGCCCGGCGTCACCACCGGCAGCTCGCGGATGGCTTCCACGTTTTCACGCACGGCCCGCGGATAGCGCAGATTCACCGGAAAGCGCTGCAGGCCCTCGACCGTCTCGGTGACGTTCATGCCGCCCACGGCGCTCATGACCACCGTCTGCACGTCGGCGATATTCAGCCCGTAGCGGGCCGCCTCGCCCCGTTCGATGTCCACCACCACGTAGCGCCCGCCGGCGACCTTCTCGGCGAACACCGAAGCGGTGCCCTCCACTTCCGGCAGCAACTCCTCGATGCGCACCCCCAGCCCCTGGATCACGTCGAGGTCCGGACCGTTGATCTTGATACCCACCGGCGTCTTGATGCCGGTGGCCAGCATGTCGATACGGGTCTTGATCGGCATCACCCAGGCATTCGTTACACCCGGCAGCTGCACCCGTTCCCGAATTTCAGCGCGGATGTCCTCGATGTCATAGCCTTCCCGCCATTCGCTCTCCGGCTTGAAGCGGATCAGGGTCTCGATCATGGTCAGCGGCGCCGGGTCGGTGGCGGTCTCGGCGCGGCCGATCTTGCCGAATACCTGGGCCACCTCCGGCACGCTCTTGATGAGCCGGTCCGTCTGCTGCAGCAGCTGGCCGGCCTCGCCGATGGACAGCCCAGGCCGGGTGGTGGGCATGTACATCCAGTCGCCCTCGTCCAGCGGCGGCATGAACTCGGTGCCGAGTTGGCTGGCGGGGTACAGCGCCGAGAGCACCAGCGCCACGCCGGCCGCGACGAAGAGCCACGGTGCCCGGCTGACCCAGCCGATCACCGGTCGATAGGCGGCGGTGAGCGCACGATTCACCGGATTGGCTTCCTCCGGCCGGATGCGCCCGCGCACGAGATAGCCGATCAGCACCGGCACCGCCGTGATGGCCAGCGCGGCCGAGGCGGCCATGGCCCAGGTCTTGGTCCAGGCCAGCGGCGCGAACAGCCGGCCCTCCTGGGCTTCCAGCGTGAACACAGGCAGGAAGGACAGCGTGATGATCAGCAGCGAGAAGAAGATGGGCGGTCCCACCTCGGTGGTGGCCTTCGCCACGATCTCCCAGCGGCTGCGCCCCGACTTGTCCTCCGCCAGATGCTTGTGCGTGTTCTCGATCATGACGATGGCGGCGTCCACCATCGCGCCGATGGCAATGGCAATGCCGCCCAGCGACATGATGTTCGCGTTCAGGCCCTGCGCGCGCAGGATCAGGAGCGCGGCGAGGATGCCGAGCGGCAGCGTCGCCACGGCCACCAGGGCCGAGCGGGCATGCAGCAGGAAGATGGCGCAGATGAGCGCCACCAGCAGGAACTCCTCCACCAGCTTGCCCTGCAGCGTGTCGATGGCCCGGCCGATCAGCTCGGAGCGGTCGTAGGTGGTCACAATCTCCACGCCCTCGGGCAGACTCGGACGCAGCTCCTCGATCCGCGCCTTCACCGCATCGATGGTCCGCTGGGCGTTCTCGCCGAAACGCATCACGATGATGCCGCCGGTCACCTCGCCCTCGCCGTCCAGCTCGGCGATGCCGCGCCGCAGCTGCGGCCCCAGGCGGATCTCGGCCACCTCTTCCAGCAATACGGGAGTGCCCTCCGGCGAGATCTTCACCGGGATCTGGCGCAGTTCGTCCAGGCCCGTGATGTAGCCGGTGGCGCGCACCATGAACTCGGTCTCGGCCATCTCGATGACGGAGCCGCCCACCTCGGAGTTGCCCCGGCGGATGGCGTCACGGATGGCCGGCAGGGTGAGGTCCAAGGAACGCAGCCGGTCCGGGTCCACCACCACCTGGTACTGCTTCACCATGCCGCCGACGGTGGCCACCTCCGCCACGCCGGGCACGGTCTGCAGCTCGTACTTGAGGAACCAGTCCTGGATGGCGCGGAGCTGGGAGAGATCGTGCCGGCCGCTGCGGTCCACGAGCGCGTACTCATAGATCCAGCCGACGCCGGTCGCGTCCGGCCCGATGGCGGGTCTCGCCTCGGCCGGCAGCCGCGGCGCCACCTGACTCAGATACTCCAGCACCCGGGAACGGGCCCAGTACAGGTCCGTGTCGTCGTCGAAGATGACGTAGACGTAGGAGTCGCCGAAGAACGAGTAGCCGCGCACGGTCTCGGCGCCCGGCACCGACAGCAGCGCCGTGGTGAGCGGGTACGTGACCTGGTCCTCGACGACCTGGGGCGCCTGGCCCGGATACGAGGTCTTCACGATCACCTGTACGTCGGACAGGTCCGGGATCGCGTCCACCGGCAGGGTGCGCAGGTTCAGCGTGCCCGCGATCGCCAGCGCGATCAGGCCGGCCAGGACCAGGCCCCGGTTGCGGATCGACCAACGGATGATCGCGCCGATCATCGCCCGGACTCCGCGCCGTCGCCATCGTCGCTCATGTCGTGGCCGCTGTGATCCATCTCCTCCATGTCGTGGCCGGCGTGGGGATCCGGCTCCTCGAGCCGCGCCAGCGCCTGTTCGCCGCCGGCCTCGGCGTCCAGCAGGAACTGCCCCGAGGTCACCACGCGATCGCCCTCGGCGAGACCCTCCAGCACCTCGACGTCGCTGCCGCTCGCGAGCCCGGTGACTACCGGCTGCACACGGAAGCGGCCGTCGCCGGCATCCAGTACCACGCGCTCACCGGCGCCGGAGCGGATGACGGCCTCACGGGGGATGTGGAGCACGTCCGGGCGGGGCTCGCCCTGGATGCGCACCTTGGCCAGCATGTTCGGACGGAGCCGGCCGTCCTCGTTGTCGAAGACCAGCCGCAGCCTGAGGGTTCGGGTCTCAGGGTCCAGGGCCGGATAGATGTAGGCGATGCGGCCTTCCCAGGTCTCGTCCGGGTAGGCCTCGAAGCGGGCGCGGGCCGGCAGGCCCTCCGCCATCCAGCCGATATCCTGCTCGAAGACCTGCACCTCGGCCCAGATGGTCGAGAGATCGGCGACGGTGAGCACATGCGTGGCCGGAGTGACGTAGTTACCCTCGCGTCCCTCCATGCCAATCACTATTCCGTCGCGGCCGGCGCGACGCGGCAGATTCTGCTGCACGCTGTCGCCGCGCTCGATGGCCGCAATCTGCTCGTCGCCGAGACCGAGAGCACGCAGTCGGTCGCGCGCCGCGCGGGTCAGGGAGACGTTGCCCGAGGCGCGGGCGGTGAGCAGCTCCTGCTGCGCCGAGACCAGCTTGGGCGAGAACAGCGTGTAGAGGACCTGGCCCGATGCGATGCGATCGCCGACGCCGGCGACGCGGAACGATTCGAGCCAACCCTCGGCGCGGGCGTGATACATCGTCACCGTGGATTCGTCCCAGGCGGTATAGCCCACGGTATCGAGACGGCGCGCGAACGCACCGCGCCCGGCGAGCGCCGTGCGCACGCCAAGGGTCTGCCGGACCGCGGACGAGACAGCGATGCCGGCATCGTCGCTCGCCGCCTGCCCGTCGGCGTAGACCGGCAACAGGTCCATGCCCATCGGCGACTTGCCCGGCTCGTCCCGGCGATAGTTCGAATCCATGGGCGCGACCCAGTAGAGGATCTCACTCTCGCCGCGTTCGCCGGCATCGGCCGCGGCGCCGGACGGCTCGTCGACCTCCGTGCTGCCCAGCCAGAAGCCCAGCGCACCGGAGATGGCCGTAACGGCGACCACGATGGCCCAGAATATGAATTGTGGTTTCATGGGGATGTCCTCGCGAGGTCGGCGTCAATGCCCGTCAGCGCTTCGATACCGGCGACGGTCATCAGCCGGTCGGCCCGTGCGCGGGCGAGCGTGAGTCTTGCATCGAGCAGCGCCGTCTCCGCGTCGATGACGTTGGCGAATGCCCCGCGACCGGACTCGAAATCGGCGCGAGCTGCGTCCAGTCCCTGCCGCGACAGCGGCACGATGCGGTCCCGGTACAGCGCGACGGTCTGCTCGGCTTCGTCGAGGCGGGCGAGCAATGAGCGCAGTTCGGCCAGGAGCCGGAACTTCAGGTCGTCGCGTTCGGCCTGCAGGTGGTCCTGTTCGAGTTCCGCGGAGGAGACCGCAGAGCGCCGCTTGTCGCCGCCGAACGGCAGGTTGATCTCGGCGCCGATCTGCCAGCGCTTCTGCGCCGGGTCCAGCGTGCCGACATAGCCCGTGTACACGCGGAAGTCGGGCCAGTAATCCTTGTGCGCCAGCTGTAGCCTGGCTCGGGCGCCGGCCAGCGAGGCATCGATCCGCGCCAGCGCCGGATGGGTCGCGGCCAGCGCATCGACCAGCTCGGCCTCCGGCGCCACCAGCGGCGCCGGCGGCATGGGAGCCGGCTTCACCAGCAACGCGTCAGCTGATCGTCCCCTGAGCGCGTTGATCTCGGCGAGCAGCGCACTACGGCGCTGCTCGAGCGTGAGACGCTGATGCTCGAGCCTCAGGGCCCGGGTCTGGACCCGCAGCAAGTCCTGCTGCAGCCCCATGCCGGCGGCGTATTGCGCCTCGGCGACCGGCGCGAGCTCGGCCACCAGACGCCTTTCCTCGTCGTTGTGGGTCAGCGCCTCGTGGACGTACCACCACTCGGCCCAGAGCCTCTTGGCCCGGGCGGCGAGTTCCCGGGCCAGCACGCGCTCGGACTCTCCGGCAGCCTCCGCCACAGCCAGCGCGACGTCGCCCCGCAGCCCGCGCTTGCCGGGCCAGGGCAGGGACTGGCTGAACTGGATCAGGCCGCGGCCATCCGCCCGGGAGCCGAGGGTGTTGGGCGCGGCGCCCAGCATGAGGCGGGGATCATCGAGGTCATCGGCGGACTCGGCCTCACTCAGGCGCGCGGCGGTGGCAGCGCGCCGCCCGGTCAGGGCCCGGTTCGCGGCGAGCACCTCCTGGGTGAGCATCTCCGCCGTGATCGCGAGCGGCGCCTCGTCGGCGGCCCAGCCCCGCGGCAGGAATATTGCCAACAGGCTCAGCGCGAGCAGCATGCCCACGCAGCGTCGGATAAACATGTGCAGTCTCCGTCAGTCGTCTTCGTTCAGTCGCCGCGCGCACGCGTACGACAGCGGTCCGCCGCCAGGCGGACGGTCAGGAGGTGACGATCGGAGGTCTGAGGAGATACTCGGGGGCGCGTTCCGGCGGCGGCGCGGCGGAGAGCGGAAGCGCGGGCCGGGCCGGCGCCGGCAGGGCCTGCGGGATAGCCGTTTCCAGCGCACTCAGCGGCATGCTGACCGCGGTGCATAGGCAATCGATGCAGTGGGCGGCCGTGGCGTCCTCGTCACAGCAGTCCATGGACGGGTCCATGGCATGGCCGGCAGGCTGCCGGTCGGTGCCGTGACAGGGCATGGCGGCATCAGCGCCGTTGCCGACGCCGCCGACCGCCTTCGCGGCGGGTTGCGGCAGGACCGCCATCGTGCACGCTTGCACGAATTCCCCGGCCGAGGCGGCCAGGATGCTCACGATCACGGCGATGGCAGTCAGCCTGCGCATCAGCGGATTAGAACCGATACCACGACGCCAGTCCAATGCGCAGTTCCCGAAAACGGGCATTGGCCCGCGGCAACTGCTGCCCGCATTTCCGGGTTAACATTCTCCGCAAACGTAAGGATCGTGCCATGCCGCTCGCAGACATCGCCGCCGTCATCATCACGCGGGACGCCGAGGCCACGCTGGCCGAGACGCTGGCCAGCCTTGCGCACCTGCCCGAGATCGTCGTCTACGACAACGGCTCGACCGACGGCACGGAAGACATCGCCCGCGCGCACGGCAACGTGCGCTGGTTCAGCGGCGAGTTCACGGGCTTCGGGCCGACCAGGAACCACGCCGCGGGGCTGGCCGAGCGGGAGTGGATCCTGTCCATCGACGCCGACGAGGCGGCCAGCGAGGCACTCATCGCAGAACTCGACGCACTGGACCTCTCGGACCCCGCGCGGCTCTACGAGGTGGACCGGCACAATTACTTCATGGGCCGACGAGTCCGCCGTGCCGGCTGGGGCAATGACTGGCTGCCGCGCTTCTACCACCGCCACCGCCATGCTTACAACCAGGCCAGCGTCCACGAGCGGATCGAGCCGCAGGTGGGCACGACGGTCGTGCGCCTGCGCTCGCCGCTGTACCACCGGGCCGTCGAGCGCCTCGGCGCCTTCCTGCAGAAGGCGGACCGCTACTCGGAGATCCGCGCCGGGCGCGCCCATACCGCCAAACCGCCTGCGCTGATTTTCCTGCGTGCGGTCTGGGCCTTCCTGCGCACCTACTTTCTCCGACTGGGTTTCCTGGAGGGCTGGCGGGGACTGGTCATCGCCTGGGGCGATGCGGACGGCGTGTTCTATAAACACATGAAGGCCACGGCCCGGGAACGGGCGGCGGCCGGCCGCTGATCCGACTCCGCCCATGCCGGCCAACAGAGCCGAGATCACCCATATCAACCTCGCCCGGGGTTTCCGCGGCGGCGAGAACCAGACCCTGCTGCTGGTCCGGGAGCTGGCACGCCGGGGCTGGCGCCAGCAGTTCATCGGCCGGGGCGGCGAACCGCTGGCGGCGCGCCTCGCAGACGTCGATTGCCTGACCGTCACGCCGGTCGGCGGGGTGCTGGGCGCCGCGGTACGGGTGGCAGCACCACTGGTCCATGCGCACGAGGCGCGGGCGGCGCAGGCGGCGTGGATCGCGTCGAAACTGCGCGGCAGCCGCTACGTGCTGACGCGCCGGGTCATGAAGCCGCCGTCGCACAGTGCCCTGACTTCACGGGTCTATCGGGACGCAGCCGCCGTGACCGCCCTCTCCCGTGCCATCGCCGGCGTCCTGGCCGAACGCTTCCCGGGCCTGGAAGCGGCCGTGATCCCCAGCGCGCTGGACGCCGCCGCACCCGATCCGCGCCGCGTGGCAGAGATCCGCGCGGCCCGGCCCGAGGCCTTCCTCGTCGGCAACGTCGCGGCGCTGGATGTGGCGAAGGGGCAACTGGAACTGCTGACGGCGGCGAAAACCCTCTCGGCCAGGCATGCGGACATGGGTTTCGTCTTCGTCGGCGACGGCCACGACGGCGAGACCATCCGCGCGGCCGCCGCCGGACAAAGCGGGGTCCACTTCACCGGCTTCGTCGACAACGTGGCCGACTATCTCGCCGCCTTCGACGTGTTCGCCTTGCCGAGTCATCACGAAGGGCTCGGGTCCGTACTGCTCCAGGCGATCGCCGCGGGCAAGCCCATCGTCGCCAGCGAGACGGGCGGCATTCCCGAGCTGATCCGCCACGAGGAGACCGGGTTGCTGGCGCCACCCGGGGACGCGGAAGCCCTGGCCACGGCCATCGGGCGACTGTACGCCGACGAGGAACTGCGGCGGCGACTGGCCGTCGCTGCGGGCGAGCGCCTCTGCGAGTTTTCTATCGCAGGCATCGCGGAGCGGCTGGAGGCGCTGTACCGCCGTCTCGGTTAGGAGCCGCTATTCCCGGTCGTCGCTGGTCAGACCGGCGTAGGCATCCGGCAGTGCGTCCGGCCGGTCCTTGAATTTGCGGTGTACCCAGTAGTACTCCGCCGGCGCTTCCCTGATCCACTCCGCCACGATCTCGTTATAGCGGACCGTATCCGCCGCCGGGTCGCCGGACGGGAAATTATCCAGCGGCGGGTACACGGTAATGCGGTATCCGCTATCACCAGGCAGCCGGCGCGGGAACAGGGGCAGCACGACGGCATCGGCCAGCTTGGCGAGCGCACTGGTGGCCGTGTTGCTCATGGCCGGCTCGCCCATGAACGGAATCAACTCCGACTTCTTGCGGCGGTAGCTCTGGTCGGGCGCGTACCAGACCGGCACGGCCTCGCGCAGGCTGCGCACCATGCTTTTGATGTCGCCCTTCTCGATCGTGCGCCGCGCCGAGCGCTCGCGGCCGCGACGCCAGATCTCGTTCACCAGCGGGCTGCGATGCTTGCGGTACACGGCGTCGAAGGGCGGCAGGTTCATGTGCAGTACCGGCCCGCTGAACTCCAGCGTGGTGAAATGAGCCGTGAGCAGGATGGCGCCGCGGCCCTGCTGGACGGCGCGTTGCACGTGCTCAGCGCCCTCCATGGTGGCGAGCGGGGCAATGAAGGCGTCGCTACGCCACCAGGCGCTCGCCGTCTCCATCAGCGACATGCCGAGGGAGCGGAAATGGGCCCTCGTCAGCGCCTCCACCTCGTCCGTCGGCTTCTCCGGAAAGCAGAGCTCGATGTTGCGTCGGGCCACCGCCACGCGTTCCGACAGGAGCCTGGCGGCGAGCCCGCCGAGGCCGCGCCCAAGGCGCATCTGCACCTGGTACGGCAGCAGACAGGCGAGTCGGAGCAGCCCGACACCGAGCCAGGTCGGCCAGTAGCGAGGGTGCAGAAAGGCGGTCAGGCGGGGACGGTCTTCGGACATGGCACAGCCAGTTTAGCCGCGCGCGGAAAAAAAATCGGCCCCGTTGTCTGACGGGGCCGACTTCGGAGGCGGGGGATGGTGCCTCAGAACCGATATTCGAACGTTCCCATCACCCGACGGGGATCGCCGTAGAAGGCGGTGATGCTGCTCTCCAGGCCGAGATCCGGAAAGAAGTAACCCGCCACCTTGTATTCCTCGTCGGTCAGATTCTTGCCGTGCAGGCCCAGGCGCCAGTGGCCGTCCGGGTCTTCGAGCACGAAGCTGAGGTCCCACAAGGTATACGAGTCCTGATCCAGCTGCGGAGTCGGCACCTCGAACTGACTCGTATCATCCCGATACGAAAGCGTATTTCTGACGGAAAAGAGGCTGTTGCGACCGAGCACGCTGGCGGCACGCTCGTAAATCAGCGTCGCGCTGCCCGTCCACTCCGGCGTGTTCTGAAACTCGCGCTCGTCGGCTACGTCATTGCCGAGTGCATCGATGAACTCGTTGAATTCGGCATCGATGTAGCCAAGCATCCAGTTCACCCGGAACGCGTCGGAGAGCTGCGCCGCACCCTCGAATTCGATGCCGAAGATATCCGCATCCGCCGCGTTCGACGTGACACCGATGAAGGTATCAACGACGCCGTCATCGTCAGAGTCGACGCCCACGGAACCCGGAATCTGCACATCCTCGTAGTCGGCGAAGAACACGGCCACATTCGTGCTCAAGCGGCCGTCCAGCCAGGACGACTTCAGGCCGAGCTCGTAGGAAGTAACGGTCTCCGGCTGGAAGCGCATGAACTCGAAGATATCCTCTTCGTCGACATCGCCGTCGCCGTCGAGGTCAGGAGCCACGCTGGTCTGGCCGCGCGGGTCGAAACTCCCGCCCTTAAAACCTTCGCTCCAGGTGAGGTAGACATTCTGATTTTCGTTGGGTGCGTAGCTCACGGAGAAGCGCGGTGTGAACTCCGTAAATTCCTCGCGCCCCTGGAAATCGGACGTGGTCGCGAGCGGGATGGTCGACCCGCCGAAGAATTCCGAAGTGCCGCCGATCAGGGTCTGGCGCAGCACACGGGAACTACGCTCGTCAGAGGTGTAGCGTCCGCCCACAGAGATATCGAGTCTGTCGGTGAGCTGGTAGGTAAAGTCGGCGAATAGCGACCAGGTCTCGGTGTCCACGTTACCCAGCGTGAAAGCGTTCAGGCCCGGCAAGCCGAGCAGATCGCCGGTGGTCGCCAGGATGACGTCGAAGGCGGTGAATGCATTCGCATCCAGATAGTAGGCGCCGGCGACGCCGGACAGCCGGTCGCCCTCGTAGAGCACCTGGAACTCCTGGGAGAACTGATCGTTCTCGTACACGGCCGGTACATCCAGGTCCGCTGCAGGCAAACTGTCGAAATCGATCGGCGTAAAGCTCTCGTCGTCCCTGTAAGCCGTGATGCTCTTGAGCGTGAATTCGGGCGTTACGGCCCACTCTGCCAGCAGCGCCGCGCCACGTGCCTGCACCTCCTGGGTCGGATTGTTGAGACCGGCACGCGTATCGAACACGTCACCGAGGATGGGCGCTCCTGACAGGTTACCAATCGTAAGCCGATGGCCCTGACGGGGATCTGAGTCGTCGTCCAGGTAGTCACCGCTCAGCCGGAACGAGAGCGTGTCGGTCGGCAACCACTCGACGCTGAAACGACCGGCAAGCATGTCCTTCGCATAATTCTCGAGACCCGGCAGGTTCAGGTTGTCGCCGAAGCCGTCATGGGTGAGCCGCGCCACCGAGCCGCCGATACGCAGTGTCTCGCCGATCGGCGTCGAACCGCTCACCACGGTATCGAGTTGATTGTAATTGCCGACCGTCACCTTCACCTTCGCCTCGGGCTCGTCCGAGAGGCGCTTTGTCACGTACTTGATAGCGCCGCCGATGGTGTTGCGACCGTAGAGCGTGCCCTGCGGGCCACGCAGCACCTCGATCCGCTCCACGTCGTAGATATCCAGCACGGCGGCCTGGGGACGGTTCAGATAGACGTCGTCAATGTAGATACCGACGCCGGCCTCGAATCCGGCCACTGGATCCTGCTGGCCAACGCCACGGATGAAAGCGGTGATCGTGGTGTTCGTGCCACGGGAGACTTCCAGCGTCACGTTCGGCGTTGTCTGACCGACCTCGATGATGTTCAGTGCGCCGATACGCGCAAGTTCCTCGCCGCTGAACGCCGTGATGGAGAGCGGCACGTCCTGCAGCGTTTCCTCCCGGCGCCTGGCGGTCACAACGACTTCCTCGATGGCGCGAGCGCCCTGCTCATTATCCTGGCCGGTCTGCTGGGCCACGGCGACCGGACCGAAACCGGCCACGGGCAGCGCGACGGCCAGGGCCGCACCCAGTCTCCGGGCATAGCGGTAGCGTATAGGCATGACAGATTCCCCCGTTGGTTGTGATAGTGGCACCGGAGTGCCCGCGCTCGGGCCCTTGCAGCCGTAATTCAACGAACGCTGAATGAATCCTATTTCAACGATGGTTGAATTACAAGACCGCAGACATGACGCATTGCAGGGCCTTCAGGCCCGATGCGGGCCCTGCCAGAGCTCTCTCCTTGTTAGGAGCGGCTTCAGCCGCGATTGATCGGGCCTGGAGGCCCTCCTACCCTTCTGCCAGGGCGCGGAAGCCGGCCGCGACGAAGCGGGGCATGCGCTCGCTGATCGACTCCATGTCCGTCGAGCGGCACAGCCCCCCGGACAGGTTGTCGATGCGGCCGGTCTCGGCGAAGGTGAGGGTCAGGGCGCCGGAGAGGAAGTGATAGGACCAGTAGATCTCGGCCTCGGACCACTCCGGCTTGGCCCGCATCAGCGCCTCCAGGAAACGCTTGACCAGGGGATCGAAGAACCGCGTCATGAGTTCGCCGCCCCATTCCGGCGAGTTGTTGATCTGGGCGATCAGTGCAAAATAGTGCTGCCACTTCTCGTGGTCCTCCACCAGCAGCTGCAGCAGCGGATTGGTGAAGGCGGCGATGATCTCCTCCACGCTCGGCTGATCGTCGATGTGGCGCGCCTCGACCTCCTCCAGCGCTCGCAGCCGAATCTCGTTCAACACCTCGGCGTGGCGCAGCAGCACCGCGTCGAACAGATCGCGCTTGGACTTGAAGTGGTAAT
Source organism: uncultured Woeseiaceae bacterium (assembly GCA_964427415.1). Lineage (GTDB taxonomy): Bacteria > Pseudomonadota > Gammaproteobacteria > Steroidobacterales > Woeseiaceae > Lentisalinibacter. The sequence goes on along the minus strand of CAYRUH010000017.1, from coordinate 56,580 downwards.
AGGCGAGCGCGACATCGGCCCCGGCCTTGCGCATGATCTGGCGCACGGTGACGCCGTCGAAACCGTGCTGGGCGAACAACTCCTCGGCAGCGTTCAGTATGCGTTCCCGGGTCGCTTCGGTTTTGCGCTGCTTCTTCGCCATTCAGATCACCCTGCAAGTCAGTGCTTTGGCATTTTAGGGGCCGCCCACTTGCAACTCAACAAATGTTGAAATAGGCTTCAACGAGCGTTGAAATCTGCGATAAGAGGATCGCATATGGCCTGGTTCAGCGCCGGGGAAACCTACCTGCCCGGAATCATCGATCTGAACGCGCGCTGGCTGGCGAGCAAGCCGGCGGTGATCTGCGACGGACAGACGCTGTCCTGGTCCGGGTATCGCGAGCGCGTCGGGCGCGTGGCCGCCGGCCTGATGGCGCTCGGCCTCGCGCCCGGCGACCGGGTCATCATCCTCATGCGCAACGGCCTGGAGATGGCCGAAGCACTGTTCGGCACGATCTACGGCGGCTTCGTCGCCGTGCCGCTGAACGTCGCGGTGAGCGACGAGGGCATACTCACACTCATCCGCGACAGCGGCGCGAAAGCGGTCATCGCCTCCCACGAGCACGTGGGGCGGCTGACGGCGATGGGCGACGACCTGCCCGCCGAGCTCACCGGCCGTATGATTGGCCACACGGGCGCCGGCGCACCGACCGAGGGTTTCATCGAGTACGCCGAATGGCGCGACCACCATCCCGCCCGCGAGCGCGGCCATCCGGTGGCCGCCGGCGACGAGTGCAACATCATCTACAGCTCCGGCACCACCGGCCTGCCGAAGGGCATCGTGCACTCCCACCAGTGCCGGGCGGCCTGGGCCTACGACATGGCGCTGGCGCTGCGCTACCACGGCGGCGCACGCACGCTGTGCTCGCTGGGGCTGTACTCCAACATTACCTGGGTGGCGATGCTGGCGACCTTCTGGTGCGGCGGCACCCTCGTGGTCATGCCCGCTTTCGAAGTCGAGAAATTCCTCTCCACCGTCGCGGAACAGCGTATCACCCACTCGGCGATGGTGCCCGTTCAGTTCCAGCGCATACTCAAGAACGCCGCATTCGGCAACTACGAGCTGTCTAGCCTGCAGAGCCTCATGTGCTGCGGCTCGCCGCTGCACGAGTCGCTGAAGCAGCGCATCTACGACGAGATCTGCAGCGCTTTCATCGAGCTCTACGGCCTCACCGAGGGACTGGTCACCACGCTGCAGCCGGAGGACGCGGCCCTGCGCATGAACTCAGTCGGCCGGCCCTGCACGGGCCAGGATATCGTCATCCTGGGCAACGACGACGAGGTGATGCCGCCGGGCGAGCCGGGCGAGATCGTGGGCTACGGCCGGCTGCTGATGACCGGCTACCTGAACCGGGGCGACGCCAACGAGGAGGCCACCTGGACCGACGCCGAGGGCCGGCGCTGGCTGCGCACCGGCGACATCGGCCGCCTGGACGAGGAAGGCTTCCTCTATCTGGTCGACCGCAAGAAGGACATGATCCTCTCCGGAGCCCAGAACATTTACCCGGCCGACATCGAGGCCGTGGCAGCGCGGCACCCCGCCATCGCGGACGTGGCCGTGATCGGCGTGCCCAGCGAGCAGTGGGGCGAGACGCCCCTGGCGGTGGTCGTGCGCAGCGAAGATGCCGACGTCGAGGCCGATGCGCTCACGGCCTGGATCAACGAACGGGTGGGCAAGCAGCAGCGGGTGGCCGGGGTAGCCTTCGTCGCCGAGCTGCCCCGCAATCCGAACGGCAAGGTGCTGAAGCGCGATCTGCGCAAGGACTATGCGGATACGACGGTATGAGGCCGAACCAATGAGCGACCCCGGCAGCTACAGCGACGAGTACTACGAGAGCGAGGACGGCCTGCGGCTGCATTACCAGGACTACCGTCCAAACAGGGGCAGCGATGACCGGCCGCCCGTGTTCTGCCTGCCCGGCCTCACCCGCAACTGCCGGGACTTCGAGCCCATTGCCCGCCACCTCTCACCCGGACGCCGCGTGATCTCGCCGGACTTCCGCGGCCGCGGTCTGTCCGACCACGACCCCGAATGGCGCAACTACCACCCGCTCACCTATGTGCAGGACATGGAGAGGCTCGTCGCGCAACTCGGCTTCGAGAGGATCGTCTGCCTGGGGACCTCATTGGGAGGGCTGGTCTCCATGACGCTGAACCAGCGCCAGCCGCAACTGGTGGACCGGGTCATACTGAACGACGTCGGCCCGGAGATCGCGCCGGAAGGCCTTGCCCGCATTATGGGCTACGCGGGCAAGACGCCGGACGTCCGCTCCTGGGACGACGCGGTCGCCCTGTCGAAGGCCAATTACGGCATCGCCTACCCCGACCTCACCGACGAGGACTGGCTCGCCTACGCCCGCACCGGCTACCGGGAGGATGAGGAGGGGGTGCCGCGGCTCGACTGCGATCCAAAGATCGGCGACGCGCTGCGCGAGGTCGGCGGCGAGCTGGCGGACCCGTGGGAGCTGTTCGCCGGCCTGGCGGCCACGCCGACGCTGGTCATCCACGGCGTGCTGTCCGACATCCTGACCCGGGAGATCGTCGACAAGATGCAGGCCACCAAACCGGACCTGGACGTTCTGGAGGTGCCGAACCGGGGCCACGTGCCGATGCTGAACGAGCCGATTTGCCTCACCGGCATCGACGCGTTCCTGGCCTGAACCGGCCTACTCGAACTCGATCAGCAGATCCTTCGCCTCGACCTGGGCGCCGGCGGCGGCGACCACCCGCTTGACGGTACCGGCGCGCTCGGCCGATACCGCGGTCTCCATCTTCATGGCTTCCATCGTCAGCAGCGGATCGCCCCGCTCCACTTCATGGCCGGGTTCGACCGCCACGGAGACCACCAGACCCGGCATGGGTGCGGCGACGTGGTTTGGGTTGGACAAGTCGGCGCGCTCGTGCATGACCTTGTCGTGGGCCAGCGCATTGTCGGCGATGCGTACCGAGGCCGGCCAGCCGTTCACCTCGAAGAACAGGTGGCGTATGCCATCGGGATCGGCCTCCGAGGCCGTGAGATATCGGATCACCGCCTGGCGTCCGTCCTCGACGATGGTGACCGTGATGTCCTCGCCGGGCTCCATGCCGTAGAAGAACACATGGGTGGGCAGGACGCTCACGTCGCCGTATTCCTGCCAGTGATTCTCGAGTTCCCGGAAGACCTTCGGGTACATGTTGTGGCTCGCCAGATCCAGCTCGGAGGCCGGCCGTCCGATGGTCCCGGCCAGCTGCTCGCGCTCGGACGCCAGATCCACGGGCTCGAGATGCTTGCCCGGGCGGTCGGTGAGCGGCTCCCTGCCCCGCAGCACCTTCTGCTGCAGGTCACGGGGAAAGCCGCCGGGAGGCTGGCCGAGTTCGCCGGCGAAGAAAGACACCACCGAATCGGGGAACGAGATGTCACGCTCCGGATCGCAGACCTCCTCGATGGTGATGTCCTGGGTCACCATCATCAACGCCATGTCGCCCACCACCTTGGAAGACGGCGTCACCTTGACGATATCGCCGAAAGCCTCATTCACGTCGGCATACGCCCGCGCCACCTCGTGCCAGCGCCGGCCGATGCCGAGCGAATTCGCCTGTTCCTTGAGGTTGGTGAACTGCCCGCCGGGCATCTCGTGCAGATAGACCTCGGAGGCGCCCGAGCGGATGTCGGGCTCGAAGGCCGCGTACTGGCCGCGCACCTGCTCCCAGTAATTGGACACGGTGCGTATGTGGGTCTCGTCCAGGCCGGTGTCGCGCCCGGTGAACTTCAGCGCCGCCACCGTCGAGCCCATGCAGGGCTGGGAGGTGAGGCCGCTCATGGCGTCCATGGCGGTGTCGAAGGCATCCACGCCGGCGGCCACCGCCGCCAGGATGCTGGACACCGCCGCACCGCTGGTGTCATGGGTATGGAAGTGGATCGGCAGGCCGATCTCCTGCTTCAGCGCGGTGATCAGCTTCGTCGCGGCCGCGGGCTTCAGCAACCCGGCCATGTCCTTGATGCCCAGGATGTGGGCGCCGGCCGCCTCGAGCTGCTTCGCCAGATCCACGTAATAGGCCAGGTCGTACTTGGGTCGGCCCGGGTCGAGGATGTCGCCGGTGTAGCAGATGGCCGCCTCGGCGATCTTGCCGGTCTCGAGCACGCTGTCGATGGCGAGGCGCATGTTCTCCACCCAGTTCAGGCAGTCGAAAATGCGGAAGACGTCGACGCCGGCCTCCGCCGCCCGTTGGGTGAAGTGGCGCACCACGTTGTCCGGGTAGTTGGTGTAGCCGACACCGTTCGATGATCTGAGCAGCATCTGCTGCATGAGATTCGGCATGGCCCCGGAGAGATCCGCCAGACGCTGCCACGGATCCTCCTTCAGGAAGCGCATGGCCACGTCGAAGGTGGCACCGCCCCAGGACTCCACGGAGAACAGGCCGGGCATGAGACGGGCGTAGTGCGGCGCGATCCGCAGCATGTCGATCGAGCGCATGCGGGTGGCGAGCAGCGACTGGTGGGCGTCGCGGAATGTGGTGTCGGTCACCAATGGCACCGGCTGTTCCTTGAGCCAGCGCGCGACGGCCTCGGCCCCGTCGCGCTCCAGAATCTGGCGCACGCCGTCGGCCACCGGCAGATCCGGCAGCGGCGGCGGCTCGGGCGCGCGGCGGCTGGCCGGCCGTGCGCGCCCTTGCACCTGGGCATTACCATTGACGATGACCTCGCCGATGTAGTGCACCAGCTTGGTGGCATGGGTCCGGGGCGGCGGCAGATCGAGCAGCTCGGGTGTGTCGTCGATGAAGCGGGTGTTGTAATCGGCCTCGAGGAAGCGCGGATGGGTCACCAGTCCCTGCAGGAACTCGAGGTTGGTCTCCACGCCGCGCACGCGAAACTCGCCCAGTGCGCGGCGAATGCGATGGACTGCCTCCAGGTCGTTCTGACCCGATGCGGTGACCTTCACCAGCAGGCTGTCGTAATGGCGGGTAATCACCGCACCGGAATACGCGGTGCCCGCGTCCAGGCGGATGCCCGGGCCCGCCGGGCTGCGGTAGGCAACGATGCGGCCGAAATCCGGGATAAAATTGTTGCGCGGGTCCTCGGTGGTCACCCGGCACTGCAGCGCAGAGCCGCGCATGCGGATATCGGCCTGCTCCGGGATGCCGCAGGTGGCCGGATCGCCAATGCGCCCGCCGGCAGCGATCTGGATCTGGCCCTTGACGATATCGAGCCCGGTCACCTGCTCGGTGACGGTGTGCTCCACCTGTACCCGCGGGTTGACCTCGATGAAGTAGTAGGCGCCGGTATCGACGTCCTGCAGGAACTCGACGGTGCCCGCGTTGGTGTAGTCCACCGAGCGGGCGAGCCTCAGCGCAGCGTTGCAGATGTCTTCCCTCGCCGCGTCGTCGAGGTAGGGCGCCGGTGCGCGCTCCACCACCTTCTGGTGGCGGCGCTGCACGCTGCAGTCCCGCTCGAACAGGTGCACCACGTTGCCGTGCTCGTCGCCCAGCACCTGCACCTCCACGTGACGGGCCCGGCGTACCAGTTTCTCGAGGTACACCTCGTCGTTGCCGAAGGCGGCTTTCGCCTCCCGGCGGGCCATGTCGATCTGGCTGTGCAGCTCCTTCTCGTCCTCGATGACCCGCATGCCCCGGCCGCCGCCGCCCCAGCTCGCCTTCAGCATCACGGGATAACCGATTTCGCCGGCCAGGCGGGAGATCCCGGCCCGGTCCTCCGGCAGCGGTTCGGTGGCCGGCATCACCGGCACGTCGGCGGCCTCGGCGATCCGCCGCGCCTGCACCTTGTTGCCGAGTCGCCGCATCACCTCCGGCTGCGGGCCGATAAAGATGATGCCGGCTTGCGCGCAGGCTTCGGCGAAGTCCGGGTTCTCCGACAGAAAGCCGTAACCCGGATGCACCGCGTCGCAGCCGGACTGGCGTGCCACCCGCAGCATCTCGTCGATGTCCAGGTAGGCGCCGGTGGGCGTGAGCCCGTGACCTATCCGGTAGGCCTCGTGGCCGCTGAAGCGATGCAGGGTGAGATGATCCTCGTCGGAATAGACGTTGACCGCCTCCAGCCCCAGCTCGTAGGCGGCGCGCACGATCCGGATCGCGATCTCGCTCCGGTTCGCGACGAGGATTTTCGTGATCGTTTTGCCGGCCACGGAGCGCTCAGAGGGCCTTCATGACCGCATCCAGGCTCTCCCTGGCGTCGCCGAACAGCATCCGCGTGTTCTCCTTGAAGAACAGCGGGTTCTGCACGCCGGCATAGCCGGTAGCCATGCTGCGCTTGAGCACGATCGTCGTCTTGCCCTTCCAGACCTCCAGCACCGGCATACCGGCGATCGGGCTGTCCGGCACCTCCTGGGCGGAAGGGTTCACGATGTCGTTGGCGCCGATCACGATGGACACGTCCACGTCCGGAAAGTCGTCGTTGATCTCGTCCATCTCGTACACGATGTCGTAGGGCACCTTGGCCTCGGCCAGCAGCACGTTCATGTGGCCGGGCATGCGGCCGGCCACCGGATGGATGCCGAAGCGCACGTTCACGCCCTCGTCGCGCAGCGTGCGGGTAAGTTCGTAGACGATGTGCTGGGCCTGGGCCACCGCCATGCCGTAGCCGGGAATGATCATGACCTCCCTGGCGCCCTCAAGCAGCGCGGCGGTGTCCTCGGGGCTGATCGGGTTCACCTCCCCTTCCTCACCGTCGCTCGCCGCCGCCATGCCGCCGCCGGTGCCGAAGCCCCCGGCGATCACGTTCAGGAACTTGCGGTTCATGGCCCGGCACATGATGTACGAAAGGATGGCACCGCTCGAACCCACCAGCGCGCCGGTGACGATCAGCAGATCGTTGCTGAGCATGAAGCCGGTGGCCGCCGCCGCCCAGCCCGAGTAGCTGTTCAGCATGGAAACCACCACCGGCATGTCCGCGCCGCCGATGGCCATAACCATGTGCACGCCGAAGGCGAGCGCGATGAGGGTCATGAACACGAGCGGCCACAGTCCGCCGCCGGCCGCCGACTGCTGGACGAACTCGGCGCCCATCCAGATGGCGCCGATCAGGAGGCCCAGGTTCAGCCAGTGACGTGCGGGCAGCAGCATCGGATTGCCGCCGATGCGCCCGGACAGCTTGCCGAAGGCGATCACCGAGCCGGAGAAGGTGACGGCGCCGATGAGGATGCCCAGATAAGTCTCCACGTCGTGGATGGTCTTCTCCACGCCGGTGAAATGCACCGACGGGTCGCCGAAGTTGACGAAGCCGACACACACGGCGGCCAGGCCCACGAGGCTGTGCAGGATGGCGACCAGTTCCGGCATCTGCGTCATTTGCACGCGCCGCGCCACCAGCAGACCGATGGTGCCGCCGACAGCGAGCGCCACGATTAGCAGCACGTAGTTATCCGTGACGATGCCGAAGATGGTGGCGAGCAGGGCGATGGCCATGCCGGTCATGCCGTAGTAGTTACCCCGCCGCGCGGTCTCCTGATTGGAAAGCCCGCCCAGGGCGAGGATGAAGAGGATGGTTGCGCCGATGTAGGCGACGGTGACGATTCCCTGTGGCATGTCTGTCTCCTACTTGCGGAACATCTGCAGCATGCGCTGCGTGACGGCGAAACCACCCGCGATATTTACGGCGGTGATGAGCGCGGTGAAGCCCGCCATCCAGGCGATCCAGCCGACCGGCGAGGAGATCTGCAGCAGTGCGCCGATGATGATGATGCTGGAGATGGCGTTGGTGACGCTCATCAGCGGCGTATGCAGCGACGGCTTCACGTTCCAGATCACCATGTAGCCGATGAAGCAGGCCAGCACGAACACGGTGAAATGCTGCATGAAGGACGGCGGCGCGACGGCGCCGAGTCCGAGCATCGCCAGCACGCCCACGCCGAACAGGATTACCGGGCCCCACACGCTCGGCTTCTTCTCCTCGGCCGGTGCAGGCGGAGCCTCGGCTTGCGCCTTCGGCGGCGGCGCCGCGCTGATCTTCGGCGCCGGCGGCGGCCAGGTGATCTCGCCCTCCCTGACCACGGTGGCGCCCCGGACCACCTCGTCGTCGAAATCGACGACGAGGTTGCCGTCCTTCTCCGGCGTCATGTCGGTCAGCAGATGCCGGAGGTTGGTGCCGTAGAGCTGGCTGGACTGGGCCGCAAGCCGGCTCGGCAGATCCGTGTAGCCGATGATGGTCACGCCGTGCTTCTCAGCCACCTCGTTCGGCTCGGTCAGCTCGCAATTACCGCCCTGTTCGGCGGCGAGATCGACGATGACGCTGCCCGGCTTCATGGTCTCGACCATTTCGGCCGTGATGAGCTTGGGTGCCGGCTTGCCCGGGATCAGCGCCGTGGTGATGATGATGTCCACCTCCTTCGCCTGCTCGGCGAACAGTGCCATCTCGGCCTTTATGAACTCCTCGCTCATTACTTTGGCATAACCGCCCGCGCCGGAACCTTCTTCCTCGAACTCGAGCATCAGGAACTCCGCGTCCATGCTCTCGACCTGTTCGGCCACCTCCGGGCGGGTGTCGAAGGAGCGAACAATCGCACCCATGCTCTTGGCTGCACCGATGGCAGCCAGCCCGGCGACGCCGGCACCGATCACGAGCACTTTCGCCGGCGGAATCTTGCCGGCGGCCGTGATCTGGCCGGTGAAGAAACGCCCGAAATGCTGGGCGGCCTCGATGACGGCGCGATAGCCGGCGATGTTCGCCATGGAGGACAATGCGTCCATTTTCTGCGCGCGGGAGATGCGCGGGATGGAATCCATCGCGAGCACCGTCACCTTCTTTTCGGCGAACCGGTTCAGGAGGTCCTCGTTCTGGGCCGGCCACAGGAAGCTCACCAGCGTCTGGCCCGCCTGCAGAAGTTCCACTTCCTCGCCCTCGGGCGGGCGCACTTTCATGACGATATCGCTGGTCTTCCAGAGTTCGTGAGCATTCTCGACCACGCTCGCTCCGGCCTCGCTGTAGGCATCGTCGGAGAAATCCGCCGCACTGCCGGCGCCGCGCTCCACCTGCACCGAGAATCCGAGCTTGATCAGCTGACCGACCACCTCGGGGGTGGTGGCCACGCGTTTCTCGCCGGGCCATGTCTCCCGGGGCACACCGATCTTCATAGCGTTCTCCAAGTTGAGTTCTTCTTTGTCGGGCCCTTCGGCGGGCCTGGCCAATCCCCAATGATACGGAAGAATCGCCTTGGCGTCAGACGGTGATGAGGTGCCAGACCCAGGCGATGGCCAGGCTATTCAGGATGGCGGGCGCAATGCCGAGCACCCGCGGGAGCCCGCCGAGCGTGCGCAGGCGGGGCAGTGTCTGCAGAAGCAGCCACACCGCGATGAGCGCGGCGAGGCTCAGCAGCGCCAGCACGGCCAGCGTCGCGGTTGCACCGGAGGCCGGTCCGCCGCCCGCAGGCACCAGCCGGGGCGCCACCGCCGCGGCGAACATGACCAGGGCCCAGAGGGCCGCGAGGACATAAATCCCCTGGGAGGAGGGCTTTGGAGCCGCGTCATCCATCGACCCAGTCTAACTCAGCCAGCGGCTGCGGCCAGCGCCTCCCGCTCGGCGATCTTGCGCCGCTCGACACCGTCCGGATCCAGTCCGATCAGCAGCACCAGGGCGAGCAGCGGCATGATCCCGCCCAGCATATAAAGCTCGTCCAGGCGCAGGTCGTAGCCGGCAAGATCCAGCCACGTCAGCAGCTTCGCCCCGAGCGCATAACCCAGGTTGCCCATGGCCATGTACAGCGTGAATTGGGTGGCCGCGGCGGCCGTCCAGGAGACCTTCATATAGAGCGAGAACATGGCGACCGTCGAAAACGCCATGGCGCCCTTGAAGGCCGGCAGCAGCACGACGTGCCCGCCGTCAGGATCGAACGAGCCGGCGAACAGCAGCCCGAAGCCGCCCATGGAAGCCGCGAGCACCATCAACCCCACCGCCGCCATGCGCCGGCGCCCGTAACGGTCGCAGAGATAGCCGCCGGCCAGCGCGCCCGCCAGTTCGCCGAGCACGCCCCAGGTCCCCTGGGCCCGGGAGAACCGCTCGGCCGTCCAACCCAGCCCCTGCACGAAGAACTCCGTGGTCAGGGGATAAAACAGGCCCTCGGTCGAGACGTGGATGATGCCGAAGATCAGCAGCGTGGCCGTGGTGCGGTTGGAGAACGCGCGCTTCAGTTCCTTCAGCGTGATCAGCGGCCCGAAATCCCGCGCAGCGGCGACGCCCCGGGCCCGCCCCGCGCTCCACGGCAGCCGCTTCTCACCGGCCCGCTCCGGCCAGGCGATGACCACCGCCAGCACCGCAATCACCATCGCCGCCTGGATGATGACGGCCGTCGGTATACCCCAGCGGGCCGCCACGAAACCCATGCCGGCGCCGCCCACCGCGATGCCGGCGAGCTTCGAACCCCACATGAAACCATTGACCCGGCCCCGCTCGCTGTCGTCCAGCAGGTCCACGGCCAGCGCGTCCGCCGCCACATCCTGCAGCGACGCGAAGCAGTTATGAATGAAGAACACCCAGGCGATCCAGGCCAGCGTGCCCGTGCTCTCCAGCGCGCCGGTGTAGACGGAGCCCAGCAGCGTCAACGCCATGGCGGTCTGGGCGAACATGAGCCAGGGACGGCGCAGCCCCATCGCCGGGAAGCGCAACGAATCGATCATCGGTGCCCAGATGAACTTGAAGCTCCACGGCAGGATCGCCATGGCCGTGACGGTGGCGGTCTGGGCCTTGTCGTGGCCCGCCTCGCTCAGGATGGCCAGCAACGCCACGGTGGCGAAACCCCAGGGGAACCCCTGGGTGAAATAAAGCAGGCAGAGCAGCACTCTGCGTGCGTAGCGGTTATCCGCCAGACTCAAGGGCGGTCGGGCTTCCACGTCTTTCCCCCGCGATCGTGCCGGGCTCGCACCCCCGGCGGCACTCCCCCGAGTCAGCCGCCCGCGGAAAGATGCAGAATACCGACCGGCCTGTCAATTTTACCCGCGTCAGGCGACCGCTCGACTCGCGCCCTCCACCATCCACAGCACGACGGCATAGCGGGCCCCCTTGCCGATGCCGACCAGCAGCAGGAACAGCCCGAAGCGCACCCGCATCAGCCCGGCGACGAAGGTCAGCGCATCACCGCCGATCGGCGCCCAGGCCATCAGCAGGGACCAGACGCCGTAGCGCCGGAACCAGGCCTGGGCGCGGCCCAGGTTCCTGTCCCGGAACGGGAACCAGCGCCGGTCCTCGAAGCGCAGGAAGAAGCGGGCGAGCGCCCAATTTACGGCTCCGCCCAGCGTATTGCCGGCCGTCGCCCAGACCCACAGCGCCAGCGGGTCGTAGCCTTCCACCAGCAGGCCGGCGAACAGGACCTCGGAATAGAACGGCAGCAGCGTGGCCGCCAGGAGCGCGGTGAAGAAGAGTCCGACGTAGGTGATCAAGCGTGCGGGCCCCCCGAGCGAAAGTCCCGGGCCGCCGCCACCAGCCGGCGGAACAGCCGCCGCTGGCGGGAGAGATACAGCAGGAACTCCGGATGCCACTGCACACCCATGAGGAATCGGCGCCGGGGCTCCTCCACGGCCTGCACGATCTCGTCGAGGTCCCGGCCGGACACCTCAAGGCCCTCGCCCAGCCGGTCGATGCTCTGGTTGTGCAGGCTGTTGATCTTCAGTTGCTGTGCGCCGAGAAGACCGGCCAGCCGGGTGCCGTCGCGCAGGCACAGTGTCTTCAGCGGCAGCATCGTGCGCCGCTGCGAGGTGCGGTGGCGACGGCTGCGCAGGTCCTGGAACAGGGTGCCGCCCAGCCGCACGTTCAGGAGCTGCGCGCCCCGGCAGATGCCGAGCAGCGGCGTGCCGTCGGCCAGCGCGCAGTCGATGATCTCGGACTCGAACGCGTCGCGCTCCGGGTCGTAGCGGCCCTCCACCTCGGCCTCGGCCTTGTAGAGCACCGGCTCCACGTCGTGCCCGCCGGTAACGATCACGCCTTCCAGATCGGCCGTGGAGACCCGGTCGCCGGGCCGCAGGTGCCGGGGGCGGCCGCCGGCCATCAGCACGCCCAGGTGCACACAGACCCGCGGTCCCCATGCGCCCCGGCGCGGGCCCGTGATGCCGATCAGCGGCCTTCCGTCTGGCCCAGCCAAGACTCGACCTCCCGTGCCCAGTCCTCCAGCAGGTGCCCGAGCGGCTCGTCGAGCCAGCGCGCATAGACCCGGCAGATGTGCATGAGCCTTGCCCGGTCCGCGGCCAGCGCCTCGACCTTCAGCCAGTCGGCCCAGGCGAGATGGATGCCCCAGTACGGCCTGTCTATCTCGCAATTCGGCAGCCGGTAGTGGAAGGTGGGGCGCGGCTTCACCCGCGGGTCTTCCACGACGGCGCGCACCCGTTCTTCGTCCAGAAAGAGGAACAGCGGCAGCATGTCCAGCGCCCGGTTGCGCGTGGGATTATCCGTCAGGTAATCGTCGATCAGGCGAGCCTGGCCGGGCTCGTAGCCGGGGTCGACCACCTTGCGCACATAGCGACCCGGGAAAGGCGCCATGAAGCGGCTGAGTCGCCGCGTGAGATCGGGTGCCGAGCGTTTCTCCAGCCAGTCGTAAAGGCAGAAGAAGGCCTTGAGGTAGGCGACGACGGTAGCGGCGTCCAGGGACGGCAGCTCCGGGTTGAGCTGCAAGCCGAAGGCGTAGGAGATGCCGGCCCCGGTTCCCCGGGCGCCGGCATGGCGCAGCCGCGCGATCAGGGACTGGACTTCGGCGAGCCGCCGCATCGGCAGCGGCGGGCTGACCACCTCCACCGGCACCACGGTCTCGGCGCCGGCGCGGACCAGGCTCTCGGCGGCCTCGTCGATGAAGGCCGCCAGGTCCGACTCCGGCGCTTCCTCCCGCCCCTTCTGCTTGAGGTACTCGTAATCGAGCTCCACACCCCAGTCGCCGGCAGGATCGCCGTGCACCCGGTGCTCGTAGCGGCTCTTCTCCTCCATCTGTCCGCCGAAGTGAGTCGCGACCAGCCGGCTCACCTCCGCCACGCCGGGCCCGATCATCTCCAACTCGACGCCCACTCGCCGGGGCTCGCCGTGCGGATTGTCGGTAACCGGGGGCAGCGGCACTCGCCAGTCGCGAAAAAGGTCCGTGTACGCTTCTTCTTCCATCCCGTCGACACTAGCAGATGACCTGTGCAGATACCCTGTGCAGATGCCCTGGACAGATGCCCTGGACAGATGCCAATGTGCGCGCGAGGATGGCG